>JAVBTY010000088.1:0-5257 GCA_031555955.1 Rhodocyclaceae bacterium | reverse complement strand
GTGCGCGAGTTCGGCATGGCCGCGATCGCCAACGGCGTCGCGCTGCATCGCGGCCTGATCCCCTACACCGCCACCTTCCTGATGTTCAGCGAATACGCCCGCAATGCCTTGCGCATGGCCGCGCTGATGAAGCTGCGCCAGATCTTCGTATTCACTCACGACTCCATCGGCCTCGGCGAGGACGGCCCCACCCACCAGCCGGTCGAACAGACCGCCACCCTGCGCCTGATTCCCAACATGGATGTCTGGCGGCCCTGCGACACGGTCGAATCCGCTGTCGCCTGGGCATGCGCGATCGAGCGTGCCGACGGCCCGTCGTCACTGCTGTTCTCACGCCAGAATCTGCCTTTCCATGCGCGCACGCCAGCGCAGGTCGCCGACATCCGCCGTGGCGGCTACGTGCTGTCCGAAGCAGACGCCACCGCCCCGCGCGCGGTGATCCTCGCCACCGGCTCCGAGGTCGCCCTGGCGCTGGCGGCGCAGCGCGCGCTCGCCGCCGACGGCATCGCCGTGCGCGTGGTGTCGATGCCCAGCACCAATGTCTTCGACCGCCAGGATGCGGCCTGGCGCGCCACCGTGCTGCCGCCGGGCGTGCCGCGCGTGGCGGTGGAGGCTGGCGTAACCGATGGCTGGCGCAAATACGTAGGGCTGGAGGGCGCAGTGGTTGGCATCGACCGCTTCGGCGAATCGGCCCCCGCGGGCGAACTGTTCAAGTATTTCGGTCTCACCGCGGAGACCGTCGCCGCCGCCGTGAAATCCATCCTGTAACCTTTACCGATTATTCCCTGATCCCGCAGCCTGCAAGGAGACTCCCTGCCATGACGATCAAGATTGCCATCAACGGTTACGGCCGCATCGGCCGCTGCACCCTGCGCGCCCTCTACGAGCTGGGTCTGCGCGACGAATTCGAGATCGTCGCCATCAACGCCTCGGGCGACCTCAAGACCAACGCGCACCTGACCCGCTACGACACCACGCACGGCCGCTTCGCCACTCCGGTGGAAACCGAAGGCGACAACCTGATCATCGTCGGCGGCGACCGCATTCCGTTCTATTCGACCAAGAATCCGAAAGAAATCGACTGGACGCGGCATAACGTCGATGTGCTGCTCGAATGCACCGGCGCCTACACCTCCAAGGCCAAGGCGCAGGTGCTGCTGGAACAGGGCGCGAACAAGGTGCTGATCTCCGCCCCGGGCGGCGACGATGTGGACGCCACCATCGTCTATGGCGTTAACCACGAAATCCTGGACAGCGGCATGACGGTGGTTTCCAACGCCTCGTGCACCACCAACTGCCTCGCCCCGGTCGCCAAGGTGCTGCAGGATGAAATCGGCATCGAACAGGGCCTGATGACCACCATCCACGCCTACACCAACGACCAGGTGCTGGTGGACGTGCGCCACAAGGACCTGCGCCGCGCCCGCGCCGCCGCGCAGAACATCATCCCGACCAAAACCGGCGCCGCCGCCGCGGTCGGCCTGGTGCTGCCCGCGCTCAAGGGCCGGGTCGACGGCTTCGCCCTGCGCGTGCCCACGATGAACGTCTCGCTGGTAGACCTCACCTTCACCGCCGCGCGCGCCACCTCGAAAGACGAAATCAACGCGCTGATGAAAACCGCCTCCAGGGGCGCGCTCAAAGGCATCCTGGCAGTGAACGAAGACCCGCTGGTGTCGATGGACTTTAACCACGATCCGCACTCGTCGATCTTCGACGCCACCCAGACGCGCGTCATCGACGGCAACCTGGTGAAAGTGCTGGCCTGGTACGACAACGAGTGGGGCTATTCCTGCCGCATGCTCGACGCCGCCAGGGCCTTTGCCCGCGCGAAGTAACCTCCGTACCCCGCCGCCGGATGCAACCCGCCCGGCGGCGGCATGCGATACCCGTATAACGCCCGATCAACGACCACCCGCGCCGGACTCCCAGACCATGCCCCTGCGCCTCGCCATCAACGGCTACGGCCGCATCGGCCGCGGCTTTCTGCGCGCGCTGTACGAATCGCCGTGGCGCGACGAATTCCGCGTCGTCGCCATCAACGAACCGGCTGAACTTTCCAGCATCGCCTATCTGACCCGTTTCGATTCGACCCACGGCCGCTTCCCCGGCCGCGTTGATGTCGCCGACGGAAAACTGCTCATCGACGGCGAAGCAATCAGCGTCAGCCACGCCTCCACGCCCGAGACGGTCGGCTGGGCCGCACACGGCATCGATCTTGTCGTGGAATGCTCCGGCCACTACGCCGACCGCACCGGTCTGCAACGCTTCATCGACGCGGGCTGCCCGCGCCTGCTGCTGTCGCACCCCGCCAACAGCGCCGAGGATGTCGACGCCACCATTGTTTACGGCGTCAACCACGAGCGGTTGCACGGCGATGAACGTATCGTTTCCAACGCCTCATGCACCACCAATGCCGCCGTTCCGGTGCTCGACCTGATCGAGCGCGCCTTCGGCATCGAACACGCCCTGCTCACCACCATCCACTCAGTGATGAACGACCAGCCGCTGATCGACGGCTACCACCATGCCGACCTGCGCCGCACACGCTCGGCGATGCAGTCCATCATCCCGGTTTCCACCGGGCTCGCGCGCGGCGTCGAACGCCTGCTGCCCCACCTTTCCGGGCGCGTTCTCGCCCGGGCGATGCGGGTGCCAACCACCAATGTTTCAGCCATCGACCTCACGCTTGCGCTGCACAGCGACGTAACCGCCGCCACGCTCAACGCCCTGCTGTGCGAAGCGGCCGCGGGCCCGTACGCCGGTCTGCTGGCTTACGCGGACGAAGCGCGCGCCTCGATCGATTTCAATCACGAAGCCTTCTCGGCCATCGTCGACGGCACCCAGACGCGCACCGGCGGTGCGCGTCTGGCCAATCTTTTCATCTGGTTCGACAACGAATGGGGCTTCGCCAACCGCATGGTCGACGTGGCGCGCCACTGGCGCGCGCGCTGGCGGGCCACCGAATAAAACCGCATCCATAAACCGCAGGAGCCCAGGAATGAACGTACTCAAGCTCACCGATCTCGACGTGCGCGGCAAAAAAGTTTTCATCCGCGCCGACCTCAATGTGCCGCAGGACGAAGCGGGCAACATCACCGAGGACACCCGTATCCGCGCCTCCATCCCGTCGATCCAGTACTGCCTCGACAACGGCGCGGCGGTCATGGTCACGTCCCACCTCGGCCGCCCGGTCGAAGGCGAAGTCGGCCCGGACGACACGCTCGCGCCCGTCGCGGTGCGCCTGGGCCAGCTGCTGCACCGCCCGGTCAAGCTGATCCAGGACTGGGTGGATGGCGGTTTCACCGTCACCCCCGGCCAGGTCGTGCTGCTGGAAAACTGCCGTTGCAACAAGGGCGAGAAAAAGGATAACGAAGAGCTGGCGAAGAAAATGGCCGCGCTGTGCGATGTTTATGTGAATGATGCTTTCGGCACCGCCCACCGCTCCGAAGCCACCACGCACGGCATCGCCCGCTTCGCCCCGACAGCCTGCGCGGGCATGCTCATGGGCGCGGAGATCGGCGCGCTCTCCAGGGCGCTGCACGCACCGGCGCGACCGCTGGTCGCCATCGTCGGCGGGGCGAAGGTTTCGACCAAGCTCACCATCCTCAAGACGCTGGCGGAAAAGGTGGACCAGCTCATCGTCGGCGGCGGCATCGCCAATACCTTCCTGCTCGCCGCGGGCCACCGTATCGGCGAATCGCTGGCCGAACCGGAAATGGTGCGCGAGGCGCAGCAGGTGATGGACATCATGAAAGCACGCGGCGCGGAAGTGCCGCTGCCAGTCGACGTCGTCGTTGCGGATGAGGTCTCCGCGCTGGCCCGCGCCAACCGCATTCCGGTGAGCGAGGTCGGCCAGCACGACCGCATTCTCGATTTCGGCCCGAAGACCATGGTGCGGCTGGCCGACATCATTGCCCACGCGGGCACCAGCGTCTGGAACGGCCCGGTCGGCGTTTTCGAGCACGCCCAGTTCGCGGGCGGCACCAAGATGATGGCCTCCGCCATTGCCCACTCGGAAGCGTTCACCATCGCGGGCGGCGGCGACACCCTCGCCGCGATCGCGAAATTCGAGATCGCGGGCGACGTGGGCTACATCTCCACCGGCGGCGGCGCCTTCCTTGAATTTCTCGAAGGCAAAACCCTGCCCGCCATCGCCGCGCTGGAAGAACGCGCCGCGGGCTGAGGCGCTTCCACTCTCGCCGCCCCGCCCCCCCCGGCGGAGCGGCAGCGGGCGCGGCCCCGGAAACGCTTCCCGGCTGCGGAATACGTCCCGGCAGCCTCTCTCGCGCTCCAGCCCATACGGACGCAGGCAGCCCTTGCCCCCACCCCGGGATCCCTGCCCAGGGGGATTCCTGTATCCCCGCATTCCTGACTCGCGGCCCTTCCCGTTTCGGGTAATCCGCCCGCAAACATCCCTCTCCGGTCCTGTCTATCCGGCATGCGTTTTCGTCCCCGCACACCACAATCCTGAATAGTGCCAACGTGCCCGGTGCGGAAGCGTTCTGTGTCTTTCCTTTCCTGGAGAACGCCATGCCTGCCGCTACCGACAAAACAACTCCCTACGACCAGTTCAACACCGATATTTCTGAAACGGAATTTCCGAAGGAAGGAATGACACCGCGCGCCGCCAAAGCCATCGTCAATAGCGAGGCCTGGACCGACGCGAATCCGATGCTCAATCTCTCCTCCTTCGTGACGACGTTTTTCGAACCAGAAGCTGGCGAAGTCGCGCGGGAGCACATTCTTAAAAATTATATCGACCACGACATGTACCCGCAGCTCTTCGCGATGGAAGGGCGCATGGTGCGTTGGCTGCATCGCCTGTGGAACGGTCCCAAGGATGCCGAGCCGTACGGCACGGCGACCGTCGGCTCCTCCGAGGCTTGCATGCTCGCCGGCCTCGCGCACAAGTGGAACTGGCGCCAGGCCAGGCAGGCGGCGGGCAAGGATGCGAGCCGACCGAACATGGTGACGGGCGGCAACGTACAGATCGTCTGGAAAAAATTCCTGCGCTATTTCGACGTCGAACCGCGCATCGTGCCGTTGAAGCCCGGCAACTACCGGCTGACCGCCGAAGAGCTCGACAAGTACGTGGACGAGAACACCATCGCGGTCGTGGCGATCGCCGGCCAGACCTTCACCGGCGAGGACGACGAAATCCAGGAAATCCACGACTGGCTGGATGCCTACGAGGCCCGCACCGGCATCAACATCCCGATGCATATCGACGGCGCTTCCGGCGGTTTCGTGAATCCCT
>JAVBTY010000068.1:0-17276 GCA_031555955.1 Rhodocyclaceae bacterium | reverse complement strand
CTCGCGCAAGAACCCGCTGAAAAAGGTGACGGCGGATTCCGAAACGGTCGAAACCGCCCGCGCCGGGCGCAGCCGCCGCCTGCACAAGGCCTTCCTGCGCTGGCACGATCCGGAGAACTGGCCGCTGCTGCGCGAGGCGCTCACGGACATGGGCCGCGCCGATCTCATCGGCGGTGCGCCCGGCTGCCTCGTGCCGCGCTGCCAGCCGCCGCCCGCCGCTGGCGCCAGAGCCGCGCCCGCGCCGCGCGGCAAGGGGAGCGGCGGCAAGGGATCGTGCGGGGAGAAACGCTGCGGCGGCGGCGGCGTGAAGCGCCCGGGCGGCCCGCCCAGAAAAACACCGGGGCGCGGCTAGGCCTTCCCGCCAGCCGCCGCATTCTTCCATCCGTTTCTTCTACCTGTCTTCCCACCCGTTTTTCCACCCCTTTCCGCCTGCCGCACAGGGAGCCGAATGCATTACGAATTTCTCGTCGGTCTGCGCTACACCCGCTCGCGCAAGCGCGCCCAGGGGCGCAACCGCTTCATCTCCTTCATCTCCCTGGTTTCCATCCTGGGCATTGCGCTGGGCGTGATGGCGCTCATTGTCGTCCTGTCGGTAATGAACGGTTTCCAGGAAGAGCTGCGCACGCGCATTCTCGGCGTGGCTTCGCATGTTGTGGTGCAGGGCATGGATGGCGGGCTGCCGTCGTGGCAGCGTGTGGCCGGGGATGCCGCGCGGCATCCCTCCGTGCGCGCCGCCGCGCCCTACATCCAGGAGCAGGGCATGCTTGCGCTCGGCGATGCGGTGCGCGGCACGATGGTGCGCGGCGTGATCCCGGCGGAGGAAGACAAGGTGGCGGATTTCGCCCGCCACATGAAGGCGGGCCGCCTCGATGCGCTGCGCGCGGGCGGTTTCGGCATCATCCTCGGGCGCGATCTGGCGATCGCGCTGCGCGCGCATCCGGGCGACAAGGTGACGCTGCTCGCGCCGCAGGGACTGGTGACCCCGGCGGCGGTGCTGCCGCGGGTGAAGCAGTTCGAGGTGGTGGGCATTTTCGATTCCGGCATGTACGAATACGACTCCGGCCTCGCGTTGATCCATCTGGCCGATGCGCAGGCGCTGTACCGCATGGGCGACGGCGTGAGCGGCGTGCGCCTGAAGCTGGACGATCTCTTCGCCGCGCCACGCGTGGCGCGCGAGCTGGCCGGGATGGTCGATGCGCCGGGCGCAATGGTGTCCGACTGGACGCGCAGCCACGCTAACTTCTTCCGCGCGGTGGCGCTGGAAAAAACCATGATGACGCTGATCCTGTTCCTGATCGTGGGCGTGGCCGCGTTCAACATCGTGTCCACGCTGGTGATGGCGGTGCAGGAAAAATACGCCGATATCGCCATCCTGCGCACGCTGGGGGCGAGCCCGGCGTCGATCATGTCGATCTTCGTGCTGCAGGGCTCGCTCATCGGCATCGTCGGGCTGGGCGCGGGCGTGGCGCTTGGCCTGCTCGTCGCCGGTAATCTGGATGTGGTGATTCCTGCGCTGGAGACGCTGACCGGCGCGACCCTGTGGAACAAGGAAATCTACTTCATCAGCGAAATGCCCTCGAAAGTGCTGCCCGCCGATGTGATCGGCATCGTCACCGTGTCCTTCGTGCTGACGCTGCTCGCCACGCTGTATCCAAGCTGGCGGGCGGCCAGAATCAACCCGGCGGAGGCGCTGCGTTATGAATGAAACGAACGGGCATGGGACTGGCGGCGGTGAAGTGCTCGCCTGCGAAGGGCTGGAAAAAAGTTTCCGCGAAGGCAGCGATGCGGTGCGGGTGCTGCGCGGCGTGACGCTGTCGGTGGCGCGCGGCGAGCGGCTGGCGATTGTTGGCGCTTCCGGTTCCGGAAAAAGCACGCTGCTGCACCTGCTCGGCGGGCTGGATGCGCCCGGCGCGGGCCAGGTGCGCCTGATGGGCGCGGATCTTTCCCGCATGCCGGAAACCGCGCGCGGGCGCGCGCGCAACGGCGCGCTCGGCTTTGTATACCAGTTTCATCACCTGCTGCCCGAATTCGACGCGCTCGAAAACGTCGCCATGCCGCTCTACATCCGCCGCATGCCGCGCGACGAGGCCAACGCCCGCGCCGAAGCGATGCTGCGCGAGGTGGGGCTGGGGCACCGCCTCGACCACACGCCGGGCGAACTTTCCGGCGGCGAACGCCAGCGCGCCGCCATCGCCCGCGCGCTGGTGACGCAGCCCGCGTGCGTGCTGGCCGACGAGCCCACCGGCAATCTCGATCGCCGCACCGCGGAGGCGGTGTTCGACCTCATGCTGTCGCTCAACCAGCGCCACGCCACGAGCTTCATCATCGTCACCCACGATGAGGCGCTTGCGCGCCGGGCGCAGCGCACCCTGCGGCTGGAAGACGGACTGCTCGCCGGGGCGGGCTGAGCCCCGCCGCTTCAGCGCCGCCGCGCCGCCGTGAGCCAGCCCAGCCCGGCGGCGGTATTGCCCGCCGGAAGGTATTCGCAGCCGATCCAGCCGTCGTAGCCGAGGCGGTCGATGTGCGCGAACAGGAAGGGGAAATTGATCTCGCCCGTTCCCGGTTCGTGGCGGCCGGGGTTATCCGCCAGCTGCATGTGGCCGATGTGCGGCAGGCAGCGGACGATGGTGCCCGCCAGTTCGCCCTCGCTGCGCTGGGCGTGATAGAGGTCGTACTGCAGGTAGAGGTTATCTGAACCGGCCGTGCTGATGAGGCGCATCGCCTGGTCGCTGCGGTGCAGATAAAACCTGGGGATGTCGTGGCGGTTGACCGGCTCGATCAGCAGGCGGATGTCCGCTTCGGCGAGTTTCTTCGCGGCGAAGCGCAGATTGGTGACGAAGGTGTCGAACAGTTCGTCTTCGTCCGCGTCGGCGGGCGCAATTCCGGCGAGGCAGTTCAGCTGCTTGCAGCCGAGCGCCCGGGCGTAGTCGATCGCCTGGCCCACGCCGTCCTGGAATTCGCCGGTGCGCTCCGGGAGACAGGCAATGCCGCGTTCCCCCGCCGCCCAGTCGCCCGCGGGCAGGTTGTGCAGCACCATGGCGAGGCTGTTGCGCTGCAGCGCCTCGGCAAGCTGCGCGGACGGCCAGGCATAGGGAAACTGGCATTCCACCGCATCGAAACCCGCTGCCTTCGCGGCAGCAAAGCGCGCGGGGAAATCCGTTTCACTGAACAGCAGGGAGAGGTTGGCGGCGAATCTGGGCATGTCCGGAACTCCTGGCAGGAAAGGATGTGCGCCAGCAGGGGCTGGGCGGGAAAATTCAGTATTGTATGCAGCCGTCCCGCGCTTGCCAGCAGGGTTCGATGCCGGGCGCGCCGGGCGCGCAGGCGAATGCTGCGGCTGCGCCGATGCCGCCGATCCAGGCCGCCTCGCCATCCACCCGCAGCACGGGCAGGCTGTCGCGCAGCCATGCGGGAATGCCGGCCTCCTGGCACAGGTTTTTGAAGCTGCGTTCCGGCCGCCGGGCGTCCAGACGCAAGCGCAGGCCCGGCGCGCGCGCGCTCAGGCAAACCTCGTTTGCGCGGATGAGGCGCTCGCGGTCCAGCCCGGCCCCGGTTACCGGGGCGAAGCGGACCAGTCCGCCCGCCCACGGCAGCAGCGCCTCGCCCCGCCACGGTACGGGTTCCGGTGCGGGCGCTGCGGCGGGGCGCGCGAGCCATACCCTGTCCCGGTATACGCAGCAGGCCAGCGCGCCGAGCGGCAGATGCAGCGGATGCTCCGCAGCGGCGGTACGTAGCTGCCGCACGGCTTCCCGCAGCCGCGCCTGTGACGGGGCGGGTGCGTCAAGGCGGCGCGACTGCCAGCGCAGCAGGTTGGCGATGCGCGCGTCGCCCAGCGCCAGCAGGGCGCTGCGGGAAAGCGCCGCGCCGCCGCAGGCGCGTTCGTCGAGTGCGGCCAGGTCGTGGAGCAGCCCGTCCGCCTCGCGGAAATGCGCGGCGGCCCGCGCCAGGGCGGGCACGGCGGCGGGGAAGGCGGTTTCGATCACCGGCAGGATGTTGTGGCGCACGTGGTTGCGCGTATGGCGGCAGTCGGCGTTGCTTTCGTCCTCGATCCAGCTCAGGCCATGGGTCTGCGCATGGGCGGTGATGGCCGCGCGCCGGGCCTCAAGCAGCGGGCGCAGCAGCCGGCCGCGCCGCGCCGCCATCGCGCCCGCGCCGCGCAGCCCTGCGCCGCGCAACAGACGGAACAGCAGGGTTTCGGCCTGATCGTCCTGATGGTGGCCGAACACCAGCCAGTCGCTTTCGATTTGCGCCAGCGCGTGGTGGCGCTCGCGCCGGGCGGCGGCTTCCAGCCCTTCCGGATCATCGGGGGGGACGGTGACGCGGAACACGTGCAAGGGCACATCCGCGCGCGCGCACAGCGTTTCGCAGAATATCTGCCAGGCATCCGCGTTTGGACTCAGCCCGTGATGGACGTGCGCGGCGGTGAGCGTATAGCCGAAGCGCGGCTGCAGCCAGCGCAGCAGGTCGAGCAGCACGACGGAGTCGACGCCGCCCGAAAGCGCGCAGCACAGCCGACTGTGCCTGCCGATGCCTGCCGCGCCGAGGGCGGCGGCAACGGTTTCCGCCAGCGTTTCCCGGCCGGGAGCGTCTGGCGGCGCAGGCTCAGGCGGCCCGCTGTTCCTTGAAGCGGCCATAGCTCATCAGCCGTTCCAGCCGCTGCGCGATCAGTTCGGCCGGGGGCAGTGAATCGACCTGGCGCAGGGCGTCGGCGAGCGCGCGCTTCAGGCTCTGGGCCATGGCGCGGTGGTCGCGGTGGGCGCCGCCCGCCGGTTCGTTGACGATTTTGTCGATCAGGCCGAGCGATTTCAGCCGCGCGGCGGTGATGCCCATGGTTTCGGCGGCTTCGGGGGCCTTGTCCGCGCTTTTCCACAGGATTGAGGCGCAGCCTTCGGGCGAGATGACCGAGTAGGTCGAATACTGCAGCATCAGCAGCTGGTCGCCGACGGCGATGGCGAGCGCGCCGCCGGAGCCGCCTTCGCCGACAATGGTGCAGATCAGCGGTACTTTCAGCTCGGCCATGGCGTAAAGGTTGTGTCCGATGGCTTCGGACTGGCCGCGCTCTTCCGCGCCGATGCCGGGGTAGGCGCCGGGTGTGTCAACGAACGTGAATACCGGCAGGCCGAATTTTTCCGCCAGCCGCATCAGCCGCAGCGCCTTGCGGTAGCCCTCCGGGCGGGGCATGCCGAAGTTGCGCGCGATTTTTTCCCTGGTGTCGCGGCCTTTCTGGTGGCCGATGACGACGCAGCTCTGGCCGTTGAAGCGCGCCAGCCCGCCCACGATCGCCCTGTCGTCGGCATAGGCGCGGTCGCCGTGCAGCTCCTCGAAATCCGTGAACATGTGCTGCACATAGTCCAGGGTATAGGGACGCTGCGGGTGGCGCGCCACCTGGGCGATCTGCCACGGCGTGAGCTTGCTGTAGAGATCTTTCGTCAGCGCCAGGCTTTTTGCTTCGAGCCGGCTGATTTCCTCGGAAATGTCGACCGCGGAGTCTTCCTGCGCAAAACGCAGCCGTTCGATCTTTTCTTCGAGCTCGGCCACCGGGCGTTCGAAATCCAGAAAGGTGGTTTTCATCGACCCTTTTCCAGTATGAAAGACCGGCATTGTACCGTGGCTGTTTCTCCCCACGGGGTTCGTGACAGCCGGACGCATATGCGGCATGATGCGATCACCTTGAACGACCGAAGGAGAAGCGGGGGCTTTCGCACCCCGTCACATGGGCAGTCGAAGTTCGCCATCAGCGTGGCCGCCAGCGCCATCAATCATGGTCCCGTCCGCGCAATGGCCCGCAGCCGCCCGGGCGCGGGCGGTTTCCGGTTTCTCCGGATGCCGCTGCCGGAATCTCCGTGCAG
This sequence comes from Rhodocyclaceae bacterium, assembly GCA_031555955.1. Classification (GTDB taxonomy): domain Bacteria; phylum Pseudomonadota; class Gammaproteobacteria; order Burkholderiales; family Rhodocyclaceae; genus Azoarcus. Next base: position 11,427 of record JAVBTY010000068.1, on the reverse strand, counting down.
AGGGCGGAATGCCGGTGGTTTTCCCTCCGGCGGCGTCTCCTCTCCTTTCTTCTCTTCCCGCCAGATCCGCTCCGCGCGGCCCGCTTTGCCGCGGCGCGCGCCGTACCTGCTGATCCCCTACGTTCCCGGATAACCGAAAATGGAAACTGTGTTTCTTGTCGCCCTCATCCTGCTCAACGGGGTGTTCGCGATGTCGGAAATCGCGCTCGTGACCGCCCGCCGCGCCCGGCTTGCAAAGCTGGCGGAGGATGGCGACAGCGGGGCGGCCGTGGCGGTGAAACTGGGTGAAAACCCGACGCACTTTCTGTCCACGATCCAGATTGGCATCACCTCGATCGGCATCCTCAACGGCATCGTGGGCGAGGCGGCGCTGGCCGCGCCGCTGGCGCAGTGGCTGCAGGGAATGGGCCTGCCCCAGCGCGCATGCGAAATTGGCGCGACCGTGCTGGTGGTGGTGGTGATCACCTACGTATCCATCGTCATCGGCGAGCTGGTGCCGAAACGGATCGGGCAGATCAACCCCGAGGGCATTGCCCGGATGGTGGCGCGGCCGATGAGTACGCTCGCCGCCGCTTCGCGCCCGTTCGTCCTGCTGCTGTCGCTTTCGACCAACACCCTGCTGCGCCTGCTTGGCAAACGCGATGTCGGCGCGCCGAGCGTGACCGAGGAAGAAATTCACGCCATGCTTGAAGAGGGTTCCGAGGCGGGCGTGATCGAAAAGCAGGAACACGAGATGGTGCGTAACGTGTTCCGGCTGGACGACCGCCAGATTGGTTCGCTGATGGCCCCGCGCGCCGACATCCTGTGGCTGGACCTGAACCTGCCGCTGGAAACCAACCTTGCGCGGGTGGCCGATTCCGAGCATTCCCGCTTCCCCGTGTGCCGCGGCGGTCTCGACGACATTGCCGGGGTGATCGCGGCCAAGCAGCTGTTCAACCAGTCGCTGCGCGGCGGCGCGATCGATCTGACCACGCAGCTGCAGCCCCCCATCTACGTGCCCGAGTCGCTCACCGGCATGGAACTGCTCGGCCAGTTTCGCACCACGGGCGCGCACATGATGTTTGTCATCGACGAATACGGCGAGGTGCTCGGCCTCGTGACGCTGCAGGACGTGCTCGAAGCCGTGACGGGCGAATTCGTGTCGCACGATCTGGACGATGCGTGGGCGGTCGAACGCGAGGATGGCACCTGGCTGCTTGACGGGCTGATCCCGCTGCCCGAGCTGAAGGACCGGCTGAAGCTGAAAACCGTGCCGGAAGAGGAAAAAGGCCGCTACCACACGCTTTCCGGCCTGGTGCTGTGGCTGCTCGGGCGTCTGCCGCGCACCGGAGATGTCGTCGAATGGGAACGGTGGAAGCTGGAAGTGGTCGACATGGACGGCAAGCGCATCGACAAGATACTGGCCGTCCGCCTGCCCGGCGAGACGGATTCTTCTGTCATCGCGGCGGACAGCCAGCCGGAGTGAATGCCCTGTTCCGGGCAGGGAAAGTCCGGAGGGACATTATCCGGCAGCCGATATACACTGTGCGCCGCACGTTCATACTCTGGAGACAGTTATCCATGGAAGACCGCATCGCAAATCCGATGGCCCGCAGCGGAACTGCCGTCGTATCGACGAACCGGGTTATCCGCAACACCTACATGCTGCTGTCGCTGACGCTGGCCTTCTCGGCGGTGGTCGCGGGCGCGGCCATGGCGTTCAGGCTGCCGCATCCGGGGCTGGTCCTGACCCTGGTGGGCTATTTTGGGCTGCTGTTCCTGACCACGAAATTCCGCAATAGCGGGCTGGGCGTTGTATTCGTTTTCGCGCTCACCGGTTTTCTCGGCTATACGCTGGGTCCGATTCTTTCGCATTACCTGGCGCTGCCCAATGGCGGGCGGGTGGTGATGCAGGCCATGGGCGGCACGGCCGCGATCTTTCTCGGCCTTTCCGGCTACGCGCTGACGACGCGCAAGGATTTCTCCTTCATGGGCGGTTTCCTCGCCGTCGGCATCCTGGTGGCCTTCCTTGCCGGGCTGGGCGCGGTGTTTTTCGACATGCACGGCCTGTCGCTGGCGGTGTCGGCCATGTTCGTGCTGCTGATGTCGGGGCTGATCCTGTATGAGACCAGCAACATCATCCACGGCGGCGAAACCAACTACATCATGGCCACGGTGACGCTGTACGTGTCCATCTACAATCTTTTCACCAGCCTGCTGCACCTGCTGGGCGTATTCAACAGCGACTGACGCGGGCGGTTCCGCGTGAGACAGGGGCGGGAACGCAGGTTTCCGCCTCTTTTACGTTTACCCGCCGGTTGCGCCCGCCAGCTTTGCCGCGGCAGCGCCAGGGCCCGGCCGCCGGGGGGGATCGGCTACAATCGCGGCATCCGCAACCCGGAGCCGCGAGGCTCCTTTTACATTTTCCGGCCAGATGACTTCTCCGACCGACAGACAGGATGGCGCCGCCGCGCCGGGCAATTTCATCCGCAACCTCATCGATGAGGACAACCGCAGCGGCAAGTGGGGCGGACGGGTGGAAACCCGTTTCCCGCCGGAACCGAACGGCTACCTGCACTACGGCCACGCGAAGTCGGTCTGCCTCAACTTCGGCCTGGCCGCGAGCTACGGCGGCGTGTGCCATCTGCGTTTCGACGATACCAACCCGGAGAAAGAAGAGCAGGAATATGCCGATTCGATCGTCGAGGCGGTGAAATGGCTCGGTTTCGACTGGGGCAAACATCTGTACTACGCCTCGGACTATTTCGAAACCATGTACCAGTGCGCGCAAAGCCTGATCCAGGCGGGCAAGGCGTATGTCGATGCGCTTTCCGCCGAGGAGATGCGCGCGTTGCGCGGCACGCTGACCGAGCCGGGCCAAAACAGCCCCTGGCGCGACCGCCCCGCGGCGGAAAGCCTCGATCTGTTTACCCGCATGCGCGCGGGCGAATTCCCCGACGGTGCGTACGTGCTGCGGGCGAAGATCGACATGGCGCATCCCAACATCAACCTGCGCGATCCGGCGATCTACCGTATCCGCAAGGCGACCCACCACCGCATGGGCGATGCGTGGAACATCTACCCGATGTACACCTTCGCGCACCCGATCGAGGATGCGATCGAAAACATCACCCATTCGGTCTGCACGCTCGAATTCGAAGACCAGCGCCCGTTCTACGACTGGCTGCTCGACGCGCTCGCCGGGGCCGGTCATTTCCCGCGCCCGCTGCCGCAGCAGATCGAATTCGCGCGCCTTAACCTGAGCTATGTCGTGCTGTCCAAGCGCAAGCTCATCCGGCTGGTGGACGAGGGCCACGTAAAGGGCTGGGACGATCCGCGCCTGCCCACGCTCATCGGCGCGCGTCGGCGCGGCTTCACCGCCGAGGGCTTCCACCGCTTCGCCGAACGCATCGGCGTTTCAAAAGCGGATTCGTGGATCGACATCAGCGTGCTCGAAGAATGCATGCGCGAACATCTGAACGAAACCGCGCCGCGCCGCGTCGCCGTGCTCGACCCGCTCAGGCTGGTGCTGACCAACTATGCCGAAGGCGCTTCCGAACTGTGCCAGGCGCCCAACCATCCGCTCAGACCCGAGCTGGGCAGGCGCGACATGCCGTTCGGGCGCGAACTGTGGATCGAACGCGAGGACTTCCAGGAGCAGCCGGCGAAGGGTTTTCACCGCCTCTACCCCGGCAACCTGGTGCGTCTGCGTTACGGCTATGTGGTGCGCTGCACCGGCTGCGAGAAGGATGCGGCGGGCAACGTTACCGCCGTGCTCGCCGAATACCTGCCAGATTCAAAATCCGGCACGCCGGGCGCGGACAGCTACAAGGTCAAGGGCAACCTGCACTGGGTCAGCGCCGCGCACGCCTGTCGCGCTGAAGTGCGCCTGTATGACCGCCTGTTCGCCCATCCCTATCCTGGACAGCGCCGTGAAGGCGATGCGGCGGACGCCGAGCGCGACTTCCTTGACGACATCAATCCGGATTCCATCCGCGTCATTACCGCCTGTCTTGAACCTTCGCTGAAAGAGGCGCGTGCGGAGGAGCGCTTCCAGTTCGAGCGCCACGGCTATTTCATCGCCGACCGCGTCGATTCCGCGGACGGCGCGCCGGTGTTCAACCGCACGGTGGCGCTGAAGGATTCGTGGGCGAAAGCGGGCGGCAGGGCGGATGCGAAATAAACAGGCCGGGCAGGCCCGCACCCCACGCACACGGGCTGCCAGCGAATGAAAATACTCCGCCGCCTCGCCGTTTTTCTTCTTGCGCTCGTCGTTCTCGCTGCCGCGGGCTGGTGGATGACGCGCCCCAGACCGCTGGCGGTGGCCGTGCATGAAGTCGCGCGCGGCACGGTTGAGGCCACGCTGTCGAACACGCGCGCGGGCGAAATCGAAGCGTGCCAGCGCACCAAAATGTCCACCATCATCGGCGGGCGCATCGACTTTCTCGGCGTCAAGGAGGGCGACCGCGTCCAGCCCGGGCAGGTGCTGATGAAGCTGTGGAACGAAGACCTCGAAGCCCGCCTCGCCGTCAACCGCGCCCAGCTCGACGCCGCCGCCCGGCGCGCGCAGCAGTCCTGCGCGCTGGCCGATAACGCCGACCACGAGGCCGCGCGCCAGGCCGAACTGGTCAAGCGCGGCTTCGTGTCCGCCAGCGCCGAGGAAAAAGTCCGCTTTGAGGCCCGCGCGCTGCGCGCCGCCTGCAACAGCGCCCACGCCGACGCCGCCACGGCGCGCGCCCAGATCGACGCCACCCTGGCAGACCGCCAGCGCACCGTGCTAATCGCCCCTTTTGCAGGCACGGTCGCGAAAATCACCGGCGAACTGGGCGAATACTCCACCCCCTCGCCGCCGGGCGTGCCGATGCCGCCCGCCGTGGACCTCATCGACGATTCCTGTCTGTACGTCAAGGCGCCGATGGACGAGGTCGACGCCCCAAAAATCCAGCCCGGGCAGCCCGTGCGCATCAAGCTCGACGCGCTGCCGGACAAGGCCTACGCGGGCCGCGTCAAACGCATCGCCCCCTACATCACGGCGGTGGAAAAGCAGGCGCGCACCGTTGAGGTGGATGTTGATTTCGAGCGCCAGGACGAAGCCAGGGGCCTGCTCGTCGGTTACAGCGTGGATGTGGAAATCGTGCTCGAAAGCCGCGCCGACGTTCTGCGCATTCCCACCAGCGCGCTGCGCGAGGGCAATCGCGTGCTCGTTTTCGGAGCCGATGGGGTGCTTGTGGAGCGCGCGGTGAAAACCGGCGTGGCCAACTGGGAATACACCGAAATTACCGATGGGCTGACTGCTGGCGAGCGCATCGTCACCTCGCTGGAGCGCGAAGGGGTCAAACCCGGCGTCCGCGCCGTCGCTGAAACCGCAACTCCGCGCTGACGCCGCCCATGGCGCAGATCGAACTCGACGGCATCGAACGTATTTTTACCCTGGGCGACAGCCAGGTTCACGCCCTGCGCGCGGTCAGCGTCACCATCGAGGCGGGCGAATACATCGCCATCATGGGGCCGTCCGGTTCGGGCAAATCCACGCTGCTCAACCTGCTCGGCCTGCTCGATCGCCCCAATGCCGGGGTTTACCGCCTCGAAGGGCGCGACACCACCCGGCTTTCCGCCGACGAACAGGCCGCCGTGCGGCGCAACCGCATCGGCTTCGTGTTCCAGAGCTTCCACCTCGTGCCCCGCCTGAGCGCGGCGGAAAACATCGCCCTGCCGCTCACGCTTGCCGGCATCCCCGCCGCCGAGCGCAACGCCCGCGTCGCCCAGGCACTGAAGGAATTCGGCCTCGATACCCGCGCCGGACACCGCCCCGACGAGCTCTCCGGCGGCCAGCGCCAGCGCGTCGCCATCGCCCGCGCCACCATCATGCGCCCGGCCATGCTGCTCGCCGACGAACCCACCGGCAACCTCGATCGCGCCACCGGCCAGGAAGTCACCGACCTGCTCGAAGCCCTCAACGCCGCCGGAACAACGCTGATCGTCGTCACCCACGATCCCGCCCTGGGCGCGCGCGCGCGCAGGCGGCTGCTGATGGAGGACGGGATGCTGAAGCAGGATGTGAGGAAGTAGCGCGCTGTGCGCGGGAGTTTTCCGGGCAAAAGGCTTTTCAGGCCCGGAAAATTTTTTGTACCGTGGTTCTGTCTGACGGGCGCTGCCCGGATGTTCCGGATCTTTTCAGGAGGCATGTCAATGATTCATTCCGCAATGAGCCGCTATCGTCCAGGGCTGGCCGGGTTCGCTTTTCTGCTGGCCTTTTCCCTGCTGTGCGGCAGCGCGTGGGCGCAGGATGCGCAACCGGTTCCGGGAACTTCCGTCACCATGGTTCCTCCTGAAAACTTTACGCCTGCATCGGCGTTTTCAGGGTTTGAAAACCAGGAGGAGATGGCCAGCATCCTGATCGTGGAAATGCCTGCGCAGGCTTACGAAGAAATACGTTCCGCGCTCTTTTCGGACGTCGGGTCGGCGCGTAAAAAATTCGCCAGCAAGGGCATCGCCGTAACGGACCTGAAGACGCTTAAAGGATTATCCGGAACGGTGCGGGTGGTCAGCGGAACCCAGGAGGCCATGGGGGTAACCCACAACAAGTGGGTTGCGCTCGTGCAGGGAGAGAAAACGGTCATGATTACCGTCCAGGCTCCGCAGGATGCGGAGCCTGGCGAGAAAGAGGTTTTCCGGGCGCTGGCCTCGGTCAGACTGGGCGGAGAACCCTCCCGGGAAGAAAAGCTGGCCGCCCTGCCTTTTACCGTCAAGGCCGCGCCGCCGTTCCGTATCGTGAATACCGTGGCTGGTTCCTCTGTTCTGCTGACTGCGGGGGAACTGGATGTTGATCCGCAGGGTACGCAGCCGCTCGTTGTCGTTGCAACGCAGCTGGGCGACGTGACGACAGCCGATCCTCATGTGCTGGCGAAACGCCTTCTGGCGGGTTCGCACAGGCTGGAGAACGCCCGCATCGAAAAACAGGAATCCGTCAGGTTCGCGGGCGGTGATGGAATCCTGCTGGCGGGCAGGGCTGCGGATGGGAGGCTTTTCCGCCAGTATCTGACTGTTGGCAAGGATCGCTATATCCGGATGGTGGCGCTCATGCCCGCTGATACGGGCGGGGAAACGCAGGCGGCGATCGATAAAATCGCGGCCTCGGCCGTTTTCCGGGAAAACTGAAAATCCGGGTTTTATCCGTTCTGAAAACAATCCGAGGAGAACCGCTTTGAAAGATTCGCTGAAACCCGGCATCCGGTACGAACACCGCTTCGTCGTTCCCGCAAACAAAACCGTCCCCGCGCTTTATCCGGAGGCGGAAGAATTCATGGCGATGCCGGAGGTTTTCGCCACGGGATTCCTGGTGGGGCTGCTCGAATGGGCGTGCATCAAGGCGATCAATCCGCATCTGGACTGGCCGCTGGAGCAGACGGTGGGCACGCATATCGACGTGAGCCATTCGGCGGCGACGCCGCCGGGGCTGGAAGTGACGGTGCGGGTGGAACTGGTCGCGGTCGAGGGGAAAAAGCTGGTGTTCGACGTGCGGGCGCATGATGGCGTGGACGAGATTTCCGCCGGGCGGCACGAACGTTTCGTGATCGTGCGGGAGCGTTTCGACGCCCGGCTTCAGTCCAAGCGCGAAAGCGCCGCGCGCTAGTTCTTCCGGCACGCCTGCCGTTCGCGCCAGACCGGAAACCGTATGACGCCCGCCGACACGTTCCGCTTCGCCGTTCGCGCCGCCACGGGTTACCCGCTGCGCACGGCGCTGATGGTGCTGGCGATGTCGATCGGCGTGGCGGCGGTGGTGGTGCTCACGGCGCTGGGCGACGGGGCGCGGCGCTACGTGGTGGACCAGTTCGCATCGCTGGGGGCGAATCTGGTCATTGTGCTGCCGGGGCGCAGTGAAACCGGCGGCGTCAATGCGGGCAGCTTTATTACCAACACGCCGCGTGACCTGACGGTGGAAGATGCCGCCGCGCTGCTGCGCGCGCCGCTGGTGACGCGCGTGGCGCCGCTGGTGGTGGGCAGCTCGGAAATCGCCGCTGGCGGCAGGCTGCGTGAAACCGTTGTTGTCGGCACCACGGCGGATTATGTGGGTATCCGCCATTACCGCATGGCCGAGGGGCGCTTTCTGCCAGCGGAGGATTTTTCCCGCGCGGCCGGGGTGGCGGTGATCGGGGCGACCCTGCGGCGCGAGCTGTTCGGGTCCGAACCCGCGGTCGGACGCATGATCCGCGTCGGCGATGCGCGGCTGCGGGTGATCGGCGTCACCGCGCCCGCCGGTTCCGGGCTGGGCATGAACGCGGATGAGGTGGTCGTCGTTCCGGCGGCGATGGCGCTGTCGATGTTCAACACCAACACGCTGTTCCGCATCATGGTGGAAACGCGCGACCGCGGCGCGGTCGAAGCCGCGCAGCGGCAGATGGAGGGCATCCTGCGCGCACGCCACGACGGCGAACTGGACGTAACGCTGATTACCCAGGACGCGGTGCTGGGCACGTTCGACCGCATCCTGGGCGCGCTCACTTTCGGCGTGGCGGGCATTGCCGCGATCAGCCTTGCCGTGGCCGGGGTGCTGGTGATGAACGTGATGCTCGTCGCCGTGACCCAGCGCACCAGCGAAATCGGCCTGCTCAAGGCGCTGGGCGCCACGGGCGGCGATATCCGCCGCGCCTTTCTGATGGAGGCCGTGCTGCTTTCGTTCGCGGGCGCGGTGGCCGGATTCCTGCTGGGGCAACTTGGAGCGTGGGGCATCCGCCTGGCGTATCCGGCGCTGCCGGCGTGGCCGCCGGACTGGGCGGTGATCGCCGGGCTGGGCACGGCGCTCGCCACCGGGATCCTGTTCGGCGTCATGCCCGCGCGCCGCGCCGCGCGCCTGGACCCGGTGCGCGCGCTGGGAGGCCGCGCATGAGGTGGCCGGATTTCCTGCTGCTTTCCCTGCGCGCGCTGACCGCGCACCGCCTGCGCAGCTTCCTGACGCTGCTGGGCATCGCCGTGGGGATCGCGGCGGTGATTCTGCTCACCTCCATCGGCGAGGGGCTGCACCAGTTCGTGCTGAAGGAGTTCACCCAGTTCGGCACCAATCTCATCAAGGTAACGCCGGGCATACAGGGCGCGCGCGGCGGACCGCCCGGCCTGCCGTCGACCGCGCGCGATCTGACCCTGGACGATGCGGCCGCGCTGCTGCGCACGCCCTTCGTCACCGGCGTGACGCCCGCGGTATTCGGCAATTCCGAGGCGCAGGCCAATGGCCGCGTGCGCCGCACCATGATCTACGGCGCGGGGCCGGACATGGACCGGGTGTATTCGATGAAGGTCAAAAGCGGCCGTTTCCTGCCGCCGGATGATCCCGCCAATGCGCGCGCCTTCGCCGTGCTGGGCGCGAAGCTGAAAGAAGAACTGTTCGGCAGCAGCAACGCGCTGGGCGAGCGCCTGCGCATCGGCGGCGAGCGTTACCGCATCATCGGCGTGATGGAGGCGAAGGGGCAGTTTCTCGGTGTTGATCTCGACGATATCGCCTACATTCCCGCCGCGCGCGGGCTGGCGCTGTACAACCGCGACGGCCTGAACGAAATCAACGTGATGTACGCCGAAAACGTCTCCGCCGCGCGTGCCGCCGATGAAATCCGCAAGGCGCTGGCCGCCCGCCACGGGCGTGAGGATTTCACCCTCACCACCCAGGCGGACATGCTCGCCAGCCTCTCCAACATCCTCGATATCCTCACTGCCGCGGTGGGCGCGCTGGGCGGCATTTCACTGCTGGTGGGCGGGGTGGGCATCGTCACTATCATGACCATCGCCGTGGCCGAGCGCACCGGTGAGATCGGCCTGCTCGTCGCGCTGGGCGCGCGCCGCCGCACCGTGCTCGGGCTGTTTCTGGGCGAGGCGGTGGTGCTGGCCGCCACCGGCGGGCTGCTTGGCCTGGCGGTGGGGAGCGCGCTGGGGCAGCTGATCGGCCTGTTCGTGCCCGCGCTGCCGGTGGCGACGCCGTGGCGCTTCGTGCTGCTCGCCGAGGCGGCGGCAGTCGGCATTGGTCTGGTGGCTGGCGTACTGCCCGCGCGGCGCGCGGCGCGGCTCGACGTGATAGAGGCGCTGCGTGCGCAGTAAGGGCGGGCGCGCCCAGGCGTGGTCCGCGCTTGCGGCGGTGGCGGGGCTGTGCGTGGCGGCAGCCCTGGAAGCCGCGCCCGCGCCGTGGTACGTGTGGCGCAGCAAACTCAACGGCGCCGAGCACTGCGCCCAGGCCTCGCCCGGTTATGGCTGGGCGCGCGATCGCGGCCCGTTCCGCGATCTGCACTGCACCTGGCCGGTGGACGACTCATCCAGAATACGGGGGAACTTTCCGGGGAAAAGCGGTTCGGAACAGATGAAGGCTGAGCCGTCGAGGAAGCCCGTCACTCCCGCGCACGAATAAGAACGGGCTGTGCGCAGCGGCGCAGGCCGCGCGGATCGCAGGATGACCCGGAAGTGCATACAAGAGGAGGCGCCATCATGTCATTCATCGATTCCCCCATCGGTCGCTGCGAAGCAGTCAGGGAAATGGTTCTGCTCGATGAAACGCAGGCGGAATGCGCGTGCGAGCACGAATGCCCGGCGGGGCGGCAGTGTCCGCTGGACGGTTGCTTTGCCACGGTAAGCGGGCTTTCCGAAGAGCACGCGGCGGCGCTGCCGCAGCCGAAGAAAACGCGGCGGGCCGCACGCTGACCCAGCGTGGCCGCGCGCCGTCAGAAGGTTTCGTCTTCCCGCAGGTAGCGCCAGTGCGCGGGCGGCAGATCGCCCAGCACGATATGGCCGATACGCACCCGCTTGAGACCGGTGACCCTGAGTCCGACGAGTTCGCACATGCGGCGGATCTGCCGCTTGCGCCCTTCGCGCAGCAGAAAGCGCAGCTGATGGTCGTTAATCCATTCGACCTGCGCCGGGCGTAGCGGACGGCCGTCGAGCGACAGCCCGTGGTTGAGCAGCGCGAGCCCGTCCGGCGCCAGCGCGCCTTCGACGCGCACGAGGTATTCCTTCTCCACCTTGGAGTGTTCGCCGATGAGCTGGCGGGCGACGCGGCCGTCCTGGGTGAGCACCAGCAGGCCGGTGGAGTCGATGTCGAGCCGGCCCGCCGGGGCGAGTTCTTTCAGGTGCGAGGCGTGAAAGCGCTGCGCGGTGTCGCGGTCGAACTGGTTGTCGCCCCCGATCAGCGTCACGGCGGGCTGGTAGCCGTCTTCGGCCTGGCCGGAAACGTAACCCACCGGCTTGTGCAGCAGGATGGTGACGCGCTGCGCCTGGCGCCGCAAAGCCTCGGGAGCGAGTTCGATGCGCGCGTCCGGCGCGATGCGCGTGCCGAGTTCGGAAATGCGTCGCCCATCGACCAGCACCCAGCCGCGCTCGATGATCTCGTCGGCCTCCCGGCGCGAGCACAGGCCGCGTTCCGCCATGATCTTGGACAGGCGCACGCCTTCCGCCGCGGCGGCGGACCGGGGCGTT
>JAVBTY010000040.1:0-40126 GCA_031555955.1 Rhodocyclaceae bacterium | reverse complement strand
TCCACTGGTTGCCGAGGGAGTCGGTGTAACCCAGGCTGTGCTGGCGGGTTTCGGTCTGGGTGAGGCCGGGGGCGAAGAGCGTTTCGGTCTGCCGCGTGGCGGCGAGCATGCCCCAGCGGGGGTCGGGGGTGAGGCTGCCGTAGATGCGCGCGCCGTCGGGCAGGGTTTTTGTCCACAGGGTGGTGGCGCCATAACCCGTGGCGCTTTCCCAGCGGGTCACCAGACCGTCGGGAGCGGTGACTTTCTGGGTGTTTTTGCTGTCGATGCGGCTTTCGTAGCGGGTCTGGCGGCCTTCGGCGCTGGTGAGGGTGGTGGTGATGAACCGGGCTCCGGGGGACCAGGCGGTGGAAACGTCGGTGACCGTGCCGGAAAGCGTCCAGCCGCCGCCGGCGGGGTCGCGGTTCTGCACAAGACGGCCAGCCTCATCGTAATCGAAGCGGTCGAGATGCCCGTTGGGGTCGGCGTAGGTGGCGAGCAGATGGCGGCGCGCCGGATCGAAGGCCGGTCCATAAGTCATGCTGTGGGTGAGGCCGCCGGGGGTGGTGACGGTGGCGAGGCGGCCCGCGCCGTCGTAGCCGAGCGTGCTGCGTTCGCCGTCGGGGCCGGTGATGGCGCTGAGGCGGCCCATGCCATCGCGTTCGAAGGTGGTGGTATTGCCGTCGGCGTCGGTCACGTGTGCGAGGCGCTCGCCGTCGTAGCCGAAAGTCTGGATGTCCGTTTCCGTGACGCCGTTGCGCACGGCAGCCGGACGGCCGTAGCGGTCGAAAACGTCGAGGATGAGGCCGTTTTCACGCGGAAGGGTGTAGCCGCCCGCGCCGCCATACGGAGGAAAGCCGGCGTCCAGTTTCCCCAGGGTGTTGCCGCGGATCTGCCAGATCTGGCCGTCGGGCAGGCGCACGGTGGGGGTATCGGGATCGTGATAAAACGCCTCATCCAGAGAGGCCACGGCCCCGCCCGCCGCAAGGTGGCGCACGCGGGTGCGTCCTGGTTCGTCAAAGTAAACGCCGCCCGCGCGGTCGGGCAGCAGCAGGGTTCCGGGTGAAACCGCCAGCAGCGGGCCGCTGCCATCGCCTGTCTGCGCGCCGCCGCCTGCGACAGGGATAGCAGCGCCGCCACCATCGACCCGCCAGATGCGGTTGGCGGTGGCGACCCACACCCCCCCGGCGGGGTCGGCGGCCAGCGCCCTGATGTTCGCGCCGAAGTTGCCCACGGCGCTCAGCATGCCCCCTGTGCTGATCATGTAGAGTCTGCTGCCCGACGACGGGGCAAAAAAGATGTTCGCATCGCGGTCAACGGCGAGCGTACGCGCCTGGATTCGCGTCGCCAGTGCCGGGCCGACGACGTTTTCCGTTCCCGTGAAAACGTTTCCGGCAACGGTATGGATAATGCCATCGGGCGCAATGCGGCGGATACGCATCCCTGACAGATCAATAACATAGAGGCTGCCGTCCGGCCCGGTGGCGAGCGCGCCGGGACTGGCGAGATGGGCCGAAACGGCCGGGCCGCCGTCGCCGCCTGAAGCGGCAGCGCCGGTACCGGCAAATACGCTCCATGCGCCATTGCGTGTGATACGCAGGATACGGTGGTTGCCGCTTCCCAGACTGGCGTAAATTGCACCGTCATCACTGGCGATGGCATGGGTAACCGCGCCGCCGACCCCTCCTGCAAGATTAAGCGGCATGTGATTCCCGTCGAGAAGCGGCCGGAAAGCTCCCGCGATCTGGCTGACCCCTTTCTGGCTGGCTCCCCCACCGGTATGGAGCATTTTGCGTGAGGCATCGTAGAAACGCAGGCCGGCAAGGGTCCAGCCGCCGGCGTCGGTCAATGCAGCCTCAGGGCTGCCTTGCGGGGGAGTGAGGAAGGCTTTATGGGTCCGCAGGACGAACACTTCGCTGCTGCTACGTTCAAAGGCTAGCCCGCCGGTGCTGCCTGCAGAGCCTGCGCGCGCGATAACGGCGGCAAAAGCGCCGGTCTGGGCTGCCGCCACTGGGTAGTAAACCGCCGGATAAGCATGCCGTACGGTGATGGTGGCCCCTGCGCCGGTGTAGACGGCGCGCCCGTAGGCGTCCCTGCCGTCCCAGGTGAAAGACCAGGCATGGCCCGGCGCGAGCAGGGCGCGGGGAATCTCATGAACGATGCGTCGGCCGGCGATGTCGATCCACGCTTCAACGCGCTTGAGGCTTTCCGGAACCGGGCGGGACGGTTCAGTGAGGGGCACGCTGCGCGTTGCGCTGCCAGCACGGTCGCTGCGGTAGTGCAGGTCGAACGGTGAGCCGGGAATGGCGATGCGCTGGCCGAGCGCGCGCGCTTCGGCGTGGATTTCGCAGCCGAGCGCGGGGCAGCATTTTTGCCCAAGCTGGCACTCTTCTTTGTCCTGAACCGGCGGCGGCGCATCGGCATCCACTGGCGGCCCATAGGGCCAGTTGCAGTCCCACGGGGTGAAGTGGGTGATGGGGGTGCGCCACAGGGTGTGCCCGGCAGCACCCGGGTAGCGCTGTGCGAGCGCTTGAAGCTCGCCGTCGGTGATGCCCAGCTCAATCAGTTCGGCGGCGGTGGCGGGGCGGGCCTCTTCGGTGACCTGCAGGGTGGCCTTGCCGCCGACGGTATCGAGGATGCGGATGACGCGGCCATTGTCCGAGCCGATCCAGGCGGCGCGGGCGGGGTCGTACCAGCCGGCGGGCACGGCAGTGCCGACGGGGAAGCCGATGAAGTTGTCGACGTAGAAGGGCAGCGCGCGGTCGAATTCGACCTGGGCGCCTGCGGCGAGGGCTTCGTCGGCGGAGAGGTCGACGGCGTAGGTGTAGCCGACGGAAAGCGGCAGCGCGCCGGGCATGGTTTGCGGGCCATTGTCGCCAACGGTGTATTCGGTGGCGCGGAAGGTGAGGGCATCGAGCGCGCGGGTGCTGCCGTCGGGGAATCTCAGCCGGGCCTGGGTGCCGGGCGGGAAGAGGACGGTGGCGCGGCGGGCGCCGTCGGCGTCGGTCTCAAGTTCGCCCACACCGGCCTGCCAGCCGGCAGCCCCCGTCTGGATGGGGGTGGCGCGGGGGCTGGGGGGGATGAGGACGACATCGTCGACGATGGCGTAGTCGCGCCAGGGGGTGTCGAGCTTGCGCTGGGCGGAGAAGTAACCGGCCTTGCGGTAGTCAACGGTGAGCAGCCCGCCGCCGTTGGCGGCGAGGTCGAACCAGCCGTCGGCGCGAGTCAGGGTGTGGCCGTATTCGGGGTGGCCGGGAACGGTGACGGTGACGCCGGGGAGCGGGTCGCCTGCGCGGTCGAGCACGCGCCCGCGCAGGACGATGGCGCGTTCGGGGTCGATAGCGCCGGGGGCGACGCCGCGCTGGATGGGGTCGGAGCCGGTGTAAAGGAAGGCGGTGGCCTCATCGAAGGGGGTGAGACCGCCGGGCAGCAGTGGCGTGGCGCGCGCGGCGGGGTCGGCGGGCAGCCCCGGGGCGGTGACGGCCAGCAGCAGGGTCTGGGTGGTGGCGCGCCCTGCGGCGTCGGTGCTGACGAGGGTGACGGCATGAACGCCAGCCTGGTTGGCCGGGGGAGTCCAGGCGAGGGTGAGCGGAGCGCCGGGGGTGACGCCAAGACCGGCGGGCAGGCTCTGGCCGGGTTGCAGGGCGACGGCAAGAGGCGCGCCGCTGCTGTTTTGCGCGACGGCGGCGAAGCTCCAGGGAACGCCGGCAGTGAGGGTTTGCGGGGTGAGATTGCTGAAGCGGGGGTGGTCGGCGTGGCTGAGGGGCTCGAAGTCGGGGCCAGCGCCGCCGGGTGCGGCGGGAGCAACGGTGAGGGTGAAGCTGTGGGTGGCCTGGCGGCTGAGGCTGTCGGTGGCGGTGAGGGTGACGGGGTAGCTGCCGGGTGCGGTGGGGGTGAAGCTGAGGACGCCGCCGGTGAGCGTCATCCCGGCGGGGCCGCTGGCGAGAGCGAGGGTGAGGCCGCTGGCGGGGGTGAGCGCGGGCGTGTAGCTCCAGGGAACGCCGGCGGTGGCGCTGGTGGGGGCGGTGCTGGTGAAGGCGGGCGCGGGGGCCGGGCCGGGGTCAGAGCCAGGGTCGGCGGCGACGGTAAGGGTAACGCTGCGGTCAGCGCTGGCGCCGCCGGGGTCGGCCACACGCACGGTGAAGGTGTGGGCGCCGGTGGCGGCGGGGGTCCAGGCGGCGATGTGGCCGGTGGCGCTGCCGCTGCTGGCATCGGTGGCGCTGCCGGTGATGTTCATGCCGGCGGGAGCGCTGGTGAGGGTCCAGACGAGGGGATCGCGGTCGGGATCGGTGGCGGTGAAGCTGGCGTTCCACGGCTGGCCGACGGTGGCGGTGGCGCTGTGGGCGGCGGTATCGATCACGGGCGCGCGGTTGCGGCCGGTGGCGGCGTCGATGCGCACGGCGAGCGTGGGGCCCTCCTTGACGAGGAAGAGGGCGAGCAGGTCGGGAGCGCCGGGGATGTGATCGTCGGCGGGGTCGGCGGCGAGTGGGGTGACGCCGCTCCAGTCGGCAATACTGCCGTCGAAAACAATGGCAACGGCCCAGGCGAGGGTGGCGGCAAGGAGCCCCGCGGCGGTGAAGACAGCGGCCAGGGTGAGGCTGTGGCGCAGGCGGCGGCGGGCGAGCCAGCCGAGCGCGGCGGCAAGCAGGAGGAGGGAGCCGGGCGCAAGGGTTGGGATGGCGTGGGTTGTTCCGGCGGCCCCCGGGCCGGTGGGGCCGGTGGGGCCGGTGGGGCCGTGAGGAGCCGGGCCGCGCAGGGGGCTGCCGTCCGCGCCGCGGGCGAGATAGTCGCCGGAGGAGGAAAGTGCGAGCGTGAAGGCGGCGGGATTGCCGAGGGCGGCAAGCGGAAGGCCGAATTCGATGCGGTCTTCGGAGCGAAGATCGCGCCCGGAGTCCAGCGGATGGGGGGCGGAACCGGCGGGGCTTTCTGTACCGAATGCGCCGCCGGAGCAGGCGGAAATGCCGGGAACGCCGACCATGCCGTCCGCGCCGACACTGACGCTGACGCGGTATTCCCAGCCGCCGGTGGAAAGCGCGCCGCCACCATCGGCAAGGGTAGCGGCGCAGCCGGTACTGCCGTTGCCGTCGGTGTCGAACAGAAGGCTATAAACGTGAGCGCTCTGGGCGCGGGCGGGCGTCGCGGCGAAAACGCACAGGGCAAGGAGGAAAAACAGCCCCCAGCGCGTGAAATGCGGGGCGACCTTCCCGCCGGAGCGGAGCGGTGTGTTCCTGATCATCGGGAGAACCCTGTTTTTATTTCTTTTTCAGGAGCGGACGCACAGATACCAAAGCCGGCCGCTGGCATGACAACGGGGTCGACAAGATCATTTTTTTATTACTTATGAATTAATCCACATCAAAAACACCCTCTTCGCTGGCGCAGAAAAAGCATCCATTCGTGACAAAAGTCACGCTTCAGGCAGGGATAAAATCACGGTCTCCCGCATAAAAGCTGCACACGGTGCAGATTTCAGGCTGCGCTGCCAGCCGCGCGGCGGCGTTCGCGGCGACGTATACTCGGCCCCCGCCCGCTCCGTTTTCGCCACGTTCCGGCCCGGCGCGCGGGCGGGCGTTTTATCCGACAGAGGCAAGGAAAACCATGTTCGAACACATCGACCCTTATCCCGGCGACCCGATCCTGACGCTGAACGAGGATTTCCAGCGCGATCCGCGCGCCGGGAAAATCAATCTCAGCATCGGCGTCTATTTCGACGATGCCGGGCGGCTGCCGGTGATGGACGCGGTGCGCGAGGCCGAAGCGGCCCTGCTGGGCGCGCCCGGCCCGCGCCCTTACCTGCCGATGGAAGGCGCGGCCGATTACCGCGAGGCGGCGCAGCATCTGCTGTTCGGCGCGGAACACGCAGCGGTGCGGGACGGGCGCATCGTCACGGCGCAGACCATTGGCGGTTCTGGCGCGCTCAAGGTGGGGGCGGATTTTCTGCAGCGCTACTTTGGCGGCGCGGAAGTCTGGCTCAGCGACCCGACGTGGGACAACCACCGCACCATTTTCGAGGGCGCGGGCTTCAGGGTGCACACCTACCCCTATTACGATCCGGCCACCGGCGGGCTGCGCTTCGACGACATGCTGGCGGCAATCGCCGCGCTCCCGGCGCGCAGCATCGTGCTGCTGCACGCCTGCTGCCACAACCCCACCGGGGTGGACCTGTCGCGGGCGCAGTGGAACGCGCTGGTTCCGGTGCTGCGCGAGCGCGGGCTGATTCCGTTTGTCGACATCGCCTACCAGGGCTTCGGCGACGGCATCGCGGAAGACACTTTCGCCGTGCGCGCGCTGGCCGACGCAGGCGTACCCGCCTTCATCGCCAGTTCCTTCTCGAAGAGTTTCTCGCTCTACGGCGAGCGCTGCGGCGCGCTCAGCGTGGTCTGCGGCAGCCGTGACGAAGCCGGGTGCGTGCTGGGCCAGCTCAAGGCCACGGTGCGGCGCAATTATTCCAGCCCGCCGCTGCATGGCGCGCGCATCGTGGCGGCGGTATTGCGCACCCCGGCGCTGCGCGAAAAATGGGAACAGGAGCTGGACGGAATGCGCGCGCGCATCAAGGCCATGCGCGCGCGCCTGCACGAGGTGCTGGCCGCGCGCCTGCCGGGGCGCGGGCTGGATTACCTGGTCGAACAGCGCGGCATGTTCAGCTATACCGGACTGAGCGCGGAACAGGTGGACCGCCTGCGCGAAGCGCACGGCGTGTATCTGGTGCGCTCGGGCCGCATGTGCATGGCGGGCCTGAACCGGGGCAACGTCGACGCGGTGGCCGAAGCGCTGGCGGCGGTGCTGGCCTGAACGGCGCGGGCCGGGAAAGCGGACAGCAAAAGCGGATGCGATGACGAAACCAGGCGGAAACACCCCCGTGCGGATCCGGCCCCGGCTCGACCGCGCCGCCATCATCACGATGGTGGCGCTGTGCGCCACCTGGGGCGTGCAGCAGACCATCATCAAGCTCGCCAACGAGGGCATTTCTCCGGTGTGGCAGGGCGCATTGCGTTCTTTTGGCGCGGCCGCGCTGGTGTGGGCGTGGGCGGCGGCGCGGCGGGTGCGCCTGTTCGATCCGGACGACGGCACGCTCGGCCCCGGCCTGCTGGCCGGGGGTCTGTTCGCGGTCGAGTTCGCCCTGATCTTCGGCGCGCTCGCGTTCACCACCGCCTCGCGCGGCGTGATCTTTCTTTACACCGCGCCCTTTTTCGTCGCGCTCGGCGCGCTGCGCCTGCTGCCGCAGGAACCCCTGCGCCGCGCGCACTGGACCGGCATGGCGCTGGCCTTCGCGGGCATCGTGGCGCTGTTCGGCGAAAACCTGCTGCTGCCCGCGGGCAAAGCCTGGATTGGCGATCTGATGATGCTGGGGGCCGCCGTGCTGTGGGCGGCAACGACGCTGACGGTGAAGGTTTCCGCCCTGGCGCGCGCCGCGCCGGAAAAAACGCTGTTCTACCAGCTCGCCGTCTCCGCGCCGCTCATGGCGGGGCTGTCGCTGCTGGCGGGGGAACCGGGCGTATTCGCGCCGACGCCGCTGGTGTGGGCCTGCCTCGCATTCCAGATCGTGGTGGTGGCGGCGGCGAGCTATCTTGCGTGGTTCTGGCTCATCCGCCATTACCCGGCGACGCGGCTGTCGTCGTTCTCTTTCCTCACCCCGGTGCTGGGCGTGCTGGCGGGCGGCGTGCTGCTGGACGAGCCGCTGACCCCGGCGGTGATCGGCGCGCTGCTGCTGGTGGGCGCGGGCATCTGGATCGCCAACCGCCCTTCGGCGGACTGAGATCCGCGCGGAAGCGGCGCGGGAAACGCTGGCCGGTTACGGGCCAGGCAGGGCAGACTCTCCCCCGCCCCACCCGCAGCGCCCTGCTTCACTCAGCGCCCGGCTTCGTCGCGCGCCTTTTTTTCCTCGTACTGGCGGATGCGCTCTTCGTAGCGGGCGCGGTCGCGCGCGGCCTGTTCCGCGCGTCCGGCGGCTTCGGCTTCGGCGGCGGCGCGCTTGCGGGCGCGTTGCGCATCGGCGGCGGCGCGTTCCGCTCCGGCCTGGACCTCGGCCTGGCGCGCGGTTCCGGCGCGTTCGGCGCGGATACGGTCCGCCTCCGGCGCGGGCGCGATGGCCGCATCGGGCGAGGGCGCGGCGGGCTCGACCTGCGCGGGCGCGGCGGCATCGGCGGGCCGGGCGGCGAGCGCGCGCTGCTTTTCGGCCAGATCGAGCCTGCGCGCTTCGCTTTCCATCTGCCGCGCGCGCTGCACGGCTTCCAGCCGGGCCTGCTTCGCCTGGTCGATACAGCGGTTGACCAGAAAACGTTCGTAGCACCCCGGCACGGCGGCGCGGTAATCCGCCTCGGCCTGGTCGCGCAGGGCTTTGCCCCCGGCCTTGAGGCGGGCGATTTCGGCGCGGATTTCCGGGCTGACCTCGGGGCTGACCCCGGAACCTGTCTCGGCGCTGGCCGCGAAAACCTCGTCCGGCGCGACCTCCTGGGCCTGGACGGGCAGGATGAAACAGGCGAGCAGAAAGGCGGCGCGGCGGACAGTCATGCGGAAATAACCGGGCGGAAAGATGGAAGGGGGATGCGTAGAATAGCGCCTTTGCACGTCTGGCAGCATTTTCACCCGTGATCCATTTCCGCAACCTGCGCCTTGTCCGTGGCGCCAAAACCCTGATCGAAAGCGCCAGCGCGCAGATTTTTCCCGGCTGGCGCGTGGGCCTGGCCGGGGCCAACGGCAGCGGCAAATCGAGCCTGTTCGCGCTGCTGCGCGGGGAGCTGCACCCCGACCAGGGCGATCTGGAAATGCCGCCGGGCTGGACCATCGCCCACGTGGCGCAGGAAACACCGGGGCTGGCGCAGCCGGCGATCGATTACGTGCTCGACGGCGATGCGGAGCTGCGCCGGATCGAAACGGAACTCGCGCACGCCGAAACGGCGCACGACGGCGCGCGCATCGGCGAGCTGCACGCGCGCCTGGACGAAATCGGCGGTTACGCCGCCCGCGCGCGCGCCGCCGCGCTGCTCGACGGTCTGGGCTTTCTGCCCGGCGACATCGAACGCCCGGTGGCGGATTTTTCCGGCGGCTGGCGCATGCGGCTTAACCTCGCGCAGGCGCTGATGTGCCGCTCCGACCTGCTGCTGCTGGACGAACCGACCAACCACCTCGATCTGGATGCGGTGATCTGGCTCGAACAATGGCTGCGCGACTATCGCGGCACGCTGCTGCTGATTTCGCACGACCGCGAATTTCTCGACGCCTGCGTCACCCACATCGCCCACATCGAACAGCAGAAACTCACGCTCTACAGCGGCGGCTATTCCGGCTTCGAGCGCCAGCGCGCCGAACGCCTCGCCCAGCAGCAGGCGCTGTTCGAGCGCCAGCAGCGCGAGGTGGCGCACATCGAAAGCTACATCCAGCGCTTCCGCGCCAAGGCCACCAAGGCGCGCCAGGCGCAAAGCCGCATCAAGGCGCTGGAACGCATGGAGCGGATCGCCGCCGCGCACGTCGATACGCCCTTCTCCTTCAGCTTCCGCCCCTGCCCCGCCGCGCCGGATCCGCTGCTGCGCATCGAGGACGGCGCGGCCGCTTACGGCGCGCGCGCGGTGCTGGAGCGGATTGAACTCACCCTGCGTCCGGGCGAGCGCGTCGGCCTGCTCGGGCGCAACGGCGCGGGCAAATCCACGCTGATCAAACTGCTCGCGGGCGAACTCGCCCTCAGCGCCGGGCAGCGGCTGGAAGGCAAGGGCCTGGCGGCGGGCTACTTCGCCCAGCACCAGCTCGAAACCCTGCGCCCGGACGAATCGCCGCTGCAGCACCTGACGCGGCTCGACCCTGCCACGCGCGAGCAGGAACTGCGCGACTACCTCGGCGGTTTCGATTTTCGCGGCGATGGCGGCGGCGTCTCCACCCCGGCGACCACGCCCTGCGGCCCGTTTTCCGGCGGCGAAAAATCACGTCTGGCGCTGGCGCTGCTGATCTGGCGCCAGCCCAACCTGCTGCTGCTGGACGAGCCGACCAACCATCTCGACCTCGAAATGCGCCACGCGCTCACGCTGGCCCTGCAGGATTACGACGGCGGCATGGTTCTTGTTTCGCACGACCGCGCCCTGCTGCGCAGCACCTGCGACCGCTTCCTGCTCGTCGACGATGGCCGCGTGCAGCCCTTCGACGGCGATCTGGACGATTACCGCGACTGGCTCGCCGCTCGCCGCGCCGCAACCGCCAGCGCGGCCCAATGCCCCGACCGCACTGCGGACAAAGCCGCGCGCAAGGCCGGGCGCGAACAGGCCGCCGCCGAGCGCCAGACGCGGCTGGCCGCGCGCCGCCCGCTGGTGAAAGAGCTGGCGCAGATCGAAAAAAACCTCGCGGGCTGGCAAAACGAAAAGCTGGCCGCCGACGCCCGTCTGGCCGACCCGGCGCTATACGCCGGCGCGGACGCGGCGCAGGTTCCGGCGCTGCTCAAACGCCAGAGCGAGCTGGCGGGCTGGATCGACGACGCCGAACTGCGCTGGCTGGAAATTTCGGAAAAGCTCGAAGCGCTGCCTGCGGACTGATCCGGCTGCCCGCGCCACGGCGTTCATCACTCCACCACCGTCACCGCGCCGTCCGACAGAAACTGCAGACGCGCGCGCAGCGCCTGCGTGACTTCGATGCGCCCGTCGGCGGCGACGCGCAGGGCGTGGCTGATGCCGAAGCGGCGCGTCTGTTCGCGCCAGGCGTCGCCCGCGATATAGGCGGGCTTGCTGGCCACGTCGGAAAGGACGCCCGCCCCGGAGTCCGCGCCGCCGCGCGGGGTTACAAGCACGGTGAGCGAGCGCGTGCCCCGGGCGGGCGCGCCGCTGCGCGGGTCGAGCAGGTGCGCGTAGCGCACGCCCTCCAGTTCGAAATAGCGCTGGTAATCGCCGGAAGTGCCGATGGCTTCACCGTCGTACAGCGGCAGCGCGGCCAGCGGCCCGGGTTCGCGCGGGTCCTGGATGCCGACGCGCCACGGCTGTTCGCCCTTGCGGCCCAGCGCCATGACGTTGCCGCCGATGTTGATGAGCGCATCGCGGATGTCCGCCGCGCGCAGGATGGCGGCGGCGCGGTCGAGCGCGTAGCCCTTGGCGTAGCCGCCCAGATCGAGCCGCACCGCCGGGTTGCGGCTGACGACGCGGTCGCCGTTGATCACGAGATCGGCCATGCGCGGCCTGGCCTCGCGCAGGCGCTGCAGTTCGCCGGGGTCGGGCAGGCGCGGCGCGAACGTATCGGAGTGGAACCCCCACAGGGCGATGAGCGCGCCCAGGGCGGGATTGAACAGTTCGCTGTTTTGCGCATCATCCTGCGCGCCACCAGCGGCGGCGAGGCGCTGCGCGTCCCGCAGCGCGGCGGCGAGTTCGCCGGAAACAGCGGCGGTTTCGCCGCGCGCGAGCGCTTCGTTCAGGGCCGTGAGTTCGGAGGGCTCCCAGGCATGCCAGGCGCGATGCAGGCGGTCGAACTCGCGCAGCACGGCGGCCATGGCCGCATCGGCCTGGGCGGGATCGGCGCCGTAGACGGAGAGGTCGACGCGGGTGCCGAAAACGTAGCCTTCGCGGTGAAACACGCCCGCCCGTGAGCACGCGCCCAGCGCGGCGAGAACGAACGCGGCCAGCAGAAAGGCGGCAAACGCGCGGGCGGACGGGATATTCATGCGCGGCTTCCCGCCGCTCCCGCCAGGCGTTGCGCCGCGCGCCATTCAGCGTTCCGTGGCGGAAGGCGTCCGTACGGCGGCTTCGAGGCGGTCGACGAACAGCCCCGCCACGTCAAAACCGCTTTGCGTGGCGATTTCGACCATGCAGGTGGGGCTGGTGACGTTGATTTCGGTGAGCCGACCGCCGATGAGATCAAGGCCAACCATCAGCAGCCCGCGCGCCCACAGCACGGGCGCGAGGTGTTCGGCCACCGCGCGTTCCGCCCCGGTGAGCGGCATCGCCACGCCGCGCCCGCCCGCGGCGAGGTTGCCGCGTGTTTCGCCCGCCCTGGGGATGCGCGCGAGCGACCAGGGCACGACTTCGCCGCCGATGAGGATCACGCGCTTGTCGCCTTCGCTGATTTCCGGCAGGTATTGCTGCGCCATGATGGTGCGCCGCCCTTCCGCCGTGAGCGTTTCGACGATGACGTTGCGGTTGGGATCGCTGGCGGCGACGCGGAAGATCTGGCTGCCGCCCATGCCATCGAGCGGCTTGAGGATGACATCACCCAGTTCGTCGATAAAGGCGTGAATATCCGCCGCGTCACGCGCCACCAGGGTCACGGGCGTGAGTTGCGGGAATTCGGCGATGGCGACCTTTTCCGAGTGGTCGCGGATGGCGCGCGGGTCGTTGAAGATGCGCGCCCCGGCGCGCGCCGCGCATTCGAGCATCCAGGTGGCGGTGACGTATTCGAAATCGAAGGGCGGGTCCTGGCGCATCAGCACGGCGTCGAAGGCGGTGAGCGGCAGCGTTTGCGCCGCGTCGGCCTCGAACCAGGCCTGGTCGTCCGCGGTCAGGCGGAGCGGCACGGCGCGGGCGGCGGCGATGCCGTCGCGCAGCGTCAGCGCGCCGCGCTGGATGGTCCAGATTTCGTGGCCGCGCGCGGCGGCGGCGCGCATCATGGCGATGCTGGAATCCTTGTGCGCCTTGAGCTTTTCAAGGGGGTCGAGGATGAAGGCGAGTTTGAGCCAGGTCATGGGCGGGTCCAGGAAAAAGGCGCGCGGAGATGTACGGGCGCGGGCACAGGCGCGGACAGGCCGCGCCCGCCGCGTTACGTTCAGGTATCAGCGGCTTCCGGCGCGGTTTCTTCGATCTCCACCGACGCGGCCAGCAGCGCCAGCCGCGCCACCACGCCATAGGCGTAAAAGCGGTTGGGCGGGGCGTCGGGCTCCTGCGCGCTGTCGGGCAGCGTGCAGCAGGCGGCGAAAGCGAGCGGCTCGAAGTACATGCCGGGGGCGTTGAGGTTTTCGTTACGGCCGCGCCCGGTGTTGACGCGGTAGAAACCGCCGACAACGTAGTGATCCATCATGTAAACCACCGGCTCGGCCACCGCGTTGCCCACCGTTTCGCAGGTATGCACGCCTTCCTGGATGATCACTTCCTGGATCAGCAGCCCTTCCTTGCCCACTGCCATCTTGTTGCGCTGGCGGCGGTTGAGGCCGATGACCTCGGAGGCGTCGCGCACCGTCATTACGCCCATGCCGTAGGTGCCCGCATCGGCCTTGACGATAACGAAGGGTTCTTCGGTAACGCCGTATTCGCTGTATTTGGCGCGGATGCGGGTGAGCAGCTGGTCGACCTGCGCGGCCAGACATTCCTCGCCGGTGCGTTCGCGGAAGTCAACTTCGCCGCAGACTTCGAATTCCGGGTTGATCCGCCACGGATCGATGCCCACCGCCTGCGCGAATTCCCGCACCACGCGGTTGTAAGCGTGGGCATGGCGCGATTTGCGCCGCGAGTGCCAGCCCGCATGCAGCGGCGGAATCAGCCATTGCCCGTCCAGGCCCGTGAGTATGGGCGGCACGCCGGCGGACAGGTCGTTATTGAGCAGGATCGCGCAGGGGTCGAAGCCATCCAGCCCCAGGCGGCTGCCGTTGCGGCGCAGGGGTTCGAGCGTGAGCGTCGCGCCGTTGTCCAGTTCCAGCGTGGTCGGCGCGGCAATCTCGGGCAGCAGGCTGCCGATGCGCAGATCAAGCCCGGTCAGCCGCAGAATGGACACCAGCCGCGCCACGTTCTGCAGGTAAAACTGGTTGCGCGTGTGGTTTTCCGGAATCAGCAGCAGGCTGGCCGCCTCCGGGCACAGGCGCTCGATGGCGGCCTGCGCCGCCTGCACGCACAGGGGCATGAAGGCGTCGTTGAGGTTGTTGAAGCCGCCGGGAAAAAGGTTGAGATCGACCGGCGCGAGCTTGAAGCCGCTGTTGCGCAGGTCGGTGGAACCGTAAAAGGGCGGGGTGTGATCCTGCCACTGGGCGCGGAACCATTTTTCGATATCGCGGGCGCGGTCGAGAAAATGCTTTTCCAGTTCGAGCAGCGGACCACTAAGCGCGGTGGTGAGGTGAGGAACCATCGGGGCGGTGTCTCGTCTGTGTTCCACGGAAGGCGCTGACAGGGCTTCCGCGGCGGTTGGTTTCCGGGCGATGTTACACCAAAGCGCGCAAGCGTCCTGTCAGCTACGGGGCGGATAATGCCGCGCATATCTGCTATCAATAAAGTGTATGGCTGTCGCGAAAACCGTCCGGAAGCGCCTGCCGTAGCGCAAACCGCCGGAACGGGACCGCGCCGCCGGGGAGGGGCTGTGCGGGATTTCATACGAACAAGCGCCGGAAAGGTCCCCAACGGCAAAACCCGCGCGGGATGGCCCGTGCTGTGGCTGCTGCTGGCGCTGCTGCCCGCGCTGTGCGCGGCGGCGGAGCCCCGGCCGCTGCTGCTGACGGAAGCCGAACAGGCATGGCTGGCCGCCCATCCGGTGATCCGCTACGGCGTGAATACGCGCACCGAGCCGTATTCCTCACTGGCCGACGGGCAGCACCGGGGCATCGACGCCGACGTTCTCGCCCTGCTGGGGCAGCGGCTGGGCATCCGCTTCGAGCTGAACCCGCAGACGGACTGGCTCACGGTGCTGGAGATGGCGCGGCGGCGCGAGATCGACATGATCGCGCAGCTCATCATCACTCCGGAACGGGCGGCGTACCTCAAATTCACCACGCCGGTGCACCATTTCAGATACGGCGTGTTCACCCGCGCCGATATGCCGTTTATAGCCGATCCGCAGGAGCTTGCCGGGCGCAGCGTGGCGGTGGAGCGCGATTTCACGGTTCATCAGGCGATACAGCGCGATTACCCGCAGCTGCGGCTGGAGCCGGTGGATACGCTGGGCGATGCGGTGGATATGACATCGGCGGGTAAAACCGATGCGCTGATCGGCCCGCTCAGCATGGTCAGCTATTTTCTGCGGAGCCACACCGTCGATAACCTGCGGCTGCGCGCCGAACTGCCTTACCGCTTCGATCT
The DNA here is from genome assembly GCA_031555955.1 of Rhodocyclaceae bacterium. GTDB lineage: Bacteria > Pseudomonadota > Gammaproteobacteria > Burkholderiales > Rhodocyclaceae > Azoarcus. Next base: position 25,190 of record JAVBTY010000040.1, on the reverse strand, counting down.
GGCCATCGGCGCGCGCGGCGACTGGCCGGAACTGGTTTCGATTCTAGACAAGGCGCTGGCGGAACTGTCGGTGGAGGAGCGCGCCTCCATCGAACGGCGCTGGATCGACAGCGGAGAGCCCGCTTTCACCCTGGTGCAGATCGGGACCGTGGCCCTGCCAGCGCTGGCCGTGGCGGGCTTTCTTGTCGCCGCCCTGCTCGCCCACGCCAACCGGCGGCTGCGCGAACACGAATCGCGCATGGCGCAGCTTTTCAACGGGCACAGCGCGGCCATGCTGCAGGTGGATGCCGCCAGCGGCGCGATCATCGACGCCAACCCGGCGGCCGCGCGCTACTACGGCTACCCCCGGCGTCACCTCGTCGGCATGAACATCGCCGCCATCGACACGATGCCCGCAGAAGAGCTCGCGCGGCGCAAACGGGATGCCGCAGAAGGGCGGCTGACGCATTTCATCGCCTCCAACCGCCTTTCCGACGGCAATGTGCGCAAGGTCGAGGTGTACATTTCGCCCGTGCCAGTCAACGGGCGCACCATTCTTTTTTCCCTGATCCACGATGTCACCGAACAGCTGCACGCCGAAGAGCAGCTCGAACGCATGGCCAGCTACGACGCGCTCACCGAGCTGCCCAACCGCCGCCTGTTCATGGACCGGCTGCGGCAGGAGCTTTCCCGGTGCCAGCGCGAAAACAGCGGGCTGGCGCTGCTGTTCATCGATCTGGACGGGTTCAAGCAGGTCAACGACACCCTCGGCCACGAAGCAGGCGACCGGCTGCTGCGCGAAATCGCCCGCCGTTTGCGCCACTGCGTGCGTGAAAGCGATACCGTGGCCCGCCTGGGCGGCGACGAATTCACCGTTCTGCTGCCAGGCGCCGAAGGGGTGGCGGCGGTCCCCACCGTCGTGCACAAACTGCTCGAAACGGTGGCCCGGCCCGTGGCGCTGGACGCGGCGGAAGGCCTGGTCACCGCCAGCATCGGCGTCGCCCTCTTTCCCACGGACGGTCTGGATGCCGACACCCTGCTGAACAGGGCGGATGCGGCGATGTACGCGGTCAAGGCCGACGGGCGCAACGCCTGCGGCTTTGCCTCCGGGCCGTGCCTGGCGGATGGGCAGGAAACATCCGCCTCCCAGGCGGGCTAGCGCGCGGCGCGCGTGCGGCGCGGCTTCTGGAGTCTGACGTCACCCAGCGTCATGAACACCAGCGCGCTCCCGCTCTCACCCCGGTAAACGCCGTTGGCGGCGGCAAGGCGGTTGGCCGTGGCGGCAAAGTTCCATGCCTCTTCCTCGCTGCAGCGGACCGCTGCGGCGGTGAAACTCTCCAGACGCTGGCGTTCGCCCCACTGCCGCGCCAGCAGGGCATGCGCGCGCAGGGATTCCGGCACGGACGGGTTGCTCCAGCCCCATGTGAAGGTTCCGTCGACGCGATCATAGGCGCCAATGATCTGGACCGGCGCGGTGGCCTTCTGCCCGCTTTCGAACAGAAAGAGAATGGTTCCGGCCTCGGGGTCGACCAGCCATTGCTTCTCCTCCCCCATGCGCCACGCCTTCTGGTGCGTGCGCGTCTGCATGCGCAGCCCCTCGCGGGCGGCTTCGATGAACTGGGCGGGCGACTGCGCCATCACCGTTACCGGCAGCGCAAGGGTGAAGGCGAGCAGCGCGGGCGCGAGCAGGGCGGAGAGTTTCTTCATCATGGATACGGGCCTTCCTCCACAAAAACAGCGGCGCGGCAACCGCCTCTGAACGGGAAAATTCCCGCGCTGCGCCGTCAGCCCTGAAAGCCATCCTTCCAGGCGCGCAGTTCCGCGAAACAGGCCGTTGCGTCAATGGGGCGGGAGCCGCTACGGGCGGCGACGGCGGCGATGACGTCCGCTTCGGCGGCGCGCAGGAACGGGTTCACTGCTTTTTCACGCCCGATGGTGGAAGGCAGCGTCGGTTTTCCGGCGGCGCGCAGCGCCTCGCACGCGGCCGCGTAGTGGTCGCGCGCGGCATTGTGCGGCTCGGCCGCGCGGGCAAAGGCCAGGTTGGACAGGGTGTACTCGTGCGCGCAGCACACCAGGGTTTCATCCGGCAGCGCGGCCAGCTTCGCCAGCGATGCCGCCATCTGCGCCGCCGTGCCTTCGAACAGGCGACCGCAGCCCGCTGAAAACAGCGCATCACCGCAAAACAGCCTCCCATCACCGTAATAGGCGATGTGGCCCGCCGTGTGGCCGGGCGTGCCGAGCACCCGCAGCGTGAGCCGTGGCTGCTCAAGGCTGACCGTATCGCCTTCGCCCAGCGGATGATCGACCCCCGCGATGCGCTCGCGCGCGGGGCCGAAAACAGGCACGGGCGCGGATGAATCCCGCAGCAGCGCGGCCACGCCGCCGGTATGGTCGGCATGGTGGTGCGTGAGCAGCACCGCGGCGAGCGTCAGCCCGTGGCGGTCGAGAAACGTCCGCACCGGCCCGGCATCGCCCGGATCAACCGCCACGGCGTACTGCCCGTCATGCAGGAGCCAGATGTAATTGCTGTCGAATGCGGGCAGGGGAATGAGGTTCATGCTGTCCGGGCTTTCGGGTATTGCCCGCCCCTTCCGGAGCAGGGAAAAATCAGGCCGCGGCAAGCCAGCGTTGCGGATCGATATTCCATTTTTCAAAATCCTCATGGCCGGCAATGCGATCCTGGCTGCGGCGCAGGTCGATATTTTCAGGCGTCAGGTAGCAGTTTCCCCTGCTATGGAAGATTACCAGCACGCATGGCTGCATCAGCTGTTCGGGGTGCTGTTCCTGCACCACCGCAAGGCGGCCGCTTTCCAGCCGCACCAGGGAACCGGTGGGGTAAAGGCCGACGCAGCGGATGAAGGCCTGCGCCAGTTCCGGGTTGAAGTGGAATTTGCTCCAGTCGAGCAGCTTGCGCAGGGCCTCGGTAGGCGGCATGCCTTTGTGATAGACGCGGTTGGAGGTGATGGCGTCGTACACATCGACAATGGCGCCCATCTGCCCGTACACGCTGATTTCACTCCCCTTGAGCCGGTTCGGGTAACCCGTGCCATCAAAGCGTTCGTGGTGCTGCGCGGCAACGTCGAGGGCGATCGGGTGGATGCCCGGCGTATCCATCAGCAGCAGCTTGCTCTGCACGACGTGGGATTTCATCTTCTCGAATTCGGCGTCGGTGAGCTTGGCCGGCTTGTTCAGGATGCTGTCGGGCACCCTGGCCTTGCCTACGTCGTGCAGCAGCGCGCCGATGGCGATTTCCCGGATGATGTCGCGCGGCAGATCAAGGGTGCGGGCGAAAGACACCATGAGCGCGCACACCGACACAGAGTGGGAAAAAGTGTAGTCGTCATGGCTTTTCAGCCGCGCCAGCGGCAGCAGCGCGTCACTCTGGCGGAAGATGGAATCGACGATGTTTTCGACCAGGGGGGAAATCTGCTCCATTTCAATCTGGCGGCCCAGACGGATATCACCCATCATGCCGCGCACAATGCGGTTCGCCTCGCCGTGCAGCCTGCGCGCGCGCTGGATTTCCTCCGCCACGGAAACGCCCGTCGCCGGTGAAGGCGACGCCGCGACGATAGCTTCGATCTGCTCGTCCACCTCATGCGCGTGCTCTTCGAGCGTAGGCGCATCGGCAACGTCAAGACCGCGTCCGGTGTCGATGTAAATCTCGTACACCCCGATGGCGCGGATTTTTTCCACCGTCGCCAGATCAGTCACGGCAAAACGGTTACGTACAAAATTGTGGTCAAGCCAGCCGCAGTTCAGGTCATGAATGTACATGCCCGGCTGCAGCCGCCCGACGGGAATCAGTTTGATCATTTCTGGCATCCGGATCAGCCGGGCCAGTATGGCTTTTCCTGACCGCGCAATCCACTTCGGCCAGATCCGCAGCAGGAAATTCGCCACACTGCCGGGAAGAAGGAGCCGCTGCGGCGGCGCCCGCGGGGCCAGTGTAAAATCGCCGTCTTGCCGTTTTCTGCCTACAGGAGCCCCCGTGCAGATCGTCTGTCTCGACCTTGAAGGTGTGCTGGTCCCGGAAATCTGGATTGAATTCGCCGGGCGCACCGGCATTCCCGAACTGCGCCGCACCACACGCGACGAACCCGACTACGACACCCTGATGAAATACCGCCTGGATATTCTGGCGCGGAAGAAACTCGGCCTGCCCGACATCCAGAAAGTCATCGCCGACATGGGGCCGATGCCCGGCGCGCGCGCCTTTCTCGACGCGCTGCGCGAGCGCTACCAGGTCGTGATCCTGTCCGACACCTTCTACGAATTCGCCCATCCGCTGATGCGCCAGCTGGGCTGGCCGACGCTGTTCTGCCATAGTCTGGAAGCCGGCGCCGACGGCATCCTGGTGAATTACCACCTGCGCATGCCGGACCAGAAACGCGAGGCGGTAAAGCGTTTCAGGGAACTGAACTTCAAGGTCGTCGCCGCCGGAGATTCCTACAACGATACCGCGATGCTGGGCGAAGCCCACGGCGGCATCCTGTTCCACCCACCGGAAAACGTCGTGCGCGAATTCCCGCAGTTCCCGGTGGTACGCGACTACACCGCGCTACGCGCAGAAATCGACAAGGCGTTTGTGCGTAGCGCCTGAACGGAACACGGCAGGAACAAACCGCTTTGCGCCTGCCGGATCTGGTCACGCCGCTGGGTGTATGGCCGCTGGGCGATGCCCAGTCCGGCGGTCAAACAGGTCTGGCTGTCCTTTCATTCATGGGCGGGGTTGGTGCCGGGAAGCCGTTCCTGAAGCAGCGGGTGGCGTCGACCACACAAAAAAGCCCCGCGCAGCGGGGCTTTGCGGGTCATCCCGCACGGCGGATTGCGCCGCCTCCGGTCCGGGATCAGCGGAAGAGCTGGCCGAGAATCGAGGACAGTCCCTGCTGCAACAGATCGTCCGATCCGTCGGTGGCGCCATCGGGCGTTACGTGGTTGATCAGTTGCGGCAGAACCTGCGCCAGGCCGCCTGCGGCGCTTGATTCATCCAGGCCGAACTGGCTGGCGAGCGCCCCGATGACATCGGATCCCAGCGCACTGCTGAGCTGATCGCCCGAAACAGGCATGTTCGAGCCGGTGCCAACCCAGGAGGCCACCTGTTCTCCAAGGCCGCCCTTGCCCAGAGCCTGCAGCAGCCCGCCAAGGCCGCCTTCGTTGTTCTGGAGCAGTTGCAGGGCAAGCTGGACCAGCTGGGAGTTGCCACCCGCATTCGATCCTCCCAGCATCTGGCCGGCGAGTTGGTCTAGAAGTCCCATTGTGAATTTCCTTGTACGTGGTGAAATCTGAAGTTAAGCCCAATACGGGGCGGTTTGCCAGCGCAAAGCGGCATCAGGCGTGCTTTATGCACGGTACTGCGCCGGGAATAAGCGGATCCCGCAGATGTTCCCGGTTATTCCACCGTTACGCTTTTCGCCAGATTGCGCGGCTTGTCCACGTCTGTGCCTTTCACCAGCGCGGCGTGGTACGACAGCAGCTGCAGCGGAATCACATGGAGCACCGGCGACAGCATGCCGTAGTGTTCCGGCATGCGGAGGATGTGCACGCCTTCGGATTCCGGGATTTCGCTGCCCGCGTCGGCGAAAACGTACAGCTCGCCGCCACGCGCGCGGACTTCCTGCAGGTTGGATTTGAGTTTTTCCAGCAGTTCATCCGCAGGGGCGATGGCGATGACGGGCATTTCCTTGTCCACCAGCGCCAGCGGGCCGTGCTTGAGTTCGCCGGCGGCATAGGCTTCGGCATGGATGTAGGAGATTTCCTTGAGCTTGAGCGCGCCTTCCATGGCAATGGGCCAGTGGCGGCCGCGCCCGAGGAACAGGGCGTGATGCTTGCCGGCAAAGCGCTGCGCCCAGGCGGCGATATCCGCTTCGAGTTCCAGTACTTTCTGCACCGCGACCGGGAGATGCCGCATGGCGGCGAGGTGGCGGGCTTCGGCGGCTTCGTCGAGGTGGCCATTCAGTTTCGCCAGCGTCAGGGTCAGCAGCGCCAGCGCGGCGAGCTGGGTAGTGAATGCCTTGGTGGAGGCGACGCCGATTTCGGGGCCCGCGCGGGTGATGAAGCACAGTGCGGTTTCGCGCACGATGGCCGATTCCGGCACGTTGCAGACCGCCAGGGTGCGCGCCATGCCGAGCGCGCGCGCGTGCTTGAGCGCGGCGAGGGTGTCGGCGGTTTCGCCGGACTGGGAAATGACGACGACCAGGGTATCCGGGTCCGGCACCGAATCGCGGTAGCGGTACTCGCTGGCGATTTCCACCGTGCAGGAAATTTTCGCGACCGATTCGAGCCAGTAGCGGGCGACAAGGCCCGCATGGTAGCTGGTGCCGCAAGCGATGATGAGCACGTGGCGAACGCCGCCGAGCACTTCGGGCCCGCGCGCGCCGAAAAGCTGCGGCACGATGCCGCCGCCGCCCGCGATCATTTCCAGCGTATTGCCCAGCGCCTGCGGCTGCTCGAAGATTTCTTTCTGCATGTAGTGGCGGAACTGGCCAAGCTCGACCGCATCCGCCGACAGGCTGGAGAGGTGAACTTCCCGCTCCACCGGCGCGCCGTCCTGGCGTGCGATGCGGTAACCATCCCGCCGCAGTTCGGCCAGATCGCCGTCTTCCAGGTAAATTACCCTGCGCGTCACCTGCAGCAGCGCGGCAGTATCGGAGGCGGCATACGTGCCGTTTTCGCCGATGCCAAGCAGCAGCGGCGAACCGCGCCGGGCAACGATGACGCGCTGCGGATCAGCCTCGGAGATGATCCCAATGGCGTAAGCACCGACAAGCTCGTTCGTCGCCTGCAGCACGGCATCGAACAGATCGGCGCCCTGCGCAAGCTTGCTGTGGACCAGATGGGCAATGGCTTCGGTATCGGTATCGGACTCAAATACGTAACCGCGCGCCTGCAGGCTGCTTCTGAGCGCCTCGAAGTTTTCGATGATGCCGTTATGCACCACGGCCAGCCCGGCTGAAATGTGCGGATGGGCGTTACGCTCGCAGGGCGCGCCGTGGGTCGCCCAGCGGGTGTGGGCGATGCCAGCGGCGGCTTCCAGCCCACTGGCATCGGCCTGCGCGGCGAGTTCGGAAACACGGCCTGTGGAGCGCAGCCGGGACAGGCCGCCGTTGAGCACGGCGAGCCCGGCCGAATCGTAGCCGCGGTATTCGAGTTTGCGCAGTCCTTCCAGCAGGACGGGAACCACGTTGTTGCCTGCAATGGCGGTAACGATGCCGCACATAATCAGCCTCTCCCTGACGGGTGTTGAGCGTGCACGGTAGCGCCGGAGCCGGTGTCCGGCCAGCGTCTTTCACGGAGTCCGTGGCATCCGTCACGCACTGAAAAAACGGGCTGGCGCGCGGCGTTTCCGCAGCCGCCATTCCTGGGCCGGATCAGCGTTTTTTTTCCGGGCGCTTCCAGCCGGGCACGGTGTGCTGCCGGGTGCGCGAAACGGTGAGCTGTCCGGGCGGCGCGTCCTTCGTCAGCGTGGTGCCCGCGCCCAGGGTCGCGCCGCGCCCGATGCGCACCGGGGCGACAAGCTGGCTGTCGGAGCCGATGAAAGCGTCATCCTCGATCACAGTGCGGAACTTGTTCGCGCCGTCGTAATTGCAGGTGATCGTGCCCGCGCCGATGTTGACGCGCTGCCCCACGTCCGCATCGCCGACGTAGGCCAGGTGGCCGGCCTTGGCGCCAGCGGCGAAAACACTGTTCTTGATCTCGACAAAATTGCCGATCTGCACGCCATCGCCGAGCACGGAACCGGGGCGGGTGCGGGCATAGGGTCCGATGGAGCAATCCGCGCCCGCACCGGTTTTCTCGATGTGGGAGAACGGCGCGATGCGCGTGCCCGCGCCGATGCGGGCGTCGCGCAATACGCAGTTCGCGCCCACGCGCACGCCGTCGGCCAGTTCCACGCGGCCTTCGAACACGCAGTTGACGTCGATTTCCACGTCGCGCCCGCAAACCAGCTCGCCGCGCACGTCGATGCGGGCGGGGTCGATCAGCGTTACGCCTTCGTCCATCAGGCGGGCGGCGATGTTGCTCTGAAAGATGCGCTCCAGCCCAGAAAGCTGGCTCTTGCTGTTGACGCCCAGCGTTTCCCACACCGCATCCGGCTGCACCGTGGCGATGTCCACGCCGTCAGCCACGGCGAGGCCGATGATGTCGGTCAGGTAAAACTCGCCCTGGGCGTTGTCGTTACCGATGCGGCCCAGCCAGTCGCGCAGGCGCGCGATCGGGGCGACGAGCATGCCGGTATTGATTTCGCGTATCTGGCGCTCGGCCTCGCTGGCGTCTTTCTGTTCGACGATGCGCACGACGCGGCCCTGCCCGTCGCGCAGGATGCGCCCGTAGCCGGTCGGGTCGTCAAACTCCGCGGTGAGCACCGCGAGGCGCCCGCCGTCCGCTGCCTGTACAAGGCGGCGCAGCGTGGCCGCGCCGATCAGCGGCACATCACCATACAGGACCAGCGCCACGCCATCATTACCCAGACAGGGCAGCGCCTGCCGCACCGCATGACCGGTGCCGAGCTGCTGTTCCTGCCGCGCCCAGACCAGATCCGGGGCATCGAGCCGTTCACGCACCGTTTCGCCGCCGTGGCCGTAAACAACGCAGATCCGCGCCGCATCCAGCGTACGGACGGCATCAAGCACATGGGCCAGCATGGCCTTTCCGGCAACGGGCTGCAGCACTTTGGGCAAGGCCGAGCGCATACGTTTGCCCTGGCCGGCGGCAAGGATCACGACTTCCATGAAAGCCCCGGAAAGATGATGAAAGGGGCGGAATTTTACCACGCGGGCGGAGTCTCTCTGTCTCGTGCGGGGCAGCCATAGCATGGCATTGGCGTGAGGCGTGAAATATGCTGCGCCGCACATAAAATTTACCCCACGTTGGCGACATGGTTGTTTTTACGGGCTAGAATGCCATATTGCAGCGCAAACAGCTCATGCGGAACAATGGAGGTGCACCGTGCAGGAATTCATCGAGAACCGAACTTTCGACGAAATCGCAGTAGGCGATTTTTCCCAGCTTGTCCGCACCCTGCGCCCGGAAGACATTCACCTGTTCGCAGCCATGTCGGGCGATGTCAATCCAACCCACGTGGATCCCGAGTTCGCCCGCTCCAGCCAGTTCCGCGAGGTGGTCGGGCACAGCATGTGGGGCAGCACGCTGATTTCGACCGTGCTGGGCACCGAATTCCCCGGCCCGGGCACCGTTTATGTGTCGCAGGGGCTGAATTTCTGGCGGCCGATCACCATTGGCGACACGCTGACGATCACGGTGAGCTGCCGCGAGAAGTACCAGCATAACCACCACATCATCTTTGACTGCATCGCGGTCAACCAGGACGGGCTGAAAGTAATTGATGGCACGGCCGAAGTGCTCGCGCCCACCGAAAAAATCAAGCGCCTGCGGATTTGCCTGCCCAGAGTGAACATTTCCGACCGCGAACTGCGTTACCACCATCTGCTCTCGATCACCGCCGGACTGAGTCCGATTCCGATCGCCGTCGCCCATCCGTGCGACGCCGAATCCCTGCGCGGCTCGATCCAGGCCGCTGAAGCCGGTCTGGTGATTCCGATCCTGGTCGGGCCGGAAGCGAAGATCCGCTCGGTGGCTGCCGAGCAGGGGCTGGATCTGAAGAATTACCGCATCATCGACGTGCAGCACAGCCACGCCGCAGCCGAAGCGGCCGTCGCCCTGTGCCGCGACGGCACGGCCGAGGCGCTGATGAAGGGCTCCCTGCACACCGACGAACTGCTGGGCGCGGTCGTCTCCAAAACCGGCGGACTGCGCACCTCGCGGCGCATCAGCCATGTGTTCCTCGCCGACGTGCCTACCTACCCGCACCCGCTGATGATCACTGACGCGGCAGTCAACATCGAACCGACGCTGGAAGACAAGGTGGACATCATCCAGAACGCCATCGAGCTTGGCCATGTGCTCGGCCAGGCCGAACCCAAGGTCGCCATCCTGTCGGCGGTGGAAACCGTCACCTCCAAAATGCGCTCGACGCTCGACGCCGCCGCCCTGTGCAAAATGGCTGATCGCGGCCAGATCAAGGGCGGCCTGCTCGACGGCCCGCTCGCCTTCGACAATGCCGTATCGCTGGTCGCGGCCAAAACCAAGGGTATCCGCTCGGCGGTCGCCGGCAATGCCGACATTCTGGTGGCGCCCGACCTCGAATCCGGCAACATGATCGCCAAGCAGCTTGAATATCTGGCCGAAGCGCTGATGGCCGGCGTGGTGCTGGGCGCGCGCGTGCCCATCGTGCTCACCAGCCGCGCCGATACCGCCGAAACCCGCGCCGCCTCATGCGCGGTCGCGCAGCTGATGGCGCACAAAAAACGCGAGGCCAAGGCATGAAGGCCGTTCTCGTTCTCAACGCCGGTTCAAGCAGCCTCAAGTTCGCCCTGTACCCGGTCGAACCGGCGCTCGCGCCCGAACCGGCGCTCGCCGGGCAGATCGAGGGCATTGGCGCGAAACCGGTACTCAGCGCCCGTGATGATGCGGAACACCGTTTCAGCGAACCCGTCGCGGTCACCAGCGCCAGCCCGGAGGAACAGCACCGCGAGGCGCTCGCCCACCTTTTCCGCTGGCTGGGGGCGCATAACCCGGCGCTGGACATCGCCGCCGCGGGCCACCGCATCGTGCACGGCGGCGAACGCTACAGCGCCCCGGTGCGGCTCGATGCCCCGGCCCTGGATCACCTGCGGACCTACATTCCGCTGGCGCCGCTGCACCAGCCGCACAACCTGCGCGCGATCCATGCGGTTGCGGCGCTGCTGCCGCATATTCCCCAGGTCGGCTGCTTCGATACCGCCTTCCACCGCACCCAGCCCGCCATCGCCCAGGCTTTCGCGCTGCCGCGCGCGATTTCGGCCGAAGGCGTCAAGCGCTACGGTTTTCACGGTTTGTCCTACGACTACGTATCGCGCCAGCTTCCCGCGGTGATCGGCGAACGGGCCCAGGGCGCGGTCGTGATCGCCCACCTGGGCAACGGCGCGTCGATGTGCGCGCTGCGCGAGGGGCGCAGCACCGCCACCAGCCTGGGTTTCACCGCCCTGGACGGGCTGATGATGGGCACCCGCACCGGCAGCCTCGACCCCGGCGTGATTCTCTACCTGATGGAAGAAAAGGGCATGGACGCCCAGGCGCTCACCAGGCTGCTGTACAAGGAATCCGGCCTGCTCGGCGTTTCCGGCATCAGCCACGACATGCGCACCCTGCTCGCCTCCAGCGCCCCCGAGGCGCGCGAGGCGGTGGATCTGTTCTGCTACCGCATCGCGCGCGAACTGGGCTCGCTCGCCGCAGCCATCGGCGGGCTGGATGCGCTGGTATTCACCGGCGGCATCGGCGAACACGCCGCGCCGGTGCGGGAACGGGTCGCCGCGCTGTCCGCATGGCTGGGCGTCAGCATCGATTCCACCGCCAACGCCGCCCATGCCACCCACATCAACAGCGCCGGCAGCCGCGTGGACGTCATCGTCATGCCCACCGACGAAGAAGCCATGATCGCCCGCTATACCGTCGAAACACTGGGTCTGTAAGACAGGGTTCCCGCCCGGGGGCCGGGCGGGAAAGAGCATCGCGCCTTCTCTGCGTTGATACGCCCCAACCCCCTGCACCAGGCAAAAGCAGCCCAGCCCCTCCGCGGCGGAGTTCCTCGGGGGTATCTGCTCCTTGCTTCAGGCTGCCCGGCACTCCCCGCCGGGCGCGCCGCTGCCCATGAATCGCGCGCGCGCAACACCCCTTGCTGTCCGCTCCCTGTATTTGTGCCCTTTCCGGCAAGCCGCTTTATCATTCCGGAGGACAGCAAGGAGAAAGACTGTGAGCGCGGAAAGAACCCCCGACAATCTGCCAGAGCCGCAGAACCCGCCAAATGGCGAGGAAGCGCTGGAGCGGCGGCAGTGCCAGCGCTTCATCGCCCTGCGCTGGGGCCAGCCGTGTTTCTGGGTTATCTACGGTCCACAGCGTTATGGACTCAATGACCTGTCCCTGAACGGTTTTTCCATTCCCGTAGCCGGGTCGCCCGGCATTGGAGAAAATTTCGCGTTCACCCTTGTACGCGACGGCGTGCCGGATGAAATCCGCGGCAAGGCCACCGTCGTCAACAACATCCCCACACCCAATGGCGCACTGGCGGGCTGCGAGTTCACATCCCTGGAGGCGGATGAACGTGCCCGTCTGCAGGAATGGCTTGTTACCCACGTCATTGTCAACGCCACGGTGCGCATTACCGAACGCGATGCGTTGCAGATCGTGCTGGGGCGATCCCTCGTGTAAGGCAAAAACGGGCAGTCAGGCGCGGTTTTCTGCCCCCTCCAGGCCACACCGCCTGTAGCTGAACCTTCTCTGCCGCACAGGGAGTGCCACGGACGCACGCATCTGGAGCGCCGTGGCTGATTTCCGGAAAGCAGAACCCGTCCGCCAGTTTTCTGCGGCGCATCGCAAATCTGACCGCCCGTTTCCGGATGCGCGGCGCGGATTTTCCGGTCATGTCATGCGTCCGACCCCCGCTTTCGCCCGTCTCACGCAGAACAGCGCCCTGAGTCATTCCGTTTTCACTGCCATGGAAGTTATGCTGCCCGCGCGCAAGAGCAGCAACCCTGCTCCCGGAATTCCATGTAAAAAAGGGGGAGGCAGTAATGGATCGTCTGAAAGGAAAACGCACGCTCATCACCGGCGGCACCACCGGCATCGGCCTTGAAACCGCCCGCCAGTTTATGGCCGAAGGCGCGCGCGTCGTAGTGACCGGGCAAAATCCGGAAACTGCCGCCCAGGCGCGCGAAATACTGGGGCCGGAAGCGCTCGTGCTGCGTTCCGACGCCGCCAGCCTGCCCGACATGCAGGCGCTCGCGCAACAGCTAAAGGAACACTACGGCGCGCTCGACGCCGTGTTCATCAACGCCGGCATTTCGGTATTCAAACCCCTCGAACAGTGGAGCGAGGCCGATTTCGACCGCCTCACCGGCATCAACTTCAAGGGCGCGTTTTTCCTCGTCCAGGCGTTGCTGCCCCTCCTCGCCAACCCGGCATCGATCATTCTCACCTCCTCCGCCTGCGTGCACGCGGGCCTGCCGGGCTCCAGCGTTTACGCCGCATCCAAGGCAACGCTGATTTCCCTGGCGCAGACCCTCTCGGGCGAACTGGTCGGGCGCGGCATCCGCGTCAACGCGCTCAGCCCCGGGGTGGTCGACACTCCGCTCATGAGCAAGCAGGGCCTGCCCCCGGCGCTGATCGAAACCATCCAGCAGGAACTCGCCAGCGACGTGCCGATGAAGCGCGTGGCCCAGCCGGTGGAAATCGCCAAGGCGGCGGTGTTTCTCGCCTCGGACGAATCGTCCTACATGCTTGCGGCTGAGCTGGTTGTCGACGGCGGCGTCAATTCGGTCTGACCGGCCGGGTGCAAAACCTGCCCGGTTCGTCCGCCCGGCTCACCCGCAACACCCGGAAAACAGAAAGCCCCCGCACAGTCCACGCGGGGGCTTTCATCTGATGCCGCCCGCCCCTCTGGCGGAGGGGCGTTCCCGGCGCTCAGGCCGTCACGGAGGTGCGAATCAGGTGATCGAACGCGCCCAGCGCGGCCTTGGCGCCTTCGCCCATGGCGATCACGATCTGCTTGTACGGCACCGTCGTAGCGTCGCCGGCGGCGAACACGCCGGGCAGCGAAGTCTGGCCGCGCGCGTCGATTTCGATTTCGCCACGGCTGGACAGTTCGACCGCGCCCTTGAGCCAGCCGGTATTGGGCAACAGGCCGATCTGGACGAAGATGCCTTCCAGCTCAACGTGATGCGCGCTGCCCGATTTGCGGTCGGTGTAGTCCAGGCCATTCACCTTCTCGTCGTCGCCGGTAACCGCTGTCGTCTGCGCCTGCAGCACCACAGTCACGTTGGGCAGGCTGAGCAGTTTTTTCTGCAGAACCGCATCGGCGCGCAGTTTGTCGTCGAACTCCAGCAGGGTGACGTGGCCGACGATGCCCGCGAGGTCGATCGCTGCCTCGACGCCGGAGTTGCCGCCGCCGATTACCGCCACGCGCTTGCCCTTGAACAGGGGGCCATCGCAGTGCGGGCAGTAGGCCACGCCGCGGCCGCGGTATTCTTTTTCGCCGGGCACGTTCATTTCGCGCCAGCGCGCGCCGGTGGCGATGACAACGGACTTTGCCCTGAGCGCCGCGCCGCTTTCGAGCCGGAGTTCGATCAGCCCGCCGGGTGTGGCCGCTGCCGTTAGCGCCGCGGCGCGCTGCAGGTTCATCACGTCCACGTCGTAGCTCTTCACATGCGCATCGAGCGCGGCGGCGAGTTTCGGGCCGTCGGTTTCCTGCACCGAGATGAAATTCTCGATCGCCATCGTGTCCTGCACCTGGCCGCCAAGGCGTTCCGCCACCACGCCGGTGCGGATGCCTTTGCGCGCGGCGTAGATCGCCGCCGCCGCGCCCGCCGGGCCGCCGCCGACCACGAGCACATCGAACGGCGCGCGGGCGGAAATTTTTTCGGCTTCGCGTTTGGCCGCGCCGGTGTCGATCCGGGCGAGGATTTCTTCCAGCAGCATGCGGCCCTGGCCGAAGTGTTCGCCATTGAGGAACACCGTGGGCACGGCCATGATCTGGCGCGCATTCACCTCGTCCTGGAACAGCGCACCGTCGATCATGGTGTGGCGGATGTTGGGATTGACCGCCGCCATGAGATTGAGCGCCTGCACCACTTCGGGGCAGTTGTGGCAGGAGAGCGAAACGAAGGTTTCGAACTCGAAGCGGCCTTCGATGCCGCGGATCTGTTCGAGCACCTCGGGGCTGACCTTGGGCGGATAGCCGCCCACCTGGAGCAGCGCCAGCACGAGGGAGGTGAATTCGTGCCCCATCGGCAGCCCGGCGAAACGCACGCCGGTATCGCCGCCAGGACGGTTGAGCGAGAAAGAGGGTTTGCGCGCGGTATCGTTGCGGCTTTCGCGCAGCTGGATGCGGTCGGACTGTTCGACCACATCCCTGAGCAGTTCCAGCATTTCCGCCGACGATGCGCCATCATCGACGGAGGCGACGATTTCGATGGGTTGCGCCACCTTTTCGAGGTAGCTCTTCAACTGGGATTTAAGCGTGGCGTCCAGCATGATGGCGTGTTCCGGAAATGAGGGTTGAAGCAGGATGCGGGGAGAAACCGCCCGGACGGCGGGCGTCCGGGCGTTGCAGCGTGAAAATGGCTATCCGGCGGCTATCCGGATAGCGGCGCTCAGATCTTGCCGACCAGATCGAGCGACGGCGCCAGCGTCTTGTCGCCCGGCGTCCACTTCGCGGGGCAGACTTCGCCCGGGTGGGAGGCCACGTACTGGGCGGCCTGCACCTTGCGCAGCAGTTCCTTCGCGTCGCGGCCGATGCCGTTGTCGTGCACTTCGATGATCTTGATCAGCCCTTCCGGGTTGATCACGAAGGTACCGCGGTAGGCCAGGCCTTCTTCCTCGATCAGCACCTCGAAGTTGCGCGCCAGCGTGGCGGTGGGATCGCCCACCAGCGGGTACTGCACCTTCCCGATCGTGTCCGAAGTGTCGTGCCACGCCTTGTGGGTAAAGTGGGTATCGGTGGAAATCCCGTAGATTTCAACCCCCAGCTTCTTGAACTCGGCGTACTGCTCGGCAAGGTCACCCAGCTCGGTCGGGCACACGAAGGTGAAGTCGGCCGGGTAGAACACGAACACAGACCACTTGCCCTTCAGATCCTGGTCGGAAACCGGAACGAATTTCCCGTTGTGGTAGGCAGTGGCCTTGAACGGCTTGATCTGGGTATTGATCAGGGACATCGCGTTACTCCTTTTCTGGGTCGTTTATGGGGAAGCACGGATGTGATCCTAGCGTAGTGCCTGGAATGGTTCTAATTGATTGAAGGGATAACCATGATTGTTTTTGGCTATCCCCTGTGCCACGAAGCGGCTGCCCGGGCTCGGAGTCCGTCCGGAAAGCGCTCAGCCCGCGAGATGCCGCCGCACGGAAACCGCGCTGCCGAGCCAGCCGAGCAGGGCGGCGAAAGCGATGATGGCGGCGGATTCTTTCGGACCCGGCCCGGCGAGCGTGAACACCGCGCCATAGGTCGCGGCCAGCGTCGCCACCGGCGCGGCCAGCGCCTGCACGCCCAGCCATACGGTGCCCAGCGCCACCAGCCCGCCCAGCACACCCTGCAGTATGCCGAACCAGTAAAAAGGGCGGCGGATGAAGCGGTCGGTGGCGCCCAGCAGGCGGCTCACCTCGATTTCCGGGCGCTGGGTGAGAATCTGCAGGCGGATGGTGTTGAAGGTGACGATCACCAGCGCAAAGCCCAGCAGCCCCGCCAGCATCAGCACCGCCGAACGCCCCAGCCCGAGCAGCGCGTGCAGGCGTTGCACCCAGGCCGAATCGAGCTGCACGTGGGCGACTTTCGGCCATGCGGCCATCTCGCCGGAAAGGCGCTCGAACAGCGCGGGCTCGCCGCTGCCGAGCGTAATCACGAAGGCGTCTGGCAGCGGATTCGCCCCCAGCCCGCCCAGCACGTCGCCCAAGCCGCTGCGTTCGAGCTGTCGCAGGGCTTCGTCGCGCGGCACGTAGCGGTAGCTCGCCAGCGCCGGTTCGGCCTTGAGCCGCTGCCCGATGGCGGCAATGTCGTCCGCTTCGGCGGAGACATCGAGAAACAGGCTGATTTCCGGCGCGCCGGAAATGCCGCGCGCGAGCGAGGCCACGTTATCCAGCAGCAGATAACCGCCCGCTGGCAGCGACAGCGCAATGCCGACCACCAGCGCCGACAGCAGCGTGCCCAGCGGCTGGTCCGCCAGCCGGGCGAACGCCTGGGTGAAGGCGCGCGCGTGCAGGTACAGCCACTGGATCATGCGGCCTCCATCAGCAGGCCCTTGCCCAGGATCAGGCGGCGCGGGCGGTAGCGGGCGAACAGGTTCATGTCGTGCGTGGCGACCAGCACCGTGACGCCCGCTTCGTTGAACGACCTGAAGAGCGTGGCGATTTCGTCGGCATAGGCCGCGTCCAGATGCGCGGTGGGTTCGTCGGCAAGCAGGATTGCCGGGCGGTTGACGATCGCGCGCGCGATCGCCACGCGCTGCTGCTCGCCGCCGGACAGCCCGGCGGGCCGTTCCTTGCCGCGCCCGTCCAGCCCCACCCGCTCCAGCGCGGCGGCCACGCGGCGGGCCGCGTCGCGCGGCGGATGGCCGGTAATCACCAGCGGCAGCATCACATTGTCGAACACGCTGCGGTCGAACAGCAGGCGGCTTTCCTGCAGCACCAGCCCGAGGTTGCGCCGCAGGTAGGGAATGGCGCTGCGCGGCAGGCGCGATACATCCTGGTTGTTGATTTTCACCGTGCCGTCAGTGGGCCGCTCGATGGCGGCGATCAGCTTCAGCAGCGTGCTTTTGCCCGCGCCGGAGTGGCCCGAGATCACCGCCAGCTCGCCGTGGCGGATCTCGAAGCTCACGCCCGCCAGCGCGGTGTAGCCGCCTTCGTAACGCCTGGAGACGTTATCGAAAACGATCATGGGCGGGAAGCCGTGCCGGAGGCAGCGCCGCCAGGCGCGGGCTCGAACAGCGCATCGACGAACTCGCGCGCGCTGAACGGGCGCAGATCGTCGATGCCCTCGCCCACGCCGATAAAGCGCAGCGGCTTCGGGCACTGGCGCGAAATGGCGGCGAGCACGCCGCCTTTGGCGGTGCCGTCGAGCTTGGTCACCACCAGCCCGGTCACGCCGATGGCGGCATCGAACGCGCGCACCTGGGCGAGCGCGTTCTGACCGACGTTGGCATCGAGCACCAGCAGCACCTCGTGCGGCCCGCTGGCGTCGGCCTTGGCGATAACGCGGCGCACCTTGGCGATTTCTTCCATCAGGTGCAGCTGTGTTGGCAGGCGTCCGGCGGTATCGGCCAGCACCACGTCAATGCCGCGCGCGCGCGCGGCGGCGATGGCATCGAAAATCACCGCGGCCGCATCGCCGCCTTCCTGCGCGATCACGGTCACGTTGTTGCGCTCGCCCCAGGCCATCAGCTGTTCGCGCGCGGCGGCTCGGAACGTGTCGCCCGCGGCGAGCAGCACGCTCTTGCCCTGGCTCTGGAAGTATTTCGCCAGCTTGCCGATGGAGGTGGTTTTGCCCGAGCCGTTCACGCCCGCGATCATGATGATGAAGGGGGTATGGCCGGAAATGTCGAGCGGCTGCTCCAGCGGCGCGATCAGCCCGTGCAGCGCACCGGCCAGCGCCTGCTGGAGCTGGTCCGCGGTTTCCAGGCGGTCGCGCTTCCAGCGCGTGCGCAGCTCAGCGAGCAGGTGCGTGGTGGCCTCCACGCCGCAGTCCGCCATCAGCAGCGTGGATTCGAGTTCCTCAAGCAGGTCCTCGTCGATCTTGCGCAGGCCGAACAGGCTCGCCAGCCCGCCGCCCAGCTGCTGGCGGGTGCGCGCCAGCCCGGCGCGCAGGCGCTCGCCCCAGGAGCGGCGCGGCGCGGCGGCCTCCGGCGCGGGAGCGGGCTCCGCTGCTGGCGGCGGGGCGGATTCCGGCGGTGAAACCGGCTCCAGCTCCGGCTGCGCAACGGGAGCTTCGGCAGGCGCGAGGGCTTCGGGCGCCGGGGACGGCTGCGGCGGAGGAGACTTCCTGAAGAAACCAAACATGAACGGCGGATGTCCGAGGAATCGTTTCGGTAAGGCTGGAGCGCCCGCGCGCGAGCAACCCATGCCGGATAACGCTAAGATGCGGCTCCGCGCCAGACTGGCGCCCGCGCGGCATCACGGTTCCGGGCCGCGCACGAAGCGCCGCGAATTCTATCAGATGCAGGACATGCCTATGTTTCGCCTGACTTTTCCCCCTACCCTGCTGCTCGCTGGCGTTCTCGCTGGCGCGGGCGCGCACGCCGGGACGGATGCGCACTCCCCGCACGCCCATCAGCACGCGCAGCCCCACGCCCCTGCGCAGCCCGCCCCGGCTCCCGCTCCCGCGGCGATTCCGTTTGAAACCACGCTGCCCAACGGGCTCAAGGTCATCGTCAAGGAAGACCGCCGCGCGCCCTCGGCGGTGCACATGGTGTGGTACCGCGCCGGGGCGATGGACGAGGAAGACGGGACGGGCGGCGTTTCCGGCGTGGCTCACGTGCTTGAGCACATGATGTTCAAAGGCACGAAAACGCTCGCGCCGGGCGAATTCAACCGCCGCGTAGCTGCGGCGGGCGGGCGCGACAACGCCTTCACCAGCAAGGATTACACCGCCTACTTCCAGCAGGTGCCGCCACGGCGGCTGGGCGAGATGATGGCGCTGGAAGCGGACCGCATGCGCAATCTTGTGCTTTCAGAAAATGAATTCACCCGCGAACTGGAGGTGGTGAAGGAAGAGCGCCGCCTGCGCACCGACGACCAGCCGCGCGCGCTGGTGTACGAACAGATCATGGCCACGGCCTTTCAGGCCCATCCCTACCGCCGTCCGGTCATCGGCTGGATGCCCGATCTGGACGCAATGAAGGTGGAGGACGCCCGCGCCTGGTACAGGCAGTGGTACGCGCCGAACAATGCTTACGTCGTGGTGGTGGGCGATGTCGACCACGAGGCGGTGTTCCGCCTCGCCCGCAAGCATTACGGCGGCATTGCCGCGCGGGCGCTGCCGCAGCGGCGCGTTCCCGCCGAACCGGCGCAGCGCGGCCCGCGCTCGACCGTGGTTTCCGCACCGGCGGAACTGCCTTATCTGATGATGGCCTGGCATGTACCGGCGCTGCGCAATCCGGCAGCCGACCGCGAGGCGTTCGCGCTGCAGGTGCTGGCGGCGGTTCTCGACGGCTACGACGGCGCGCGCCTGACGCGCCGCCTGGTGCGCGACAGCCAGGTGGCCGTTTCCGCGGGCGCGGGGTACGACGGATCGGGGCGCGGCCCCTCGCTGTTCTACCTCGAAGGCGTGCCCGCGCAGGGTAAATCCGTGGCCGGGGTGGAAGCCGCGCTCGTCGCCGAACTGCAGCGCATCCGCGACGAAGGCGTGAGCGAAGAAGAGCTGGCGCGGGTCAAGACCCAGGCCGTCGCGGCGAAGGTTTTCAAGCGCGATTCGCTGATGGGGCAGGCGATGGAAATCGGCTTTCTCGAATCCGCCGGGCTGTCGTGGCGCGACGAGGACGCGCTGCTCGAAGGGCTGCGCCGCGTCACCGCCGATGAAGTCCAGGCCGTCGCCCGGCGCTATTTCGACGACGCCAGCCGCAGCACCGCGCGCCTCGATCCGCAGCCCCTCGCCGCGACCGCCGCCCGCCCTGCTTCCGCTGTTTCCTCCGATACCGCTTCCGTCCGCTGACATGCACACACCCACCGCCTTCCCGCCGCGCCCGCACGGCGCGTTCCGCTCCCTGCTCTGCGCCGCCGCCCTCGCGCTCGCCGCACCGGCGGCGCTCGCCGGACCGGACATCCAGCACTGGGGCGCGCCCACCGGCGCGCACGTCCATTTCGTCGAAAGCCACGCGCTGCCGATCGTGGACATCCAGATCGACTTCGCCGCCGCAGGCAGCGCCGCCGATCCGGCGGAAAAATCCGGCCTCGCCAGCTTCACCCGCGCCCTGCTCGACGCGGGCACGGACAGCCTGGACGAACAGGCCATCGCCGACCGCAGCGCCGATCTGGGCATCCAGACCGGCGGCGGGGCCGAACTGGACCGTGCCAGCCTCACGCTGCGCACCCTCTCATCCAGCGCGGAACGGGATGCGGCGGTCGATCTGGCCGCCGCGCTGCTCGCCCGGCCCGTTTTCCCGGCGGAAATACTGGAAAGGGAACGCGCGCGCGCCATCGCCGGACTCAAGGAAGCGCTCACCCAGCCCGCCACGCTGGCGGCGCGCCAGTTCACCGCCTCGGTATATGGCGATCACCCTTACGGGCGCCTGAATACGCCCGAATCGCTCGCCGCCATCAGCCGTGACGATCTCGCCGCCTTCCACCGCGGGCACTACGTCGCACAGCGTGCGTCCGTCACCATCGTCGGCGACGTGGACCGCGCCACCGCCGAACGCATCGCCATCCGCCTCACCGAAGCGCTGCCCACGGGCGACGCTGCGCCCGCCGTGCCGGTTCCGGCGCAGCCCGCCGCTGGCACGCACCGCATCGCGCACCATTCCGCGCAGGCGCACGTCCTGATCGGCCAGCCCGGCATCGCGCGCCAGGACCCGGACTATTTCCCGCTGCTGGTCGGCAATTACGTGCTTGGCGGCGGCGGCTTCGTATCGCGCCTGACCTCCGAGGTGCGCGAAAAGCGCGGCTACGCCTACAGCGTGTACAGCTACTTCCAGCCACAGCAGGTCGCCGGGCCGTTCCAGATCGGGCTGCAGACGCGCGGCGGGCAGGTGGATGACGCGCTCAGGATCGTGGATGAAACCGTCGCCGCCTTCATCGCCCAGGGGCCGAGCGCAAAAGAACTCAAGGCCGCGAAGGACAACCTCATCAACGGCTTCGGCCTGCGTCTGGATTCCAACCGCAAGCTGCTCGACTACGTTGCCATGATCGGCTTCTACAACCTGCCGCTGGACTGGCTGGATACCTATCCAGAACAGGTTGCGGCGGTGACCGCCGGGCAGATCCGCGATGCCTTCGCCCGCCGCGTGAAACCGGAAAACCGGGTGACGGTGATCGCCGGTGGCGAAGGGGACGGCGCGGCATCGGCGCAGGGCGCAGCGGCGAAATGAGCAAGGCCCGTTGAGCCGCGTCCGCATCGTCGGCGGCATGTGGCGCTCGCGCCTGATCAGCGTCGCCCACGCCCCCGGGCTGCGGCCCACGCCCGACCGGGTGCGTGAGACGCTGTTCAACTGGCTGGGGCAGGATCTGGACGGCCTCGCCTGCCTCGACCTTTTCGCGGGCAGCGGCGTGCTCGGCTTCGAAGCCGCCTCGCGCGGCGCGGCGCATGCCGTGCTGGTGGAGCAGGACGCGCGCGCCGCCGCCGCGCTCGCCGCCACGGCAAAAACCCTGCAGGGCGCGCAGATAGAGATCGTGCGCGCCGATGCGCTAAAATTCCTCCGCGCCAGCGCGCGGAAGTTCGATATTGTGTTTCTCGATCCGCCGTACGGCCAGGGCTGGCTGGAGCGCATCACCCCCTGGCTGGAGCGCGCGCTGAAGCCGGAGGGCTGGCTCTACGCGGAAGCGGAAGCGCCGCTCGCCCGCCTGGGCGAGTGGCATACCGTCAGACAGGGCCGCGCCGGGCAGGTCCATTTTCATCTCATGCAGGGGAAAACGCCGTGAAGGAAGGGCTGGCGATCTATCCGGGAACGTTCGATCCATTTACGCGCGGCCATGAAGACCTCGTGCGGCGCGCGGCGCTGCTGTTCGACCGCGTGCTGGTGGCGGTGGCGAAAAGCGGCGCGAAAGGGCCGCTGTTCACGCTGGAGGAACGGGTAGACATCGCCCGCGAGGTTCTGGCGCCGTTTCCGAACGTGGAAGTCACCGGCTTCGACTGCCTGCTGATGGATTTCGTACAATCCCGGAACGCCCGCCTGATCCTGCGCGGCCTGCGCGCCGTTTCGGACTTCGAATACGAATTCCAGATGGCGGGCATGAACCGGAAGCTCTTTCCCGGCGTCGAAACCGTATTCCTGACGCCATCGGAAGAGCACATGTTCATTTCCGCCACGATGGTGCGGGAAATCGCCCGCCTCGGCGGCGATGTGAGCAAGTTCGTACAGCCCGCCGTGCTGGCGCGGCTGCGTGAAAAAACCTGTTTAAAGTAATCGTAAGGAAAAGATCACCATGGCTTTGATGATTACCGACGAATGCATCAACTGCGACGTCTGCGAGCCGGAATGCCCCAACAACGCCATTTCCCAGGGCGACGAGATCTACGAGATCGACCCGGACAAATGCACCGAATGCGTGGGCCACTTCGATGAACCACAGTGCCAGCAGGTCTGTCCGGTGGACTGTATCCCGCTGAACCCGGAGCGCGCCGAAACCCGGGAACAGCTCATGGAAAAGTACAACCGCCTGACCGGCGCCAAGGGCTGAGCCGGTTTTCGCCGCCCGCCGGGGCGGCCGGACACGGCGCGCCATACCGGAAAGCGCATCTCCGCCGCCCAGCGGAGTGCGCTTTCCGCGTTTCCGGATTCTGTTCCGCCCCCGGACGGGCGTCCGCGCGGGTGCGCCATGAGCGCGCGGACGCATAAACAGTCGCTTACACAGTCCCGCGTTTGCGCCCGCACATGCTGCCTACAATCGGCCCTGCAGGTTCCAAGAATCCGCAACCCGAAAGAGGCTGTCATGAACACAAACCATCTGCGCAAATTTCTCGCCGCCCTGCTGTGCGGAGGCCTGCTGGCCGCCGTGGGCGTTTCCTCCGCCGAGGCCGGAGACGGCTGGCGCGGCGGTGGCCGGGGCTGGGAGCGCGGCGAGCGCCATGACCGGGGCTACCACCGCTACGGCTCCCGCCCGGTGGTGGTGCGCGAAAAAGTGATCGTGCGCAACTATCCGCGTTTCTACGGCGGCCCGGCGGCGTATTACGCACCGCCGCCCCCCATGATCTACGGCTACAGCGCTTCGCCCTCGGTGGTGATCGGCATCAACATTCCGCCGCTGGTGATTCCGCTGCGCTGAACGGGGGCAGAACGGCCCGCGTCGGGGCATCGCGGCCTTCAGCGCGGTCGGCTGTCCCAGATTTTTTGCAGCCGTTTGACCGATACCGGCATCGGCGTTTTCAACTCCTGCGCGAACAGGCCGACGCGCAGTTCTTCCAGCAGCCAGCGGAATTCTTCCAGTTGCGGATCGAGTACGCCGGCACGGCGGCGGGTCTGCGATTCCCGCTCCCACTGCCGCGCCAGCTCAGCCCATTCTTTCACCGCCTGCTGATCGCGCGCCGGATTGTTACGGAGTTTGTCGATTCGTACCGCCGCCGCCTTGAGATAGCGCGGAAATTGCGCCAGGCGTTCCCACGGGAAGGCCACGAGAAAATCCTTCGGCAACAGAGCGCCGATCTGCGCCTGAATGTCGGCGACCGCCTCAGGGAAGGTACGCAAACCGGCAAGCCGTTTCTGCAATGCCGCGTTCCCGGCCACGAGTTCGCCCGCCAGACGCATGAATTCCTGCGCAATCAAGGTAACGCGCGGCCTGGCCTCGGCGCAGCGGCGCTCGAAAGCGGCGGCATCGGCGGGCAGCGGATCGAGCAGGCAGGTACGCATCAGCGTCGCCTCCACCAGCCTCGTCTTCAACTCGGCATCGGTGCCGAAAGGCATGTATTGCAGCGCGAGTTCGCGCAAGCCCGGCAGGCGCTCGATGGCGCGCACCTGATCCTTCAACGTCAGCGCGAACAGGCGCGCAAGCCCTCGCCGATGCACCCGCTGCGCCTCTTCGGGCGTGTCGAACGGGCGCAGCGATACGCTGTCGCCATCGTCGTGCAGCGCGGGAAAGCCGATCACCTCCCGCCCCGCCACCTTGATTTCGAGCAGTTCGGGCAACGTACCGAAGGTCCACGCGGTCAGGCCGGCCATCGCCGATACCTCGTTCGCCACGTCACCGCGAGCAGGCGCCGCTTGAGCGGGAGCGGCACCGGGCGCTTCCCGCACCTGGGGCGGCGCTTCGATGCGTGCGGCGCGAAAGCGCGCCTCCACCTGATCGCGGTAGCGCGCACGCAGTTCGGCCAGACTGCGCGACTGGCCCAGCACGCGGCCATGCTCATCGATCACGCGAAAATTCATGAAGCAGTGCGCACGCAGGTTTTCGGCACGAAAACTCTCCAGCGGCAGCTTGAGTTGAACCCGCTCCTCGACGAAGCGTTGTAGCGCCTGCATCAGCGTTTCGTCGGTATCGAAATCACCAGCTTCGAAGCGCGCCATGAACGCCGCTGCGCTGTCCGCGACCGGTTGCAGGCGGTGGCGGTGCTTCTGCGGCACCGTTTTCAGCAAGGCGCCCACTTTCTCTTCCAGCAAGCCCGGCACCAGCCATTCGCAGCGGTTGGCGGGAATCTGGTTGAGCATCGCCAGCGGCACGACGAGGGTCACGCCATCGTCCGCCGCGCCCGGTTCATGCAGATAAAGCAGCCTGAGTTTCTGCCCGAGCACGTTGAGCGAGGCCGGAAAGCGCTCCGTGGTGATGCCTTCGGCCTCGTGGCGCATCAACTGATCGCGCGACAGGTGGAGCAGTTTCGGCTCGGTCTTCTCGGCCTCTTTCCGCCAAACCTCGAAACTGGCCAGATCGACCACGTCGGCACCGATTCTGGCGTCGTAAAACGCCTCGATCAGCGTTTCGTCCACCAGCACATCGGGCCTGCGCGATTTATGTTCGAGACGTTCGAT
>JAVBTY010000007.1:0-15747 GCA_031555955.1 Rhodocyclaceae bacterium | reverse complement strand
TGCCGCCGCGGGCAGGCGCATCGGCCCGGTCCGGGCGGGCGGCGCCGGTCCACGAACGCTCCGGCTGCGGGCGGCCTGCCTGAGGGCGATCTGTTTGGAAGCGCTCCGTCCGGGGGCGCTCGCCCGTGGGCCGGGCAGGCTGTCTGGCGGGGCGTTCGCCGGTGCGGCCAGTTCCGGGGCGGTCTGCGCCGGGAGCGCCATCCTTCGCTGTACGGAAAGGTTTTCCGGAAGAAGGGGGCGACGTGTTTTTCGCAGCCCGCGCCCGTGGAGCGGCTCCGGGTTCCGGCGGGCTGGCGCGGGACGGAAGGTCCGGGTCCGTAATGTCCGGGGCGGGCGCATCTGGAGTCGTGGCGGGCGCTTCGGCGGATTCCGGCGGACCTGGTTTGCGGGCCTTGAGGGTGCCGGCGATGTGGGACGGCGCGGGCGTGGGAGGGGTGCGGCGGACGGTCACGGGGAAGCCTTCGTGAAATCGGTGGCGCACGGAAGCCGCGCGCGCGGAACGGCGGCATTATGCGCCCAGGGGTTGCCGCATGGCGAATCCGGGACGCGGTGGTCTGGGGGTGGCGCGCTACAGCAGCCGGAACGCCAGCACCGCGACGAGGGTGGGCAGCAGGGCGGCGGCGAGCAGACCGGGCGGATTGATCGCCCCATCGTCGAAGTGCTCGCGCAGGATGGCGAAACCGGCCGGGTTGGGGGCATTGGCGATGACGGTGAGGCCGCCCCCGGCGACGGCCCCGGCGACCAGCGAATATCTGAACGCATCGTCGATGCCCTCGACCAGCGAGCCGAGATAGGTCAGCGCGGCGTTGTCGGTGATCGCCGTCAGCGCCGCCGCGCCGAAAAAGAGCGCGGTGCTGTCCATCCCGGCAAGCACTTCCTGCAGCCACCACTGCTGCTGCGCGCCGAGCGTGACCAGCCCGGCGAGAAAGAAGGCGACGAGCAGCCCTTCGCGCAGCATCAGGCGGTCCTGGTGCTGGCGGTAGGCTTCGGCGACGCCGAGAAAGAGCAGGAACAGTCCGATGAATACGACCGGATGATGGGCAAAATACACGATGCCTGCGAGAAAGGCGGTGTGGACCGCGATCAGGGACCAGGGGGCGCTGCGGTTCTGGCCGCGCGTGGGGGGGGATATCTGTTTGAGTTCGCGGGTGAACAGCAGGGTCGCCGCGCCAGCGTTGACGAACACCGCCAGCGCTGCTTTCCAGCCGAAGTGGGCGAACATGTACCACAGGTCCCAGTTCCATTTCGCCGCCACCATCAGCACCGGCGGAGCGGCGAAATGGGTCAGCGTGCCGCCGATCGAGATGTTGACGAACAGCACGCCGAGGGTGGCGTATCGGAGCCGGGCGGAAATGCCCCGGGCGTAAAAACTGTCGCGCAGGATCAGCGCCGCCAGCGTCATTGCTGCCGGTTCGGTGATGAATGAGCCGAGCAGCGGCAGGGCGGACAGGCAGACGAAGTAGAACGCCACGCTGTCGCTGAGCGGAAGGCGGCGCGCCAGCGCGCGTGCGCCCAGCCCGCACAGTTCTGAAATGGGACGGCTGGCCGCGACGACCATGATGACGAAAACGAAGGCCGGTTCGGTGTAGTCCAGCCCTTCGAGATAGCGCGTGGCTTCGTCCGCGCCGTGGAGAAAGACGAACGTGGCGAGCAGGACGAAGGCCCAGAAGCCGAACACGACTTCGACCTCTCCGAGCAGATGCCAGAGGCCGGCGTGCCTGGGCTGCAGGCGGGCGAGATGCTCGAAGTGGCGGGTGAGAAAGGTGTGCGCCACGGCAATGGTGAACAGTACTGCGCCGATGATCTGGATAGCGGTTGGGGTCGGGTTCATGTCGGGGTCCTTCGCGCCGGATCGCGGAGAGTGGGCGCGGTGGCCATATTGCAGCAGTCTATTTCATTAGGCGAAATCATGCGATGGCGCTACCATGACGCCATCCAGCAGATGCGGGGTTCATGTGGCAGTGCACAAGGCAGTACAGAAAACCGCGCCCGCCGCGGGTGAGGGCAAGAATCCGATCCAGGTCATCGAGCGCATGATGAAGCTGCTCGACGTGCTCGCCCAGCACCCGGATCCGGCGCCGCTCAAGCAGCTTGCGCTGGAAACGGGGCTGCATCCCTCCACGGCGCACCGCATTCTTGGCGCGATGGCGCAGAGCGGCTTTGTCGCGCGTCCGGAGGCCGGGGTGTATTGCCTGGGCATCCGGCTGCTCGAACTGGGCAATCTGGTGAAATCGCGCATCTCGCTGCGTGAAACCGCGCTGCCCGCCATGCTCAGGCTGCACGCCGCCACAGGAGAGAGCGTGAATCTGGGTATCCGCGACGGCGACCAGATCGTCTATGTCGAGCGGACCTCCAGCGGCCGTTCGTCGGTACGCGTGGTGCATATCGTCGGCGCGCGCGCTCCGCTGCATACCACGGCTACAGGCAAGCTTTTTCTGGTGGAGGACGGCAGCGCGCGGGTGCGTGAATACGCCCGGCGCACCGGGCTTCCGGCAACGACGCCCGCCTCGATCACGGCGCTGCCGGCGCTGGAACGCGATCTGGACAAGGTGCGCCGCCACGGCGTCGCTTTCGACCTGGATGAAGTGGAAACCGGCGTGCGCTGCATCGCGGCGGGCATCCGTGACGATAGCGGCGAACTGGTCGCGGGGCTGTCGCTGTCTACGCCATCCGACCGTTTCAACCCGGACTGGGCGGCGATCGTGCGCGAAACCGCCGGAGAAATTTCGCGTGCGCTTGGTTACGTCCCCGGGACGCCGGTTACGCGCTGAAGCCGGTTGGGCCGGTGGTGCGCGGAAGCGATGGATCGCGCTCAGCCCGCGTGCGGCTTTGCCGCCGCCGCCAGCCGCTGCGCCACAGCGGTTTCGAGCCATTTGCGCACGCGCTGGGCGTCCGCGGTGCGGGTGTAACGGCCGTTTGAGTCCATCAGCACGATCACCATCGGCTGATGGTGCATCCACGCCTGCATCACAAGACAGCGTCCGGCCTCGCTGATATAGCCGGTTTTGGAGACGCTGATTTCCCAGTCCGGATTGCCCACCAGGGCATTCGTATTCTTGAAGTGCAGCGTGCGCCCGCCAATATCCACTTCGCGTTCCGGGGTGGTGGAGAACTCGCGGATCAGCGGATAGTTCGCGGCGGCGCTCACCATCCGCGCCAGATCGCGCGGGCTGGAAACGTTGTCGGGGTTCAGTCCGGTGCTGTCGTGAAAGCGGGTGTCCGACAGTTCGAGCAGGCGGGCCTTTACGTTCATCGCCTCGACGAAGGCGGGAAGGCCGCCGGGATAGTGGCGCGCCAGCGCCGAGGCGGCGCGGTTTTCCGACGACATCAGCGCCAGGTGCAGCATTTCCTCGCGGCTCAGCCGGGTGCCGATGACGAGCCGCGAACTGGTGCCTTTGAGGGCATCGATATCGGCGTCGGAGATGGTCAGTTCTTCTCTCAGGCTTTGTCCGGCTTCAAGCACGACCATTGCGGTCATCAGTTTGGTGATGGAGGCGATCGGCAGCACCGTTGCGCTGTTGCGTTCGAGCAGTACCCGGCCGGTGGCCTGGTTGGCGATGTAAAACGCGGCGGAGTGCAGCAACGGGTTGCCGTGGATGTCCAGAACCAGCGTGTCGTCGCTGCCGGGGTCTTTCTCTTTGGGTGTATGCCGGATGGCGGTTTTTCTTGCAGCGGCTTTGGCGGGTTTTGCTGTTTTTTTTGTAGTGGCTCTGGCGGGCTTTGCTGTTTTTTTCGTGGCGGGCTTGATGGTGGCCTTGACGACGGCCTTGCTGGTCCGGGTGTTTTTCGCGGCTGCGGCGGAAGCGGTGTTCCAGCCAGATAGCATGAGCGACAGCCCGAGGAGAAAAACAAGGAGGGCGCGTGAAGTCATGGGAGGCCGCCTGAAAAATCCGGTACGCTTCAAATTCTAGCAAAAATAAGAGGATATCAAGTTTTTTTAAAGTCTTTTCGAGAACTGGTGCGCGCTATACGGTTTTGTGTGACTTTAGGGCGGGAGCCGTAAAGACACGGCGGAACCCATTCGGGGGGCTGGCGCGGCGGGAAATCCTGCCGCGCCAGCCCTTCGAAACCCGGCAGCGTGAAAAAGCTGCCGCTGCGGGAGCGGCGTTCAGCTTGCCGCCTGGCTGGCATCAACGACGGTGAGCGCGGTCATGTTCATGATCCGGCGCGCCGTGGCCGAGGGGGTGAGGATGTTCACCGGCTTGGCTGTGCCGAGCAGAATCGGCCCCACCGTCATGCCTTCGCCCGCAGCGGACTTGAGCAGGTTGAAGGCGATGTTGGCCGCGTCCAGCGTCGGAAAGATCAGCAGGTTGGCGTCTTCGCGCATGCGCGCATTGGGGAAAATCTGCGTGCGCAGCGTGGCGTCGAGCGCCGAATCGCCGTGCATTTCGCCTTCCACCTGCAGTTCCGGGTGATTTTCGTGCAGCAGGCGCAGCGCGGCGCGCATTTTTTCCGCGGTGGGGGAATCGGCTGATCCGAACGAGGAGTGGGACAGCAGCGCCACGCGCGGCGCGATGCCGAAGCGCTGCATTTCCTCGGCGGCGAGCAGCGTCATTTCGACGATCTGTTCGGGCGAAGGGTCGTAGTTGACGTAAGTGTCGGCCAGAAACAGCGTGCGCCCCGGCACGTTCACCAGGTTGAGCGCGTAACAGTGTTTGACCCCCGGACGGCGACCAAGGACGGTGTCGATGAACTCCAGGTGCAGGCGGTGGATGCCGGTGGTGCCGCAGATCAGCCCGTCGCCGTGGCCCGCCTTGAGCAGCAGCGCGCCGGCGAGCGTGGCGCGGCGGCGCACTTCGCGCCTGGCGTATTCCACTGAAACACCGCGCCGCTCCATCAGCGCGTGGTAATCGGCCCACAGCACGTCGACGCGCGCATCGATGGCCGGGTCGATCAGATCGAAATCGCGCCCGGCCTCCATGCGCAGGCCGAAGCGGGCGATGTTGTCGCGGATAACCTGCTCGCGGCCGAGCAGGACCGGGCGCGCCAGCCCTTCGTCCAGCACGCCCTGCACCGCGCGCAGCACGCGCTCGGCTTCGCCTTCGGCAAAGATGATGCGTTTCGGGTTTTTTTTCGCCGCGGCGAAAACCGGTTTCATGATCAGGCCGGACTGCCACACGAAATTGCTCAGCTGCGTGCGGTAAGCGTCCCAGTCGCGGATTGGTCGCGTCGCCACCCCGGAGGCTTCAGCGGCGGCGGCTACCGCTGGGGCGATCTTGACGATGAGGCGCGGATCGAAGGGGCGCGGAATGATGTATTCGGGGCCAAAGCCGGTCACTTTTTCGCCATAGGCGGCGGCAACCACCTCGCTCTGCTCTTCACGCGCCAGATCGGCGATGGCGCGCACGGCGGCAAGCTTCATCGCGTCGGTGATCGTGGTCGCGCCCACATCGAGCGCGCCGCGGAAGATGAAGGGGAAGCACAGCACGTTATTGACCTGGTTCGGATAATCCGAGCGCCCGGTGGCGATGATGGCGTCGCCGCGTACCGCCTTGACCTCGTCGGGGAGAATTTCCGGCGTGGGGTTGGCCAGCGCCAGAACCAGCGGATTGGCCGCCATTTTCGCCACCATCGCGGGCTTGAGCACGCCGCCGGCGGAAAGGCCGAGGAAAACGTCCGCGCCCTCGATGATCTCGTCCAGCCTGCGTGCCGGGGTCTGTTTCGCGTAGCGCGCCTTGATCGGGTCCATCAGCGCGGTGCGGCCTTCATACACCACGCCTTCGATGTCGCTCACCCAGATGTTTTCCACCGGGATGCCGAGCATCGTCAGCAGATCGAGGCAGGCCAGCGCGGCCGCGCCGGCGCCGGAGGTGACGAGTTTGATTTTTTTCGGGTCCTTGCCCTGCAACTTCAAACCGTTGAGCACCGCCGCGCCGACCACGATGGCGGTGCCGTGCTGGTCGTCGTGGAATACCGGGATGCGCATGCGCTCACGCAGCCTGCTTTCGATATAGAAGCATTCCGGGGCCTTGATGTCTTCGAGGTTGATCCCGCCGAAGGTTGGCTCCAGCGCGGCGATCATGTCGATCAGCTTGTCCGCGTCCGGCTCGCTGATTTCGAGGTCGAACACATCGATGCCGGCGAATTTCTTGAACAGCACCCCCTTGCCTTCCATCACCGGCTTGGCCGCGAGCGGACCGATGTTGCCCAGACCGAGCACCGCCGTGCCGTTGGTGACGACGCCGATGAGATTGGAGCGCGCGGTCAGGTTTGCCGCCTCGGCCGGGTCGTCTACGATGGCATTGCAGGCAGCGGCCACGCCCGGCGAATACGCCAGCGAAAGATCGCGCTGGTTGGTCAGCGCCTTGGTGGGCGTGACCGAAATCTTGCCGGGGTGAGGATAGCGGTGATAGTCGAGCGCGGCGGCGTGTATCCGTTCGTCCATGAATTTTTCCCGTGTTTTTGTCGTGTGGCGGCTGTGATCGTGGTCATACGCGAGTGGCCGGGCTCCGCGCCGCTTCCAGTGCGTGGCGGACGGGCCAGATGCCAAAGGTAACACCAATGCTCCGGAGTCCTGGCGCGGCGGGTGGCGCAAGGGCCGTGGCGGAGGTTCCGTGTTTTGGCGCTATCTCTGGGCATGGCATAATATTAGGCTTTCACCGGCAGCGGTTTACGCGGGCGCTCTTCGCAGCTTTCGCGGAATACGTGGGATACGCGGCAGGCGGAGCCAGACGGATCCGCGCCGCATGGGGCCGCGCCGGCGGATACTGGTTTTGCCCCCGCAATCTGGAGAACCTTGCGCCATGAATCAACGTTTTTCCGATGCGGCGATCGCCGCCGCTCCCGACTATGTCCGCCATGAAGGTCTGAAAAAGTGGGTGGCGCAGATCGCCGCGCTCACCGAGCCGGACCGCGTGGTCTGGTGCGATGGCTCCGAGGAGGAGTACAACCGGCTGTGCGCTGAAATGGTCGCCTCCGGCATGCTCATCAAACTCAACCCGGAAAAGCGCAAGAACTCCTATCTCGCGTGGTCCGATCCGTCCGACGTCGCCCGTGTCGAGGATCGCACCTTTATCTGCTCGAAAAATGCCGCCGACGCGGGTCCGACCAACAATTGGGAAGATCCGGCAGTCATGCGCAAGACGCTGGACGGCCTGTTCAAGGGCTGCATGCGCGGGCGCACGATGTACGTTATCCCCTTCTCCATGGGGCCGCTCGGCAGCCCCATCGCCCACATCGGCGTGGAGATTTCCGACAGCCCCTACGTGGTGGCGAACATGCGCACGATGACGCGCATGGGCCGCGCGGTGTACGACGTGCTCGGCGCGAAAGGCGAATTCGTCCCCTGCGTGCATAGCGTTGGCGCGCCGCTTGCCCAGGGCGAGAAGGACAGCCGCTGGCCGTGCAACCCGACCACCAAATACATTGTTCACTACCCGGAAACGCGCGAAATCTGGTCCTATGGCTCCGGTTACGGCGGCAACGCGCTGCTCGGCAAAAAGTGCTTCGCGCTGCGCATCGCCTCCACCATGGCGCGTGACGAAGGCTGGCTGGCCGAGCATATGCTGATTCTTGGCGTGGAATCGCCCGAAGGGGAAAAAACCTATGTCGCCGCCGCGTTCCCGTCGGCTTGCGGCAAGACCAATTTCGCCATGCTGATTCCGCCCAAAAGCTTCAACGGCTGGAAGATCTACACCGTCGGCGACGACATTGCCTGGATCAAACCGGGCAAGGACGGCAGGTTCTACGCCATCAACCCCGAATCCGGCTATTTCGGCGTTGCGCCTGGCACGTCGGAAAAAACCAACTTCAACGCCATGGCGACGTTGAAGGAAAACATCATCTTCACCAACTGCGCGCTTACCGACGATGGCGACGTGTGGTGGGAAGGCATGAGCAAGGAAGCGCCCGCGCACCTCATCGACTGGCAAGGCAAGGACTGGACGCCCGAGATCGCGAAGGAAACCGGGCGCAAGGCCGCGCACCCGAATGCCCGCTTCACCGCGCCCGCCAACCAGTGCCCGTCGATCGACCCGAACTGGGAAGACCCCGCCGGCGTGCCCATTTCCGCCTTCATCTTCGGCGGCCGCCGCGCTACCACAGTGCCGCTGGTGTATCAGGCGTTCAACTGGAATTTCGGCGTTTACATGGCCGCCACGCTCGGCTCCGAAACCACCGCCGCCGCCTTTGGCGCGCAGGGCGTGGTGCGCCGCGACCCGTTCGCCATGCTGCCTTTCTGCGGCTACCACATGGGCGATTACTTCAACCACTGGCTGAAAATGGGCCACGTGGTCGAGCAGACGCCGAAGATCTTCTGCGTGAACTGGTTCCGCATGAATGAAAAGGGCGAATTCATGTGGCCCGGCTTCAGCGAAAACATGCGCGTGCTCAAATGGGTTGTCGACCGCGTGCGCGGCCGCGTCGCCGCCAAGGAAACCGTGCTGGGCTGGATGCCGAAGTTCGAGGACATCGACTGGAGCGGTTCCGATGTCACCGCCAGCGAATTCGACGCGCTGACCAGCGTTGATGCGCAGGCGTGGAAGACGGAACTCGAACTGCACAAGGAATGGTTCGACAAGCTGCAGGATCGCCTGCCGCGCCAGCTTGTGCTCAAGCGCGAGATGTTTGAACTGGCCATATCGGTCTGAGCCCGTCTGCTCCGGCCCTGATGGCCGGGCGGAATCAGAAAAAGCGCCGCTTGCGGCGCTTTTTCTTTTGGCGGATGGGGGGGGTTGTAGCCCTGAAAATCCGGAAATCATGTCGCGGTAGTTGCCAGGATGTGCAAGGCATTCAGGCGGGATATGTTCCGCACAAGCTTCAAACGATAATAATTATCGTTTATTCGTGCTAGAATCCGCGCCCATGCTGTAACCCATACCTGCCAGCCGATTGCCTCATTGGCGATTTAGCCAGCCTTCTATCCCTGATTTTTGAGGCAACCGGACATGAATCCGCGCATATTTTCTGGCGCCAGGCTGACTGCTATCGCGGCGGCGCTGCTCACGCTGTCATTTTTCACCGTTCCTGCATGGGGGGCTGAAGGCGAAACCGTGCTGGGCGACGTTGTCGTAAAAGCGCAGGGCGCGCAGGGTGAGGAGGCGGACCGCTTTATTACCCAGCACAGGGCGGCCAGCGTCGGGAAAAGTCCGGTCAGCATCCAGGATACGCCGTTTTCCGTTTCAGCCATCGATATCGAACAGATCCGTGAAACCGGCGCCAAGAATGTGCAGGATGCCCTGCTCTACAGCGCGGGCGTATACGCCGGGCGGTACGGATTCGATACGCGCGGAGACTGGGCTTCGGCCAGGGGGCTGGGCACGGCCACCTATCAGGACGGGCTGCGCCGTATCTACGGGTATTACAACAACGTACGTCCGGAAATTTATGCACTGGAAAGCGTCGAGGTGCTCAAGGGCCCCGCATCCGTTCTGTACGGGCAGGCCGAGCTGGGCGGGATCGTGAATACCGTGACCAAGCGGCCGCGGGAGACCACGTCCAGGGAAGTCGAGGTGCAGTTCGGCTTATACAGCCGCAAGCAGATTGCTGCGGATCTGACGGGAGAGATCGACGCGGAAGGGCAGTGGCTGTACCGGCTGGTGACGCTGGGCCGGAAGAGCGATACGCAGGTCGATCACGTCAATGATGATGCGTTCCTGTTCATGCCGTCGCTCACCTGGCGGCCCGGGGCGGATACCCGCGTTACGCTCCAGTACACCCACCAGGAGAACAGGACGAAGGTGTCGTCCCAGTTCCTGCCCCAGAAGGGCACGCTTTCCTCCGCGCCGCTGGGGCATATTCCCAGCAACCGCTTTGCGGGCGAGCCGGACTGGGACCGCTACGACATGCGGCTGAACGAGGTGGCGGTGTTCGCGGAACAGCAGCTTGTGCCGGACTGGCGGCTGCTTGCCAGCATCCGGCAGTCGTGGTCCGAAGGCATTACACGCGAGATTTACACCACGGTGGGCGTTATTCCGGATGATGCGGGCAACATGACGCGCACCGTTTCCACCGCGGACCGGAAAACCGATGTTTTCGCAGGTGATGTGCGCATGGAGGGTAATCTCAGGCTGGGGCCGACCCGGCACACGCTTGCGTTTGGCGTGGATTACCAGGATGCGTTCTGGGAGGAATACAACTACAGCTCAGGCACGCTGCCGGGCGTCTTCAATGTCTATCACCCGGTGTATGCGGGCTATGTGGATGAAGGTGCGCTGGCGTGGAGCGACCGGCCGGATAACCGGATTATCCAGACCGGCGCTTACCTGATGGATCATGTCGAGTGGGGCGGCTGGGTGCTGTCCGGCGCGCTGCGTTACGACAACAACAAAAACACGATCCTCAATCCGGGAGCCATCCCCGACTCCACCGTGAAAAATTCGGCGACAACGGGGCGCGCGGGGCTCATGTACCGGTTTGGCAATGGCATTTCCCCCTACATCAGCTATTCCGAGGCGTTCGTACCCAACCTGGGGACGGACGGCGCCGGCAGCGGCAGCCATCTTGATCCGACCACGGGCGAACAGAAGGAGGCCGGGATCAAATATCTCTCCGCCTCGGGCAATACATCGGCCGCTTTCGCCTGGTTCGACATCGAAGAGACGAACCGCATTGTGCAGGGCGCCACGCCCGGCGGCGTTGAGCAGGTGGGCGCCGTGACCCGGGGCTGGGAGCTTGAGCTGAAACAGAGGTTCGGCGCGCTGGAGCTGATGGCGAACTACATGAACATGGACGCCACCAACGACGCCACAAAGACGCGCCTGAGCTCTGTCGCCGAAAAGGCCGGATCGGCCTGGGGGCAATATCGCTTCGGCAATGGCTGGCGCGTGGGCCTTGGCGTGCGCCATATCGGCGATGTAACCGGCGCGGGCGGCCGACCGGTTGTTCCTTCCGTAACGCTGTATGACGCCATGATCGGCTATGAACTGGAACGCTGGGATTTCCGGCTGGATGTCAAAAACCTGGAGGATAACCAGTATGTTTCATGGTGCCGCTCCGAAAACCGCGACTGCGGCTACGGGGAGCGGCTTAATGCGGTGCTGAGCGCGAGGCACCGTTTCTGATGCGCGCCGCCTGCCTGACCCTCCATCGCTGGCTGGGCCTGCTCACCGCGCTTTTCCTCTTCATGACCGGTATTACCGGCGCGGTGATCTCCTGGGATCATGAGCTGGACGACTGGCTCAATCCGCATCTCACCGCAGCGAAAAGTACGGGAACGCCACAGTCCGCGCTGGATCTGGCCAGGCAGGTTGAAGCGCGCTATCCGCAGATCCGCGTCGCATCCCTGCCCCTGTCCGTGACGCCGGGAGAATCGCTCGCCCTGTTCGTCCAGCCCCGGGTCGATCCGGAAACGGGGCGTCTGTTTGTGCCCGGCTTCAACCAGGTGTTTCTGGACCCGGTTACGGGCGATGAACTGGGCAAGCGCCAGTGGGGCGCGGTATGGCCGGTTACGAGCGAAAACTTTATTTCCTTTCTCTACCGGCTGCACTACACCCTTCACCTCCCGGAAATGTTCGGCTCCAACCGCTGGGGCATCTGGCTGCTGGGCATCATCGGATTTGCCTGGACGCTGGACTGCTTCATTTCCGCCTGCCTGACCCTGCCGGCACGCCGGCGCGCCAGGCGGGATGACGCGGCGGAAGAACGCGCGCAACCGTCCGGGCGCACCTTCTGGCAGCGCTGGAAACCCGCGTGGCTGATCCGGCGCAGGGCTGGTGTCTACAAACTCAACTACGACCTGCACCGCGCCTTTGGCCTCTGGACCTGGGTGCTGCTGCTGATTCTCGCCTTCACGGCTTTTTCGCTGAATCTGCGCAGGGAAGTATTCCTCCCGCTGCTGCGCAGCGTTTCCAGCCTGACGCCCACACCTTTCGACCAGCGTCCGCGCGCGCCCCTGCATCAGCCCATAACCCCGGCGTTCGCATTTCCGGAAATCCTGCCGCTTGCGAACGCCCAGGCGGAAAGCAGGGGATGGACCGAACCGGCGGGGCGGATCGGCTATTCGCAGGGTTTCGGGATTTTCAGCGTTGATTATTTTTACCCCGAGGCCGATCACGGCGCCGGGGGCGGGGGCCACAAGCGGCTCTTTTTCGATGGCCTGGATGGACGCTACCTCGGCGAGCGCCTGCCGTGGTCAGGCACCGCCGCCGATATTTTCGTGCAGGCCCAGTTCCCCCTGCATTCCGGGCGGATACTCGGAGTGCCGGGGCGTATCCTGATTTCCTTCATGGGGGTCGTGGTGGCGATGCTCTCGGTAACGGGCGTTTATCTCTGGTGGAAAAAGCGCAAGGCCCGCATTACCTCCAGGGCGCGCCGGGAATCCTGCGCAGAGGCGGCGGGTGCGGCGGCAGGCGCGTAGCCCGGCCAGCGCGCAGCCTTGCTACAGAGGCTGGCAGTTTTCCGCTCCATGATGATTTTTCGCGTGGGCCTGCGCGCGCGGCGCCGTTACCGGACGCCGCTGCCTTATGCCGGGCAGCAGGGGCGCTGGGTCAGAGGCAGTCGAGGGCTGTTGATGGATTTGCGCGTCAGATGCACGAGACGCTATCGGGACTCATGCTATCGGAGCTCATCTTTGCACGCGCCTGCGGACAGCAATAAATCCGGGCAGGTTGCACGCCGCGTGAAAGAGGCATAGCGCGGCGATCATGGCTATGCGGACAAGAAAACCGTCCTCTTCAGGTCCTGCCCGGAGCAAAGTCGCCCCAGGCAGAATCATCACTCCGAAAGCATAAAAAGGAAGCGCTGCAAAGAGAAATCCGGACATGACCCTTGCCGCGCGGAGTGAAAGGATTCCGTACATGAGCGACAAGGCATCGAAAACCAGCCCGAAGCCAAGGAGTGAAACGGCCGCGTAACCCATGGCCCGTCCTGCGTGTCCTGACGGATTTCAGACCCCGGCCATCGATGTCTGCCGGGCTGCCGCCGCCAGGCGCTGTTTCAGCTCCAGCACCTTGCGCGCATAGCCCGCCTCGGGGTCTCCGATCGCGCCGCCGTAATACTGCAATGCGGTCTGCAGGTCGCCGTAGCGGCGCAGCCCTTCGCGCAGGACTTCGGTGCCGACATGCACGTTCAGCGCCGGGTTGAACAGCGCATCCTCGCCGCTGGCGTCGCCCAGCCGGTTTTCGATCTTGTCCATGTGGAAGCGGGGAATCACCTGCATCAGCCCTTGCGCGCCCAGATGGCTTTCGGCGAACGGGTTGAAGCGTGATTCGATCGCCATGACCGCCACGATCAGCAGCGGGTCGATGTCGGCGCTGCGCCCCGCCGCTTCGGCGGCGGCGAGCACGGGTTCCAGCGCCACCGTGGAAACGTTGTAGCGGCGCGCGATCCAGTCGCGAGCGCGGATCATCTCCGATGACAGCAGCGGCTCGCTTTCGAGCCAGACGGGCGGAGCGACGGGTGCGACGACGGGATGCTCCCCCGAAGCGGAATGATCCGCGCTGGCCGTGGCCAGCCTGATTCCGGCCGCGGAGAGAACGGCGATGGCGACAAACCCGGCGGCGAGCAGGCCGCCATGGGCAAGATGCAGGGCAAAAGCGGCAGCCCGGCGGGCAAGATAGCGGGCGGGAAAAGTTGCGTGCGTCATGATGTCCTCCGTGCTGTGGCCGGAGCGCCTGCCTGTTCGCGGTCCCGGTTGGACAGCGTGCTTTCCCGGCCTCTTTGTGGCGGGAAAAGGGGCCGTGGCGTGGCGGGTAAGCCGTGCCGCGGCATGAGGCGCTCGGTCGCCAGTAGGTGTCAGACCCGCCGCCGCAACCAGACGACGGGCTCCGTGGTGCGAACGTTCATGAAAATACGCCGTCTCCGCAGGAGGGGCGCCGCACCAGCTCAGAATGTAAAAACGGCCAGTGGCCGGATGCTGTAAAGCAGCGGGGGCGGATTCTATGCAGGCTTTCGGGGGTTGTCAAAATGGCCTGACGGACGGCATGACGGACGGGACCATTTCTGGGGGGGCTTTCCGCGCCAGAAAACCGGCTGCGTGCTTACGGTGATGGCTGGTTTTCCCTGGCTTCCCGGGCGGCCTTGTCCATTTCACGCAGATAGTGGAGGTAGCCCATCAGCGGCGCCGGGCCGCCCAGACGGGTGGCGACGGCGTAAAGCTGGCCGCGGTGGTGGGCGAGATAGGCCGCCAGGTGCTGGAGGATATCTATCGCATAGTTGCTGGTGCGGAGCCCGTTGGCGCGCGTGTAGAGGATGCGGTGGTGGAAAAAGGCTTCCGGCTGCGCCTCCAGCTGGCGGCGCAGTTCGCGCAGTTCGTGCTGAAGCTGATGCTTCAGGGCAGGCCAGTCCGGTTCGTGGACAGGCGTGAAGCGCGCCGTGGGGGTGTCTTCATGCAGGCGGCTGGCCCACAGCCGCAGCGTCGCCAGCATGGTTTCGACGGTGCGGTGGATGCTGGTGAAGGGCAGCCCCTGGTCGGTATCCAGCACATCGGCATGCAGCCGCGCCAGGCTGTTGAACAGCAGCTGGTTGGCCCAGGCCTGATATTCGAGCTGCGAAAGGCAGTGTTCGCGCCAGCCGGTCGTGTTCATGTCATGTGCTCCCTTTGATGGGAATGGCTGCGGCTGCTTCAGCCGGGAAGCCGGGTGCGCCCCCCGGTGCGGTTCCGGAGCCAGCCGCGCCGTGCCTGCCATTGTTCCGCGTTTTGCTGTCCGGATGCCTGAAAATCTGACCGGAAGTATCGGCTAGAATTCCGCGTCCCTGTCTGCGGGCGGTGTTTTTCCTTTTCCCTGTTCTCTCCGTGATCTGATGCCCTCCCTTCTGAATGCGCCGCAGCGCGAAGCGATCCGTTATCTGGACGGCCCTTGTCTGGTGCTGGCCGGGGCCGGCAGCGGCAAGACGCGGGTAATTACGCACAAAATCGCGCATCTGATCGAAACCTGCGGTTTCAGCCCCGGCAACATTGGCGCCATCACCTTCACCAACAAGGCGGCGAAGGAGATGCAGGAGCGGGTGGCCCACATCATGGGCGGGCGGACGCCGGGCGGGCTGACGGTGTGCACCTTTCACGCGCTCGGTGTGCGCATCGTGCGCCAGGAAGCGAAGCATTGTGGGCTGAAACCGCAGTTTTCCATCCTCGATGCCGCCGATACGGTGCAGATCGTCGCCGATATTGCCGGCGATGCCGACAAGGGTATTGCGCGACAGATGCAGTGGCAGATTTCGTCGTGGAAGAACGCCATGATCGCGCCCGAGGAGGCGGCACGGCTTGCCGACAACGAGATTTCCGCTGCCGCGGCCAAAGTGTTCGGCGAGTACGAGCGTACGCTGCGCGCCTATCATGCGGTGGATTTCGACGATCTCATCGCGCTGCCGGTGCGTTTGTTCGAGGGTAACGACGAAGTGCGCGAACGCTGGCAGGGCCGTCTGCGCTACCTGCTCGTCGACGAATACCAGGATACGAACCGTGCGCAGTACCGCCTGCTGCGACAGCTTTGCAGTGAGCGCGGCGCGTTTACCGCCGTGGGCGACGACGACCAGGCGATTTACGGCTGGCGTGGCGCCGACGTGGAAAACTTGCGCCTGCTGCAACAGGATTACACCAGGTTGCGTGTGATAAAGCTTGAGCAGAACTACCGCTCTTCGCGCCGCATCCTGGCGGCGGCCAATGCCGTCATCGCCAACAACGACAAACTGTTCGACAAGCGGCTGTGGTCCGAGCATGGCCCCGGCGAGCAGATCGTCGTGACCAACTGCCGCGATGCCGAGCACGAGGCCGAATGGGTGGCAACGAAAATCGCCGCGCACAAATTCACCCATCGCACGCAGTTCAAGGACTACGCCATCCTGTATCGCGGCAACCACCAGGCGCGCGTG
>JAVBTY010000059.1:0-4373 GCA_031555955.1 Rhodocyclaceae bacterium | reverse complement strand
GAAACCTCGTCGAGCGATTCTTCAATCGCCTCAAGCAGTTCCGCCGTATCGCAACCCGATACGACAAACTTGCCAATCGATTCAACGCCTTCCTGCATCTCGCTTGTGCCTATATCTGGCTACTGTGAACACGCCCTAACCTGAGCTGCCCCCGCAACGGTAAGCGGACGGCGAGTCTTATTCGACTTGCCGGCTCGTGACAGAAAGCCACTGGAATGCATCGCCAAAGGGCGATGACGACTGGGAAGGCGTCACGAGTAGTCTCCGTCAGCCCGGATACCGGCCGACAAGGTGGCGAACTGTCTCAAGGTTCGCTGTAAGGCGCAGAACCGCGGGGAAGCGGACAAGCGCGTTTGGCTTGCATCTTCACAATCAACAATGATTTCATCTTCTTTGGTTCGCGCCCAGCGCGCTATCGCCGCTCTGGTTCCGTTTGCTTTTCTTATTCCGGCTCCTCCCGACCCCCACCCCCAGATGCGCCAGGCGTGGCACAAACCCTTGCGGTGCGGGCATCGCCGTCTTCTGGAGTAGTCGGGGTAAACGTAGTCAACCCCGTATACGGTGGATTTCCGCTTTCCGCCAGACAGGCGTTCCGCAAAGCGCCAACCCTGTCTGGCGGGTTGTGGAAATCCAGTCTGGCGCTTTCCGGAAATTCAATTAGCCGGTTTTCAGCTTTTTGATTATCCGGTTTCCGGATAATCGGTTTTCCGCTTTCCGCCATACTGGACAGCGGCGCGGCTTCCAGGGCGGAACCCGGTGCGGTTTTGCATGCTGGCGCGCCTTGCACCCGATGGTTTTCCGCGGTTTTCCGCAATCGTGCAATCAGGACGGCGTAGTCCAGACGCCATTCGACGCTGGCTTTAAGCGCACCGCCGCCGATACGGTACGCGGCGCGCTTTTCGTGCAGGATGTCCCGCTGGCGCAGACGCCCGCGGGCCGATTCGAGTTCGTGGCGGGTCAGCCCGGTCTGCGCGCGCAGGATTCCAAAGGCGTGTCTGCGCCAGGATGTTCCGCCCGGCGCGCCGGCCCGCAGCTGCGTCCGTTCTTCGCTGAAGAGCCGCGAGAGCAGGACCGCCGAGGTCGCCGAGCCGGTCAGCGACGACAGGATGCGGTAGAAGAGCATCGGACGGCCGAGCAGGCGCAGCACTTCATGTTCGTTGCGCCAGTCCCAGATGTGAAACGCACCGCCGGGCGCGAGCAGCCTTCCCAGTGCGCCCAGATCGACCCGGTACCACAGCCGCGCGGGCATGCCCTGGCGCTTTTCCTGCCAGACGCCCAGCGCCTTGAGGGTGCTCCGCGCGGTGTCCTGTTCGCGCCGCGACAGTCCCGTTTCCTCCTGCCACTGGCGCGCGCTTTTCCAGAACCAGCCATCCAGGCGTCCGGCCAGATGCAGCTGTTTCGTCCAGTACAGGCTCTGGGACAGCATCAGTCCCGCCGTGACCCGTCCCGTGAGCTGGACCAGCTTCGGGTGATAGGCCACGCAACGCTGGCCGAGCAGGCGCACGGTCTCGCGGATGTGCGCAAGACGCGCCGGCGCGGCGGGCGAGGGCAGGGCGGGGGAGCTCACCACGTCATCCGTCCGTCGCTCCGGTTAAAAGAGGGGCAGCGTGCGGTCATGGTCCGCGCCCGCTGATCCGGGCAGCCCCGGCGCCGTGCGCTCTTCCGGACGCGCGTACCCGTATTCGGGGTGATACGGAATCGGGTCGTAGCGGCGCTTCGCCTGGGCGTCGAGCAGCATCAGCAGCAGCCCGGTGTTGACCCGGGTTTCGAGCCGGGGCGGAGCGCCCGTGCGCCGCTCCCACAGCACGTCCATGTTTGCGAGCAGTCTGCGCGCGCTGGCCAGCTGCGCGCGCGTGAGCATCGTCTCCCTGCGCCACTCCTCGATGCCCAGGCGCAGCCAGCCGTCTGAATCCTCGGGCAATGCGGCCGACAGCTCGCAGGCGACCGACAGATACAGCGCGGCGGTGACGCTGCCGGTGAGTTCGATATAGGCGCGCCGGAACGAGATGGGCTCATCAAAAAGATCGAGGAGCAGGGCGGGGGAAAGGGGCAGGGGATCGTTCATGGCGCGCCGCGCTCCACGATGATGGCGTACAGGGAGGCCAGCGCCACGTCCGGCCAGGCCTCGGCAAGCCGTCTGTAACGGGTGACGGTTTCTTCTTCGTGCGCGTCCCGGGCCGCCAGCGGCTGCGCCCAGGACTGCCAGATCGCCCGGCGGGCGTCCCGTGCAGGCATCGGGGCGCGCCCGGGGCGGGCGGTAGCGCCCGCGGCCGCGCGCAGTTCGCGGTAGGCGCGGGTGGACAGTCCGAACAGTTCCAGCATCATGGCCTGCGGCGCGCCGCGCTGCAGGAACCAGATCATCGCGGCTCCCCGGCGCTGCTGGCGGATGAGCTTGTGTTCGGCGTAGCGCAGGCTGCGCTCGTTGATGAACACGCTGACGATGTCGCCGCCGGTCTCGATCAGCCGCAGCAGGTCGGCGGCGCTCTTGTTGCGCAGCTGGTCGAGCAGTTCCGGCGAAATATGTCCGAGCAGCGTATCCAGATCGCCCTGGTCGGCGCGGTCGATCAGATGCAGCAGCAGATCGGCCGCGTGCTTGGGGTCGGACACCGGAATGCCGCGTCCGTGGCGCGGGCAGGGGATCGCCATGTTCATGATCCCGCCCCCTGCTCCGTTGCGCCGAAGCGGCGCGGGGCGGGGCGGCGCGGCGCAGGGCGCGCAGGGCCTGCACCAGGCGCAGATAGCCGTCGATTTCGGGTGCGTCGGGGGCGGCCAGCCGTTCGGACAGCTCCATCAGCCCGATGGGGTTGGCGAGTACGGTTTCGATCAGGCTCATGAGCGAAACTTCGTCGTGACCGTTCTCCTGGCGCTGGGCCTGACGCCACAGCGAACCGGCGGGCATCATCGCCGACCACGCGCCGCCGATCTGCCCGGAGAGCATC
Organism: Rhodocyclaceae bacterium; assembly: GCA_031555955.1. Classification (GTDB taxonomy): domain Bacteria; phylum Pseudomonadota; class Gammaproteobacteria; order Burkholderiales; family Rhodocyclaceae; genus Azoarcus. The sequence goes on along the minus strand of JAVBTY010000059.1, from coordinate 1,434 downwards.
GCCAGCATCCACCAGCCGGCGTAGCGGCCGCGGCTGGCGGGGTTGGGGTCAGGGTCGAGGTCGATCGGCCCGGCGGGAATTTCCACCCAGAATCCGGTGGGCCAGCCGTCCTGGATGAACAGGCAGTCGAGCACGCCGGTGGTCTGGGCGAAGGTTTCCGCCAGCGCCTGGGCGCGGGCGAGGCAGGTGGCTTCGTCGTCCGGTTCGTCACGGTCAGGACCGGAGGCGCACCGGTCTTCATCCACCCCGGCGCGCGCGCCGGGCGGCGGGATTGAGGACGCTGGCGCAGGCTCCCTGTCCCCGGAGCCGTCCGGCGCGCCCTGCGTGGCGGCGGGGGGCCGGGCAGGGCGGGGCGGGGTAACGCGGGGCTGCTGCGCGATGCGCATCTGCATCACACACGGCGCGATGTCGTCGCTGGCCGCCTGCTGTTGCGCCAGTTCCCGGCAGCCGCGCACGAACTCCGGCGCCTCGCCCAGATGGGTCGCCACGCTCTGGTCGAGCAGCCCGATCAGCCGCGCGGCGTCGAATCCGGCGGCCTCCCCGGACGCCTCCGGGTCTTCTCCCGTTTCTTCCTCTGCCGCGGGCCGCGCCGCCTGGGCCATCTTCCACGACTGTTCGGCGCTGCGCAGCGTGCGGTCGCGCAGCGCCGCCCAGTCCCCGCCCTTGCCGGCGTGTTTGAGCAGGCGTTCGAGGGCGGTGAAGACGGGGTGAAGTTCAGATACCTTGGTACGGCTCAATGCCGCTGTTGCTTCTCCCAGGGCGCCCAGCTGGGCGGTGGCGAAGACACAGCTTCCGATGACGGTCCGGCCAACCTGCAGCCCCCGTTCCTTCAGCTTTGTCTCGAACTCGCGCGCCGACAGGGGTTTGCCGTGCTCCTGCTCCAGCAGGGCCTTCAGGTCGAGCAGCCCCGCGGCCTTGTCCCAGAACGTCATGTCGCCGCGCACCTCGTTTTCGATGAAGTGCGAGGTGAGCACATGCGACTCGGACACCCACGGGCGGTAGGTGACGACGATGAATTCGAAACGCCGTTCGCCGGTTTCCTGGAACAGCGTCTGCAGGCACAGCAGCCGGGTGTTGCCGCCCGATTCGATCATGAAGCGTTTCGCGCCCGGGCGGCGCGTCACCGTGAGCGGCGTGCGCAGTCCGCCGGTGGCGCGGATCGACTCTTTCATGTCCTCGAACAGCGCATTGCGCGTATGGCGCGGGTTGCGGTCGTAGGGTTCGATCTCCATCACCGCCAGCGTCATCTGCGATTCGGCGTCGACCAGCGCGGCGCTGTTGTCGGGCGGGTTCTCGACGCTGAGCGAGGCGTGCACCATGCGCTGGCGCAGCTCTTCCGGGCTCATCTTGCGCGGCGCGGCCGGCGCTAGGGCAGGGGAGGCGGCCGGGGCTGCTTCGGGCTGGCCGTTCCGGTTGCGGCTGCGCGCCAGCGTC
>JAVBTY010000032.1:0-9547 GCA_031555955.1 Rhodocyclaceae bacterium | reverse complement strand
GAAACCTCGTCGAGCGATTCTTCAATCGCCTCAAGCAGTTCCGCCGTATCGCAACCCGATACGACAAACTTGCCAATCGATTCAACGCCTTCCTGCATCTCGCTTGTGCCTATATCTGGCTACTGTGAACACGCCCTAACCAACCAGTCTTGCCATGCCGCCAACAGCTCTTCTGTGGGGGCATGCAAATCACACAGCAGCAGCGGCTTGCCGTGTCCCGTCGCCAGATCGCGAGTGAGCAGGCTGCCGCCTTCAAGCCTACCCCGGTAAATGATCAGCGAGGCATCAGCGTCCAGAACATTGCGCTTGGTACGCTGGCGGTAGCCGCTGGATTCGGTCTCCATCAACTGGTAGCGAGCATCCAGTACGCCATCAGCGGCCCGTCGGCCTGCCGGGCACCAGCCTCCATGCGGAATCTGGCCGACAATGGCGAAATCCAGCGCCGCCCGGTCTACGCCGGTTTGGCCGCCGGAGAGGATGCGCAGGATGTTCACCCTTGCCCCGTTGCGGCGATCGTGCAGCTCACTTGAACTTCGGCGCTGGGCTGATCTGCTGATAGCTGGCCGATGCGCCCGCGCTGCCCGGCAAGTATCAGTTGCTTGCGCACCTGTTCCAGGCTGCGCTTTTCAATCACTGCGGTATAGCTTGCACCCAGCTCACCATCCGGGTCGATGAACAGCTCGACCCGCTTCACCGGCAGGCCGAATGCCGTGAAGCTGCGTGCCGGCGTCAGCGACCAACTACCGGGAGCATTGGGTGCAATGCCGTCCAGCACGTGCATTGGCAAGGCTTGACGGCATTCCACAGCGGCGACGATGGCCGGCTCGGTCCGCAACCAGTGGTCGATGTCTGGGGCATTGCCATCCATCAGCACCACCGGCATGGCAGCGAGTAGCAGTGCGTTCATCCCTTGATATTCCTGATCCAGAAGCGGCGGTCATCGACCGTGAAGTTGGGGTCATAGCCGACCAGCGTTAGCAGCGAACCGACATAGTAAAGGCCGAACTGATTCATCAGCCAACGTTCCATCGCCGGGTCGCCGGGCAACTTGCTGTAGGGCGGGGTTGGCCCGTCGCTGCGAACCTGACCACTGGTCTTGCCGGAGATGGAAAAGCTCTTCCAGGTCAGCACGAAGTTGTTCGACTGTTGCGGCAGCTCCGGCGCGCAGAGCGACAGATTACTGAAGCGCTCGGAGCGCTTGGCGTCGTGCCAGAGCACGGCGTCAAAGCGAATGCAATCACTGGCTTTGAGCGTGAGGCTACGGGTCAGAGTCATCTGATCAGCCGGAATTTGCAGATTGCTGATCACCACCTTGGGCCACTCCGGGGCGCGGCCGTCAGTAGACAGGTTCTGGCGCAAGGCGTTATGCAGTGGAGTGCCCAGCAAGCTGTTGCGGTTTGCCGCGCTTGCGGGCGTAGCCGCTTGCGACAGACTGGTTCCAATGGAGTGTCCTAGTCCGTTCAGGGAATCCAGCGCCCCCTGCATGTCGGTTGTGGCACAACCCGTCAATACAAAAGGCAGAAGCAGCAAGCTCCGGTAGTGTTTCATCGCAGTTCTTCGCGAGGTTATCCGTTGAAGAGGGCATTGAGCCGGGCACACCAGGTTTCCGCCGCCCGACGGCTCATGGGAAAACTGAGCACTGGTCGTTGCGGATCGGCGGTTTGCAGCTCGATGGCGAAGTCTTTGGCGCGTACCGTGCGCTCGAAGGTCGGCACGCTCATGCCGCTGGCGTTGACCTGACGGCTACCGCCGTTCATCTCCATGCTCTCGACCTCGCGCCAGGTCATCCGCCAACCAAGCAGCCAGGAGAAGTCGTGGATGCACCAGGCTTCATCCACGATTGAACAGACAGCCAGTTTGCGATGCTGCCGGTCAAACACCAGAAAGGTCGGCGTGGGGTAGCCCAAGAGATGCCCAGCATCGAATGACAGGTCCTGCTGAGCGTTGAGCTTGGCTACAAGTGCCTGACAGCGGGCCTGCAAGCGCGCCAGAAAGCGGAAGGACAGCGTGAAGATCGCCAGCGAAATCAGCAGATAGAGCATCAGCTCACTGGTCAGCAGCCCCCAAAGCGATGTCTGTGACAGGCGCGCAGGCCCCACGCCGAACATCGCCAGTACAAGAATCAGCGTAAGACCAGCGGCAGCGAGACCTGAAAGCCCAGCCACCGGAACAGCAAGCCCTGCGGCCGCTCCCATCCCAGCAGTCTTCCAGACGCTTGCCATACGTCATTATCTTCATTTTGTTACTCATAGAGGTCATTCTATAGCGCTTGAATTCAATTGTCACTCATAGTGCGGGCACTTATTAGGCGTAGCCCTATAGAGGGGGTACTCATAGAGTCATTTCTCTTTAAGAAGAGAGAAATATGGCCCTTGATCCCCGGCTACGCTTCGGCCTGAAGCTGATAGAAATCAGAAAGACCAGAGGGTGGTCGCAAGAACGCCTGGCACTGGAAAGTGGCTTGGCACGCAGCTATCTGGGGGGTGTTGAGCGTGGGCAGCGCAACATCGCATTGCTCAACATCTTCAAGCTGGCCGAGGCGCTGGGGGTGGAGCCTTCAGTATTGCTGGAGGCACCGGCGGCTGGACAGGAGCCTGCACCGTAACATCGTAACGCTACGTTATCGTAGCGTTACGATGGTCACCGCATGATCGCTCGCGGCAGCTATCGCAGCCATCTGCTTTCAAGAATAAGTAACGTCAACTACAATGGCACTTACAAGATTTTTTTGGCGCTAAGGGTCATAAAAGTGACTTTTAATCTCTCGACTTCCGCTGAGATCCTGCAGGAACTGGGTGTTCGTCTGCACGAACAGCGGCTTGCCCAGTCGCTTACGCAGCGTGAACTGGCGCAAATGGCTGGACTGTCGTTGGGGGCGTTGCGCAAACTCGAAAGCGACGGCCAGTGCTCGCTGGAAACGCTGGTCCGCGTCGCGCAGGCACTTGGCTTGCTGGAGGCGCTGGACGATCTCTTCGTGCTCAAACGGCAATCCATCGCCCAGATGGAGCAGGTGGACCTTGTCAGCCGCCGCCAGCGTGCGCCGCGTAAGAGAACATCATGAAGCTGCTTACCGTGCATTATTGCGGCTGGGGAGAAGACTGGCCGTTGGGACGGTTGGCCGATGACGGTCAATCCCTGCTCTTCGAATATTCTCCCGAAGCCCTGTCTCAGGGCTTGGAACTGTCGCCCTTGCACCTCAAGCTGCGTGCAGATGCCTACGGAAGTTTTCCGACCCATTTGCATCGCCTTCCGGGCCTGATCGCCGACAGTCTGCCTGACGGCTGGGGTTTGCTGCTGATGGATCGCCTGTTCCGTCAACACGGCTTGCGCCATCCCGGACCACTGGATCGGCTGACCTTCATTGGTGAGCGCGCGATGGGCGCGTTACGCTTCGCTCCGGCAAGCGACGCCGGCATCCGGGAGCCCGACTGGTCCTTGCTGGCGCTGGCCGAACAAAGCCGTCTCGCGCTCGCGGGCGAGGCGGGGGCAGCCCTGCGCGAGCTCGCGCTCACCGGCGGTTCACCGCAAGGGGCTCGACCCAAGGCCTTGGTGCAGTACGACGCAACAACCGGGCAAGTCAGCACCCGTCCGGATGCGCCCGGCAGCCCCTGGCTGGTCAAGTTTCCGGCGCAGAACGAACACAAGGAGGTCTGCGTCATCGAGCAGCTCTATGCCGAGTTGGCTCGGGAATGCGGACTGGATGTGCCCGAAAGTCGCTGGTTCGACCTTGGCCCTGAACTGGCCGCCTTCGGCGTCGCGCGCTTCGACCGGGAGGGTGGGCAACGCGTCCCGGTGCACAGTCTGGCAGGATTGTTGCAGGTGGATTTTCGCCTGCCCGGTGCCACCGACTACACAGCCTTCCTGCGGGCTACCCGTTTCCTGACGCGCGACGAGCGCGAAGTGGAGAAAGCCTACGCGCGAGCAGTCTTCAATGTGCTCTTCCACAACCGTGACGACCATCCCAAGAACTTCGCGTGGCGTCTCGGGCCTGACCGGCGCTGGCGTCTGGCACCGGCATTCGACCTGACCTTCAGCGAAGGCCCGATGGGCCAGCATCACCTGGACGTTTGCGGCGAAGGTGCCGCCATCGAACGCCGGCATCTATTGCGTCTGGCGGAGGAAGGTGGCGTCTCAACGAAACGGGCGGAGGAGGTCATCGACCGGATGTTGCTGCAGGCATACTCATTGGGTGAGCGGTTTGAGCGTGCTCCGATTAGGGAGATGCTGGCGCAGCAGATAAAATCCACCATTGACGCCTGTCGCTGGCGTCTGGAAAGCTGAATCCGAGCCGCCGCAACGGCGCCAGATCACGGTTGAACGTACTCACTACTGAATTTTTGAGTACAAACGTGAGTATATTTTTTAACGGAGCGGCATGGTGAGCTGTTTATTCAATGATTTGCAGTCACAGTCGCTGTTCAGCGTCTAATACGACCCCGTTTTCCTTCAGCTCGCCTGCGCGGCGGAGCGGGCCTTTGTAGCCGACCCGAACACCACGCTCATCAAGCTGCGCCAGTTCGGCGAAGCCGTTGCGCAGGATATCGCCGCCCGCGCGGGCATCGTGTTTGATGAGCAGACGACGCAGTCGGATCTGCTCTTCAGGCTCTCGCGCGAAATCCGGCTCGACCCGGTTGTGCGCGAGCTCTTCCACACGCTGCGCATCGAAGGCAACAAGGCCACGCACCAGTTCCGCACGCGGCACAAGGATGCGGCGGATGGCCTCAGGGTCGCGCGGGAACTGGCCGCATGGTTTCACCGCTCGTGCGGCAAGGCGGGCGCGGGTTTCAGGCTGGGGCCATTCATTCCGCCGCAGGACCCCAGCGAACATCTGCGGCAACTGCAGGCTGAAATCGGCGCGCTCAGGGCAGAGCTGGGCGGCAAGAACGAAGCGCTCGAATCCGGCCAGCAGCTCACCGACCTGCTTGCGCGGGAGCGGCAGGAGTTCGAGGCGCTGGCCGGACAGATGGACGAAGAGGCTCGCGTCTACCGGGAGCTTGCCGAGGAGCAGAGCGTCACGGTCGACCAGATCCGGCAGGAATTCGGAAAGCGGATCCAGGAACTGCAGGCGCAGCTCGCCAACAGCCAGAAGGCGGCGCAGACGGTCACGCAGACCACCCAGGCCGCCAGCCAGCAACTGGTGCTGACCGAAGAGCTCACCCGCATCCTGATCGACCAGAAACTGGTCGCCGCGGGCTGGGAGGCTGACACGCAGAACCTCACCTATGCAAAGGGCGCGCGGCCGGAAAAAGGTAAAAACCGCGCCATCGCCGAATGGCCCACCACCGGCAAGCAGGCGGCGGACTATGTGCTCTTCGCTGGCCTCACGCCCGTTGCCGTGGTCGAGGCCAAACGCAAGAACAAAAATGTTGCGGGCCTGATCCTGCAGGCCGAACGCTATTCAAGCGGGTTCAGGCATCCGCACGGGTCGTCGCCCGCGTGGTGTCTCTCCGGTCGCCAAAGCGGCTGGGACGACGGGCAGCACGGCACGTTCGAAGTGCCTTTCGTCTATTCCACCAACGGTCGTCCTTACCTGCCGCAACTGGCTGAACTGTCGGGCACGTGGTTCCGCGACGTGCGCGCCCCCGCCAATCTTGCAAGGGCGCTGGCTGATTTCCACTCACCCGCGGGCCTGCTCGACCTGCTTCGCCGCAGCAGGGAAGACGCCGAAGCAAAGCTCCAGGCCGAAGGCTTCGCCTGCCTGCAGCTGCGGCCCTACCAGGAGAAGGCCGTCAAGGCCGTGGAAGCCGCGCTCGCATCCGGGCAAACAGGCTGCCTGCTGGCGATGGCTACGGGCACGGGCAAGACGCGCACCGTTCTTGGCCTGATGTACCGTTTTCTGAAAACCGAACGCTTCCGCCGCATCCTTTTTCTTGTTGACCGCACTGCGCTGGGCACGCAGGCGCTCGAAGCCTTCGACGACGCACTGCTGGAGCAGAACCAGCCCCTCTCGAAAATCTACAACATCGCCGATCTGGGCGACATGGCCGCCGAGGCGGAAACCCGCGTGCAGGTGGCCACCGTGCAGGCCATGGTCAGGCGCATCTTCCAGTCTGGCAACCCGCCGCCCATCGACGGATTCGACTGCCTGATTGTCGACGAGGCGCACCGCGGCTACACGCTCGACCAGGAAATGTCAGAAGGCGAAATGCAGGTGCGCGACCAGGCGCAGTACCTTTCAACCTACCGGCGCGTACTCGACTATTTTGATGCGGCGCGCATCGCGCTCACCGCCACGCCCGCGAAGCACACCACCGAAATTTTTGGCCGCCCCGTTTTTACCTACAGCTATCGCGAAGCCGTTGCCGACGACTGGCTGATCGACCACGAACCGCCCATCCGTTATGAAACGCTGCTGGCGAAAAACGGGATCAGGTTCGAGAAGGGCGAGGTTGTCAGCGCCATAGACCTCAGCACCGGCGCCATCGAGCAATCCGAACTCGCAGACGAACTCAGCTTCGAAGTCGATGCCTTTAACAAACGCGTCATCAACACAGACTTCAACCGCGTCATCTGCGAGCAGCTCGCGCAGGAACTCGACCCCTTCGGCGAAGAGAAGACGATGATCTTCTGCGCCACCGATCTGCACGCCGATATGGTCAAAAGCCTGCTCGACGCCGCCTTCAAGGCCGTCCACGGCAATGCGTATAACGAAGCCGCCGTGCGCAAGATTACCGCCAGCTCGGACAAGGTCGACCAGCTCATCAAGCACTACAAGAACGAGCGCTATCCCAACATCGCCATCACCGTCGACCTGCTCACCACCGGCATCGACGTGCCGCGCATCGCGCATCTGGTGTTCATGCGCCGCGTGCGCTCGCGCATTCTCTACGAACAGATGATCGGCCGCGCCACGCGCCGCTGCGACGAAATCGGCAAGACCGTATTCCGCATCTACGACCCGGTCGACCTCTACGCCGATCTGCAGAACGTGAACACGATGAAGCCACTGGTCAAGGACCCGACCATCCCGCTCGCGCAGCTCTTTGACGAACTGCAGAACCCGGCGAGCTTCACCGCCCCCGGCATCAACGAAGGCCAGAGCCATGCGGACGATGTACTGGCCGCCGTAAGCCAGCGCCTCATGCGTGTGCTGCGCGATGCTGCGCACAAGGCCGAAAAGCGCCCCGTGCTGAAAGCGTACCTCGCCGGACTCGAAACTCACTGGGGCGTTGCTCCCGCCGAACTGCACAAACACCTCAAGGCGCTCGGCCCCGCGGCCGCCGCCGACTTCATCCGCCAGCAGACCGGACTGGTCCAGCAGATCGACAAAGTCCGCGAACTCATGGGCAGCCTCCACATGCCGGTGATTTCGGAGCATAAGGATGAACTCCTCAGCCGCGAACAAAGCTACGGCGACTACAGCAAACCCGAGGACTACCTCGAAGCCTTCGGCCGCTTCATCCGCGAGCAGATAAACCAGTCCGTCGCGCTCGCCGTCGTGGTCAACCGCCCGCGCGAGCTCACGCGCGAACAGCTCAGGGAGGTGCGCCTGCTGCTCGACCAGCACGGCTACGCCGAAGCGCAGCTGCAGACCGCATGGCGCAACAAAAGCAATACCGAACTGGCCGCCAGCATCGTCGGCTACATCCGTCAGGCCGCGCTGGGCGAGGCGCTCATCCCGTTCGAACAGCGCGTCGCGCACGCCATGGAACGCATTTACGCGCTGGCGGCCTGGACGCCCATGCAGCGCAAGTTCCTGGAGCGCCTTGCAAAACAGCTCGCTCATGAAATCGTCATCGACACCGATTTCGTCAATCGCGCCTTTGCGCAGGACGGCGGCGCGAAACAGCTCGATGTGCGGCTTGGCGGGAAGCTGCCAATCGTGCTTGAAACCATCGCCGGTGCGCTGTGGCCCGCCGCCGCCTGAACAACCCGCAAACCCTTCAGTAAACCAAAGATTCAATCCTCATGAGCAACAACGAAACCGTCCAGAAACTCTGGAACCTGTGCGACGTTCTGCGTGACGACGGCATCAACTACTCCGACTACGTCACCGAACTCGTCCTGCTGCTTTTCATCAAGATGGAGCACGAAAACACCGAGAGCGGCGTAATGTCCGGCCACAGGCTGCCCGAAGGCGCACGCTGGCCTGACATCAAGGCCCTCTCCGGCCTCAACCTGCTCAACCACTACCGCGAAACACTGCTCAAGCTTTCGAAGAGCACCGACCCGCTGCTCGCCGCCATCTACGCCGACGCACAAACACGCCTCAAAGAACCGCGGCACCTCGAAAAAATCATCAAAAATATTGACGCCATCGACTGGTTCTCCGCCCGGCGCGACGGCCTGGGCGACCTCTACGAAGGACTGCTCGAAAAAAACGCCACCGAAACCAGATCCGGCGCGGGCCAGTACTTCACCCCGCGCCCGCTCATCGACAGCATCGTCGCCCTCATCGACCCCAGACCGGGCGAAACCGTGCAGGACCCCGCCGCCGGCACCGCGGGCTTCCTCATCGCCGCAGACGCCCACATCAAGGCGCGCACCGATGATCTCTACGACCTCAACGAAAAGCAGCGCGGCTTCCAGCGCAACCGCGCCTTCATCGGCATGGAACTCGTACCCGGCACGCGGCGGCTCGCGCTCATGAACTGCCTGCTGCACGGCATGGAGGGTGACGCGGAAGGCGTCGTGCATCTGGGCAACACACTGGGCGGCCCGGGCACGAAGCTGCCGAAGAGCGACATCATCCTCAGCAATCCCCCCTTCGGCACCGCAAAGGGCGGCGGCGGCCCCACGCGCGACGACTTCACCTTTACCACCAGTAACAAGCAGCTTGCCTTCGTGCAGCACATCTGCCGCCACCTCAAGGACGGTGGCCGCGCCGCCGTCGTGCTGCCGGACAACGTGCTTTTTGAGACCGGCGCCGGCGCCGACATCCGCCGCGACCTTATGGACAAATGCAACCTGCACACCCTCCTGCGCCTGCCCACCGGCATCTTCTACGCGCAGGGCGTCAAAACCAACGTACTGTTCTTCGACAAGATCTCGAACATTGCGGAAGGCAGCACGAAGGAAGTGTGGGTCTACGACCTGCGCGCCAACATGCCGCGCTTCGGCAAGCGCACCCCGCTCATGCGCGAGCACTTCGCCGGGTTCGAAACCGCCTGCAACGCCAGCCCGCGTACCGACGAAGGTGAACAGGGACGCTTCCGCCGCTTCACGCGGGAGTGGATTCGTGAGCGTGGAGACAGCCTCGATATCGCGTGGCTGAAGGATGATGAGAACGCGGAGGATGCGGCGGATCTGCCGGAGCCGGCGGCGCTGGCGCGGGAGGCGGTTGGGGAGATGGAAGGTGCGCTGGCGGAGCTGCGGGCGCTGCTCAAGGAACTCGGCGAAGAGGTGGCGGAGTGAGCGAGCTACCTAAAGGGTGGACCGCCTGCGAGCTTCAGCACGTTGTCGAAGTTCTAGGGCGTGTTCACAGTAGCCAGATATAGGCACAAGCGAGATGCAGGAAGGCGTTGAATCGATTGGCAAGTTTGTCGTATCTGGTTGCGATACGGCGGAACTGCTTGAGGCGATTGAAGAATCGCTCGACGAGGTTTCG
>JAVBTY010000018.1:0-11354 GCA_031555955.1 Rhodocyclaceae bacterium | reverse complement strand
TGGGGGAGGGTGCCGGTGGTCTGGCCCAGGACGGTGCCGGGGAGGGGGGAGAAGTGCGGAGCGGTGGTGTTGAGGAGGGTCGTAGTGACGGCCGAGAGGGCGTATTCAGGGGTGCCGGCGGGGGCAGCGGAGATTTTCCAGTACTCGCGGTCGCACAAATCGAGGTGAGCGAATGGGTACGGGGGTTCGGTATAGATAAGGTAATGAATCTCGACCTTGACCCCGTCCTTTTCCACTTCGATGGCAAAAGAGTCCTCGCGGACTTCACAACAATTTGGTTCAGCAGCGGGATTGGGGATGTACTCGTATTGGGTGCTGTCGAATTTCCACTGTCCCAGGCTGCCATTCTTGGGTGGCCGCACGATTCTTGCTTTTGCATCTTTGGCAAACCCTTCCACACCATGGTATTCATACATGTACGTACTGGCATTCAGAATCGGAGAAACAAACTCGTTTCCCGACGTCGCCTGGCAGACCCCAAGGATCTTCTTCTTCGCGGCCGGTGCTGCGCCCGCACCGCGCCGCGGCGCTTCCGCCACTATTACGGTCATGCCGTTTTTGGCCGGCTGATCGGCCACATCGTTGATCCACATGGTTGTGTTTCCTTCGGCCAGGCCGAGTTCAATGGTCGCTTGCGCGACCAGGGATTGAAGCACGGGCGAGAAGCCCGTGCTGCTGGCGCCTCCTGCGACCGCTATGGCCCCAAGGGCGCTGTCTGCGCCAACAGGTGGCTGGAACCGCCAATAGGCACGATTTGTCGTGCACTCAACGACAGGCCGAACTGGCGCTCGTAGCCGGCCGCCGCCGTGGTGCTGAGTCCCAGCCGGCCGAGTGCGCCGCGCTGGCTGTCGTAGGGGTTGCCTGGCGCTACATTGGCTGGTGCCAGAGCGGCTGTGACGTTATTTCTGTAAGTATTCCACCGTTTCTCATAGGATGCGGCATGCTGACTGACGCCGCGCGAGATTTCATCGAAATCGATGCGTTCGGTGGCGACGACCGGCGTCACCCAGGTCAAGCTGTCGGCCTTGGCGTTCAGCGTTGCGCCACAGTACGGCACAGAACACTTCATATAAATCAACCGTTCGTGGCTTCGTCTGTTTACGCACGCTTTCCAGTAACGGCCTGATCTGTTCGAACGATTCTCTGCGGATGTCACTGGGATAGCTCTTTCTCATGGCCCAGTCTGCGACATCAACATGATCGTGATCGGGTTCTTGGCACCGCCGGAGAACGCGGGGCAACCGCGGAATAAAGCCTTTGCTATCATCAAACGATGAAACCTTCCCGCAGCCAGTTCCTCGATCTGCGCGGTCTGCGCTACCACATCCGCGAATGGGGAGAGCCGGGCGCGCCCATGCTTTTCATGCTGCATGGCTGGATGGATGCTTCCGCCTCGTTCCAGTTCGTGGTGGATGAACTGGCGGCGCAATGGCATGTGATTGCGCCCGACTGGCGCGGTTTTGGCCTGACGCAGTGGAGCGGGGCCGGTTCCTACTGGTTTCCCGACTATTACGCCGATCTCGATGCGCTGCTGCGCCATTTCCAGCCCGAAGGCCAGGTTCTGCTCGTGGGGCACAGTCTGGGCGGCAACGTGGCGCTGACCTATGCCGGGATCCGCCCGGAACGGATCGCCCGCGTCGTCGGCCTCGATGCTTTCGGCCTGCCTTCCCGCGCGCCGGACGAAGCGCCGGGCCATTACGCAAAATGGCTCGATGAACTGGCCGCGCCCGCTCCTTTCAGCACTTATGCGGATTACGGCCAGCTGGCGGCGCGCCTGCTGCGGATCAATCCGCGCCTGCCGCCGGAGCGCGCCGCCTGGCTCGCGCGCCATCTCGGCAGGGACGATGGCGCGGGCGGAGTCCGCCTGACGGGGGATCCGGCGCACCGCAAGGTCAACCCGGTGCTTTACCGCCGCGCCGAGGCGGAGGCCTGCTGGCGGAAGGTCAGCGCGCCAGTGCTGTGGGTAGAACCGGCCGAACCTGAGCTGCGCCGCCGCCTCGGCGTGGCGGATGAACAGCATGAAGCGGGCAAGCGCTGTTTCCGTGATTTTTGCTTCGAAACCATTCCCGATACAGGGCACAATCTCCACCTTGAACAGCCTGGGGCGGTCGCGCGGATCGTGGAAAGATTCCTGCTGCCCTGATAGCGATATCCGTAACCCCTTTGCCCCATCAGAAAACATCCGCGCCATGAATGCCGATCTGCACTGCCATTCCACCGTTTCCGACGGCTGGCTCGAACCAGACGCGGTGGTGCGCCGGGCCGCGGCCAACGGGGTGGAGCTGCTGGCGCTGACCGATCATGACGAAACCGGCGGACTCGCCCTCGCGGCGCAAACGGCAGCCAGCCTCGGCGTGCGCTTTGTGCCGGGGGTGGAGATATCGGTTTCCTTCTGCGGTGAAACCGTTCATATCGTCGGCCTCGGCATTGATCCCGCCAGCCCGGCGCTGCTTGAAGGGCTGCGCCAGGTGCGCAGCGGCCGCGACGCACGCGCCCGGCGCATGGGCGAAGCGCTGGAAGCCGCTGGCATCCACGGCGCATTCGAGGGCGCCAGCGCGCTCGCGCGCAACCCGGCGCTGCTCAGCCGCGCCCACTTCGCCCGTTTTCTCGTGGCGCGGGGGATAATGCCGGACGTGAAAACTGTTTTTGACCACTACCTGACCCGAGGCAAACCGGGTTACATCGGGCACGAATGGGCCCGGCTGGAAGACGCAACCGCCTGGATACGCGGCGCGGGCGGCGTGGCCGTGGTCGCGCATCCGGGGCGCTACCGGCTTTCGAATGCGGACATGCAGGCGCTGTTCGACCGCTTCATCGCCGCTGGCGGCGAGGCGGTGGAAGTGGTGTCCGGCTCACACGATGCGGATGAAGTCCGCCGTTTTGCTACCATTGCCCGCCGCCACGGTCTTCTGGCCTCGCGCGCTTCGGATTTTCATGGTGAAGAAGAAAGCCCGGTGGATATCGGCCGCTGCGCGCCTTTGCCGCCGGATCTCGTTCCGGTGTGGTCCAGGTGGGCCTGATGAAGAAACGGGCGCGATGTTTTACGGTATGGGCGGCAACTGACTGACAGGCGGCGATGGCACAGTTTTTTTCCCTGCACCCCGAACAGCCCCAGGGGCGTCTTGTGCGCCAGGCGGCGGAAATCATCCGCGCCGGGGGGCTGGTGGCGTTCCCCACCGATTCCGCCTATGCGCTGGGCGGCCATGCGGGCGATGCCGCCCTGCTCGAACGCATCCGCCGTATCCGCGGCGTGGATGAGCGCCACCATTTCACGCTGATGTGCCGGGACCTGTCCGAAATCGCCACCTACGCGCGGGTCGACAACAGCCAGTTCCGCCTGCTCAAGGCGGTAACGCCCGGTTCCTACACCTTCATTCTCGAAGGCACCAAAGAATTGCCGCGCCGGGTGCTGCACCCGAAGCGCAAAACCATCGGTCTGCGCGTGCCCCGCCACGCGGTGGTATCGGCCCTGCTGGCGGAGCTGAACGAGCCGCTGCTGACTTCGACGCTGCTGCTGGCGGGTGAGGACCTGCCGCTGACCGATGCTGAAGAAATCCGCGAACGCCTGGAAAAACAGGTGGATCTGGTCATCGAGGCCGGATTCTGCGGACCGGAGGCGACCTCCGTCATCGATCTGACCTCCGGCACGCCAGTGCTGGTACGCGCGGGGCGGGGCGACCTGACCCCGTTCGGACTGGAAGCGGCGTGACAAAATGATGACATCGATGTTGTACCTGGTATCAACCACTGTTCAGACGGGAGAAGAGAGACCATGAGTCCTCAGGAAATGTACCGAGAAAAACGACGCAGCGCGGCAGAAGCCGTAAAAGTACTGCGCAACGGAGACACAGTCGTGGTGCCCACCGGAGTCGGGGAGCCGCCAGCGCTGCTGACGGCGCTGTCCGACGCGCGGCGCGATTTCCGCGACGTCAAGGTCAGCCAGATCCTGTCGCTGCGCAAGTACGGCTATATCGACCCGGAAACGGTCGAGCACGTCCGCCACAGCACGTATTTCTACGGCGGCGCCACGCGTCCGGGCGGTCAGGCGGGCTGGATCGACTTCCTGCCCAACTACTTCTCCGAACTGCCGCGCATGATCGATCGCGGCCTGTCGCCGGCCGATGTCGTGTTCTCCATGGCCTCGCCGATGGATGAGCACGGTTATTTCTCCCTCAGCCTCGGACCCGATTACACCATGGCGGCGGTCGCCAAGGCGCGCGCGGTGGTGCTCGAAGTCAACCCGAACGTGCCGTTCGCGTTCGGCAACTGCCACGTGCATATTTCCCAGGTCGCCGCGCTGGTTGAAAGCCAGGATCCGATTCTTGAGGTGCCGCTGCCCAAGATCGGCCCGGTGCAGGAAGCCATCGCCAAACACGTGGCCGACCTGATCGACGACGGCTCCACGCTGCAGATCGGCTACGGCAGCATTCCCGACGCGGTGGTGATGCAGCTCACCCACAAGCACGATCTCGGCATCCATACCGAAATGATCGGCGACGGCATCATGACGCTGGTGGAAAGCGGCGCGGTTACCAACCGGCGCAAAAACTATCTGCCGAACAAGATGGTCGCCACCTTCGCGCTCGGTTCAGCCAAGCTTTACCGCTTCATGAACCGCAACCCGATGCTGGAAATGCACCCGGTCGATTTCACCAACGATCCGTATCTGGCGGGGCAGAACGACAACCTGATCTCGATCAACGCCACCCTGCAGATCGATTTCCTCGGCCAGTGCGGCTCCGAAAGCCTTGGCTCCACGCCGTATTCCGGCACGGGCGGCCAGGTCGACTTCGTGCGCGCGGCCAACCGTTCGAAAGGCGGCAAATCCTTCATCGTGCTGCCGTCGACGGCGAAGGACGACACCATCTCGCGCATCGTGCCGACCCTGACTGCCGGGACGCACCTCACCACGAGCAAGAACGACGTCAATTACGTCGTTACCGAGTTTGGCGTGGCGAAGCTTTACGGCAAGCCGGTGAAGCAGCGCGTGCAGGAGCTGATCGCGATCGCGCACCCGAACTTCCGCGCGGAACTGCGTGAAGACGCGAAAAAGATGGGCTTCCTGTAAGTGACTGTCCGTGACTGAACTGATCCCCACGCTCGCCATCTGGGCGTTGCCGGTCGTGTTCGCGATTACGCTGCACGAAGCGGCGCACGGCTATGTCGCGCGCCACTTCGGCGATCCAACGGCGGACAGGGCGGGGCGTATCACGCTCAACCCGCTGCGCCATATCGATCCCGTTGGAACGCTTCTCGTGCCAGCCGCGATACTCGCCATCAGCATCCTGTCTGGCGGGCAGGGGATCCTGTTCGGCTGGGCCAAACCGGTCCCGGTCAATTTCGGCCGCCTGCGCAATCCCAAGGCAGACATGCTCTGGGTTGCGGCGGCCGGTCCTTTTTCCAATCTTGTCATGACCTTCGGCTGGGCCGCGCTGCTCAGGCTCGCGGCAAGCGGCATGCTGGGCGCGTACACAACCCCGATGGCCGAAATGGCCAGCGCCGGGATACAGATCAACCTGATACTGATGCTGCTCAACCTGCTGCCAATTCCTCCGCTCGATGGCGGCCGCATCGCCGTCAGCCTGCTGCCGATGTCCATGGCGCGCAGCTACGCGCGGATCGAGCCATACGGTTTCCCGATCCTGCTCGTACTCCTTTTCACCGGCCTGCTCGGCCATGTGCTGTCTCCCCTGATGGCGGCCTGCCGCATGCTGCTGGGCGGGATTTTCGGGTTCTTCTGACGGCATGCGCGCACCGCGCGGCCAATGCGCATGAACATGCCGCTGGGGCTCGCGCCCGCGGATAACGGTGGAGCCATTGAGGCGTTCGCCCGTCTCTACGGCGAACCGCTGCTCGAACTGCCGCAGGATCTCTACATTCCGCCCGATGCGCTGCGGATTTTCCTTGAAACCTTCGAGGGGCCGCTCGACCTGCTGCTGTACCTGATCCGCAAGGCCAGCCTGAACATTCTCGATATCGAAATGGCGCCGCTCACGGCCCAGTATCTGGAATACGTCGAGGCGATGCGGGCAAGCAATCTCGAACTGGCGGCGGAATATCTGCTGATGGCGGCGACGCTGCTTGAGATCAAATCGCGCATGCTGCTTCCCCGCCCGAAAAAGGCGGAGGAGGAAGAGGAAGACCCGCGCGCCAGCCTGCTGCGCCGCCTGCTCGACTATGAACAGATGAAGCTGGCCGCAGCCAGAATCGATACCCTGCCGCGCGTGGAACGCGATTTCGAATGGGTTGGCGTATTCGTCGCTGGCAAGGTGGCGGAACGTCTGCCGGAAGTGAGCCTGCACGATCTCCAGCTAGCTTTTTTGCGCATCATGAAACAGGCGCGGCTGACGCAGCATCATCGCATCGGCCGCCAGCAGCTTTCAGTGCGGGAGCATATGACCGCCATCCTGCGCCGTCTCGCCGGTGGCGCCTTTATCGTGTTCGATACCCTGTTCGACGCGGATTCTGGCCCGGCCGGACTGGTGGTGAGCTTTCTCGCCATGCTCGAACTGGTGAAGGAAAATCTGGTTGAGATCAGCCAGAACGAGGCGTTCTCGCCCATTTACGTCAAGCTCGCCGATGCCGCCTGAAACGCCCCTCCCTGAAACCGCCGCGCCCGGGCACTACCGGCGAATTCTCGAAACAGCCCTTCTGGCCGCGCAGGAGCCCTTGCCGGTGAATGAGCTGCGCCGCCTGTTCGACGACGATCCGGGGCCGGATCTGGTGCGACGGCTGCTTGACGAACTGCGCTCTGAATGGGCGCAGGCCGGGCGCGGCGTGGAACTGGCGCAGCAGGCCAGCGGCTGGCGTTTCCAGACGCGGCCCGAATATCAGCCTTATCTGGACCGGCTGAAGGAGCAGAAACCGCCGCGCTATTCGCGCGCGGTGACGGAAACGCTGGCGATCATCGCCTACCGCCAGCCGGTGACGCGCGGTGACATCGAAGACATCCGCGGCGTCGCCGTATCGCCCGGCGTGCTCAAAACGCTGGAAGCGCGCGGCTGGATCGACACCGTCGGCCATCGCGATACACCGGGCCGGCCAGCCCTGTTCGCCACCACGCGGCGGTTTCTGGACGATCTGGGTCTGCGCAGCCTGACCGAGCTGCCCGCGCTGGCCGAGATCGAAAAAATCATGGATATCGTCGATACTGCGCAGCTCGCGGCGGGAAACCCGCCCGTGATGGAGTGAAAGGAGCCGCAACGTGGAAATACCCGCTTCGCCGCGCTGGCTGCGGCCGGACGGTTTGCCAGTGTCGTGTCACGAAAAGATCAAGGTTCTCAACGAAAACTACGCCGAACTGCGCCAGATGGCGCAGGACGCGCTGGAAGACGCCGTGCTCATGGGCTGCAGCGAAGCGCAGATCCGCGCCGCGCTGCATGAACTGGTCGACAGTCTGGTGAATCCTTACCTCGAAGCAGAATAGGCAGGGCGGGGCAGGGCAGGGGAGACGCCCCCGCGTTCAGCCAGCCGTGGTGGGCAGGCGACCCTCTACGCGCAGGCCGCCGAGATTTTTCGAGCGTCCGTAACTGATTGCGCCGTCATACTGGGCGACAATGTCGGCCACGATGGAAAGCCCCAGTCCATGCCCCGGCGTCTGCTCGTCGGCGCGCAGGCCCGCGCCGCCAAGACGGTTGAGCAGGGCCTCGGGCGCGCCGGGACCATCGTCTTCCACACAGAAAACCAGTTCGCCAGCCGCAGCCGGAGCAATACCCAGACGCACGCGGCTTCTGGCCCATTTGCACGCGTTGTCCAGCAGGTTGCCGAACAGTTCCAGCAGATCTTCGCGGTCGAACGCATAGCCTTCTTCAGGTATATCCAGTTCGATGGCGATATGTTCTCCGTACAGCCTGCGCAACACTTCAACCAGCGCGGGCAACTGGCTCCGGGGATCGAAACCGCTGCCGGGCGGACCGCCGCCGGAAAGGCGCGCGCGGCGCAGCTCCCGTTCGATGGTCCGGTACATGGTGTCGATCTGCCCGCGCAGGGTAGCGGCCAGCTCCGCGTCACCGCGCTCTTCCAGATCGTCCGCGCTCTGGCCAAGCACGGCGAGCGGATTTTTCAGCGCATGGGAAAGGTTGCCCACGGCATGGCGGATGCGCCCAAGGCGCTGCCCATGGTGGCGGGCAAGGCGGTTGACCGCGTCCAGCATCGGCCGGATTTCGTCCGGCGCGGTTGCTGGCAGGGGGGTGATATCGCCGCGTTCAAGCCGTCGGCAGGCGGCAGCGGCGTCCCGCAGCGGCGCCAGTCCGCGCGCCAGCAGATGGCGCTGGAGCAGCAGCAGCAATACCAGCGCAACGCCAACGCCCGCCAGCATCCGCTGCCGGAAATGGACGATGGCCGCTTCGAGTTGCGAGACATCTTCCGCGACCGAAACGGTGATCTGCCCGTCCTCACCGGTGAAATGGCGCGTAAAAACCAGCAGCCGCTGCTCCGCCGGCCCGGGAATGTGGATGGTCTGTGAGGCTGCCCGCGCGCCGGAGGACGCAGGCTCCGGAAGCGCCAGATCCTCGTCCCAGAGCGAGCGGGAAAGGATGACCGCATCGCCCTGGGCGATACGGAAGTAATGTCCCGACAGCGGCAACTGGTACAGGCTGCCCGCCGATTCCTGCACCTCGGCGGCGGTGTCGCCCCCGGCAACGCGTGCATAGAGCAGATCGGCATCGTGCTGCAGGCGGGAAAGAACAAAATCCTCCACGATCTGACGGGGAAAATCTTTCAGCCCCACCGCCAGCAGCGCTCCGGCGGCGAGCAGCACCGCCGACAGGCCGAGGGAAAGGCGGGCGCGCAGCGAGATCATCCGGGGAAATCAGGCGCCGCCGCGCAGTATGTAGCCCTGGCCACGGCGGGTTTCGATGCGGTCCGCGCCGATCAGGGAGCGCAGGCGGCGTATGTACACCTCGATCACGTTGCTGTCGCGCGCGCCGTCATAATCGTAAACATGCTCGGAGAGCTGCGTTTTTGAAAGAACTTCGTCCGGATGGCGCAGAAAGTAGCGCAACAGGCGGAATTCGGTGGCCGTCAGCGGAATATCTCCACCGCTCTCGTCAAGCAGACACTGGCGGGCCTCGTCCAGCAGCAGATCGCCAATACGGAGCTGGGGCGCAACCGCAGGCGCGGCGCGGCGGAGCAGGGCCTGCACGCGGGCGATCAGTTCCTCGACATGAAACGGCTTGCCAAGATAATCATCCGCGCCAGCCTGAAGACCCGTTACGCGCTCGCTCCAGGCATTGCGCGCGGTCAGAACCAGCACCGGCACGGCATTGCCCGCCTGGCGCCAGTCGCGCAGCACATCAAGCCCCGCGCGCCCGGGCAGGCCCAGATCGAGAATCACCGCATCGTAAGGTTCGGTCGCCCCCAGGTGCCCGGCATCAATGCCGTTCGCCGCCAGATCCACCGCAAATCCCTCACGCGCCAGCCGACGACGCAAACGCTCGCCCAGCGCGGCATCATCTTCGGCAATCAGAATCCGCATGGCGTCACCGTTTTCTCCTGTTCCGTTCCTTCTCTTTATGCCGCAGCACCTCGCCGGTCGCGGCATCCAGTTCAAGACCGTGGATGACATCCCGCTCATCAATGACTTTTACTTCATACACGTAGCGCCCATCCTCATGCTCCAGATCAACCTCGACAATCTGGCCAGGCTGGGCAGCGCGGGTACGTTCAATAATGTCCTCCATCGGCAGGATTTTTCCACTCCCGCGCAACTCGCGCACATCGTCCTGGTGCAGACGTCCATGGGCGGAGACGATAGGCGAAAGGAAAAATATTGCCGTTGCGGAAGCGGCAAACACATACCGGAAGATCATGGAAATACAAAGGCGAGAGAACATGGTCTTTTCCCCGGACAGCATTGCGGACTGGATATACAGGGAGCAGTATGCATGCGGGTGACTGAACCGGGGCTGAATATTTCCGCCCGCGCATCCGTTCCGGCGCCGGGCCGCAGAACGGGCCTGACCGTACGGCCCACCAGCCTGGATCAGCCTCGAATCCGCTGCCCGAAAGCCACTCCCGCAGAAGACAGGCTTCATACACCACGTCAAGGCTTTTATCGGAAAAGCCTTCATGATAGGCTTCCGGCCCTGCAACGAAGCTGGGAATGGCGGCATTATGCAAAAAGGGGGCAGTGAATTGTCGGAAGGATTCCTGCGACTGTCACCCCCCGGAAGAAACACCGGGAAAACCGGATTTCCATAACCGTTTGCACCAGATATCTACGGTACCCCGCAAGGGTTGTGACTCCTCGTAGTTCAATGGATAGAACGAGCGCCTCCTAAGCGCTAGATCTGGGTTCGATTCCCGGCGAGGGGACCATCTGGGCGTTCGTAGCCGTCCGCAGGAAGCCAGAAACCCTTTATTTGCAAGGTTTCTGGCTTTTTTATCGTCCGTAGCCGTCCGCTGGAATCCGGGTATGTCTGGGGGCATTTTTATCCTGCCGGAGTTGATGCCCCCATGCCCCCGCTGAACGATATGACAATCAGGAAAGCGGCCCCCCGGGAAAAACCTTACCGGCTTTCCGATGGACGGGGGATGTATCTGGAAATCACGCCTACCGGGGCGAAATACTGGCGGCTGAAATACCGTTTCGGCGGCAAGGAAAAGCGGTTGGCGCTGGGTGTCTATCCCGGCGTTTCGCTCAAGGAAGCCCGCGAACGCCGCGATGAGGCGCGCAGGCTGCTGGGCGCGGGCATCGATCCCGGCGATCAGCGCAAGGTGCTGAAGGCGGCGCGGAACGAACGGGCCGCAAACAGTTTTGAAGTGATCTGCCGCGAATGGCTGGAATCGCGGCGCGATACGGTTGAACCGGCGCAGCATCTGAAGACACTGGCGCGGATGGAAAGGGATGTGTTCCCGTGGCTGGGCGGCAGGCCGGTGGCGGAAATTACCGCTCCCGAGGTGCTGGCCGTACTGCGGCGTGTCGATGCGCGCGGCGCGCGCTTCACCGCGCACCGCGCCCGCAGCGAGATCAGTCGCGCCTTCCGCTACGCCATCGCCACCGGGCGGGCTGAACGCGATCCCTGTCCCGATCTGAAAAGGGCCATTCCTCCGGCTCGAACCGAACACCTTGTTCCACTGGCGACACAGGCCATTGCGATCCTGCGCGAACTGTATCGCCCCGAGAATAGAGGAGGCTCCTTCATTTGAGAATGTATCTATGAGGAAATCCCCGAAGTATTCGCCTGAAGTTATAGAGCGCTCAGTGCGCATGATTCTAGGGCGTGTTCACAGTAGCCAGATATAGGCACAAGCGAGATGCAGGAAGGCGTTGAATCGATTGGCAAGTTTGTCGTATCGGGTTGCGATACGGCGGAACTGCTTGAGGCGATTGAAGAATCGCTCGACGAGGTTTC
>JAVBTY010000027.1:0-18724 GCA_031555955.1 Rhodocyclaceae bacterium | reverse complement strand
CGCCAAGAACCGCCTGGGCGCGGCGCAGATCGACCTGACGGTACGCATGCAGCTCATCCAGGCCCTGCCCAACATCATCGCCCAGGCCTCCAAGCCCATGGAGAAGATCGACTCGATCCGCCTGTTCCAGGTCAACGGCCTGCCGGGCGCACCCAGCGGACTGGGCGGCGAATCCGGCAGCGCCACCAGCGTTTCGGGCGGCGGCACGCTACCCGAACAGGTCATGAATTCGGCGCTGCAATACCAGGTCGCCAAACCCATCGTCGATGCAATCATGAAGGACGCGGGGCTGGACAACCCTTCGCTCAGCGGCATCGCGCAGACCGTGGCGCGGATGGCGGCAGGGCCAAAACATACGGATCCGCTGGATGAGTGAATACTCTGCTTCCGATGGCGGGCCTGTCAAAAAGACCGGGTAGATCCTGATTCACTCACTGTACTGAATCTGGCTCCTCCGCCAGAAACCCGGCCAAGCACGCCTTTATCCGCCGCGCTGCTCCAGCATTTCCGCCGCATGCCGACGGGTTGTGTCGGTGATATTGACGCCGCCGAGCATGCGGGCGATTTCCTCGACGCGCGCGCCGTCATCCAGCGCCGTCACCTCGCTCAGCGTTTCACCGCCCCGCTCCGCCTTGGCGATGCGCCACTGCCAGTCGGCGCACGCGGCAACCTGAGGCAGGTGGGTAACGCACAACACCTGCCGTTCGCGCCCCAGGCGGGCCAGGAGCTGCCCGACGATTTCGGCGACGCGCCCGCCGATACCGGTATCGACTTCGTCGAACACGAGCGTCGGCGTGGCTGAATCGCGGCTGGTGAGGACCTGGATCGCCAGTCCGATGCGCGACAGCTCTCCGCCGGAGGCAACGCGGCCCAGGCCGCGCGGCGGCTGCCCCGCGTTGCCGGAAACACGGAATTCGACGGTCTCGGCACCATGAACCGACGGCTCGCAGCCTTCCAGGGCCACCTCGAAACGACCGCCTTCCATCGCCAGGGTTTGCATGGCGGCGGTGATTTCCCGCGCCAGTTTTTCCGCCGCTGGCCCGCGCGCGGCGGAAAGCCTGCCCGCGGCGGCCTCATAGGCGGCATGCGCCGCGGCTTCGGCGGCGGCGAGCCGGGCCGGATCGGCGCGCTCGGCCAATTCATCGAAACGCGAGCGCCAGACGGCCAGCAGCGTGGGAAGGTCTTCCGGCGCAGAGCGGTACTTGCGCGCCACATCCATCACCGCCGCAATACGGTTTTCGATTTCGGCAAGCCGCTGCGGGTCGAGTTCCACACGGTCGCGATAGCGCCGCAGCGCGTGCAGCGCCTCATCGGCCTGTAGTGCGGCGCTGGCCAGCAGGCCGCCCACATCGGCCAGCGCGGGGTCGATACCGGCCAGCGCCGCAATGCGGCCATCCAGTTGCCGCAATACGCCGCACACCGCGTAATCGCTTTCGTCGAGCGCGCTCAGTGTCTCGTCGGCGCCTTCGATCAGACTCGCGGCATGCGCAAGGCGGGCGTGTTCGGCGTTGAGATCGTTCCAGGCGGCGGGATCGAAGGCCAGATCGCCGACCTCCCTGATCTGCCAGCCGAGCAGTTCGCGCTCGCGCCCGGAAGCGGCGGAATCCTGTTCCGCGCCACGGCGCAGTTCGGCGATCCGCCGCCATTCGCGGTAATGCGCCGCCACTTCCGCAACCAATGCTCCGGCGCCGACGTGCGCATCGAGCAGGGCGCGCTGCGTATCGGCGCGCAGCAGCGCATGGTGGGCATGCTGGCCGTGGATATCGGCGAGAAAATCCCCGGCTGCGCGCAGTTGCGCGAGCGTGACCGGTGTGCCGTTGATCCAGGCGCGGCTGCGGCCGCCGGCATCGACCACGCGGCGCAGAATCGCCGCACCGTCGTCAGCGGCGATATCCTGTTCCCGTAGCCATGCGGCAAGCGCGCTGCCGTCGGCGCAGTCGAATTCGGCGGCGATATCGGCTTTGTCGCGCCCGCCGCGCACGGCGGCGCTGTCGCCCCGCCCCCCCAGGGCAAGATCGAGCGCGCCCAGGAGTATGGACTTGCCTGCGCCGGTTTCCCCGGTCAGCGCGCCGAAGCCCGCGCTGAATTCGAGTTCAAGGCGGTCGACGATGACGAAATCGCGGATGGTGAGACGACGCAGCATAGGAAAACCGGCTGAAGTATGGAAAACAGGCCGCCGCATGCCAGAAAAGCGCGGGGCCGGGGAAAATTCAGTTGTGCCGGGGCGTGGCGCTCCAGTGCAGTTTTTCGCGCAGCATGGCGTAGTAGCTGTAGCTTCGCGGATGGAGCAGCCGCACGGCCATGGGGGAGCGGACAAGACGCACGACATCGCCCGCGCGCGCGTCGAACCGGGCCTGGCCGTCGAAGTGCACGCTGGCGTCGTGCGGCGGCAGCAGCGTGATGTCGATGCGGCAGGAGTCGGGCAGCGTCACGGGCCGCGCCGTGAGCGCGTGCGGACACAGCGGCACCAGCGCGATGCCGCCCACCGAGGGGTGCAGGATGGGGCCGTTGGACGAGAGCGCGTAGGCGGTGGAACCGGTGGGCGTGGCGATGATCATGCCGTCGGAGCGCTGGGTGTAGACGAACTCGCCGTCGATCGCGAGTTCAAATTCGATCATGCGGCCCAGATCGCCCTTGTTAACCACCACGTCGTTAAGCGCGAGCGTGTGGAAGGCGCGTTCCCCGCCGCGCAGCACTTCGGCATCGAGCATGAAGCGGAATTCTTCGGTGAAGCGGCCATCGATGATCTCATCCAGCCGTTCCAGCGCGTCGCTTCGGGCAATGTCGGTCAGGAAACCGAGCCGCCCGAGATTGACCCCGGCCAGCGGCACGCCATGTTCGGCCAGACGCCGCGCGGCGGCGAGCAGGGTGCCGTCGCCGCCGATCACCACCGCGAGGTCGGCCTGGGCGCCGATGTCGTCGTAAGTGGCGAGCGGAAAGCCGCCGTCGCTGCCGATGGAGCTCGCCGTTCCCTGCTCGATCAGCACGGCCACGCCGCGCTCGCGCAGGAACGCGGCAATGGCGAGCACCGATTCGGCCACGTCGGGGCTCTGGTACTTGCCGATCAGGGCGACGCTGGAGAAACGGACATCGCCGGACTTTGTCACGGGGGGTGATGGATTCGCGCTCATGATTACCGATTAAACCATATCCGCCCGGCGGCATGGCGTCCGCGTCCCCGCCCGTGGCGATCCGGCTCCCACTTACCCCTTCGCCCAATCCCGGCTATATTCGCCCCCTGAAATGACTCCGCTCGACCCCCGCTCCCAAATCCTGCTCAAGACGCTGATCGAACGCTATATCGCGGAAGGCCAGCCGGTCGGCTCGCGCGCGCTTTCGCGTTACTCGGGGCTGGAGCTGTCGCCAGCCACGGTGCGCAACGTTATGAGCGATCTGGAGGAAATGGGCTTCATCGCCAGCCCGCACACCTCCGCCGGGCGCGTGCCCACGGCGCTGGGCTACCGCTTTTTCGTCGACTCGCTGGTTACCGTGCAGCCGCTGGAAAACGCCCGGGTGCAGGCGCTCAGGGGGCAACTGGCGCCGGACCAGCCGCAGCGCCTGCTCAGCGCCGCCTCGCACCTTCTCTCCGGCCTGACCCAGTTCGCCGGCATCGTTGTCGCGCCGCGCAAGGAAGCGGTGCGCATCCGCCAGATCGAATTCATCAGCCTGTCCGAAACCCGCATCCTGCTCATCATCGTCACCACCACGGGCGACGTGCAGAACCGCATTCTGCTTACCCGGCGCGGTTACTCGACGGCCGAGCTGGAAACCGCCACCCACTACCTCAACGCGCACTTCGCCGGACTGGCCTTCAGCGAAATCCGCCTGCGCATCCAGGCCGAACTGAAGCAGCTGCGCAGCGACATGAGCGAGCTGATGGCCGCGGCGGTCGAGGCGGGCAGCGAGGCGGCGGAGGAAACCGCGACCAGCTACGTGATCTCCGGCGAAACCAACCTGCTCGAAGTGGAAGACCTGTCTTCCAACATGTCCCGCCTGCGCGAACTGTTCAAGCTGTTCGAGCAGAGAACCGGGCTGATGCAGCTGCTGGATATTTCCAGCCGCGCCGAGGGCGTGCAGATTTTTATCGGCGGCGAATCCGGCCTCGCCCCGCTGGACGGCTGCAGCGTCATCAGCGCGCCTTACGAAGTGGACGGCCAGGTGATCGGCTCGGTCGGCGTTATCGGCCCCACCCGCATGGCTTACGACCGCGTTATTCCCATCGTCGACATCACCGCGCGGCTGCTGTCGAGCGCGCTCTCGTCCGGGCACTAACGCGCCGCGCGCCGCAAAGGAAGCCCATGCCCCGCTACTGGCCTGAACCGCCGCGCAACGCCACTGCCACAACGCGCACGGCGGTGCTGCTGGTCAACCTCGGCACCCCCGCCGCCCCCACCGCGGCGGCGCTGCGTCCCTATCTGAAACAGTTTCTCTCCGACCCGCGCGTGGTCGAAATCCCCCGCGCCGCGTGGTGGCCCATTCTCAACGGCATCATCCTCAACACCCGCCCGGCCAGATCGGCGGAAAAATACGCCAGCGTGTGGCTGGAGGAAGGCTCGCCGCTGAAGGTCCATACCGAACGTCAGGCGAAACTGCTCGGCGGCTACCTCGGCCAGGCCGGCCATAAGGTCGATGTCGCCTGGGCGATGCGCTACGGCGCGCCCTCCATCGCCGATACGCTCAACCGGCTGCGCGCGGCCGGGCACGACCGCATCCTGGTCATTCCGCTCTACCCGCAATACGCCGCCAGCACCACGGCCAGCACGATGGACGAAGTGGCGCGCTGCCTGCGCCGCTGGCGCAACCTGCCGGAACTGCGCTATGTGCGTGATTTTCACGACGATCCCGGCTACATCGCCGCCCTGGCGCAAAGCGTGCGCGACCACTGGACGGCGAACGGCCAGGCAGAACGGCTGGTGCTGAGCTTTCACGGCCTGCCGCGCCGCAGCCGGGATCTGGGCGATCCCTACCACGACGAATGCCACACTACCGCCGCCCGCCTTGGCGCCGCGCTGGGGCTGCCCGCGGAACGCATGCTCGTCACCTTCCAGTCCCGCTTCGGCAAGGCCGAATGGCTCAGGCCCTACACCCAGCCGACGCTGGAGGCGCTGGCGCGCGAAGGGCTCCGGGAAGTGGATGTGATGTGCCCCGGCTTTACCGCCGACTGTCTGGAAACGCTGGAAGAAATCGCCATGGAATGCAAGGCGGCCTTTCTCGCCGCCGGAGGCCGGGCGTTCAGTTACATTCCGTGCCTCAACGAGCGCCACGACTGGATGTCTGCCCTGACCGCCCTCGCCTGCCGCCATCTTGGCCACTGGCTGGAAACAGCCGCGCCAGACGCCCCCCCGGCCCGGCCATGAACCCGACCCTGCAACTTCTGCTGCGCTGGGCGCTCAACGCCGCCGCCCTGCTGCTACTCCCCGGACTGGTTTCCGGCCTGCGGGTGGACGACTATGTCGCCGCGCTCCTGGCGGCCCTGCTGCTAGGGCTCGTCAACGCACTGATCCGCCCCATCCTGATCCTTGTCACCCTGCCCATCACGCTGCTTTCGCTGGGCTTTTTCACCCTGGTGATCAATGCCCTGCTGTTCTGGGCCGTATCCGGGCTCGTCAGCGGCGTGCATGTGGACGATTTCTGGACCGCGTTCTGGAGCGCGCTGCTTTACAGCCTGCTCACCTGGCTGGTGAATATCGCCACGGGCGAGCGCCGTGGCCGCATCACCCTGAGCCGCAACAGCCGCCGGGACGATCTGTAGAAGCGCCTTCCCGCTCAAGTTTTCCGCGCTGCTGCCGTTATACCCAGCAGGCAAATTCTGCCCAGACTTCCGCCCAGACGGAACAGGGAGGTGTCATGAAAATCCAGTCCGCAAATATCCAGCTGCAGTCCTCGCACGCCCAGACGCAACGGCGCGAAGTTTCAGAGCGCTTCGAGGCATGGTCGGGCCCTCAAGTCTCCCCCCGCCTCCCGGAGCGGCGCGCGCCGGGCGCTTCCGTCAGCCTTTCCGATGCGGCGCAGGCGGCCCAGAAGGCGGATGCCGCCGGGCCGGGCAGCGAAAGCGGCGATCCGAAACTGGACGTTCTGCTGCGCATGCTCGAATTCATCACCGGAAAGCCGGTGAAAATCGCGGATCTGTCCGAACTCCGCCAGCCGCCGGCAACCCAGGGCGATGCGCCTCGCCCCGCCCAGGCCCAGGGCGGCAGCGCCGGTTTCACCTACGACTACCATTCCAGCTATTCGGAAACCGAAAGCACCTCGTTCGCCGCCAGCGGCGTGGTGCGCACCGCCGACGGCAAGGAAATCAGCTTCGACCTTTCCTTCGCCATGCACTACCAGTACAGCGAAGAACAGTCCTTCAGCCTGCAGGTCGGGCAGAAACCGCCCCCGCCGCCCCCGCCGGGGCAGGTGAAGGATCCGCTGATCCTCGATTTCGCCGGACCGGCGGCGGAGCTGTCCGACATCCGCTTCCGCTTCGATCTCGACGCCGACGGCCAGCTCGACGACGTGCCGCTCACCGGCGGCAGCGGCATTCTCGCTTTCGACCGCGACGGCAACGGACGCATCGACGACGGACGTGAACTGTTCGGCGCGATCAGCGGCGACGGCTTCGCCGATCTCACCCTGCTCGATGACGACGGCAACGGCTGGATCGATGAAAACGACGCGGCCTTCTCCCAGCTGCGCATCTGGCGGCCCGACGCCTCAGGTCAGGGCGAACTGAAAACGCTGGCTGAAGCCAACGTGGGCGCGTTCTACCTCGGCCGGGCCGATACCGCGTTCACGCTGAAAGACGCCGCCAACCAGATGCAGGGCATCATGCGTTCAAGCAGCGTTTACCTGCGCGAGGACGGCACTGCCGGCACCGTGAGCCAGGTAGACCTGCGTGTGTAACAGTCCGGCCCCTCCGGGGCGGCTTCATCGCACTGACATATAATCGGAGGCGCGCCGTCCGCACATGACGGCGCGGTCGCGTCAGGGCCTGGCTGCGCCAGGCATCTCCTCCGCGCTGTTCAACACCCTCAGGAAGAAAAACACCCATGGATACCCAGTCCCTCTCCCACTATCAGGAACTCGCCGTCCAGTACGCCAGCGAGTTCGGCGTCAAGATCATCGTTGCCATCCTGTTCTGGGTCATCGGCCGCTGGCTGATCGGCGTCGCGGTCAACCTGCTGCGCGCTTCGCTGGGCAAACAGAAAGTCGACCCCACCGTGCTGCGCTACCTCGGCTCCGTGCTTACGGTCACGCTGAACATTCTGCTGGTGGTCGGCATTCTCGGCTACTTCGGCATCCAGACCACAACCTTCGCCGCTCTCATCGCCGCAGCCGGCGTGGCCATCGGCATGGCCTGGTCCGGCCTGCTGGCCAATTTCGCCGCGGGCGCGTTCCTGATCGTGCTGCGCCCGTTCAAGGTTGGCGACTTCATCACCGCTGCGGGCGTTACCGGCACGGTGGCTGAACTGGGGCTGTTCACAACCACCGTTCACACGATGGACAACGTGCTCACCATTATCGGCAACAACAAGCTTTTCGCCGACACGATCCAGAACTACACCGCCATGCCGTTCCGCCGCGTCGACCTGAAAGCGCAGATCTCCGGAGCCGCCGACCACCGCTCGGCCATGCAGCTGCTGCGCGAAAAGATCGCCACCATCCCCAACGTGCTGGAAGAGCCCGCGGTCGATGTCGAGATTCTGGAGCTCAACCTCGTCGGCCCGGTGCTGGCCGTGCGTCCTTACTGCCATAACGACCATTACTGGCAGGTGTATTTCGACACCAACCGCACGATCAAGGAAGTCCTGGCCGAAGGCGGTTTCCCCGCGCCCATGCCCGCACAGAGCGTCATCATCAACCAGGCGGGCTGATTCCCCTCCTGCCGCGCGAAAGCAGAACGGAAAGCCGCTTTATGCGGCTTTCCGTTTTTTGCGTGCATGAGTTGCACGGAGCGGGAACCGCTCCGGCCCGCGGCTAGAACTCGACCTGAGTTCCCAGTTCCACCACCCGGTTGGGGGGAATGCGGAAATAGTCGGCGGCGCTGCCAGCGTTGCGGAACAGCAGCACGAACAGTTTTTCGCGCCACTGCGGCATGCCGGAACCCACACGCGGAATCAGCGTTTCGCGACCGAGAAAAAAAGAGGTTTCCATCATGTTGAAAGACAGCCCCTGCCCCGCGCACAGCGCAAGCGCGGCGGGAATGTCCGGACTGTCCTTGAAGCCGTATTTCACCCGCAACCGGTAAAAGCCGTAGTCCAGCTCCTCCAGCGCCAGACGCGCATCGTCCGGCACGTACGGTTCGTCGGCGGTTTCCACTGTCAGCAGCACTACGCGTTCATGCAGCACCTTGTTGTGGATCAGGTTGTGCAGCAGCGCGCGCGGCACGCCTTCGAGCCAGGTGGTCAGGAATATCGCGGTTCCCTCCACGCGCGGCGGAGGATTGTGAAACATTGTCTGGATAAACGTATCCAGCGGAATGGTATCGGTGCGGATGCGTTCGCTAAGCTGGGCCCGTCCACGCTTCCAGGTGGTAAGCAGGGTAAAGACCAGCGCCCCGATCAGCAGCGGGAACCAGCCGCCAGCAAGCACTTTCACCGTGGTTGCGGAAAAGAAGGCCATATCCACGCCAAGGAACACGGCGAGAAACAATAGCGCTTTGCCCCTGCCCCAGCCCCACAGGCTTTGCACCACGATGAAGGCGAGCAGCGTGTCGATCGCCATCGTCAGCGTGACTGCGATGCCGTAGGCCGACGCCAGCGCGCTTGATGAGCGGAAGCCGATTACCAGCGCCACCACCGCGCCCAGCAGCATCCAGTTGATGCCGGGAACGTAGATCTGCCCGATTTCGCGTTCCGATGTGTGCACCACCAGCATGCGCGGCGCGTAGCCAAGCTGGATCGCCTGCCGCGTCAAAGAAAAAGCGCCCGAAATTACCGCCTGGCTGGCGATGATGGTCGCCAGCGTCGCCATGGCGACTACGGGGTAAAGCAGGGACTCCGGCACCAGCATGTAAAACGGGTTGCGGACCTTTTCCGGATCATCGAGGATCATCGCCCCCTGCCCCAGATAATTGAGATACAGCGCGGGAAACACCGCGATAAACCAGGCCAGTCTGATAGGCCGTCGGCCAAAATGCCCCATATCGGCATACAGGGCCTCGCCGCCGGTAATCGCCAGCACCACCGCGCCCAGCGCGAGCCAGCCCAGCAGCGGCTGGTCTGCAAAAAAACGCGCCGCCCACAGCGGATTGAGCGCGCCCAGTATTTCCGGATGCGCGCGGATGCCGTTGATGCCAAGCAGGGCGAGCACCGCGAACCAGCACAGCATAACCGGTCCGAAAATCGCGCCCACGCTGCCCGTGCCCCGGCGCTGCAAGAGGAAAAGCCCGATCAGCACCGAAAGCGAAATGGGGATGATCCACGGGCGCGAAGCGGGTAGCGCCACCTCCAGCCCCTCTACCGCGGAAAGCACCGAAATGGCCGGGGTAATCATCCCGTCGCCATAAAACAGCGCCGCGCCGAACACACCGGTTACCGACAGCAGCCACGTCTGCCAGCCCGGCTTCACCGCGCGCAGCGCCAGCGAGGTGAGCGCCATGATTCCGCCCTCGCCGCGGTTATCCGCGCGGGTGATGAAGGTGACGTACTTGGCCGAAACGACCAGTGTCAGCGCCCAGAAAACAAGGGAAAGAATCCCGTAGACATTGGCCTGGGTTACTGCGACCGCATGCGGGCCGTTGAAAACCTCTTTCAGCGTATAGAGGGGGCTGGTGCCGATATCGCCGAACACCACTCCGATGGCCGCCACCGCCATGCCCGCAAGCCCTGCCCTGGGGAGATGGGGGGGCGTTTTCACTGGAATCCCCGCGTTTTCGCCGGTCTGCATGCTTATCCCCGTAAAGACTGCATCATGACGTCGCATCCGCCTTCAGACGCATGCGCAGCGCCCGGGCGGCATGCTTCACCGTAGCACCGGCTTCGGGGAACATTTTCCCCAACGTCAGAAAACCGTGAATGACGCCCTCCACCGCCAGATGTTCAACCTCCCCTCCCTCCGCGCGCACGCGCGCGGCGAAAGCGGCGCAGTCATCCGAAAGGGGATCGAGTCCGGCGCTTGCCAGCAGCATCGGCGGCAGGCCGCCCAGCGATGCCGCCCTCATGGGCGACGCACGCCAGTCCTCCGTATTGCCCTGCGGCAGATAGCGGGAAAAAAACCACTCCAGGCTTTCCCGGTCGAGAAAATAACCTTCGGCAAACGTCTGGCGCGACGGCCGCGCGCTGAGGATTTCGGTACTCGGATACACCAGCAGCAGAAACGCTGCCTGGGGGCCGCCCGCATCGCGCAGGGCCAGCGCCGTCACAATGGACAGGTTGCCGCCGGCACTGTCGCCCCCCAGCGCGATGCGCGCCGGATCGATACCGAGCAGCGCCGCGTTGGCCACCGCCCAGTCGAAAGCAAAACGGGCATCGTCCACCGCGGCGGGAAACGGATGCTCCGGCGCAAGCCGGTAATCCACCGACAGCACCGCGCAGCCGGAACCGTTCGCCAGCTCGCGGCACAGCACGTCATAACTCGCCACATCGCCCACGCACCAGCCGCCGCCATGCAGCCACAGCAGCAGCGGCAGGGTTTTATCCGCACGGCTTTCAAGCGGGCGGTACAGCCGGGCCAGCAGCGCCGAACCCTCCGCGCGCGCCATCGGCACTTCCACCGTTGAGGCCACCGCCGGTGCATCCGGCCGGAATGCAAACAGCAGTTTCTGGAAAGAGTGCCGCGCCTGGCTGACTGAAAGCTGATGGAAACGCGGCGCATCGACCCGGTACACCATATCAAGCAGCGCCCGGGTCTGTGGGGTGGGTTGTGACATGAGCAGAAAAACGCCGCCCGTCCACAGACAGGATATCTCCGTAACCGGCTGGCGCAAAGGATACAGGAAGAGATGATTCTATCCAGCGCCAGCCGTCATGGTGCACCGCAGCGAAAAAATACTTTCTCTTTTTGCACCGCCCGACATGCTTCAGGGCAAAAGCAGTCTGCCCATCCATAAAATCCGGTTTCTCCATGACACAACCCTTTGTCCATCATGAAAATTGTGCTGAAAACCCCGGTTTAAAATGGCGCGGAATCACAGTGTGGCCTCACTCGATCCATCCAGATATTCAGGCGGGAACAGCGCACGCTCTTGCGCACCCAGATGGCTATATCCTTGACCCATCGCAACATCCTATACGACAAGGTATGAGATGCCATCCCTGGAAGCAGAGCCA
Organism: Rhodocyclaceae bacterium; assembly: GCA_031555955.1. Lineage (GTDB taxonomy): Bacteria > Pseudomonadota > Gammaproteobacteria > Burkholderiales > Rhodocyclaceae > Azoarcus. The sequence goes on along the minus strand of JAVBTY010000027.1, from coordinate 7,472 downwards.
AAAATGGGCCTGTTACTGCCTGAAATAATGAGAAAATATACCCAGACCACCCCCTGAACTGATCAGGGTAAAACCCGTCGGCTGCCTGCTTTCCGGCATCTCACTCCTTTTTTCCACTCAGACTGTTTCGGGACCTTACATAATGCGATCCACCGGAGTCTTTCCTTCCACGCGCATGCGGCGCATGCGCCGCGATGCCTTTTCCCGGCGGCTGATGCAGGAATCCGTCCTCACCGCTGCCGACCTGATTTATCCCGTGTTCGTGCGCGAGGGCGAAAACGTGACTGAAGCGGTGCCGTCGATGCCGGGTGTGAGCCGCGTATCGCTGGATAACCTGCTGCGCGTGGCCGAGCAGGCGCAGACGCTGGGCGTGCCGGCGCTGGCGCTTTTCCCGGTGATCAACGCCGCAGGCAAGAGCGCGGGCGCGGAGGAAGCGTGGAACCCGGATGGCCTGATGCCGCGCGCGGTACAGGCGCTGAAAGCACGCTTCCCGGAACTGGGTGTGATTACCGACGTCGCCCTCGATCCCTACACCAGCCACGGGCAGGATGGCCTGATCGACCCCGAGGATCCGCGCGGTTACGTGATGAACGACGAAACGCTCGAAGCGCTGTCGAAGCAGGCGCTGTGCCACGCGCAGGCGGGCGCCGACGTGGTCGCGCCGTCGGACATGATGGATGGCCGCATCGGCCGCATCCGCGCGATTCTTGACGAACATGCGCTGATCCATACCCGCATCCTTGCCTATTCGGCCAAGTACGCATCGAGCTTCTACGGCCCGTTCCGCGACGCCGTCGGCTCGGCGGGCAATCTCGGCAAGGGCAACAAGCACACCTACCAGATGGATCCGGCCAACAGCGACGAGGCCCTCCGCGAAGTCGCGCTCGACATCGCCGAAGGCGCGGACATGTTCATGGTCAAGCCCGGCATGCCTTACCTCGACATCGTGCGCCGGGTGAAAACCGAACTGCAGGTGCCGACCTACGCCTATCAGGTCAGCGGCGAGTACGCCATGCTGCAGGCCGCCATCGCCAATGGCTGGCTCGGGCAGGCCTGCGTGCTGGAGGCGCTGCTGTCGTTCAGGCGCGCCGGGGCCGACGGCATCCTTACTTACTACGCGCTCGATGCCGCGCGCCAGCTCAGGGCGGGCGGCTGATGAAGGGTCGCGCCCGGAGTTGCGCGCGATGAAGTTTTCCCGCCTGCGTCCGATGAAGGCGTCCGATCTGCCCGCAGTGATGCGCATCCAGCGCGCGGCCTATGGCGATGCCTATCAGGAATCCGCTGCGGTGCTCGGACGCAAGCTCGAACTGGCTCCGGACGGCTGCTGGCTGGCCGAACGCGGCGGCGAACCCGCCGCTTACGTTTTCGCCCACCCCTGGCGCGCGGACGCTCCGCCGCCGCTGCACGCGCCGCTGGCGGCCCTGCCCGACCAGGCGGACTGCGTGTTCATGCACGATCTGGCGGTAGCGCCATCCGCGCGCGGCGGCGGCGTGGCCGCCGGGCTGCTGCGCGGCGTGGCTGGATGGGCCTCCAGGCAGGGCGCGCGGAGCCTGAACCTGGTGGCGCTGGCGGACGCGGCTGCATTCTGGGCGCGGCACGGCTTTACGCCTGTGCCGGGCGGCGAAGATCTGGCGGCCGGTTATGGTGCGGGAGCGCTGTTTATGCGCCGGGCTGTGCACACGCCGGGCGCATCAACGCACGGATCTGCGTAACCCGTTTCCGCCCCGGCGGATGCGCCGCTAACCGTGCCCCGTCAGGCCGCGCGTGGCGCGCGGCAGGTCGAGGATCGCGGAGATTTTCACATCCACGTAAGGCGGGCGGCGCAGGCTGCGGCTCACCCACACGGTGCGCATGCCAAGCCGCCGCGCCGTGCGCAGGTTGGCGGCGGTGTCCTCCACCATGATGCAGCGGTGCGGGTTGAGGCGGAAATCGCGCAGCAGGCGGCGGTAACCGGTCATGCCCGGCTTGGGGTGAAACCCGAGCTGCTCGATGCCCACAATCTCGTCAAAGCGGCGGCGCACGCCCATCACATCGAGCACAGCCACGGCGTAATCCTGCGGCGCGTTGGAAAAAACGATTTTGCGCCCCGGCAGCCTGCGCAGCATGGCGCTGAGCGCGCGGTCGAACACCATCATGTCGTGCAGGCGGTCGAAACGGTGCGTTTCGCGCAGAAAGTGGCGCGGATCCGTGCCGTGATGGCGTATGAGCCCGGACAGCGTCGCGCCGTAGCGCCGCCAGTAATCCAGCCGCAGCGTATCGGCCGCGTCGCGGGAAAGCGCCAGATGCTGCGCCAGGTAAGCCGTCATGCTGCGGTTGATGTGCGGAAAAATATGCGGACTGGCGTCGTGCAGCGTGTTGTCGAGGTCGAACAGCCAGATGGGGGCGGACATGGCGGCCGGTCAGCCCTGCGTCTTTCCTGGATGCGGCTGGAACCGGACGATGCTGCGGCCATCTTCCGTGGTTTTCGGCGCGGGCTTCCAGGCATGCCCCTGGATCAGTTCGATGCTGACCGGAAGGCGGCCATCGCGGCGCAGCTTTTCATACGCGCTGCGCGCCGCATCCCAGCCGTGGCGGCCGCTGAGGCCGCGCGGGCGGCTGGCGGCGGCGTTGGCGTAGCCGCCAGCACGCAGATCGCGCAGCAGATCATCGAGGCTGGCGTAGGTGAGCGTGAGCATTTCCATATCCATCACCGGATCGCTGAAACCCGCCGCCACCAGCGCATCGCCGAGGTCGTGCATATCGATGAAGCGGTGCACCCGCTCGCCCGCCGTGGCGGGCAGGACGGCGCGCAGTTCTTTCAGCGTGTCGGGGCCGAGGGTGGAGAACATCAGCATGCCGCCGGTTTCGAGCACGCGGTGCATTTCCTTCAGCGCGGGCAGCGGGTCGTCCAGCCCCGGCAGCATCAGGCTGGACCAGAGCAGCGACAGCGAATTGCGCGCCAGCGGCAGCGCCGCCGCGTCGGCGGCGACAAGCGGCGGCGGGCGGCGGAGCAGGCGGCGCAGCAGCCCGCCGCCGCCCTGGTGACGGGCGCGGGCGAGCGCCGGAAAGGCGAAGTCGGCCCCGAAAACGGTCGCCTGCGGATAGCGCCGCGCGAGCCGGGCGATGTCCTCGCCGTCGCCGCAGCCGAGATCGAGAATGCGCCTGGGTTCGATGCGGATGTAATCGAGCCGCTCGTCCATGCGGCGCGCGATTTCGCGCGCGAGCGGATCGGGCGCGCTGCCTGCGGCACGGCCGGAACGGCGGCGCAGCAGGGCGCGGTCGAGACGATAATCCGCTGACATCGTATTTTCCGCGCGCTAGATCGCGCGCAGGCCAAGGCGGGCGAACAGCGTGTCGTCGCGGTCGGCCTGCGGGTTGTCGGTGGTGAGCAGGCGGTCGCCGTAGAACATGGAGTTGGCGCCGGCGAGAAAGCACAGGGCCTGCAGTTCGTCGCTCATCTGCTGTCGGCCGGCGGACAGGCGAACATGGCTTTGCGGCATGGCGATGCGGGCGGCGGCGATGGTGCGGACAAACTCGAAGGGGTCGAGCTTTTCGCCATTGCCCAGCGGCGTGCCGGGGATCTGCACGAGATTGTTGATCGGTACCGATTCGGGCGGCGGATTCATGTTCGCCAGCTGGGCGATCATGCTGGCGCGGTCGGCGCGGCTTTCGCCCATGCCCACGATGCCGCCGCTGCAGACGTTGATGCCGGCGTCACGCACCTTGCCGAGGGTGTTCAGGCGATCCTGCAGCGTATGGGTGGTAACGACCTGGCCGTAAAACTCGGGTGAGGTGTCGATGTTGTGGTTGTAGTAATCGAGGCCGGCATCGGCGAGCTGTTCGGCCTGGCCTTCGCGCAGCATGCCGAGGGTGACGCACGTCTGCAGGCCGAGCTTCTTCACCTCGCGCACCATCTCCAGCACCGGTTCCAGCTCCTTGTCCTTCGGTCCGCGCCAGGCCGCGCCCATGCAGAAGCGCGAGGCGCCCTTGGCCTTGGCCGCGCGGGCGTGTTCGAGCACCTCATCCGTGCTTGCCATGCGCTGGCGTTCCAGCCCGGTGTCGTAGCGCGCCGACTGCGAGCAATAGCCGCAGTCTTCCGAACAGCCGCCGGTCTTGATCGACAGCAGCGTGGAGCGCTGGATGGCGTTGGCGTCAAAGTGGGCGCGGTGCACCGTTTGCGCGTGGTAAAGCAGATCGGCGAAGGGGAGATCGAACAGCGCTTCGATTTCGGCGCCCGTCCATTGCTTGCGTGGGGTTTGCGCGCGCGCGGTGGGGCAGTGGGCGGCAGGCGCGGTCGAAGTCGTTGGCATGAAAAGCATTCCCGGGTGTAATTCAAGGCTGTGCATGTTCTTTCATCGGGAGAAAACTTGTCAAATTTCCGCGCCGCCTGCCGCGGCCTGGCCGTTCGCGCCGCTAACGCGCTGCTGCCGCACGACTGTTGCGTATGCGGCGCTCTGGCTGTCGGCGCGCCGGTGTGCGCGGCGTGCCGCGCGGAACTGCCGCGCATGTCGGCTGCGGAACGCTGTCCGCTGTGCGCCCTGCCCATGCCGGATGGCAGCCTGTGCGGGCGCTGCCAGCGGCGGCCACCCGCGTTCGATGCCACGCATGCCGTTTTCGACTACCGTTTTCCCGTCGATGCGCTGATACGTGCGCTCAAATACCGCCATCGCCTGGCGCTCGCCACTTTTTTCGCCGGGGAGCTGACGGCGGCGGGTGTCCCGGAGCGGGCCGGTTTTATTGTGCCGATGCCGCTGCACCCACGCCGTCTGGGCGAACGCGGCTTTAATCAGGCGGTTGAAATCGCCCGTCCGCTGGCGCGTAAAACCGGCCTGCGGCTGGAACTCGCCGCCGTGCGCCGCGTGCGCGATACGCCGCAGCAGGAAACGCTGACGCGCGAAGAGCGCGTCCGCAACCTGCGTGGCGCGTTCGCGTGCGAAGCCGCGCTCGACGGCGCAACCGTCGTGGTGGTGGATGATGTGATGACTTCCGGCGCATCGCTCAATGAACTCGCGCGCTGCCTTAAACGCAGCGGCGCGGCGCGGGTGGAAAATCTCGTCGTCGCCCGCACGCCGATGCCCGGCCAGGCTACAGTGCGCGCCTCACCCCGGCCATGATGCCGCCGGAACGCCGTCCGCATATCCGCCCCGATCCATGTTCAACATCGTTCTCTATCAGCCCGAAATTCCCCCCAACTCCGGCAACATCATCCGCCTGGCGGCGAATACCGGCGGGCACCTGCATCTGGTTGAACCGCTCGGCTTCGTACTCACGGACAAAACGCTCGCCCGCGCCGGGCTGGATTATCACGATATGGCGCGCGTATCGGTGCACGCCGACTGGACCGCGTGTATTTCAACGCTGGCGGGCCGACGTTTTTTCGCGCTCAGCACCAAAGGCGGGCGGCGTTACGACGAGCCGGTTTTTCAGCCGGGTGACGTATTCATCTTTGGCCCGGAAAGCCGGGGACTGCCAGCGGAAATACTTTCAGCGCTGCCGCCAGAGCAGCAGCTGCGCATTCCGATGCTGCCGGGCTGCCGCAGCATGAATCTGTCCAACGCGGTCGCGGTGGTTGTGCTTGAAGCCTGGCGGCAGTGCGGGTTTGCCGGGGCGGGGTAAGGTTTTCAGATAAGCCCGGGAATAGCGGGGAGAGGGCTTCCCGGACTCTTTGGTTATGGATGGGGCAGAAGCGGTCTGGCAGATAAAAAATTCGCCCGGAGCACACACGGGTATATAGGGGAATGCACGCGGTCATGCGGCAGGATGGGCGCAGCCTTGCCGGTTGCTGTCTGAAGCTCCGGTTACCGGTAGCCGGATGGTGGTTAAAGCCTGTGCCGCGCTGCCGTTCTCAACGTGAGGCACGATGCCCAGCAACGGGGCGTCGAGGCGGTCGGTGAGTGTGGCGAGGTTGGCATCGAAGTGCGGCATGTGTGGGTCGATCCGGTTGGCGATCCAGCCGGCAAACTGCTGGCCGCGTGCGGCGATGGCTTCCGCTGTGAGCAGGGCGTGGTTGAGGCAGCCCAGCCGCATGCCGACGACGAGGATGATCGGCAGGCCGAGATCGCGGGCGAGGTCGGCGGTATCGTAGTGGTCGCCGAGCGGCACGCGGAAGCCGCCGACGCCTTCGACCAGTACGACGTCGGCGCGGTTTTGCAGTTCGGTGAAGGCGGCGAGGATGGGGGCGGGGGTAATCGCGACGCCTTCTTCCGCCGCGGCGATGTGTGGGGCGATCGGGCTGCGCAGGCACCAGGGGGTGATGAGCGCCGGACCGGGATCAAGGCTGCCTGCTGCGCGAAGGTGCGCGGTGTCTTCGTTGATCCATTCGCCGTCGATCAGATCGGCGCCGGCGGCGACCGGCTTCATGCCCAGGGCCGTATGGCCTTGGGCGCGCGCGGCGTGGAGCAGCGCGCAGGTGACGAAGGTTTTGCCGATGCCGGTATCGGTGCCCGCGATGAACCAGGCGCGGCGGCGGGTTGTGCTCATTTTGGTTTCCTTTGCGGTTTTCCCTTCATCGTTTCTTCAGCGCGAGCAGGATGAGGTCGTAGGTTACCGGCAGTTGTCCGTCGGCTCGACGGTGCTGTTCGTATTCGCGTGCGACCCGCGTCCATGCCTGCCGTCCCAGCGGCGAGCGCCGGCGGCCATCGCCGACCGAATGCGCGCCGATGGTCTTGAGACCGCGCAGCAGGGCGGACAGATCCGGAGCGAGCGCGTGGACGGGATGCTGGTCGGTAGCAAGAGCATCGAGTCCGGCGTCGCGCGCATGATCGAGCCAGATTCGGGCAGGGTGGAAGTGGATGACGTGCCGATTGCCGTCGATGGTGGCGAAGGCATCGTGCAGTTCCCATAGCGTGCGGGGGCCGAGCGTGGCGATCCAGACGATGCCGCCGGGTGTCAGCACGCGCGCCAGTTCTCGCAGGGCGCGTGCCGGGTCGCACCATTGCAGGGCGAGGCTCGACCATGCGATGTCGATGCTCGCGTCAGCCAACGGCAGGTGTTCGAGATCGCCGCCAAGCAGCGTGGCGTTGTATTCGGCGAAATCGTTGCGTCGGCGCAGGTGCTGGAGCATCGCGGGGGCGAAGTCGAGGGCGATGAAGTGGGGGCGGGGGCGCGTATGGGGGAATAGGTAGCGAGGAAACAGGCCGGCCAGCAGCGGCAGGCCGTAGCCGGTGCCACAGCCGGCGTCGAGCACGCGCACGGGGGCTGTTGCCGGTGGATGTTGTTGGGCGAGCGTGGCGAGGTGGCGGCAGACTTCGCGCTGTAATTCGGCGGCGCTGTCATAGCGGGGGGCTGCGCGGTCGAAGGCGGTGCGTACGGCGCGTTTGTGCGCTTGCCGGTCATTCATGGGTGAAGGCGTCGATGAGCCGGGCGCAATCCTGTGGCCGCGACAGGAAAGGCGCGTGGCCGCAATCGTCGAACAGGTGCAGGCGGGCGGCAGGCAGCGCGGCAGCGAGCCAGTGTGCGGCGCTGGCGGGCATCAGTGCATCGTTGGCGCCGTG
>JAVBTY010000085.1:0-16950 GCA_031555955.1 Rhodocyclaceae bacterium | reverse complement strand
TGGCCGGTCGGCATGGGCAAGGCCTTCCGCGGCGTTTATCACCTGCTCGACGATCAGGTGCTGACCTTCACGGCGGGCGAAGAGCGCAGGAGCGATACCGAAGTGCTCAAGGGCCTGGGCAACGCCGAACTCGACCGCCGCTTTCCGATGGAAGTCGGCCGCCTGCGCGAAGACGCCGAACTGCTCCAGGGCGCTTCCACACCGTTCGATCTCGGCGATTTCCTTGCCGGCCGGCAAAGCCCGGTGTTCTTTGGCTCCGGGATCAACAATTTCGGCGTGCAGGAAATTCTTCAGGCGCTGATCGACTGGGCGCCGCCGCCGCAGCCACGCGACGCCGGCACGCGCGCGGTGCAGCCGGCCGAGGCGGCCTTCACCGGCTTCGTGTTCAAGATCCAGGCCAACATGGACCCGAAGCACCGCGATCGCATCGCCTTTTTCCGCATCTGCTCGGGCCGCTACAGCTCGGGCATGAAAGTGAAGCATGTGCGCGCCGGACGCGACATGAAGCTCGCCAACGCGCTCACCTTCATGGCCAACGAGCGCGTGCTCAAGGAAGACGGCGTGGCCGGCGACATCATCGGCATCCACAACCACGGCCAGCTACAGATCGGCGACACCCTGACCGAAGGCGAAAACCTCGGCTTCAAGGGCATCCCCTACTTTTCACCGGAACTGTTCCGCGCCGCGCGCCTGCGCGACCCGCTCAAATCCAAGCAATTGCAGAAAGGCTTGCAGGAACTGGGCGAGGAAGGCGCCATTCAGGTCTTCGAGCAGGAAGGCGGGCAGATGCTTCTCGGCGCTGTTGGCCAGCTCCAGTTCGAGGTCGTCGCCCAGCGCCTGAAGGACGAATACAAGGTGGATGCCATCTTCGAATCCGCCGACATCCACACCGCGCGCTGGCTCGTCTTCCCCGACACGCTCACGCGGCGCAATTTCGAGCGCGAGCAAGCCATGCGCCTGGGCAAGGATGTGGACGGCAATCTGGTCTATCTCTCCTCCAGCCGCTACAACCTCGAAGTGACGATGGAAAAATGGCCTGTGGTCGGCTTCCATGCCACCCGTGAGCACGGCCAGGTGCTGGACTGACCGCGTCCGCACGCAGATGGACACACCCGATCCCGCAGACGGCTCCGGCGACACACGCCGCACGGGCCGCGCCATGTACCTGCTCGCCGCGCTGGCGCTGCTGGGCGTGCTGTGGCTGTTCTTCGAACAGACGCTGCAGCGGCGCGACAACCCCAACCGCGATCTTTCCATCGTCCCCGGCGCGGGTAGCGAAATCACGCTGCAGCGCAACCGCATGGGCCACTACGTTGCCCCCGGCGCGATCAACGGCCAGCCGGTGGTTTTCCTGCTCGACACCGGCGCCACCGTCGTTTCCGTTCCCGCCCGGCTTGGCGCCGCGCTCGGGCTGCAACCCGGCGCGAGCAGCCGCACCGATACCGCCAACGGAACCATCACGGTGCGGGAAACAAGCATCGACGAGCTCGGCATCGGCCCCTTCCGCCTGCGCGGCGTGCGCGCCCACCTCAATCCCGGCATGGACGACGATCAGGTGCTGCTCGGCATGAGCGTGCTGGGCCAGCTGGACTTCACCCAGCGCGGCGACACCCTGATTCTGCACGCGCCGCGACCCTGAACATGGCCCGGGGCGCAGCGACCCGAAGTTTTGTCTTCCATGCGCGGAATCCGTGAACTCCCGGAAACTCAAGGCATGAGAGGACTACCCGGGCTCACCCTCCGAAATTCGCGCTACGCAAACGCCATAACGATGTGATTTCCCGCGCGCGCGCGGCGTGCAGCGGATCGGTGGAATCAAGCGCCCTGGGATGGCGCGGGCGGATGTCGAGCCGGTCCGCCACCACCAGCCCGGCTTCACCGAACATCGCCAGCAGCGCCTCGCGCGTGCGCAGCCCCAGATGTTCGGCCAGATCAGACAGGATCAGCCAGCCCTCGCCGCCCGGGGCGAGGCGCCCGTTCAGCCCGGAAAGAAAACCGCGCAGCATGCGGCTGTCCGGATCGTACACCGCCTGTTCAAGCGGGGAGCTGGCGCGCCCCGGCAGCCACGGCGGATTGCACACCACCAGCGCGGCGCGGCCCGGCGGGAACAGATCGGCCTCTGTCACGTCGACCTGGCCCTCCAGCCCCAGCCGCCGGATGTTGTCGCGCGCGCAGGCCAGCGCGCGCGCCGCCCGCTCGGTCGCCACCACACGGGCCACGCCGCGCCGCGCCAGCAGCGCGGCCAGCACACCGGTTCCAGCGCCAATGTCAAAAGCCAGCTCCCCCGGCGGCAACGGCGCCTGTGCGACGAGGTCGACGTATTCGCCACGCACCGGTGAAAACACGCCGTAATGGGGATGGATGCGCGCGCCGAGCGCGGGAACGTCCACCCCCTTTCTGCGCCATTCGTATGCGCCGGTCACGCCGAGCAGTTCGCGCAGCGACACCAGCGAGGCTTCGCCGCCATCGCTGCCATAAACGTCCGCGCATGCCTGGCGCACGTCCGGCGCGCGCCGTAGCGGGATCGTATAGTCCGCCTCCAGCGGCAGCAGCAGCATGCCCAGCATGCGCGCGCGCTGCGCCTGCGCCTGCCGGTACAGATGGAACGCCTCCGCGGGCGTGCCCGCCTTATGCGGCTTTGCCCGCACCCGCCGCGCCATCGCCTGCAGCAGCTGGCGCGCGTTGTGGAAATCGCCGCGCCACAGCAGCGCCGTGCCTTCGCACGCCAGCCGGTATGCGGCATCGGCGCGCATCGTGTCGTCCGCGACAAGCACCCGTTTCGGCGCAGCCGCCCCGTTTTCAGAACGCCAGCGGGCTGTGCGCGCCTGGCCCGCCTCAGTCCAGGCAACGGACGGGAAAGCGACCCCGGCAAAAGTCTGCTCCAGATTCAATGGTTTTCCTCCACAACGGATCCGCGCTGCGCCGCCATCTGTCCGCGCAGAAAGTCCGCATTGCGCCACCCCCAGACCAGCGCCGCCGAAACCGGCGGAAAAATCAGGAAGCCAAGCTGGTACGCCAGTACGGCGAAATTCTGCATCACCGCCCCGGCGGCCACGGCCGCGCTCACCGCATCGCCAAGGCGGAACAGGAGCAGCGTCAACGCTTCCCAATAGATTCCCCATAGCACCACCGGGAGAAGAACCGGCGCGCCAATGGCAAAGCGCCGCAGACGATGCAGCAACGGTTCCGGCACGGCGAGGCAAAGCCCCAACAGCAGGGGCAGTCCATAGCTGTACTTGAGCGCATCGACGGAAAGTACGATTTCACCCGCGCCGCCCGGCCCCGGGCGCGCGCTAGGCAGCATGCCCGCGCCAAGGTGGGTGACGATGTCCAGATCATGTCCGCTGCTTTCCACCGCACGGAAAATCACCGGCCAGGTGGCCTTGAGCAGCCATTCCAGCGGAGCCGCCAGTCCCGCCGCCAGCCACGGCCCGCAGGCGGCCCAGAGTGCGAATGCCGGAACGAGCCACAGCACGGCGCGAAGAAGGAAACCGCCGGGGCCGATACGCTCAGCCATGCGGAACGTCCACGGCCGGCAGCCGCCGCAGCCAGATCAGGAAAACCACCAGCACGTCGAGCATGATGAGCGCCTGCCACAGATACAGGTGCGCCCATTCGAACCAGACGGGATTCCATTGCAGCAGGTAGAACAGACTCACGATGCGCAGCAGGTTGAGCCCCTGCACGGCGGCAAACCCCAGCGCCAGGCCGATGAGCCGGTATAACCACGGCGCGGGGAAGGCGAGCATGGCCGCAGTCAGCATGATCATCGCCTCCACGCCGTTGCAGCCCGGCTCGATCGAAACGCCAGCGCCGCTGACGGTGTTTTGAATCACATTGCCTGTAACCGTTACCGACGGATCAACGAGCACCAGCAGCCCGCCGCTGACGCCCGCCAGTCCGGCAGTAAATGGGCGCACAAAAAACGTCTGTCCCCAATGGGTCAGCTCAGCGGCAAACAGCACGATCAGGACAAGAAAAAAACACAGCAGCCGGGGCCATGTTTTTTCCGTCCGTGGGGCAGCAGGGTTCATTCAGATCCGCTTTCCGCGGGCTTGCTCCGGAAGCGAAGCCGATGCGGCCAGTATCAAAGCCGTTGTTCATGACAGGAAGCCCTCTTCCTGCGGGGGCTCTGGTTCCGGCATTTTCCTCCGGATATGCGGAAATCCCCAAAAAAAACGCCAGGCTTTCCCGAAGAAAAGCCTGGCGGCCGGTGAGTGGCCTGCCTGCGGGCTTCCGCCCGGGGCAGCAGCCCGCGCGCCGTTACTTCTTCCTGTAGCCCCCTTCGCGCAACGCTTCGGCCAGCAGGGCTTCCTTGTCGACATGCAGCATCGGCGTCACATCGGGCGGGCAGATGGTATCCGGATCGATGCTGGTGCGATCCTGCCCGGCATCAGCCGCCGTCGGCAGATCTTCACGCGCAATGTTGAGCGCCGGCATGAGACGACCGACACTGGAAAGCGTGCGCGACTGCGCGACGATCTGGTTGTATGCCGCATCCACATAGGCAAGACGCGCCTGGAAGTACTCGTTTTCAGTATCCAGGAGGTCGAGCAGGGTGCGCTGGCCGATGTCGAACTGGCGGTGATAGGCCTCACGCGCCTTCGCGACAGCCAGCTGGTGCTGGTCCAGATAGCGCAGCTGTTCTTCGAGCTGGCGGATGTCGTTGTAGGCGATCGACAGGGTCTGGCGCAGATCCCGGCAGGACTTTTCGCGCAGGTCTTTCGCCTGGTTGAGCGCTTCCGCCGCCTGGCCGATACGGGCCTGATCCGAACCGCCGCGGAACAGGTTGTAGCTCATGACGAATCCCGCCACGGTGTCGCGCGAATGGCCGTCGATGCCGTCGAGATTGTGGTCCACCGCCTGGCTGGCGCGGAAGAACACGCGCGGATGGTACGCAGCCCGCCGGACATCCACTTCCGACTGGCTGGCGCGCACATTTTCCACTGCCGCATTGAGCGCCGGATTGGTATTGAACGCCTCGCGCAGGGCATCCTTCGCCGTGGCCGGGATGCCTGCAAAAACGGAACGGTCGCCAAACGACGGCAGGCCCTCGGCCGGGACATCGCCGGTAACGCGCTGGTAGCGCGCGCTGACATCGTGCAGGTTCGCGGTTTCGGTCAGCAGGTTCGACTCCGCCAGGGCGAGACGGCCAAACGCCTGCTCAAGATCGACCCGGCGCCCCACGCCCGCGCCCGCGCGGTCGGCAATCTGGTCGTAGATGCGCTTGTGTTCGACGTAATTGGCCTTTGCCAGCGCCACCCGCTCGCGATAGCGCAGCACGTCGCTGTATGCCCGGACCGCTTCGGAAGCGGTAACTTCCGCCGCGTCGAGCAGTTCGTAATAACGCGCAAGCTTGGCGTAGCCAAGACGGGCCACCTCGTTATAGGTGAAAAACCCGTCGTACACCATCTGGTTCAGCGTCAGCATGGCGTTGGTATGGTTGAACGTGTCCGCGCTCAGGTTCGGACGGTCACGCCTTTCGCGCCCCGCGCTCGCGGTCAGGTCAAGCTGCGGGAAATAGCCGCCGCGCGCCACATCACGCTCAGCATCCGCGGCACGGAAGGCATGCCAGCGCGCCTGTACCTCCGGATTGGCGACTACGGCCTTGCGGGCGGCATCACGCAACGGCTCCGGCGCGGCCGCCGTGGCAACGCCCGACAGCAGCCCGAGAGAAGCGAGGGCGATCGACAAACGGATAGCTTTCATGAGAACTCCTTGATTTTTCTTTACAGCCAAAACAGAACACGAAACGCGCTATTTTCAGACATACGCCCCAAAGGGCGACCAATAAAAACCTATCGCTCCGGATCATAACACCCCGATCAGGGTTTAATTATTATCCCATCCGTCATTAAGTCCTTTGAAAACCCATGCTTATGTAAAATTATTCGACGAACCCCAATCCGGCACATCCAATATTCTCAAGGCGTTTTTGCAATAAAAACCCCCGGGATAAGCCTGACAATATGGTCTTCAGCCCCGCCATTTCCGGGAAATTCACCCGGCAAACAGCTCATTTTCCGGTCCGGATCCAGACTAGATGATTCTTTAAACCAGGCTATGGAACAATTTCACAAACAGCCTAATGACGCTCATTTTTCACGCTGGGTGCGCCATCACGCAGGGAATACGCCCGATTTAAACAGCGGTCATGTAAAAATTTCCGACGCAAAATCCTGCCCTTTTTTGTGAAATATTTGGCGGCTTACTTCCACTATTCCAGCAAAAGAGGCGCCGCACTGCTGCCTGCCTCCTGCGGGCATTAATAATCGTCGATAATGCCGCCATTACGGTTTTCTGTTCCCTCATGCCCATTACCCGCATCCGGCGCCGGCCCCGCCATACCCAGCCATGGAGCGGCCGGTCCGCGCGCATGCTGCGGGCGGTGTGGGCGGCGGCGGTAGCGCTGTTCATCTGTTTTGCCGCTGCAGCCCCCGATCTGGACCGTGTGCAACGCCTGGCGCAGGAGCGCTACGGGGCAAAAGCCGGGGAACTGGTCGCAGGCTGGCGGCGGATGATGAACGAGGCGCAGCAGACAGATGGCCGTGAAAAGCTCGTCCTGGTCAATGATTTCTTTAACCGCCGCCTTCTGTTCGAGGATGACAGCATCACCTGGGGACAGGCCGATTACTGGGCGACACCGCTCGAAACCATGGGAAAAGGCGCGGGCGACTGCGAGGATTTCGCCATTGCGAAATACATGACCCTGCGCCTGCTCGGCATTCCCGGCGACAGGCTGCGCCTGATTTACGTCCGCGCCCAGATCGGGGGGCCGGGCAGCCAGGTTACGCAGGCGCACATGGTTCTGGGGTATTTTGAAACGCCCACGTCCGAACCCTTTGTTCTGGACAATCTGGTCGGCGAAATCCGCCCTGCCGCGCGGCGCTCCGATCTTTTCCCCGTATTCAGTTTCAACATGGAAGGACTGTGGGCTGGCGGTTCACAAACGTCTTCCGCCGATCCGACCACACGCCTTTCGCGCTGGCGCGACGTGATCGACCGCATGCGCAGGGATGGCCTGCAATGACGCCACCCAGCCCCACCGCCCGCCGCAACTTCATTTCTCCCGGAACCAGACCCTCATGTCCCTGATAAAACAGCTCTGGATCGCGATCGCCCTGGTCACAAGCCTGTCGTTTGGCGGCAGCCTGATCGTCAGCACACTGGCGGCGCAGAGTTATCTCGAACAGCAGCTCGACGTGAAAAACCTGGACAACGCCACCTCGCTGGCGCTGTCGCTCTCACAGATGCCGAAAGACCCCGTAACGGTCGAACTGCAGATTGCCGCCCAGTTCGATGCCGGCCATTACCGCAGCATTCACCTTGCCGCCCCCGATGGCTCGGTGATCGCCGCGCGCGACTATGACGGCATCCAGCCCGCCGTACCCGAATGGTTCATGCGCATGGTGCCGATCAATCCGCGCCCGGGCGTCGCCCAGGTACAGGACGGCTGGCGCCAGTTCGGCACGCTAACGCTGGAAAGCCACAGCCGCTACGCCTACGAATCGCTCTGGAACGGCACGAAACGGATGCTGCTGTGGTTCATCATCGGCGCCATCACCACCGGGCTGGCCGGCACGCTGATCCTGAAGTTCATTACCCGCCCGCTCGACCAGGTCGTCGCCCAGGCGGAAGCAATCGGCGGACGCCGCTTCGTCACCACGCCCGAACCATCCACCTTCGAATTCCGCAGCGTCGTGCGGGCGATGAATGGCCTGTCGGACCGGATCCGGACGATGATGGCCGAAGAATCCGCACGCCTCGAACAGCTGCGCCGCCAGACCCAGCTCGACCCGGTCACGCAGCTGTTCAACCGCGAGCAGTTTTTCAAACGCATCGACGCCGCGCTCGCCAGCGAGGATACACATGCGGGCGGCGCCCTGCTGATCGCGCGCGCAGGCGATCTCGCCGAACTCAACCGCCGTCTGGGCCGCGCGGGCGCCGACTCCCTGCTTGCCGCCCTCGCGGCGCATCTGCAGTCGTTTGCCGGCCGACAGCCCGCGTGGCAGGCGGGCCGCCTCAACGGCACCGACCTGGCTTTTCTCGCCCCGGGCGCGGAAGACCCCGCCGCCCTGGCCGCTGACATTACCGCCCGCCTGCACGGCTGGCTCGACGCCGATCCGCAGCGCGCGCCGCTGGCGCTGCCGGTCGGCGTCAGCGCCTACAGCGCCGGAGAAACCCGCGCGACGCTGCTCGCGCGCGTGGACGGCGCGCTGGCCACGGCGGAGCAGACCGGCCCAAGGGCGCAGAACATCGCCGCCAGCGCCACGCTTACGCGGCTGGTGCAGACACAATGGCGCGAAGCGCTGGAACAGGCCCTGACCGGGCACGGCGTCCGGCTTGGCAGCTATCCGGCGGTTTCCGCCGCAGGACAGGTGCTCCATTTCGAAGCGCCGGTACGGCTCTATCTCGATGGCGACTGGCGCAATGCCGGTTACTTCATGCCCTGGGCCGCGCGCCAGAACATGACCGGCGCCATTGATCTCGCCGTAATCCGGGCGGCGCTGGCCAGACTGGCCGCGGACGGCGCGGATATCGGCGTCAACCTCTCGCCGGAAACACTGCGCGACGCCGCATGCCGCAGCGAACTGCTCGACATCCTGCAGCAGACGCCACTCCCGCAGGCGCGCAAGCTGTGGATCGAACTGCCCGCGCACGGCGCGCTGCGCCATGTTGCCGAATTCCGCGCCCTGTGCGTGGCCCTGCGCCCGCTGGGCTGCCGGCTCGGCATCGAGCACGTCGGCGCCGATTTCGCCCATATCGCCGAACTGCACGAATTCGGGCTCGACTACGTCAAGGTCGATGCCGCCATCATCCGCGGCATCGACAGCGACGCAGGCAACCAGGCCATCCTGCGCGGTCTGTGCACCCTCGCGCACTCCATCGGCCTGCTCATCATGGCCGAAGGCGTCACCACCGAAGCGGAACGCGCCTGCCTGCCGGGGCTCGGCATCGACGGCATGACGGGGCCGGGAATCCGGCTGGAGGAACCGCAGGCGGGTTAACCGCCTCCGAAAAACCGCCGCACAATACAGAACGGCCGCGCAATGCGCGGCCGTCTGCCATTTTTCCGTCCGTTATTACTATTGCTTTGAGAGTATTTCCCGCCAGGCCCGCATATCCCACACACACAGGCTTACTCCCGCGCCATCTTCAATCACGTGCAGCGGCGCGGGCAGGCGGAACGGTTCCACCCGCAGATCCAGCGCGCGCCATTTCCCGGATTCGACATCCGTGTTCGGCGCGTTCTGGTGGCAGGTCGCCAGCAGGTAGGTCGCGCCGCTGCGGCGCATGTTTTCCAGTGCGGCCTCGGCATCCTGATTCGGCAAATGCGTCAGCACATGGCGGCATATGATGGCATCAACCTGAGGCAGGGCGTCGCTCACCACATCCCCGGTATTGAAAAATACCCCTTTGCGCCGTCCGTACAGGCGGGTGTTCCAGGCAATCACCGCTGGCGAAATGTCGATACCCAGATACAGATCCAGCCCGGCAAGGCAGCTTTCGATCCAGTTCAGATCACCGCAGCCGGCATCAAGCAGGCTACGTACCTCCAGCCGGGCCAGCATTTCCGGCAGGGTCCGGCGCAGCGCCACGGTTGCCTCAAGCGTTGAACCGGGGCCGCTACGCGTTTCCGCGCAGCCCCAGCCGCCGTTATTGAAAATGCCGGTAAACAGCCGCTCCCTGGCCATGGATTCCGCATCCGGCGCGGGCGGGAAACGCCCGTCCCGGGCGCGCGGCCCGATCAGCCTCCGGCGAAAATCCAGATCGGCGTAGGCCTCATACTCCTCCAGCGTTCTGGCCATCCCCAGCCCGTAATGTTCGATGTCCTGTACTGCAAGCGGGTCCGCCGCCGGTTCACGGGCCAGCAGGCAGCGCAACCGCACGGCCGCGCGCGCATTCATCGCCGGCCAGTCGCGGTTGTCACTCCAGTGCCGGGGGCGGGCCGTGTTGCGGTAATCGTGATAGAGCAGCACGTCGTTAGGCGTAAACAGATCCCAGCCATGCGTCCACAACCGCGCCGCCATGGTGATTTCCTCACCATGGAAATAGAGCCATGGGTCGTAGGGAACCTCGGCCAGCGCCTGCCCCGGCGCAAACAGGCAGCCCGCGCCAATAAATGCGGAAGGCTGCGGGATCCGGGGGCGCATGTCATAGGGCAGCACGCGGGAATGCAGCATCAGCACGCCCTGGTTATCGAACTGCTTCGCTACCTGGACGGGAATGCGGGGATGATCCAGCTGGTCGGGCGGCGTATAGGGAACGGGATAGGAACTCAGCACGGCCCGCGGTGACGGACAGCTTTGCAGCATTTCGATGAAACGCACATCCCAGCCCGGAGAAAAACGCATGTGGCTATCGATCTGCAGCACAAACTCTTCGCCCTGATACAGCCCGGCAAGAATCTGGTGACGCGCCCAGCAGGCGCCCCTGCTTTCGTTCGCATGAACCGTGCCCCCCCTGACCTGCGCGGCAGGCACGGAGGCGGGAATGGCGGCACAGTCATCATCGTCGCCGGGAACAAGCTGCCACAGCACCCCGGCGAAAACCCGTTCAGGATGAAGCGCCAGGGAAAACAGGCTGGCGAGGGTATGGGGGCACTCGGCGTCCCGGTAGCAGGCGATAGAAACAAAAATCCGCGGCAGCGCCATATTCAGTCATACCCGATAAAACCGGCACTCCATCCAGGCGGAGCGCTGGCGGAAAACACCGCCGCCGCCAGGCGCACACGCAACTCGCGGGCCGGGTTCAGATCAGTTTTTCGTCCGCTTCGTCAAGAATATCCAGACCATTCATCTGCGCGCGCAGCGATTTGCGTTCCAGCAGCTTGCCTTGCGCGCTTTGCGGCAGATCGGTGAAGCGGATCAGCCCGCGTTCGATCAGCAGATCGATCACGTCTTCCAGCACGCGCACCAGGCGCATGTCCGAGGCCGCCAGCGCCGAATGCCCACCGCCACTCCTGCCCAGAAAACCATCCACCCCGGCGGAACCCTCCGTGGCTTCTTCCTCAAAGCCCTCGCCCGCCGTGCGGCTGATTGCGGCAATCTGCCCTGCGGCATCCCGTTTCAGATAGAGCTTCAGTTTCTTGTCCTCGCAGAAAAAAGCACGGCCGCAATAACAGGCATGCGACCGTGCATGGCGTTGCTACAGATTATCAGAACTCGCCGTGCGAACCCGGCGGAGGAGTCGGAACCGGACTGGACAGCATGCTGTTCAGGTCATGGAGATCCAGCCCCGAAGCGCCCGCATCGCTTCCGCCCGCGGGCGGTTCGCTTCCGCCCTGCTGCCCATGCGAACCTTCCGCCGGGGGCGCGGCGGATGCGCCGCCCTCCGGAGCGCCTGGCAGGTACTGGTCAAGCCCTTCCTCCCCTTCGCCCGGCAGCAGATCCTGCATATTCAGCGTCCCGTCCGGCTCAACCCCGCCATCCGCGCCGCTTTCAGCCCCGGTGGCCGAAAGATCCGGTTCGCCCAGATCCAGCGAGAACAGATCATCATCACCAAGCAGGCCGCCCAGCGATCCGGACCCGGCATCGTCCGTTTCACCGGAAGGCGCAGCACCGGACGGCTCCAGATCTCCCCCGCCAACCGGCGACGCATCAGCCACATGCCGGTCCGTTCCATCCGTTGCGCCATCGCTGCCCGCACTCGCCGTCGTAGCCATCATCTGGGCCGCGCCACCGGACTCGCTCTCTGCCATAAGAGGCGAGGAGCCTGGCTCACCGGGCAACTCCAGACCTTCCGCGCCGACCGCACCGACATGGATATGATCGGCACCCGTGCCAGTTGCCGTGGCCGTTTCCGCACCGCTATCGGTTACGGTCGCCCTCGCCTCAACCGCCACATCCCCGTTAAAGGAAGCCGGGACCGACATGTTCAGGCCGGAAATGCTTACCGCATGCGTAACGGGGTCAACCTGGTAACTGTAGTCGCCGCTGCTATCCATCGGCAGTGTCCAGGTTCCATCCCCATTCGGATGGCCCGCCGACAGCGTGACTCCCGCCGGGACGGAAACGACGATGCCAGTCACCGACTCCGAAAAGTCGCTATCCTGCGGCGCCACGGAGATAGTGACCGGATAGTCCCCCAGGATGGCGTCGTAGCTGATGCTGCTGACCACATAATCGTCAATCTCACCAGCAACGTTTCCATTGGCATCTCTTACCGCTCCGAGGGTATCGAACTCGATCCGCGCAATCGTCGTCCCGGCAGGAGCCTCGAACGTATGGGGTGTATACGCGGGGTCACCCCTGCCCGCGAAAGACGTTTCAAAAATATTGTTGCCCTGCTCGTCATAAGCCGTGATATGGGCATGCTCTTTACTGTTGAGCCACGTAACCGTCGCCGTCACGCTCGTCACCGGATGATTGAACTCAACAACCAGGACTTCGGACTTTCCGGAAACTGGATCGAACCCGATTTCGTTTATATCAGCGTTACCCGTTTTACCCGACACCCCAAAACCGCGGGAAGCGACTCCAATCGCCCCTTTCGAGCCATCAGGATTGAAAGCCGTAACCGTAAAACCCTCCGTCGTTGTTTTGACGTTGGTTCGGTCAATCATGCCCGTCGATACCACTGGAGCGCCAATGCTGACCGTCACCAGCGGCACATCGGCCACCGGCGGCGCTGCGGGGACGGGCGGCTCTACCGGAGCAGGCGGCTCCACCGGAGCGGGCGGCTCCACCGGAGCGGGCGGTTCCACCGGAGCGGGCGGCTCGACCGGAGCGGGCGGCTCGACCGGAGCAGGCGGTTCCACCGGAGCAGGCGGCTCGACCGGAGCGGGCGGCTCGACCGGAGCAGACGGCTCGACCGGAGCAGACGGTTCCACCGGAGCAGACGGTTCTACCGGAGCGGGCGGCGCTACCGGAGCAGACGGTTCTACCGGAGCGGGCGCTGCCACCGGAGCGGAGGGCTCCGCAGCCGCCAGCGTAACCGGCGCGTCCACAGAAGCGGGGGTTACGGGAGATACTATCGACTCCAGCGTGGAAACCGGCTCCGACACAGCTTCGTCCGGATCGCCGCCAGAGGCGGAGAAACTTTCGGATTCCGGGTTTTCGCTTGCGGCATATTCAAATTCGAGCGGGTCCGCGCCTTCGGCAATGCGCAGCAGGCGTACGAAATTTTCGCCTTCGCTGGTGTCGCCGCCGCCGCTCAGACCGGCGGCGGGGGCTTCGATGCCGTCGAGGCTGCCGCCTTCATTCAGCGCCTGAATAACCTGATCGATACTGGCGGTGGACACTTGGGCTTCCGGCGCGTGCGCGCGGGTGGTTTCGGACATATCGGCATGGATGGCGACGGTCTGCTGGTGTTCGATCGGGAGGCGGGCGCCATCGCCAAACGCGAGTTCAACCCGCCCGTCAGCAGGAGTCACGACGGACTCACCTTCGCGCAGGACATCGCCAGGGTGCAACGGGCGCAGGCCTCCCTCCGCATCACGGGCGAAAGCATGCCCGGTAACGGCAGCAACGGTGGCGACGGGCTGGGCGGTGGCCATGATCAGATCTCCTGAACGTTCACAATCAGCATTAAAAAGAAGCGGTTGCAGAAACCAAACCTGGGTGGAACTTATGGGTGGGGCTTCATGGTTCCCAGCTTAGCCACTGCCTGATCTGGGGGGTACTGGACCTGTGGACAGGTTGTGATCCCGGTCACGCATCGGCAGGAGGCATTCCGTGATTTTTTCCCTGCGGGCAACAAATCCCCGCGCGCACCCGGTTTTCCTGGCGCTGCGCCGGGATCTTTCACGGGATATCCGGGCACATCCCGGGTCAGACGGCGGCTTCACGGGCAGCATCCGGAGCGCGGGCGGTTTCCGGATTCCGTGGAGAAATGCGCGCCCAGCCCCGGCGCAAACAGGCGGCCCGGCCGGTCATGCTGAAAACCGTGGGGGCAAAAAAATCATCCCGCCCCGGTGAAACCCGCTGCGGCGGCTTCCTCAAAGCCCTCGTCCGCCATGCGGCTGGCGGCGGCGCTCTGCCCTGCGGCATCCCGCTCCAGACAACAATTCAGCTTTTTGCCCCGCATAAAAAAACACGGCCGCAATAACATGCGGCCGTGTTTAGGGTTACTGCGGACTACCTATCAGAAATCAAGGCCACCCGAAACCGGCGGAGGTGTCGGCGCCGGGTTGGAGAGCGCGCCCTCCAGTCCAGCAAGATCAAGCCCGGTTTCGCCCGTATCGCCGCCCGCCAGCGGCGGTTCGCTTCCGCCCTGGGCGCTTTCCGCCGGAGCCGCGGCAGAAACATCACCCTCCGGAGCGCCGGGCAGATACTGTCCAAGCTCCTCATCCCCTTCGCCCTGCAGCAGATCCTGCACGTTCAGCGGATTCTCCGGCTCGCCCAGGGCATCCGTTCCGGCTTCCGTGCCCGGGGAACCCGGCTCGCCCAGATTCAGCGCAAGCGGGTCGCTTTCGCCAACCAGACCGCCCAGCGAACTGTCTCCGCCATCGTCTGGCTCGCCGGATGTCGCGGCGCCAGCCATCTGCGCGTCTTCTCCGGCCCCGGCATCGCCTGCCAGCTGCGCATCCTCCACAGGCTGATCCTCGCCACCGGCCACATCATCTCCATCGGCGCCGGCCGCCATATTCACGACATGATCCTCACCGCCGGGTTCGCCCTCCGCCATGAACGGCGCGAACGGCGAGGGAGCAGGCGCCACGCCATAGGTGGCGGATTCCGTACCCGTTTCAGTACTCACCCCGCCATCCGTCACGGTCGCGACAACCGTCACCTCTCCGCCGGACGCGGAGTCACCCGGAAGCATCATCTCCAGCCCGCTGATGATGACCTTGCCCGTAACCGGATCAACGGTGCAGCTATAACCGCCGCTGCTGGTCAGCGGCAGCGTCCAGGTGCCGCCCCCGTTCGGCGTTCCCGCCGACAGCGTGGCGCCATCCGGAACGGTTACCACGATGCCGGTCACCGCTTCCGAACCATCGGTATCGGCCAGCGTCACGGAGATATCGACCGGGCGCTTGATTCCCTCGTATTCGATCTTCTGGATTACGTAATCGCTGAACTGGGTCTGTCCGGGCGCATTGTCGGGAACGTCAAACACGATTTTCGAGATCAGCCTGCCGGCAGGAGCGTCGATCGTGTTGTTGATCACATCGTCGTTGCTGGTGCTCTTAAGCTCCTTGCTCTCGAGCACATCGCCATTTTCATCGTAAATGGTGATGCGGGCGGTTTCCTTGGGGTGGAGCCACGTAATCGAGGTCGTCGCACTGGTCACCGCATTATCGAAGGTCAGGATCAGTTTTTCGGACGCTCCGGCCCCGTTATTGGCCTGCGGATCCCAGCCGATTTCATTCGTATCGGCATCGCCAAGCGTCTTGCCCACTACACCAAAACCACGGCCCGGCCTGAATCCAACCACCCCTTCCGTACCGTCGGACTTGATGGCCGTGAGCGTGAAACCAGCCTTGGGATTGAACTCCCAGACCTGCGTTGCCGGATCCTTGGTGAAATCGTTCGCGTTGATCGAACCCGAAAAACTTTCTTCATCGCCAATATCAACCGTCACCACCGGCTCATCAGCCACCGGGGTAATGTCGACCGTCATCGTCTTTTCATCGCCTTCGGTCGCGCCGTCGCAGGGCTTGAAGCCGAAGCTGGCGTAATCGGCTTTCTGGTCGCCCGTTCCGGCGTTGCCGCCAAAACTGGCGTCGTTGCCGGATTCGTTCGCATCCGGGGTAAAGACGAACTTGCCCGCATCAATATCGGTCTGGCTGATCACCTGCCCCACCGCAACGGCGGCGCCATCGAGCGTCAGCTTGCCGTCGGCAGGCTCGCTGGTGATCTTGATGCTGTCGCCATTGGTTACACCGAAGTCACCCCATGCGAAGACGCAAGGCGTGTCTTCAGTGCCCGACACCGCGCCGTCGCTGGCTTCCGGGGGAGCAAGATCGGGCACGTTGGTGATGTCGATCGTCGCGGGCGTGCTCGCGGTGGTGCCGTCGATTTCAGTCGAGGTCGCCTCCAGGTCCAGCGTGAAATCAGGCGTGCCTTTCGGGACCTCCATGTCGACGGGCTGGGTAAAGTCCCAGTCGGTCACATCCACACTGCCGCCGCCAGCGGGCGCGGTGTAGCTCACGGGGTTTCCGCCTTTATCCACGCCGCTGAGCGTAACGCCTTCCGGAATGTTCGATACCGTGACCGCCGTAAGCGTCTCGGAGCCGTCGGTGTCGGTCAGGGCCGGGTCAATGGTCAGCGGGTAGGTGACCGTGGCGCCGCCGTCGACCGGCGCGCCAGCGCTGGCGTCCAGCGTCGGGGCGTCAACGACCGGGGCGATGTCAATGACCATCGTCTTTTCAGCGCCATCCAGCGCGCCATCAAAGGGCGTGAACTTGAAGCTGGCGTAGTCGGCTTTCTGGTCGCCCGTTCCGGCGTTGCCGCCAAAGCTGGCGTCGTTGCCGGATTCGTTCGCATCCGGGGTAAAGACGAGCTTGCCCGCATCGATGTCAGCCTTGCTGATCTGTGTGCCCGGAGTGACCGGAGCGCCGTTGTACGTGAGCGTGCCATCTACGGGCAGGCTGGTGATCTTGATGCTGAGATCATCGTCCGGCGTATCGGGATCATTCACGTTGAAGTCGGACCATGCGAAGGTGTAAGGCGTGTCTTCAGTGCCCGTTACGCCTGCCGGGTCCGCCTCCGGGGGTTGCGGCACGGGGACAGCAGGCACGTTGGTGATGTCGATCGTCGCGGGCGTGGTCGCGGTGTCGCCGTTGGCTTCGGTCGAGGTCACTTCCAGATCAAGGGTGAAGTCGGGCGTGCCTTTCGGGACTTCCATGTTAACGGGCTGGGTAAAGTCCCAGTCGGTCAGCGTCACGCTGCCGCCGCCAGCGGGCGCGGTGTAGCTCACGGGGTTCCCGTCCTTGTCCGTGCCGCTGATCGTGACGCCTTCCGGGATGTTCGATACCGTGACCGCAGAGAGCGTCTCGGAGCCGTC
>JAVBTY010000109.1:0-5976 GCA_031555955.1 Rhodocyclaceae bacterium | reverse complement strand
AAAACGCTCCAGCGATTCGGCGATGGAGCAGTTGATGTTCTTCTGCGAGAACGATTCCGACGCCGCGCCGAACACGGCCACTTCCTTCGCTCCCGCGGCGAGCGCCGCCTCGAAGCCTTTCAGGTTGGGCGCAAGCACCGGGTAGGCGACTCCCGGCGCCGGCGCGGCCAGCACCCGGCCGAGCACTTCGGCGTTATCGCCCATCTGCGGCACCCATTTGGGCGAGACGAAGGAGGTGGCCTCAATGATTTTCAGGCCAGCGGCGGCGAGGCGGCGGATCAGTTCCACCTTGGTATCGGCCGCAACCAGCCGCTTTTCGTTCTGCAGACCATCGCGCGGGCCGACTTCGACGATTCTGACTATTTCGGGCAGATTCATGCCTGTGTCTCCTGTACAGGGTGGGCCGGCGCGCCGGCGTTCAGACTTGGGCAACGTCGAATTCGACCAGCTCGGCGCCGTCGGCCACCTGTTCGCCGACAGCGAAACGGAAGGACTTGACCGTGCCGGCGGACGGGGCGGCGATGGTGTGTTCCATCTTCATCGCTTCCAGGATGACCAGCGGCGCGCCCTTCTCCACCCGTTCCCCTTCCCTGGCGACAAGGGCAATCACCTTGCCCGGCATCGGCGCAAGCAGCCCGCCCTCGGCGCCGCCGCCATCGCCTGTGTGGTGCAGCGGGTCGATACTGGCGAGTTGCCATGTGCAGCCATTGACGAAAACATGGCGTTTTTCGCCAGCAGCGATCACGGTGGCATCCATGCGCGTACCGTCGATCTCGACGCGCAGCAGGCCACGCGGGTTGAGTTCACCGCGCACTGCATACACGCGGCCATCGAGGCCGAGCGTATAGCCATCGGCGCGGTAACCCACCTGGACCACGCGGGTCACGTCGTCACAGCGGTACAGCAGTTCGCGCCGCGCTTCGGCGTTGAGCCGCCAGCCATCACGCGCATGCCAGGGCGAATGCGGATCAGGGTGGCGTTCGGCGCGGCGGCCGGCGGCCTCGGCCTCGCGCAGCAACCGGGCGAGCGCGGCGATGAGCCACACCGTATCGGGCGCCACCTCCTCGGCGGGGAACAGGTAATCACGCTCGCGCTCGATCAGGCCGGTATCCAGATCGGCCGTGGCGAAGGCCGGGCAGGCGGTGAGCCGGGACAGGAAGGCGACATTGTTCGCCACGCCGACGATGCGGTAATCCGCCAGCGCCTGCAGCATGCGGGCAAGCGCGCGGTCGCGGTTCTGATCCCAGACGATGAGCTTGGCGATCATTGGATCGTACCAGGGGGTGATCGAATCGCCCTCCTCCACACCGGTGTCTACGCGCACATGGAGCGATTCCGGCGGCGGCGCGAGGTGCGCCAGCTTGCCGGTAGAAGGCAGAAACCCCTTCGCCGGATCTTCGGCGTAGATGCGCGCTTCCAGCGCGTGGCCACGTATCTGCAGCTGTTCCTGCGCCAGCGGCAGACGCTCGCCGGCAGCCACACGCAGTTGCCATTCGACCAGGTCGAGGCCGGTAATCATCTCGGTAACCGGATGCTCAACCTGCAGCCGCGTGTTCATCTCCATGAAGTAGAAGCTGCCGTCCTGATTGGCGATGAACTCGACCGTGCCGGCGCCAACGTAGCCGACGGCCTTGGCCGCCTCCACCGCCGCCTTGCCCATTGCCGCGCGCCGTTCGGGCGTCATTCCCGGTGCGGGCGCTTCTTCCAGCACCTTCTGGTGACGGCGCTGGACCGAGCAGTCGCGTTCGAACAGGTAGACGCAGTTGCCGTGCGTATCGCCGAACACCTGAATTTCAATATGGCGTGGCCGGACGATGTACTTTTCCACCAGCACATGATCGTCGCCGAAAGAGGCCGCCGCCTCGCGCTTGCACGAAGCGAGCGCATCGGCGAAGTCTTCCGCACGCTCGACCAGCCGCATGCCCTTGCCGCCACCACCCGCCGCCGCCTTGATCAGTACCGGGTAGCCGATGGCGTCAGCCTCCCTGCGCAACAGTTCTGGGGTCTGGTCGTCACCATGGTAGCCAGGGGTCAGCGGCACGCGGGCCGCTTCCATCAGCTTCTTCGCTTCGGACTTGGAGCCCATCGCGTGGATCGCCGACACCGGCGGGCCGATGAAGACGATGCCCGCCTCGTCGCAGGCAGCGCAGAAGTCCTCATTTTCGGACAAAAAGCCGTAACCCGGGTGGATCGCCTGCGCGCCGGTCTGCTTCGCAGCGCCGATGATGCGGTCGATCACCAGATAGCTTTCGCGCGCCGCCGCCGGGCCGATCAGCACGGCCTCGTCGGCCATGCGCACGTGGCGCGCGCCCGCATCGGCTTCCGAGTACACCGCCACGGTGCGGATGCCCATGCGGCGGGCCGTCTTGATGACCCGGCAGGCGATTTCTCCGCGGTTGGCGATCAGGATTTTATCGAACATATCGTCTCCTCCATTGCGTTCCCCGCTTTCCCGGGCAACGTTGATATGGGTATGTCACGCCGCCCCGAAACCCGGCGCAAAGCTGTTATGGGTGTTACGAAAGGCTTTCACTTTCCCGCATGCGCGGCCGCAGCAGACGCCGGATGAAGCGCCACAGCACGACGATGAGCCATGCCGCCAGCAGCAGGAACACCGCCAGCCCGGCCAGGAACCACAGCGGGTGGGTAAACAATGTCCACACCCCGCCAACGAACAGCGCATCCTCGCTGAACGAGGCCGCCACGTTGCTCACCGGCTCGGGCGAGGTATTGAGCGCCGCACGCGCCCCGGCCTTGGCGAAATGGGTACCGGCGGCGAGCGTTCCGCCAGCCAGCGCCGCCGCCACCTGCACCGCGCCCCCCTGGTCGCCCATCACCGCCGCCGCCAGCGCCGCGCCGGCGGGAATGCGGATGAAGGTGTGAATCGCATCCCACACAGAATCGAGCCAGGGCAGCTTGTCGGCGAAAAACTCCATCACCAGCATGAAACCGGAGAGACCAAGCACCAGCGAATGAGTCAGCACCTCCAGCCCGCCCGGCAGATGCACGCCGCCGAAACGGCCCAGCGCGCCCAGCGCGAACACCAGCGCGTACAGCCGCAAGCCGCTCGCCCACCCCAGACCGGCCGCCAGCGCGGCGAGTGAAGCCATGTCCAGCGGCAGGCCGCGCCAGTCGCGCAACCCTTCAAGACTGGTGGAAACGGCGGCGATCTCGTCCATGGCGCTAACCCTGCGTGATTTAAACAGGGCTCAAGTTTGCACCATCCACGCCGCCGGACGCCTGGCGAGAAAGGCATCCAGCCCTTCACGCGCTTCCGGCGTGGCGCGCAGGTAAGCGATGCGCCGCGCGGTATCGGCTTCCAGTGCATCATCCAGCGGGCGGTTGACCACGTTTCGGATCAGTTCCTTCGCCGCCGCCTGCGCCTTCGGCCCGCCTTCGAGCAGCGCCTGGACCAGTTCCGCCACCCTGGCGTCAAGCGCGGCATCGTCCTCCGCCATTTCATGCGCCAGCCCGATCGCCACGGCGCGCGCGGCGTCGATGCGCTCGGCTGTCTGGAAGTAGCGGTAGATCTGACGCTCTCCGATGGCGCGCAGCACATAGGGGCTGATCGCCGAGGGGATGATGCCGAAACGCACTTCCGACGTGGCGAACACCGCGCGCGCCGAAGCCACGCAGATATCGCAGGCCGAGGCCAGCCCCATGCCGCCGCCAAGCGCGGCGCCATGCACGCGGGCGATGGTCGGCTTGCCCATTTCCGCCAGCGTGCGCAGCATGCCCGCGAGCCGGCCCGCATCGGCGATGTTTTCTTCCACGCTGGCGCCGCCCGCCGCCTTCATCCAGTTCAGATCGGCTCCGGCGGAAAAGCTTTTGCCACGCCCGGCCAGCACCACCACGCGCACGCCGCCGTCGGCGTCAAGCGCCTTGCAGGCGGCGGTGAGATCGGCGATCAGCTGCGCATTGAAGGCGTTGTGCACCTCCGGACGGTTCATCCAGATCGTGGCGACGCCGCCGTCGCACAGGACTTCCAGTGTTTCGTAGCTCATCATCCCGGCCTCACATGCGGAACACGCCAAACTTCGTCGGCTGGATCGGCGCGTTGAGCGCCGCCGACAGCGACAGCCCGAGCACGCGCCGCGTCTGCGCCGGGTCGACGACACCGTCGTCCCACAGGCGCGCGGTCGCGTAATACGGGTGGCCCTGCGCTTCATACTGCTCACGGATCGGGGCCTTGAAGCCCTCCTCCTCTTCGGCGCTCCACTTGCCGCCCCTGCCCTCGATACCGTCGCGCCGCACGGTGGCGAGCACGCTCGCCGCCTGTTCGCCGCCCATCACCGAGATGCGCGCATTCGGCCACATCCACAGGAAACGCGGCGAGTACGCACGGCCGCACATGCCGTAATTGCCGGCACCGAAGCTGCCGCCGATGAGCGCGGTGATCTTGGGCACCTGCACGGTAGCCACCGCGGTAACCATTTTCGCGCCGTCCTTGGCGATACCGCCGTTTTCGTACTTGCGCCCGACCATGAAGCCGGTGATGTTCTGCAGGAACAGCAGCGGAATACCGCGCTGGCCGCACAGTTCGATGAAGTGCGCGCCCTTCTGCGCCGATTCGCCGAACAGGATGCCGTTGTTGGCGACGATGCCGACCGGATAGCCATACAGTTGGGCAAAGCCGCAGACGAGCGTGGCGCCGTAGCGCGCCTTGAATTCATCGAAACACGAGCCGTCGACGACGCGGGCGATGATCTCGCGCACGTCGAAGGGCTTGCGCGTATCGGTCGGCAGGATGCCGTAGATTTCCTCCGGGTCGTAGGCCGGCTCCTCGCCCGCGCCGATGACCAGTCCGGGCTGCTTGCCCCGGTTGAGGTTGGCGACGACGCGACGCGCCAGATACAGCGCGTGGGTGTCGCTTTCGGCCAGGTGGTCGGCCACGCCGGATAGCCGCGTATGCACATCGCCGCCACCGAGGTCTTCGGCGCTCACTTCCTCGCCCGTGGCAGCCTTCACCAGCGGCGGACCGCCAAGGAAGATCGTGCCCTGGTTGCGCACGATGATGGTTTCATCCGACATCGCCGGCACGTAGGCGCCACCGGCAGTGCAGGACCCCATCACCACGGCGATCTGCGCGATGCCCTGCGCGCTCATGTTGGCCTGGTTGTAGAAGATCCGGCCAAAATGGTCGCGGTCGGGAAAAACTTCATCCTGGCGCGGCAGGAAAGCACCGCCGGAATCGACGAGATAGACGCACGGCAGATTGTTTTCGGCCGCGATCTCCTGCGCGCGCAGGTGCTTCTTGACCGTCATCGGGTAGTAGGTACCGCCCTTCACCGTGGCGTCGTTGGCGACGATCATGCACTCCACGCCCTGTACGCGGCCGATGCCGGTGACGACGCCGGCGCTCGGCGCGTCGTTGTCGTACATGCCATAGGCGGCCAACTGGCCGACTTCGAGAAAGGGCGTACCGGGATCGAGCAGGTGGTTGACCCGCTCACGCGGCAGGAGCTTGCCGCGCGCCGTGTGCCTGGCGCGCGCGGCCTCGCCGCCGCCGAGCGCGACTTCCGCCGCCTTGGCGCGCAGGTCGTCGACCAGTGCGCGCATCGCGGCGGCGTTGGCCTGAAAGTCGGCGGCGCGGGGGTTGAGCTTGCTGTCCAAACGGCTCATGCCGTCTTCTCCTCGTTCAGTCCCAGTAGTTCCTTCATCGCTTCGCGAATCTTGAACTTCTGGATCTTGCCGGTCACCGTCATCGGGAAGCTTTCCACGAAGCGCAGGTAACGCGGCACCTTGTAATGCGCGATCTGCCCCTTGCAGAACTCGCGCACCTCGTCCTCGGTGAGCTTTTGCCCCGGCTTGACCACGATCCAGGCACACAGCTCCTCACCGTATTTCTTGTCCGGCACGCCGACCACCTGCACGTCCTGGACCTTCGGATGGCGGTACAGAAACTCCTCGATCTCGCGCGGATACACGTTCTCGCCGCCACGGATCACCATGTCCTTGATGCGGCCGACGATGTTG
>JAVBTY010000049.1:0-31754 GCA_031555955.1 Rhodocyclaceae bacterium | reverse complement strand
ATCCGGCCCGCCTCGCGGCGGACCTGAACGAGTGCTGGGAGGTGCTGGCCGAGCCGGTGCAAACGGTGATGCGCCGCTTCGGCATCGAAAATCCCTACGAGCAGCTGAAGGCGATGACGCGCGGCAAGGGCATCACCCGCGACGCGCTGCACGACTTCATCCGCACCCTGGCGATTCCCGCCGCCGACCGCGATCGCCTGTTGGCGATGACGCCGGCGAGCTATATCGGCAAGGCGGTGGAGCTGGCGCGCGCCATCTGATTTTTCGCAGGATTTTGCTGCCCGGCTGTTCTGCCCCGCCGCTGATGCGGGGCGTGCAGCCGGGTTCTGATTCAAGAGGATCCATGACTTATGGCTTTTGCCGACAATCTCAAACAGCTGCCGGGCGTTTCGCATCTGGCGGCGATCAGCCTGCTTGATGACGCGGATTCCGTTGTTGGCGTCATCGAGAATAAACCCGGGCAGACCGGTTCGCTTGCGGTCTATAACCATCTGGCGCAGATCCACGGCGCGATTACGCCGGATGCGGCCAGAAAAGGGCTGGAACTGTACGCCGAGCATGCCGGGGACGCCCGCCTCAACCCGGGCAGGCATCCGAACATAGACCGCCTGATCGGGCTCATCGATCGGGGGCAGACGCTGCGCATCAGGCAGACGTTCGCAGTATGAGCCGCGGGGGCCGTCCGGCCTCAGGGCAGGCCGGGCGATCTGGCGGCGGACCCGCTGGGCGGGATTCCGCCGTCGGAGGGAAAATGCTTCAGCTGCGGGCCGGAACGAGAAGCTCCGCCTCGCCGGTCAGGACCACGGTTTCGCCAACGTAGCATTCAGTCATGAAAACGGCGCGGCGTTTCGCGGCATTGAGCGTCTGGACCGTGACGCGCGCGACCACAGTGTCGCCGACCTTGACCGGCGCCTTGAACTTCAGGTTCTGGCTGAGGTATACCGCACCGGGGCCGGGAAGCCGGGTGCCGAAAACGGTGGAAATGAAGGACGCCGCCAGCATGCCGTGCGCGATACGCTCGCCGAACATCGTATGCGCGGCGAACTCCGCGTCGAGATGAACCGGATTGGTATCGCCGGAAACGCCCGCGAACATCAGGATGTCGGCTTCGGAGACGGTGCGCGAATAGCTGGCGCTCATGCCTTCGGACAGATCTTCGATGTGATAGTTGTACAGCTCGGAAAAATCGCGGCGGGAAGCATGGGGCATGTGTTTCTCCTGCGATGGATGTGGATGTTTCTGCGTTGTCGCGGCGGTGCATGGAGGGAACATATTGCCACCGGTATCGCGCCGCGTCGATGCTTCCGCCCGGGAGGCGGAAACGGTTTTCACCGGGGCAATGACCCTGTGGCAGAGTTGCGCGCCCGGATGTGCGAGCGACAGGTTAAAACACATCGTTATCAGTATGTTATTGACGTTTTACGGGTCCGGCTGACGGTATTCTGGCAGATGTGACCGGTTTAACGTTGTGGTTTTTTCTGTTCGGGTAAGGTGCCAACACCGGACAAACAGCGTAAACGGCGCGCAGGACCCCGGCAGGGGCGCGCGGTTTGCAGTGAAACAAGGAATACCGTCTTGAAAGTTTTCAGCCATTATTTTCCATCGCATACGCTGCAGCAGATGCTGTTCGATGCATTTCTGCTGTTCATGGCGGTGCTGCTTGCCGTATGGCTGCAGATTCATGTGGAAACGGTCCAGTGGGGGCTGGTGGTGCCGTCGGCGCTGCTGTTTGCCCTTGCGATGATGGCGCTGAATTCCGCAATGGGGCTGTACAGACCGTTTGCCCAGGGAGACCACCGGGATGCGTTCATCCGCGTGACGCTTTCAGTGCTGGTGAGCGTGCCTGTTGCCTATGGCATATTCGGGCTGCTGCCGTGGACCGGATTCGTGTCCGAGGCGATGCAGGTATCGGTGATGCTGTTCCTTGGATTCGTGCTGGTGATGCGCGGGCTGGTTAACCGGCGGCGCGCGGCGGCGCTGTTTGCGTCCCGTGTTCTTATCATTGGCACGGGCAGTGATGCGCTGGCCGTTCAGTGGGCGCTGTCGTCGCCGCAGCAGGGTGGGGTTGGGGCCGTGGGTTTCTTTTCGCTGGACGGCAGCAAATCAGAGGATATTGATGACCGCATGGTCATCAGCGGCATGGGGCTGCTCGAGGCCGTACGTAAACACCGGATTGATGAAGTCATTGTCGCCCTGCGGGAACGTCGTGGCGGCGTGCTGCCTTTGCGCGAGCTGCTTGACTGCAAGCTGGCGGGCGTCCGCGTGCTGGATATTTCCTCGTTTTTCGAGCGTGTCCAGGGGCAGGTGCCTGTTGATTCGTTACGCGCGAGCTGGCTGATCTATGGCGACGGTTTCCGTCAGGGGGTGTGGCGGACCGTGGTGAAGCGCTGCTTCGATCTCGCCGCGGCGCTTGTGCTGCTGACGCTTGCCCTGCCTGTGATGCTGGTGGCGGCGTTGCTGATCCTGGTTGAGGATGGCGGTCCCGTGCTGTACCGGCAGGAGCGTGTGGGTTTGGGCGGGCGGCTTTTCCGCGTCACCAAATTCCGCAGCATGCGCACGGATGCGGAAAAGGATGGCAGGCCGCGCTGGGCGTCGTCCAATGACGACAGGGTGACGCGTTTCGGGCGGATCATGCGCAAGACGCGCATTGATGAACTGCCGCAGCTGTTCAATGTGCTCGCTGGCAGCATGAGTCTGGTTGGCCCGCGCCCGGAACGGCCCTATTTCGTTGATCAGCTGGGCAAGGAAATTCCGTTCTACGGCGTCCGCCACTGCGTCAAGCCCGGGCTGACCGGATGGGCCCAGGTGCGTTACCAGTACGGCGCCTCGGTCGATGATGCGATCCAGAAGCTGCAGTACGATCTCTATTACGTCAAAAATCATTCGCTGGTCCTTGATACCCTTGTACTGTTTGAAACGGTGAGAGTGGTGCTGACCGGCGAGGGCGCTCACTAGACCCCGGCTGCGGCCGGCGCGTTTTCACCGTCTTTTCCGTACCGGGAAAACTGGAGACGACGTGCTGGAAGTTGCGATCTGGGGTTATGGGCTGGCCGCGCTTGTTTATGCGTGCTTTGGGGCGTATTTCTTTTTCGCGTGGCATGGCGGCAGGCCCGGCGGCTGGCTGGTGCTGGCTGTGGGCGCAAGCGGCCTCTGGGCGGCGGCGGGCTGGCTGTTCGCCTGTTCGCCGCAGGAAATCTGGCTGTTTCATGCTGAACGCATTGCCGGTGTCCTGCGTGGTGCGGCATGGTATGCCTTTCTCCTGATCCTTCTTGAGCCGCTGGGCGGCAGGCGGGCGCGCTGGCCGCTTGTGGCAGGCGCGTTGATTGTTGCCGGACAGGCTGTATCGCACCTGCTTGACGTCGCCGGGCTGCTCTCCCCGGGTGTCGCGGCGCGCGGTGTTCCCGGAACATCGCTGGCGTATGCCGTTTTTGGCCTGGTGCTGGTCGAGCAGCTGTACCGGGGCCTGCCTGCCGGATCGCGCTGGGGGCTGAAACCGCTCTGCCTCGCGCTGGGGGCGGGGTTCGTGTTCGAGCTGTATTTCTTCGCCGATAGCGTCCTGTTCGGGCGGCCCGATCCAGACATATGGGCGGTGCGGGGTGCGGTCCATGCCCTGCTGATGCCGCTGGTGGCACTGTCGGGCGCGCGCAGCCCGGCGTGGACGCTGCGCATGTCGATGTCGCGCGAAATGGTTTTCCATTCCACCGCGCTGGCGGTCGCGGGGCTTTACCTGCTGGTGATCGCGGCGGCGGGGTATTACGTGCGCTATTTCGGCGGCGACTGGGGGCGGGCGCTGCAGCTGACACTGCTGTTCGCCGGGCTGCTGCTGCTGGGCGTCTTCGTTTTTTCCGGGGCCCAGCGCGCGCGCCTGAGAGTTTTCATCAGCAAGCATCTGTTTTCCTACCGCTACGATTACCGCAGCGAGTGGCTGCGCTTTACCCGTGCGCTGTCGTCTGCGGGGCAGGGCCTGGATCTGGGGCAATCGGTGGTCAAGGCGCTGTCGGATCTGGTGGAAAGCCCCGGTGGCGGGCTGTGGCTGCGTGGGACGGACGGGCGTTATACCCTGCGTTCGCGCCTGAATCATCCCGCGTCCGATGCGGTGGAACTGGCGCAGGATCCGCTGTGCCGCTTTCTGGACGAGAAAGAATGGGTGATCGACCTGGAGCAGTTCCGGAGCAGCCCCGTTACCTACGAAGGGCTGACATTGCCTGAATGGCTTTCCATCCTGCCGGACGCCTGGCTGGTGCTGCCGCTGAAAAGCCCGGAAGAACTGGTGGGCTTTGTTGTGCTCAATGCGCCGCGCGCGCGCTTTGACATTAACTGGGAGGTGCTCGATCTGCTGAAAATGGCGCAGGGCCAGGCGGCCAGTTACCTGGAGCGGATGCTGGCGGCGGAGGCGCTGCTGGAGGCGCGCAAGTTCGAATCTTTCAACCGCATGTCCGCTTTTGTGGTGCATGATCTGAAAAATCTGGTTGCCCAGCTCTCGCTCATGCTCAGGAACGCGGAACGGCACCGGCATAATCCGGCTTTCCAGGACGATATGCTGGAAACGGTTGCCCATGTAGAAGCGCGGATGCGTGGCCTGATGACGCAGCTGCAGGAAAAACGCTCGATCGATCCGCCCAGGGTGGTCGATGTGGCCAGCATTGCCGGGCGGATCCGCCAGATGAAGCGGGTGCAGCGGCCCGGGGTAACGGTGCATGACGCAACGGATGGCTCTGCCGCGGTGATGGCCCATCCCGAACGGCTCGAAAGGATAATCGGACATTTAGTGCAAAATGCCCTGGACGCAACACCGGATGATGGTAGGGTATCCCTGTCCCTTCGCGGTGTTGATGCAGGCCGGATCGCCATTGAGGTTGCCGATACGGGATGCGGCATGTCAACGGCATTTCTGCGCGAGCGCCTGTCCCGGCCGTTCCAGACAACCAAGGAAAGCGGGATGGGTATCGGCGTCTATGAAACGCGCCAGTATGTAACCGAACTGGGCGGTTCGATCCGGTTTGAGAGCGAGGAAGGAAAGGGGACGCGGGTCGTGATTGAACTGCCCGTGGCAATACGGATCAATGAAACAGCCGGACAGGGAGCGAACCATTGCAATGACTGACGAGCGCCGCACGCTGCTTATCGTTGAGGATGATCTTGCGCTGCAAAAACAGATGCGCTGGGCTTTCGATGCCTTTGAAACGGTCGTCGCCCATGACCGGGAAAGCGCCATCGCGCAGCTGCGCCGCCATGAACCGGCGGTGGTCACCATGGATCTTGGCCTGCCTCCGGCGCCGGATGACCCTTCCGAAGGCTTCAGGCTGCTGGGGGAAATGCTCGCCCTGGCGCCGGATACGCGCGTGATCGTGCTCACGGGCCAGCACGACCGGGAAAACGCGGTGCGTGCGGTCGGTATGGGCGCTTACGACTTTTTCGCCAAACCTTTCGAGCCCGATCTGCTCAGCCTGACCATCAGCCGCGCTTTCCGGCTTTACGATCTGCAGCGGGAAAATGTGCGTCTGAAAGAGCAGCAGGGCAGCGCGCTGGCCGGGCTCCTGACGCGCGACCCGGCGATGCTGAAAGTCTGCCGCACTATTGAAAAAGTGGCCTCGGCCTCGGTAACGGTGGCCCTTCTGGGCGAGAGCGGCACGGGAAAGGAAATTCTCGCGCGCGGGCTGCACGCCCTGTCGCCGCGCGCCAGGGAACGGTTTGTCGCCATCAACTGCGCGGCTATCCCTGAAAACCTGCTTGAAAGCGAACTGTTCGGCTATGAAAAAGGCGCGTTTACCGGTGCGGTGAAACAGACGCCGGGAAAGATCGAAACGGCGCACAAGGGCACGCTTTTCCTTGATGAAATCGGCGATCTTCCCATGCCGCTGCAAGCCAAGCTATTGCGCTTCCTGCAGGAACGCGTGATTGAGCGTATTGGCGGGCGGGAAGAAATTCCGGTGAATGTGCGCGTGGTCTGCGCCACGCACCGCAATCTCAAAACGCAGATTGAAACAGGCGCGTTCCGCGAGGACCTGTACTACCGTCTCGCCGAAATCATTGTGGATATTCCCGCGCTGCGCGAACGCGATGGCGATGCCGCGCTGCTGGCCCATGCCTTCGTGCAGCGCTTCTGCAAGGAAAACGGACGCGCGTCGCTGCATCTGGCCGAGGACGCCCTCGCCGCGATCGAGTCCCACGCGTGGCCCGGCAACGTGCGGGAGCTGGAAAACTGCCTCAAGCGCGCGGTGATCATGGCAGAGGGAAGCCGCGTCAGTGCGGAAGACCTTGGCCTGGATGCCGCCGGGGAAAACCCCGAGCGGCTCAACCTGCGCCACGTCCGGGATGAAGCCGAGCGCAGCGTGGTCATACGCGTGCTCTCGCGCACCAATGGAAATATCGCCAGGGCGGCGGAAATACTGGGTATCAGCCGTCCGTCACTGTACGACCTGATGAACCGTTTTGGATTGAAGAAGGAGTGTTGAGCGTGCCCGTATTCCATTATCGCCGGATTCCGGCCTGCTTTCCGGCGGCTTCGCGGCGTGTGATCCGCGGTGTCGCGGTTACCTGCCTGGCCGCCTCCCTGCTTGCCGCGTGCAGCAAGAACCCGGATGAAATGGTGGTTTCCGCCAGAAGTTATCTGGCAAAAAACGACCTTAACGCGGCCAGTATCGAACTCAAGAATGCGCTGCTGGAAAAAACGGATCTGGCCGAGGCGCGTTTTCTGCTAGGCAAGGTCTATCTGGCGCAGGGTGATGCGCCGGGCGCGGTGAAGGAGCTGCAGCGCGCCGCCGATCTGGGTTACCCGGCGGAGCAGATTACGCCGCTGCTGGCGCAGGCGCTGGTGGTAACGGGTGAATTCGACCGCGTGCTGAAAGAATTCGCCGGAAAAAAACTGGCGTCACCGGCGGACCAGGCGCGCATGCTGGTAGCCGTGGGCGAAGCTCATCTGGCGAAGGAAAACCTTGCCGGCGCCAAAGGGGCGTACGAAGCGGCGCTGCAGGCCAATCCCGCCGACCCTCTGGCCCGTATCGGCATGGGGCAGGTGAAGCTGTTCAGCGGTGATTACGCGGGCGCGCAGGCGGATGCCGAAGCCGCGGCGGCGGCGGATCCCGGGCTGACGGAAGCCCCCGGCCTGCTGGCGAACGCCCTGCTGGCCCAGAACAAACTCGATGCGGCGGTGGCCGTGCTCGACGCGGCGGCGAAGGCGCAGCCGTCGGTGATCAGCCACCATTTCCGTCTGATTTCCATATTGCTGAGCCAGAACAAGCTTGATCTGGCGGCTGAAAAGCTCAAGGCGCTGGCCAAAGTAGCCCCGTCGCAGCCGTCGACACGGTATCTCCAGGCATTCATCGATTTTCGCCATGGACGTCTTGCCGAGGCGCGCAATAATCTGGAACAGGTGCTGAAAGCGACGCCGAACTATATGCCGGCGCATATGCTGATGGGAACCGTGCTGGTCAGGCTCAAGGAATTTACCCTCGCCCGCACCTATCTGAACAAGGTGCTTGAGCGGGCGCCGAAGCAGGCGTTCGCGCGCCGTCTCCTTACCGTGTCGTATCTGGGAACCAGCGAACCGGCGCGTGCGCTCGAATCCCTTCAGCCCCTGCTCCCGTCCGCGGAGGGCGATCCCGTGCTGCTCGGCCTGGCCGGACAGGTCTATCTGGAAAACGGGGATTTCGACAAGGCTGAAAGCTATCTGGCGAAAGCCGCGTCGGTGTCGCCCTCGGATGCGCAGGCGCGCGTCCGTCTTGGGGTGGCGAAGCTTGCGGGCGGCGATGCGACGGGCGCTTTTTCCGATCTTGAAGCCGCTTCCGGGCTCGATAACAAGGCGGTCCAGGCGGATCTGACGCTGGCGGTGGCGCACCTGCGCCGGGGCGAATTCGACAAGGCGCTCGCGGCGCAGCAGAGCCTGGAGCGCAAGCAGCCGGACAGCGCCCAGACCTACGGCCTCAAGGGCACCATCCTGCTCGCCAAAGGAGACGCGGCCGGCGCCAGGGGCGCGTTTGAAAAGGCCCGCGCGCTGCAGCCCGATTTTCTGCCCGCGGCGCTGAATCTGGCCCGCTTCGATCTGCAGGAAAAACGCCCGGAACAGGCGCGGGCGCGCTTCGAGGAAATCATCAAACGAAACCCGGATAATGCCGATGCGCTGCTTGCGCTTGCCGATGTGCAGAGCCGCACGGGCATTCCGGCCGATCAGGTGCGGGCCACGCTGGAGCGCGCCGTGGCGGCCGCGCCCGCCTCGCTGCCCCCCAGGCTCGTGCTGATCCAGTTCTACCTGCGGACCAATGAGCCGACGAAAGCGCTCAATGTCGCCCAGAGCGCGGTAACGGCGAATCCGGGCGATACGCGGGCGCTCGCGGTGCTCGCGCGCACGCAGCTCGCCACGGGCGATCATCAGCAGGGCATTGCGTCGTTTGGCAAGCTGGTGTCGCTGCAGCCGCAATCGGTGGCGCCGCTGGTCGATCTGGCCGATGCGCAGCGCCAGATCAAGGATTTCGCGGGTGCGGAACAGACCTTGCGCAAGGCGCTGCAGCAGCAGCCGGATTCACTGGAGATCCAGCAGCGGCTGATCGCCCTGAGGCTGATCCAGGAAGATTCCGCCGGTGCGCTGAAAATGGCGCGGGCCACCCAGCAGAAGCACCCGGGAGCTGCCGTCGGCTACCTGGCCGAAGGGGATGTCCAGACCGCCATCAAAAAATGGGGCGATGCGGCGACGGCTTACCGCAAGGCGTTTGAGCGCGCCAGGGAGCCGGAAATTTTCAACAGGCTGCATCTGTCGCTGGTGCGCGCCGGGAAAAAAGATGAAGCCGACAGGCTGGCGCAGGAATGGCTGCGCACCCAGCCGAAGGATGTGCTGGGGCGGGTGTATCTCGCTGAATCGGCCATGGACGAAAAGCGCTACGCCGATTCCGCGCGGCTGTTCCGGGCCGTGCTGGAAATGACGCCGGATAATGCCGTGGTCCTGAACAACCTTGCCTGGGTCAGCGGCCAGCTGAAGGATCCGCAGGCGCTTGGCTATGCGGAGCGGGCGCTGGCGCTGCAGCCGGACAACGCGGCCGTTCTCGATACGCTCGGCATGCTTCAGGTGGCGCAGGGGCAGGCCGAAAAAGGGCTGGCCAGCCTGACGCGGGCGGTGTCGCTCGCGCCGGACATTCCGCTGCTGCGCTTCAATCTCGCCAAAACGTATGCCGGTCTCGGACGCAAGAGTGATGCGCGCAAGGAGCTGGACATCCTGATGCCCAAACTCCAGGCGGGCACGCCCCTGCAGGCCGAAGCGTCGGCGCTGCTCAGGGCACTGTAAATTTCCGGCTTGATGAGGCTGGAGTAACTGACTGATCTGGAAGGATTTATCGCTATGACCACTATCGCTGTCGTTGGCCTCGGTTACGTGGGGCTGCCGCTCGCGGTCGAATTCGGCAAAAAATTTAAAACCCTCGGGTTTGACCTGTCGGCGGAGAAGATCGCCGCCTACCGTTCGGGTGTGGACCCGACCGGCGAGGTCGCCCCGGCCGATCTGCGCGCGGCTGCGCAGCTTTCCTGCCATACCGACCCTGCTGTGCTGGCCGAGGCGGATTTCATCGTTGTCGCGGTGCCCACGCCGGTCGATGACGCGCATCAGCCGGATTTCACGCCGCTGGTGAAATCGTCCGAAACGGTGGGGCGCAACCTCAAGCGCGGTGCGGTCGTGGTGTACGAATCCACCGTTTATCCGGGCGCGACCGAGGAGGTATGCATTCCCATCCTCGAACGCGAATCGGGCCTGACGTGGAAGCGCGATTTCTTTGTCGGCTATTCGCCCGAGCGCATCAATCCGGGTGACAGGGAACGCACCGTCACACGCATCGTCAAGGTGGTGTCGGGCGATACGCCGGAGACGCTGGAGACAGTCAGCCGCGTCTATGGCGCGGTGATTACCGCCGGCGTCTATCCGGCCAGCTCGATCAAGGTGGCCGAAGCGGCAAAGGTGATCGAAAACACCCAGCGCGATCTCAACATCGCGCTGATGAACGAGCTGTCGCTGATCTTTCACAAGATCGGCATCGACACGCTGGAAGTGCTCAAGGCCGCTGGCACCAAGTGGAATTTCCTGCCTTTCCGTCCGGGGCTGGTCGGCGGCCATTGCATTGGCGTCGACCCGTACTACCTGACGCACAAGGCGGAAATGCTCGGCTACCACCCCGAGGTGATTCTGGCCGGGCGGCGCATCAACGACGGCATGGGCAAATTCGTGGCGGAGCAGACCGTCAAGCAGATGATTGCCGCCGGCTCCAGCATCAAGGGCGCGGACGTTGTCGTGCTTGGGCTGACCTTCAAGGAAAACTGCCCCGATCTGCGCAACAGCAAGGTGATCGACGTGATCCGCGAGCTGGAAAGTTACGGCTGCCGCGTCCACGTTCATGACCCGGTTGCCGAAGCGGATGAGGCGATGCACGAATACGGCGTGCGGCTTGCCGCCTGGGACGATCTGCCCGCAGCGGATGCGATTGTCGCGGCAGTCGCGCACCGCCAGTTCGTTGACATGCCGCTGTCCGGGCTGCTCGGCAAGCTCGCGCCGGGCGGCGTGTTCTGCGACGTCAAGTCGCTCTACGACCCGGCAGCGCTCGCGGCGGCCGGGGCCAGGGTGTGGCGGCTCTGAACGCGCCCGTGCGCGTTTCCGGAGGGAGGGCGCAAAAAATGGCGCGAAGAAAGCGTTCGGTCCGCGCCGTGCTGGCGGCAGGCATCGCCGTCGTCATGGCGTGGGGAACAGCGGCGGCGGATGATGCCGCCGTGGTCACGGCGTTCGCCCGGCATGCGGAATATCTTGCCGCAGAGGCCCAGGCCCATGAGCATGGCGAAGGCGTTCCCCGCGATCTCGCCCGCGCCGCCGTTCTCTATTGCGAGGCTGCCCGTCTGGGGGACGCCAGCGCCATGTATTCCCTTGGCTGGATGTATGCCAACGGGCGCGGCCTGGAGCGCAACGACGGCTACGC
Source organism: Rhodocyclaceae bacterium (assembly GCA_031555955.1). Taxonomy (GTDB): domain Bacteria; phylum Pseudomonadota; class Gammaproteobacteria; order Burkholderiales; family Rhodocyclaceae; genus Azoarcus. Next base: position 20,811 of record JAVBTY010000049.1, on the reverse strand, counting down.
CGGCACGCTGTTCGCCATGGCCGCTTTTCTGGGTGACGGGCAGGCGGCGCGCATGGCGCGCTATACGGGCGAATACACCGGTGCGACGCCGGAATGCCTCTACGCGCGCCAGGCCGAAGAGCCGCCGGTGCACGATATCGTCGGCGCCATTCCGCGGGAGCGGCAGCGCATCGCCCGGCTGATTGTGGAGCGCGCGCCGGAATACGGCATTCATCCCCGCCTGGCGCTGGCGATCGCGCTCACCGAATCGAATCTCGAACCGGCGGCGCTGTCGCCAAAGAATGCGATGGGCGTGATGCAGCTCATTCCCGAAACAGCGGAGCGCTTCAACGTGCGCAAGCCCTACGATCCCGAGGAAAACATCAAGGGCGGGCTGGCCTACCTGCGCTGGCTGCTGGCCTATTTCCGCGGTGATGTCGCGCATGCCGCCGCGGGCTATAACGCCGGAGAGGGCGCGGTGGACCGTTACGGCGGCGTGCCGCCCTATCCCGAAACGCGGCAGTACGTGGGGCGCATTCTCGCCCTCGTGCACGATCGCCTGCACCCTTACGATAGCCGCGCCGCCGAACCGGGGCCGGTGATGCCCGCAATGCGCGTTTCCAGCGTGGGTCCAAGGCTGTGAACAGATATTTGAGCGGTGTTTCCCGGCGTGCCCGCGGCGCGCTGTTTTGCGCCGCCGCGCTGCCGCCTGCCGCGCCGCCGGTTTGGGCGGATCTGGTGCAGACGCTGCCGCGCATCAAGCCTTCGGTGGTGGCGGTCGGCACTTACCAGCGTACGCGCAGCCCGGCATTCCGGTTTTCCGGCACGGGTTTCGCCGTGGGCGATGGCCAGCTGGTGGCGACGAATTTTCATGTGTTGCCGGAAAAACTCGATCCCGCCCGGATGGAAACTCTCGTCGTTGTCGTGCCGGGTGAAAACAATGAGGGCAGCGTGCGCGCCGCTACCCGGATCGCCTCCGATCCCAATACCGATCTTGCGGTGCTGCGGATCGAAGGCGCCGCGCTGCCTGCGCTGGCGCTGGCGGAAGACGCGCCGGTGCACGAAGGGCAGGCGGTCGCGTTTACCGGATTCCCCATTGGCAACGTGCTCGGGATGATTCCGGTGACGCATCGTGGCATCGTTTCGGCGATCACGCCGATCGGCATTCCGCAGGGTAATTCGCGCAACCTCAATCCGGCGCTGGTGCGCCGCCTGGCGGGCGACGTGTTCCGTGTTTACCAGCTGGACGCCACGGCCTATCCCGGCAACAGCGGTAGTCCGCTGTACGACCCGGACAGCGGCGCGGTGCTGGGCGTGATCAACATGGTGTTCGTCAAATCGACCAAGGAAAGCGTGCTCAGCGATCCGTCCGGCATCAGCTACGCGATTCCCGTCCGCTACCTGCGCGCGCTGCTGGGCGGCATCCAGTAAGTTTTTCCGCGCGGCTCCTGTTCGCGTGTTTCCGCCCGCTCAGTCGTTCAGCTGCCCGTCCGCGATGTATTTCGTGCCGCCCCAGTTCGCCTGCACCAGCACGCCGGAATCGGTGAGCTGGTACACCGAAAGGTACGGAGTGAACGAAGTGCTGTCGTCGAGCGATCCGCCCTTGCCGCCGGGCTTGAAGGTGGCGTTGCCCTGGGCGTTGACATCGACGCCGAGTTCTGCGAACTGGTCGAACACCGCATCGCTCTTGAAGATCATCACCTGGCGGTAATCGACGTAACCCAGGCCCGGCCCGGTGCCCAGGCGCAGCATGCGGATGAAGGTTTCCCGGCCGTTGCGCCGGTCGACCAGCAGGCCGCGTCCATTGGCTTCCACGAGCATGATGAGGTTAATGCCGCTCGTGTCGATCACCGCGTAGCCGGTGGCCTTTTCAATCTCCTCGCGCGCGGCGGGGTTCTGGCGGTACAGGTCTTCCAGCGCCTGCTCGCGCATCGTCCGGATTTTTTGCCGCGCTTCCTCGCGTTCGCCGGGGGTGAGGGAAGACGATGATGCGCTGGAACCAGAGCCGGTTTCACCGCCGCCTGTCGACATGCAGCCGCCGGACAGCAGTAGCGCCGGGAGCAGCAGCGCGGGGCCAAGAGTCCGCGCCGCTTTTGTGAAGGCGCCGGGCCGCATGGCTACAGCCCCTGCCCGGCGGCGCGGCGGACGAGCGTGCGCCGGCCGACCCTGAGGGGGCTGAACACGTACACATTGCTGGCGGCGCTCTGGCTGGCGGGTTCGCGCGGGCCGGAAGAATCTTCGCGCGCACTGGCGGGGGCTTCCGCCGTGCGCCGCGCCGTTCCCGCAAACAGATACAGTCCGAGTAACAGCAGGGCGATACCGCCAAAAAATGTGGAGGCGATACCCAGAAAGAAGAGGTCGATGGATTCCACGGAAAACTCCCAGCATCTGTGTTTGCGGAAACCGCTTGTGAAAGCGGTGGAACGAGCGCTCAGATTAGGGAGCCCGCGGGCGTGGGGTAAGTGGGGTTTTCGGAAACCAGGGTTTCCCCTGGGCGGCGGGCGCGGGCCGTTTCCGGTCCCGCGCCTGTGCGGCGTGTGGTGCGGAACCTGGCGTGTTTTTACACTTCCAGGTGCGAATACAGCGCGGTGGACAGGTAGCGCTCGCCGAAAGAGGGGACGACGGCGACGATCAGCTTGCCTTTGCTTTCCGGCCTGCGGGCGATTTCCAGCGCCGCATGCACCGCCGCGCCGGAGGAAATGCCCACGAGCAGCCCTTCTTCCGCCGCCAGCCTGCGCGCGATGGTGAAAGCATCGTCGTTGCCGACCTGGAACACCTCGTCGTAGATGCCGGTATTGAGAATCGCCGGAACGAAGCCCGCGCCGATGCCCTGGATCGGATGCGGCCCCTTCTGCCCGCCGGAGAGCACCGGGCTGGCGGAGGGTTCCACCGCCACGATGCGCACACCCGGGCGGCGCGCCCGCAGCACTTCGCCCACGCCGGTAATGGTGCCGCCGGTGCCGATGCCGGAAACGAAAATATCCACCTGGCCGTCGGTGTCGCGCCAGATCTCCTCCGCCGTGGTGTTGCGGTGGATTTCCGGGTTGGCCGGGTTTTCGAACTGCTGCGGGATGAAGTAGCGCGGGTCGGATTCCGCGAGGGCTTTGGCGCGGTTGATCGCGCCCGTCATGCCTTCCGCGCCGGGGGTCAGGATCAGCTCCGCGCCGTAGGCCTTGAGCAGCAGGCGGCGCTCGCGGCTCATCGTTTCCGGCATGGTGAAAGCGCATTTGTAGCCGCGCGCGGCGCACACCATCGCCAGCCCGATGCCGGTATTGCCCGAGGTCGGCTCCAGAACGATCGTGTCCGGCCTGATCTTTCCGGCCTTTTCGGCGGCGTCGATCATCGCCGCGGCGATGCGGTCTTTCACGCTGTGGGCCGGGTTGAAGAACTCCAGCTTGAGCGCGATGGTGGCGTCGATGCCCTGGGCGAGGCGGTTCAGGCGCACCAGCGGCGTGTTGCCGATGAGCGCGGTAATGTCGTTGGCGATGTTCATGCGGGTGATCTCCGTTGTGGGTGTTTTTCGATGGTCCGATTCTAGAAGAAGCCGCCCGGATGACCAGGCGCGCGGACGCATAAGCTCAGAATTTATGTGCAGTGCGTGAATTTGCGCAGCCCGCGCATCCTCTGCGCCATCGGGATTTTCCCGCCTGGTGAAAACCCGGCGGATGTGCGAAAAGCCAGCGCGGATGGCGGCGCGGCGACGCCCCCCAACCCGGTTTATGAAGGATTTCCGCATCGCTATAAACCCGGATTACGGGCGAAAAATCTCCATGACATGATCCGCGCCAAAGTACGGCGAAGAAAGGAAAAGGGCGGAGGGCGCGGCAACCGCGCCTGATCCGCGATACACGCGGCGGCGCGCCGGGCCGCCCCGGCCACGCGGGGCCGTCATGGAGGAATGCGCAATGGAGAGAAGCACGGGACGGGCTGTCCGCACGGCGGTTTCGCTGCTCATTCTGGCGTCCGCCTGCGGCGCACGGGCCGGGGATGCGCCCGCGCGCTACACCCTGCAGCCGCCCGCCAGCGGTATCGCCGCGCAGATTCACGATCTGCATTCGCTGATGCTGGTGATCTGCCTCGTGATTTTCATCGGCGTATTCGGCGTCATGTTCTGGGCGGTGCTGCGGCACCGGAAATCCCGTGGCGCGGTGGCGGCCAATTTTCACGAAAACACCGCAGTGGAGATCGCGTGGACCGTCGTGCCGGTGCTGATCCTGCTCGGCATGGCATGGCCGGCGACGAAAACGGTGGTGGCGATGAAGGATACGAGCGAAGCCGACATCACCATCAAGGCCACCGGCTACCAGTGGAAATGGGGCTACGACTACCTGCAGGGCGAAGGCGAGGGCATCCGCCTGCTGTCGAACCTGTCCACGCCGCGCGCCCAGATCGAAGGCGGCGAGGCGCGGAGCGCGACGTATCTGGCCGAAGTCGACCAGCCGCTGGTGGTGCCGGTGGGCAAGAAAATCCGCGTGCTGCTGACGGCCAATGACGTGATTCATTCGTGGTGGGTGCCCGCCCTCGGCGTGAAGCAGGACGCGATTCCCGGCTTCATCCGCGATACCTGGTTCCGCGCCGACCGCGAGGGAGTGTATCGCGGCAACTGCGCGGAACTGTGCGGGCGCGACCACGGCTTCATGCCGATCGAAGTGCATGCGGTGCCGGAGGAACGTTACGCCGCGTGGGTGGCGGAGCACCGGGCGCAAAGCGCCAGCGCGGCGGCGGATGCGGAGCGCGAATGGAAGCTGGCGGAACTGGTGGAGCGCGGCGCCCAGGTGTTCGCCGCCAACTGCGTGAGCTGCCACCAGGCGGACGGCAAGGGGCTGCCGCCCGCTTTCCCGCCGCTGGATGGCTCGAAAGTGGTGCTCGGCGACAGGAAAGGGCAGATCGACGTGGTCCTGCACGGCAGGCCGGATACCGCGATGGCCCCGTTCGGCAAGCTGCTGGGCGATGCCGACATTGCCGCTGTGATTACCTACACCCGCAACAGCTGGAGCAACCACACCGGCGAGGCGGTGCAGCCGGCGGATGTGAAAGCCGGACGCGACGGCCGCTGAGGCTGCCGCCAGCGCCACCGCCGTCCGCCGCGCAACAGGAGAGAGGCCCATGGCCGCGATTACCCGGGATCAGCTGCAGGAGCGCCAGCATGAACAGCATCATCCGGCCCCGTCCGGGCTGATGCGCTGGATCACGACCACGAATCACAAGGACATCGGCACGCTGTACCTGCTCTTCAGCCTCGTCATGTTCCTGTCCGGGGGCGTGCTGGCGCTCACGATCCGCGCCGAACTGTTCCAGCCCGGCCTGCAGGTGGTGCGGCCCGAATTCTTCAACCAGCTCACGACCATGCACGGGCTGGTGATGGTGTTCGGCGCGATCATGCCGGCCTTCGTGGGCTTCGCCAACTGGCAGATTCCGCTGATGATCGGCGCCAGCGACATGGCCTTCGCGCGCATGAACAACTGGAGCTTCTGGCTGCTGCCCCCGGCGGCGATCCTGCTGCTCGGCTCCTTTTTCGCCCCCGGCGGCGCGCCCGGCACGGGCTGGACGATGTACGCGCCGCTGTCGGTGCAGATGGGCATGGGGATGGACATGGCGATCTTCGCCATCCACATCATGGGCATCAGCTCGATCATGGGCGCGATCAATATCGTCGTCACCGTGCTCAACATGCGCGCGCCCGGCATGACGATGATGAAAATGCCGCTGTTCTGCTGGACCTGGCTCATCACCGCCTATCTGCTGATCGCGGTCATGCCGGTGCTGGCGGGCGCGGTGACGATGGTGCTGGCCGACCGCCACTTCGGCACCAGTTTTTTCAGCGCCGCGGGCGGCGGCGATCCGGTGCTGTTCCAGCACGTGTTCTGGTTTTTCGGGCATCCGGAGGTGTACATCATGATCCTGCCCGCCTTCGGCATCGTCAGCCAGATCATCCCCGCCTTCTCGCGCAAGCCGCTGTTTGGCTACGCCTCGATGGTGTACGCCACGGCCTCGATCGCGATCCTGTCCTTTGTCGTGTGGGCGCACCACATGTTCACCACCGGCCTTCCGGCGGCGGGGCAGCTGTTCTTCATGTACGCCACCATGCTCATCGCCGTGCCCACCGGGGTGAAGGTGTTCAACTGGGTGGCGACGATGTGGCGCGGCTCGCTCAGTTTCGAACCGCCGATGCTGTGGGCCACCGGCTTCATCTTCGTGTTCACGATGGGCGGCTTCACCGGGTTGATCTGCGCGATCGTGCCGATCGATGTCCAGGTGCAGGACACCTACTACGTCGTGGCCCACTTCCATTACGTGCTGGTGGCGGGGTCGCTGTTCGCGCTGTTCGCCGGGGCCTATTACTGGCTGCCGAAATGGACTGGCCGCATGCCCGACGAGCGCCTGGGCAGGCTGCATTTCTGGTCCTCGATCGTGTTCTTCAACGTCACCTTCTTCCCCATGCACTTTCTCGGGCTGGCGGGCATGCCGCGCCGCATTCCCGACTACGCGCTGCAGTTCGCCGATTTCAACGCCGTCGCCAGTATCGGTGCGTTCGGCTTCGGGCTGTCGCAGCTGATCTTTATCGCCGTGCTGGTGAAGTGCGCGCGCGGTGGCGGCGCGCGCGCGGCGGGGTGCCCGTGGGAAGGCGCGGAGGGGCTGGAATGGACGGTGCCGTCGCCCGCGCCTTATCACACCTTCGGCGAAGCGCCGGTACTGAGGTGAGACATGGACGCGGCGCGCGGTTTTGCTGACAGGGAATACAGGAGGGCCGGGCCATGACCCGCAATGCCCGTATCGATATGGAAAACCGCCGCCTGCTGTGGCGTCTGGGGATCGCGGCGGTGGCGATGTTCGGTTTCGGCTTCATGCTGGAGCCGTTCTACAAAAAAATCTGCGAGGTCACCGGCATCAACCGCCTGGTGCAGCCTGCCGGTGAGGCGCTGGCCGCATCCGGCGGCGGCGTGCCGGGCGTGATCCGCATCAACTCGCAGATCGACACCTCGCGCACCGTGCTGGTGCAGTTCGACGCCAATTCCCACGATCTGCCGTGGCGCTTCGCACCGCTCACGCGCTCGCTGCGGGTGCATCCCGGCGAGCTGGCGCAGGTCGTCTACGAGGTGTCGAACGAACGCGGCGAGGCGGTGACCGGCCAGGCCGTGCCGAGCTACGGGCCTGCGGCGGCAGGGCAGTATTTTCTCAAGATGGAGTGTTTCTGCTTCAGCCAGCAGACGCTCGCGCCGGGCGAGAAGCGGATCATGCCGGTGGCGTTCGTGATCGATCCGAAACTGCCGGAGTGGGTGCACACCATAACGCTGTCCTACACCTTCTTCGAGGTCGCCGGGCGGCGCATCACCGCCGGCCTGCCGCCGCCCGTGGCCGGGGAGGGCGCGGTATGAGCGGCGGCGGCCCGCAGGGCGATACCCCGCGCCGCGCCGGATTTCTGGCCACGCTGCGGGCGGTGCTGTGGTCTTTCGCCGGAATCCGGAGGCGGCGCGATTACCACGCGGACGCCGGTTCGCTCGACCCGAAGGCGGTGATCGCCGCCGCCGTGCTGGCGGGCGTGGTGTTTGTGCTGGCGCTGGCGGCTGTGGCGCGGCTGCTGGCGGGTTCCTGAACGCAACCTGGGAGACGGCATGATGCAGACACCGGAACGCTACTTCGTCCCCGAACCGTCAAAATACCCCATTTTCGGTTCGGCCGCCCTGCTGCTGCTCGGCGCGGGCGCGGCGATGTGGGTGAACGGAATCGCCGCCGGGCCGTGGCTCGTGACCGGCGGCGCGGCCATCCTCATCTACATGCTGTCCGGCTGGTTCGGGCAGGTGGCGCGCGAATCGGAAAGCGGCTGCTATGGCCGTCAGGTGGATGCCTCGTTCCGCTGGTCGATGGGCTGGTTCATCTTTTCCGAGGTGATGTTCTTCGCCGCCTTCTTCGGCGTGCTGTTTTATGTGCGCGTGCTGGCGGTGCCGTGGCTGTCGTCCGGCGACAGCGAGGCGCTGCTGTGGCCGGGCTACGGCGGCGGCTGGCCTACCGCCGGGCCGCGCGAAAAGGCGCTGTTCACGCCCATGGGCGCGTGGGGCATCCCGGCGCTCAATACCCTGATCCTGCTCATCTCGGGCGTGACGGTGACGTGGGCGCACTACGGCCTGCTGAAGGACCGGCGTGGCCAGTTCAGGACCGGGCTGTTCCTCACCATCGCGCTGGGCGTGCTGTTTCTCGTGCTGCAAGGCTACGAATATCTGCACGCCTACCGCGAACTGAACCTGCGGCTGGATTCCGGCATTTATGGCTCCACCTTCTTCTTCCTCACCGGCTTTCACGGGCTGCACGTCACCGTGGGCGCGATCATGCTCACGGTGATGCTGTGCCGCAGCCTGGCCGGGCATTTCCGCCCCGACCATCATTTCGCCTTCACGGCGGCGGCGTGGTACTGGCATTTCGTCGACGTGGTGTGGCTGCTGCTGTTTGTCACCGTGTACTGGCTGTGAAGGCGCTCAGAGCCCGCCATCCATGAAGCCGCCCGCCCATCCCGCCCGCCGCGGCGCGAACCGCGCCACCGGAAAACCGGCGCGCGGCGTCCGTGTGGAAAGGCGGGCGCGATGAGAGGCCACGGCGCACGCATCCTGCCGCTGGCCGCGGGCATGCTCACGGTATGGCTCATGGTCCAGCTCGGCAACTGGCAGCTGCACCGCGCGGCGGAAAAAACCGCGCTGCAGGCGCGGCTGGATGCGTTCGGGACGGCGCTTCCGCTTGCCGCGCATGGCGGCGATGCCATGGGGGAAGAGTGGCGTCCGGTGTGGCTGGACGGGCGCTGGCGCGCGCGGGACACGATCTTTCTCGACAACCGCACCCATGCGGGCCGCGCCGGTTATCACGTGCTGACGCCGCTGCGGCTGGACGACGGCTCCGGCTGGGTGCTGGTCAATCGCGGCTGGATCGCCGCCGACGCCGACCGCAGCCGCCTGCCGCCCGTAGTGACGGATGATGCCGCGCCGCAGCACATCGAAGGCCGCCTGCGCCGCGTGGAGAGCGACCCCTTCACGCTGGGCGACGCAGCCGCCGCGCGCCAGGGGCGTGTGTGGCAGACGCCCGATCTGGCGCGCTACCGCGCGGACACCGGCCTGGCCGTCGCGCCGTGGATGGTGCAGCAGACGTCCGCCGCCGCCGACGGGCTGGCGCGCGACTGGCCGCGCCCGGATGCGGGCATCGAACGCCACCACGGCTACGCCTTTCAGTGGTACGCGCTGGCCGCGCTCGCGGCGGCGCTGAGCGCCAGGTATGTCTGGAAAGAATTCGCAGGGAGGATGCGTGATGAACAGCCTGTCCATTGATCCGTCCGGACCGCCCGCCCGGGCCGACGGAGCCGCCGCCGCGCCGGGGCGGCGCACGCTCGCCCTGCTCGCGGCAGTGTGCATCCTGCCGGTAGCGGCGTCCTGGTTCGCCTTCTACGTGTGGCCGCCCTCCGGGCGCGTCAATTACGGCGCGCTGCTTCTGCCCGTGGCGCTGCCGCTTTCCGTGCTCGACGGCGCGGCGGGCCAGCCGCCGCTGGCGCGGAAAGATCTGGAGGGACGCTGGACGCTGGTGCTCGCCGCCCCCGCCGCCTGCGCCGAACCCTGCCGCCAGGCGCTGTACCGCATGCGCCAGGCGCGACTGGCGCAAGGGGAGGCGATGGCGCGTGTGGACCGGCTGTGGCTGCTGGCCGATGGCGGCGAACCGGCGCGCGATGCCCTCTCTGCCGAACCCGATCTGCGCCTGGCGCGCGCTGATGACGACTGGCTGCAGCGTCTGCCGGAAAACGCGCGCGGCGGGCAGGTATTCCTGGTCGATCCGCTGGGCAACGTGATGATGCGCTTCCCCGTCCAGCCCGATACCCTCATCGCCACCCAGGGCATGATCCGCGACCTGCAGCGCCTGCTCAAATATTCCGCGCTGGGGCGGGGAGAGCGCGGATGAGGCGCTACCGCAGGCTGGCTTTTGCCGCCCTGGCGCTCGCCGCCGTGGTGATCGTGTTCGGCGCGTACGTACGCCTGTCCGATGCGGGCCTCGGCTGCCCCGACTGGCCCGGCTGCTACGGCCAGGCCACGCCGCATCACGCCGCCGCCGACATTCGCGACGCCCATGCCGCCGCTCCGCACGGCCCGGTGAGCTTGCCGAAAGCGTGGAAGGAGATGACGCACCGCTATCTCGCCGCCAGCCTCGGGCTGCTCATCGCCGCGCTGGCGGCGCTGGCGTGGCGGCTGCGCGCCGTCCGCGATACCGGAGACGGCGGACGCGCCGCGCCGCTGGCCGCGCTGCTGCTGGCGGGAGTAGTCGTGTTCCAGGCGCTGCTTGGCAAATGGACGGTGACGCTGCTGCTCAAACCCGCCATCGTTACCGCGCATCTGCTGGGCGGCCTCACCGTGCTGGCGCTGCTGGCGTGGATTGCGCTGCGCGCGTGCGGCGCGCGGCGTCATGCGGGCAGCGGCGGGCTGGCGTGGGCGGCGCGGCTGGGCTTCGTCCTGCTTATCGGCCAGATCGCGCTGGGCGGCTGGACCAGCGCCAATTACGCCGCGCTCGCCTGTACCGGCTTTCCCGGCTGTGGCCGGGAAATGTGGCCGCAGGCGGATTACGCCAGCGCCTTCCACCTTGCGCGTGATCTGGGCCTGAGCAGCGACGGCGGGCTGCTGCCGTTCGAAGCGCTGGTGGCGATCCACTGGAGCCACCGCATTGGCGCGGTGCTTGCGGGCGCGTATCTGTTCGCGCTCGGCTGGCGGCTGCACCGCCATCCGGAGGGAACCGGGCCCGGCTGCGCGCTGCTGGCCGCGCTGCTGCTACAGCTTGGCCTGGGAACCGGCAACGTGCTGCTGAGCCTGCCGCTGCCGCTCGCCGTCGCCCATAACGGCGGCGCGGCGCTGCTGGTGGCGGCGATGGTGTGGGTGAATTACCGCTTCGCCGCCGCACCGGCGGCGGGCGGATATGCGTGGCGCGCCAGCGTGCCGCGGCGACAGGAGGGGATATGAGATCAATCACATTCAGCCATGACGGAACCGCGCGCCGCCTGCATGCGTTTTTCGCTCTCACCAAACCGCGGGTCAATACCCTGATCGTATTCTGCGCGGTGATCGGCATGTTTCTCGCCGTGCCGGAGGGGCTGCCCGCGCCCGGCCTGGTGCTGGCGGCCACCTGCGGCATTGCCTGCGTCGCCGGTGCGGCGGCGGCGATGAACTGCCTGATCGAACAGCATATCGACGCGCGCATGGCGCGCACCCGTGGCCGCCCGCTGCCCAGTGGAGAAATCGCGCCGGGCGATGCGCTGGCCTTTGCCGGCATGCTCGGCGGCTTCGGCCTCAGCCTGCTATACGAAGCGGTGAATCCGCTCACGATGTGGCTGACGCTCGCCACCTTCGCGGGCTATGCGGTGGTCTATACCGTGCTGCTCAAGCCACGCACGCCCCAGAACATCGTCATCGGCGGCGCGGCGGGGGCGATGCCGCCGGTGCTGGGCTGGGCGGCGGTGACGGGCGAGGTGAGCGCGGACGCGCTGCTGCTGTTCCTCATCATCTTCGCATGGACGCCGCCGCACTTCTGGGCGCTCGCCCTCTACCGCAGCGCCGACTACGCCCGCGCCGGGCTGCCGATGCTGCCGGTGACGCACGGCGCGGCCTTCACCCGGCTGTCGGTGCTGCTCTATACGCTGATTCTTTTCGGCGTTTCCCTGCTGCCTTTCGCCACGCACATGAGCGGCGGGCTGTACCTTGCCGCGGCGGCGGCGCTCGGCGCGCGCTTCATCGCCTTCGCGTGGAAGCTGCACCGGAATTACAGCGACGCGCTTGCCCGGCGGGTCTTCCGCTTTTCCATCGTTTACCTGTCGGCGCTGTTCGCCGCCTTGCTCGCGGACCACTATCTGTACGACTATCTGCGCTTCTGAAGCAAGAAACGCCTGTTCGAGATGATCCGCTTTCTGATTCTGGCGGCGGCGCTGTGCCTGGCCGCCTGCTCCGCGCCGCCGCCCGCCTTCCACGCCACCGACATTACCGGCGCCGACTATGGCAAAACGTTCACGCTTACCGACCACACCGGAAAGGCGCGCGCGCTGAAGGATTTCCGTGGCAAGGCGGTCACGCTGTTTTTCGGCTACACGCAGTGCCCGGACGTGTGCCCCACCAGTCTGGCGACGATGGCGGAGGTCATGAACCAGCTCGGTCCGGAAGCGGACAGGGTGCAGGTGCTGTTCGTCACGCTCGACCCCGGGCGCGATACGGCGGAACTGCTGGCGCAGTACGTGCCGGTGTTCGACGCGCGCTTTCTCGGGCTTTACGGCGATGAGGCCGCCACGGCCGCCACGGCGAAGGAATTCCGCGTGTTCTACCGCAAGAGCGGCGATGTCGCCAGCGGACACTACACCATCGACCATACGGCGGCGACTTACGTTTTCGATCCGGCGGGCAAGCTGCGCCTGTATGTGAAACACGGGGAAACGGCGGAAAACATCGCCGCCGACCTCAAGCGTCTGCTTGCCGGGAGCTGAAAAGAAAACGGCAGCGCTGAGGCTGCCGTTTCTGGTGCATCCGGCGCGAAGGAGGAAAGGTTTACACCGCCTCCGCCAGCATCCCGCGCATTTTCTGCATCGCCTTCGCCTCGATCTGGCGGATGCGCTCGGCCGACACGCCGTATTCCGCCGCCAGCTCATGCAGCGTGGCGCTGTCGTCCTCGGTGAGCCAGCGCCGCTCGACGATGCGGCGGCTGCGTTCGTCCAGCGCCGCCAGCGCATTGCGCAGCCCGCTATCCTGCAGACGGGCAAGCTGGGCCTGCTCCAGCGCCCCGGACGGCTCCGCGTGCGGATCGGCCAGCCATGCGATCGGAGCGAAGCGGTCTTCATCGTCGCCGCTGCCCGCGTCGAGCGGAATATCGCGTCCGCTGAGGCGGGTTTCCATTTCCACCACCTCTTCCGGTTTCACGCCAAGACGCGCCGCCACCGCCCGCGCTTCGCTGCCGCTGAGCGCGCCCGTATCCTGTTTCATGCCGCGCAGATTGAAGAACAGCTTGCGCTGCGCCTTGGTGGTGGCGATTTTCACCAGGCGCCAGTTCTTCAGGATGTATTCGTGGATTTCCGCCTTGATCCAGTGGATGGCGAAGGACACCAGACGCACGCCGCGCGTGGGGTCGAAGCGCTTTACCGCCTTCATCAGCCCGATGTTGCCTTCCTGGATCAGGTCGGCGTGCGGCAGCCCGTAGCCGAGATAGCCGCGCGCAATGGAAATGACCACGCGCAGGTGCGACAGCACCAGCCTGCGCGCGGCCTCGACATCGCCTTCCGCGCGCAGACGGGTCGCCAGTTCCGTTTCTTCCTGCTCACTGAGCAGCGGAAAACGGTTCGCCGACTGGATGTACTGGTCGATGCTGCCCGCTGACAGGGCGGGAACCGGCAGGGCTCGTGACATGGGGCATTCCTCCTGGGGCCAATTTTAGCACTCGCCATATAGGAGTGCTAACGGGGTGAAAGAGTTTCGCTGCTTTGGCAGTCCCGGCGCGTCCGCGCAAGGCCGTTTTCCGGGAAACGCGGTAAATACCGGAATCTGTTCGTGAAACCGTAAGCGGAGCCCCGTTGATTTGTTTGATGATTGTTGCGCTCCCGCAACATGAATTCACTAAAAGCAGCGCTTTTGCCGCATGGCGCTTGCGTGGCTTCCCCGTGGTTTGCAAAATCGCCTTCAACCCCTCGTTTGAGAGGTAAGCGGTAAGTCGGGCCCGGGTCACGCCCGCGGTCTAAACTTCATTTTGAGGAGAAGCATATGCAGAAGAAACTGATCGCGCTGGCTGTCGCCGGCCTCGTATCCGTGCCGGCTTTTGCGCAGTCCAACGTTACGATCTACGGTATCGTCGATATGGGCTACTCGTGGCGCGATGACAACATCGCCAAGGGCGTTGACGCCCGTTCCGGCATCGACTCCGGCATCAGCGCCGGAAGCCGCCTCGGCTTCAAGGGCTCCGAAGATCTGGGCAACGGCCTGAAGGCCGGCTTCGTTCTGGAGCAGGGCATTGCCGTGGATACGGGCAATTCGAATCTCGACGGCCCCTTCCGCCGTCAGGCCTACGGCAGCCTCTCCGGCGGTTTCGGTACCGTCGCGCTGGGCCGTCAGTACACCCCGAGCCATGTCTTTGGCGCCGCGTTCGACCCGTTCGGAAAGGGCACGGTTGGCCAGTTCAACAATGCCTACTTCAGCAGCGCTCCTGAAGTCCGCCTGGACAACCTGGCGGCCTACGTTTCTCCGAACTGGGGTGGTTTCAGCTTTATCGCCGGTTACACGCTGAGCGCCGATGGCAATGAGCGCCTTGAAAACGAAGGCGATACCACCGCCTGGGCGTTTGCTCCGCGCTATACCAATGGCCCTCTGGATGTCGCGCTGAACTACCACGAAGTGCAGGCGGATTCTTCTGGCAGCCCGAAAGTTCGCGTGTATGACCTGTTTGGTTCATGGAACTTTGGCGTAGTGAAGCTGGCTGGTGCTTTTGGAAAGCGTGATGCGTCAAAGACCGATTTCCTGATGAAGAATGCTAACGCCAAGGACTCGACCCAGTGGATGCTGGGTGTGACGGTTCCTGTTGGCCAGTGGAAGATCCTGGCGTCTTACTCTGCCCGCAAGACCGACATGAAGGATTCTGGCGACGCCGAGGTTTGGCAGGGGGCTCTCGGTGCTGAATACGCGCTGTCCAAGCGTACCAGCCTGTACACGACCTATGCCCAGATCGACAACAATAAGCATGCTGAACAGGCCGGCGGCCTTGTTGCTGGCAGCGTTGGCGATGCGGCCAACGGTGGCATGGGCTACCAGCAAGGCTTCAACTTTGGCATGCGTCACACGTTCTGATTCCGTCTGACGGAACCGGAATGGAAAACGGGCGCTTCGGCGCCCGTTTTTTCGTTTACCGCTTTATTCAAGCCGCTTCAGATAATCGCGGCTGAAAATCCGTTCCGGCAGGTCGCGCAGCACCATGTTTTCGTAGCTGAGCACGGATTTGTCGTTTTTCTTCAGTGCGTCTTCCAGCACCAGCCGTGTTGGACGGATGCGGCCAGCCATGTCGCGGAACTCCTCGTAGCGGCAGGTTTTCAGCAGGCGGCCCGAAAGGGCGTAAAACTCGGCCTTGAGCGGGCGGTTATCCTGCTCATGCACCCAGTATTTGACGCGCGCGTAAGTTACTCCGCGGTCCACGGCGACGAGATCGAGCACCTGTGCGGGCTGGCCGTCCAGGGTTTCGCGCCCGATGACTGAAGGCGTGTAGTCGCCTGCGAAATTGGCGCGCGCCAGATCGCCATTGGCGACCTGTCCCGTGAGGCGCTGCGCGAGCGACAGGCGCACCGGCTGCGAAACGTTCGGCATGAAAATCCAGAGATCCCGCCCGCGCATCAGCAGCGCCTGGCCGCGCTCGGAGGCGGGCTCAAGGGTCAGGACAATGGTGTTTTCGTTACCGCGCGACAGGATGCGGTATTTCCGTTCTTCCGCCGCCTGTCCGTCGCTGAAATTTTGCACGGTGATTTCCGTCTGGAAGCTTTCCCTCGGGAAGCGGATTTCATCCGCAAGGCGCACGAGGCGCATGGCCCCGGTTTCAGCGGCGGGATCTTCCATCGCACAGGCCAGCGGCGGCGCGGCCAGGAGCAGGGCGCAGGATGCCAGAAAGCGTCGGCGGGGACATTCCATGTGCGTCATGAGTGTTATCCTTGCGGGGTTTTCTTTATCGATCAGCTTGCGACATGGCTATTGTACGGGTTGAAAACGTCAGCAAACGTTATCGGCTCGGCGAGCAGGACGTTCAGGCGCTGATGAATGTTTCCCTGGCGATTGAGCCGGGCGTGTTTCTGGCGATTGCCGGCCCGTCCGGCAGCGGTAAATCCACCCTGCTGAACATCATCGGCTGTATCGATACGCCTAGTGAAGGGCGGGTGATCATCAATGGACATGATGTGTCCGGCCAGTCGCCCGATCAGCTTGCGAATCTGCGCGCGCGGACGGTCGGCTTTATTTTCCAGACCTTCAATCTGCTGCCGGTGCTGTCGGCGGAAGAAAACGTGGAATATCCCCTGCTGCAGTTCCCCGAGCTTTCGCGCGATGAACGCAGGGAGCGGGTCAGACATTACCTGGGGGTGGTTGGCTTAAGCAGATACGCCACGCATCGCCCCAATCAGCTTTCTGGCGGACAGCGGCAGCGGGTTGCGATTGCCCGGGCGCTGGCGACGCACTCAAAGATGGTGCTGGCCGATGAGCCGACTGCCAACCTGGACAGCAAGACCGGGGAAAGCATTCTGCACCTGATGCGGGATATCAACCGGAAAACGGGCGCGACCTTTGTTTTTTCCACCCACGACCGCAAGGTCATGAGCATGGCTGACCGCCTGGTGAAAATCGCTGACGGAGAGATTACCGGCCTTGGGGTGCGTGGGGATGAACAGAAATGGGTTTTCGTCCGGAACCGGCGGAAAAATGAAGAATTGACGGTTATGGAGGGAAGGTGAATGCGTTCCGTGGGAAAGATGTTCGCCGCTCTGGCCTGTACGCTTGCGGCTACGGCGGCGCTGGCCGGGGATGAAGCCGCTGGAGATGCCGAACTCGATGCGCTTTTCGATACCGGCGCGGCGAAACCGGCGGAAAAAAGCATTACGCCGGATGCGGGGATCGGCCTGCGTCTGAAGGGATATGCCGAGCTGGGCGGCGCCTATACGGTTGCGGAGCCGGAACACTGGTCGAAGCTGCGGGCCAGACTGGAAGTGGGGGCGAGCGGCCAGGCGGCAGCCGGGTTCAAATGGAAGGTGTCGGGCAGGGCCGATGGCGATGCCGCTTATGCGGTGGAGCGGGATTACTACCCGTCTCCCGTGCGGGATGACCAGCGCAGTGATTTTTCGCTCCGTGAAACCTATATCGATTTTGGCGCGGGAGACTGGGAATTCCGCCTCGGGCGGCAGCACGTGGTGTGGGGCGAGATGGTCGGTTTCTTTTTCGCCGATGTGGTTTCCGCCCGCGACATGCGCGAATTTTTCCTGCCGGAATTCGAATCCCTGCGCATTCCGCAGTGGGCCGCGCGCGGCGAATACTACGCGGGCGACACGCACTTTGAACTGCTCTGGGTGCCGTCGCCGGGGTTTGACGACGTAGGCAAGCCCGGCGCGGATTTCTTCCCCTGGCCCATGATTCCCGCGGGAACTCATGTGCATGAACGCAAACCCTCGGGCAGCATTGAAAACGGTAACTGGGGGCTGCGGGTTTCGCACCTGGTCAACGGCTGGGACCTGAGCGCGCTTTATTACGACAGCCTGGACGTGTCTCCCACCCTGTACCGCGTTGCGGGAGCGGGGGGCATGCCGGGCTTCGAGCTGAGGCACGACCGCATCCGTCAGGCGGGCGTCACCATGAGCAAGGATCTGGGGCAGTTCGTCATCAAGGGCGAGGCGGTCTACACGCGCGGGCGCAGTTTCCTGACGGATGATCCGGCGGCGGCTTACGGGCTGAAGGCCTCACCGGCGACGGATTATGCGTTCGGCGTCGATATTCCGCTGGAAGATGTGTGGCGCTTTAACGTGCAGTATTTCGGCCGCGTGCTGCACGACCGGGCTCCGGGCATGATCGAGGAGCGCAGTGCGCAGGGCATGACTTTCCAGGTCGTCAGAACCCTGGGTAATGCGTTCGAGTTCGAGTTTCTGGCGGCATCCAGCCTCAATCGCAGGGACTATATGCTGCGGCCGAAACTGGTATGGAAAATCGCGCCGGAATGGCGCGCCCAGTTTGGCGCGGACTGGTTCGAAGGCAGGCCGACTGGGCTGCTGGGTCGCTTTGACGATCGCGACCGGGTGTATGTGGAGGTACGGCGCTGGTTCTGAGCGCGGGCGGCTCCGGCAGGCCGGATCGCCTGCCGGGCGCCGTGTTTTTCAGGCCGACAGCCGCAGCACGGCTTCGCGAATCCGGTCCTGCTCTTCCATCTTCAGGATGCGCTGTACGCGCGGGATAAGCTCGCCGAGGTCGGCGCGCAGAATCTGCTGTTTGACTTCGAGGATGTGGGCGGGGTGCATGGAAAAATTGCGCAGCCCCATCCCCAGCAGCAGAAGCGTATACGCCGGCTCCCCCGCCATTTCGCCGCATACCGATACCGGCAGTCCGTAGCGCGCGCCGGTGGCGAGCGTCGTGCTGATAAGCTTGAGTACGGCGGGATGCAGCGGGTCGTACAGATGCACTACTGCTTCATCCGAGCGGTCGATGGCCAGGGTGTACTGGATCAGGTCGTTGGTGCCGATGGAGAGGAAAGACAGCCGCCGCACGAACATGCCGAGAGCGAGCGCGGCGGCGGGGACTTCGATCATGCCGCCGATTGGCACGTTTTCATCGAATTTCACTTTTTCCGCGCGCAGTTCGTCCATCGCCTTGCTGAGCAGCGCCAGGGTCTGGTCGATTTCCTGGGCGTGCGCGAGCATCGGAATCATGATCTGCAGCCGCCCGTGCGCCGAGGCGCGCAGCAGCGCGCGCAACTGGGTGAGGAACATCTTCGGCTCGGCGAGCGAATAGCGCACCGCGCGCAGGCCCAGCGCCGGGTTGGGCTCGAAGCGGGCATGAGCGCCGTTGAGCGCCTTGTCGGCGCCGACGTCGAAGGTGCGGATCGTTACCGGCTTGCCCGGCATGGCCTTGAGCACGGCGCGGTAGGCTTCGTACTGCTCGTCTTCATCCGGCAGGATGTCGCGGCCGATGAAGAGAAATTCGGTGCGGTACAGGCCGACGCCGTCGGCGTTCGCGGCCTTGACCTGGGTGACGTCCTTCGGCCCTTCGATGTTGGCGAGCAGCGAGACGGTTTCGCCATCGAGCGTGGCGGCGCGGGTGTCCTTGAGGCGGTTCAGCTTCGAGCGTTCGAGTTCAAGCTCGGAGCGGCGCAGCCGGTATTCCTCGACGATATGTTCGTCCGGGGCGACGATGATCACGCCGCGCGTGCCGTCCACGATCACCAGTTCGTCGTCTTCGACCAGATCGCGCACGTGGTGCAGGCCGACCACCGCCGGAATGGCGAGGCTGCGGGCGACGATGGCGGTATGGCTGGTGGGGCCGCCGACGTCGGTAACGAAACCGGCGATGTTGTGATCGCGAAAGCCGATGGTGTCGGCGGGCGACAGATCGTGGGCGACGATGATGGTGCCGAGGCCGTCGCGCCGCTTCGGCGGCAGGTGGCCGGGGTGACCAAGCAGCTCCTTGACCAGCCGCTCGACAACCTGGACGACATCGGCCTGGCGCTCGCGCAGGTAGGGGTCTTCGATCTGGCGAAACTGCTCGACCACCATCTCCATCTGTTGCACCAGCGCCCATTCGGCGTTGTAGCGCCGTGTTCCGATCAGTTCGCGCGCCGCGTCGATCAGCATGGGGTCGGCCAGCATCATCAGCTGCAGGTCGACGAAAGCGCCGACCTCGCTATGGCTCTGGCCCGCAGTGGCAATGGCTTTCAGTCCGACGAGTTCGCCCTGGACGGCGGCGACGGCTTCATCGAAGCGCGCCAGTTCCTCCGGCAGATATTTCGCCGCGACGTGGTAATGGTTGACCTCAAGCAGCGCGTGCGAAATCAGGTGCACATGTCCAATGGCGATGCCCTGGGAAACCGGCAGGCCGTGCAGGCTGAATGTCATGCCTATTCCCCTTCGCCGAATTTGTCCGCGATCAGCGCCAGAATGGCCGCCAGCGCCTGTTCGGCGTCCTGCCCTTCCGTTTCAACGGTAATCCGCGCGCCGCGCGCCGCCGCCAGCATCATGACGCCCATGATGCTTTTTGCGTTCACCCGGCGGCCGTCGCGCTCCAGCCAGACTTCTGCCGCCAGGCTGCTGGCAAGCTGGGTGAGCCGGGCTGACGCGCGCGCGTGCAGCCCGAGCTTGTTGATGATTTCCGTTTCCGCTTTCGGCATGTTTTTTTCCCGTTTCCCGTCCGCAGCCTACTGTACCGCCTGTTCGTTTCTTTCCTGTTTCATGTGCAGCACGCCGTCGCAGCCACCGGAGATGGCGCGCTGGATGAGCGTATCCAGATCCTTTTCCCGGTAGGTCAGCGCCCGCAGCAGCATGGGCAGGTTGACGCCGGAGAGCCCTTCGATCCGTCCGGGCTGGAGCAGTTTTGTCGCGATGTTCGAGGGCGTTGCGCCGTAAATGTCGGTCAGCACCACCGCGCCCGCGCCGCTGTCGACCCATGCCAGCATCTGGCGGGCGGCGGGGAGCAGGTCGAGCGGATCGTCCTGGGCGGAAACGCCGAGCTGGGCGATGCGCGGCGGCCGTCGGTTGAGCACATGGCAGGCGCACTGGATCAGCGCCTCGCCCAGGGCGCCATGTGTGATGAGGAAAATGCCGATCATGGCGTCCGCCCGCTCCGTTGCCTGCTTTCCGGTTTCCCGGCGCAGGGCCGGAGTGGGAGCGATTGTAGCCGATGGAACGCTGTTGCCCCGCCTGGCGCGCGGCGCAGGACGGGGAATGCCGTAAAAATATTCCGGCCGCGCCGGGCGGCTTTTGGGGGTTTTTTCGGGCGGCTTTATTCCAGCCCCTGGCTGGCGAGGTATTCCTCGTAAGTGCCGCGATAATCGATGATGCGGCCATCGAGCCTGATTTCGATGAGACGGTTGGCGAGCGAGCTGACGAACTCGCGGTCGTGGGAGACGAAGATCAGCGTACCGGCGAACTTGTCCAGGCCGGTGTTGAGCGCTTCGATGGATTCCATGTCGAGGTGGTTGGTCGGCTCGTCCATCAGCAGCACGTTGGGGCGGGACAGCATCAGCTTGCCGAACAGCATGCGGCCCTGTTCGCCGCCGGAGATCACCTTCACCGCCTTCTTCACCTCGTCGCCGGAAAACAGCAGGCGGCCGAGCGTGCCGCGAATC
>JAVBTY010000024.1:0-60757 GCA_031555955.1 Rhodocyclaceae bacterium | reverse complement strand
TCCGGCGCGTAGATGCGGCTGACGCCGTAGGCGTGCAATTCCTTGATCTCGGACGGCACGATGACGCCGCCGCCGCCGCCGAAGACCTTGATGTGCTCGCCGCCGTTGGCCTTGAGCAGGTCGATCATGTACTTGAAGAATTCGACGTGGCCGCCCTGGTAGCTGGTAATGGCGATGCCCTGCACGTCCTCCTGCAGCGCGGCGTTGACGATTTCCTGCACCGAGCGGTTGTGGCCGAGGTGGATCACTTCGGAGCCGGTGGACTGCAAGATGCGGCGCATGATGTTGATCGACGCGTCATGGCCGTCGAACAGGGAAGCGGCGGTGACAAAACGCACCTTGTTCTTCGGCTTGTAGGGCATCAGCTTCTGGCTCACGCTAAGGTCGGTCATTCTGCATCTCCTGGTTGGTCAACGCCCGGCGCAACTAATCCGCGCATAGACGCTTTTTGGGTAACAGGGGCAATCTAAATTACGTTCACGTAAACGTCAATGCAGCCCGCCGCAGCCCTTCCACCCCCTCTCATGCCACGCGCACTCACGGGAAAATCCGGAGCTCTAGCCCCTTGCCACGGGCATCATCCAGACATTTCAGCAATCTGGCGAAATGTGCCACCATCGCCTCCAGAAGGCCGCTAAACGCCCCTGCAGAATCCAGCCCGGAGACACCCTACGCATGGCGCTTTCCATCGAATCCGCGCCCACGCCAGAGCAGCGGCGCCGCTACGATCTGCTGCTGGCCGGCCTCGACCTGCTTGACCAGGGCCTGGCCGTTTTCGACTCGGGACCGAGGCTCGTCGCGTGGAACAAGGCTTTCCTCGCCCTGCTGGAACTGCCCGAATCGCTCGTGCGCCCAGGCACGCCCTTCGAGGAGTTTCTCCGCTTCAACGCCGAGCGCGGGGAATACGGCCCGGGCGACACCTCCGCGCTCGTCGCCGAGCGCCTCGCCGCCGCGCGTGCGTTCCAGCCGCATTACACCGAACGGATACGGCCCAACGGCGGGGTGCTTGCGATACGCGGCGTACCAGTGCCCAATCTGGGTTTCGTCTCGCTGTGGACCGATATCACCGAGCAGCGCCGCTACCAGGAAGTAATCCAGCAGCAGAACACGCTGCTGGAAGAGCGCGTGCGCACCCGCACGGCGGAGCTGGAAACCGCCAATGCCCGGCTGGCCACGGCCAATAGCGAGATCGACCAGATCGCCGATGCGCTACGCCGCAGTGAAACGCGCCTGCGGCTCATCATCGATTCGATTCCCGCCTTCATCGCCTACATCGGCAGGGATGAAATCTACCAGTTCGCCAACCGGGGTTATGCCGAATGGTTCGGCGCCAGCCGGGACGCCATCATCGGGCGCAGCATCCGCGAAGTGCTGGGCGAGGAAACTTACGGCCAGATAAAGCCTCACCTGGAGCAGGCCTACGCGGGCGGGCGCGTGAGCTACGAATACAGCCGCACGGGGGATGACAGGCGCACGATGCACGCGCGCAGCGTTATCGTGCCGGAAACCGATGCCAGCGGAAACGTCGTCGGCGTGTTCGTCATGTCCATCGACATCACCGAACAGAAAGCCAGCCAGGCCGCGCTGATACAGGCGCAGAAAATGGAAGCGGTGGGCCAGCTCACCGGCGGCCTCGCCCACGATTTCAACAACCTGCTCACCATCATCATCGGCAACCTCTCCGCGCTGCGCGCCGTGTCCGGCGAAGCCGCCGGGTACGTCGATCCCGCGCTGCAGGCGGCGCAGCGCGGCGCGGAGCTGATCCGGCGGCTGCTGACCTTTTCCCGCCAGCAGACGCTGGAACCCTGCGCGGTCGAGGTGGGCGCGCTCGTGCGCAACATGTCGCATCTGCTGACGCGCTCGATTCCGGAAACGATCAAGATCCATCTGCGTCTGCCAGACAGGCCGCTCCATACGTTCGTCGACCCGCACCAGCTTGAAAACGCCCTGCTCAACCTCGCGCTGAATGCCCGCGACGCCATGCCGGACGGGGGCGAGCTGACCATCGAGGTATCGCGCCGCCAGCTCGACGGCAGCCTGGCCGGTCTGGCCGACATACCGCCCGGCGAATACATCCAGATCGACGTTTCCGACACCGGGCACGGCATCGACCCCGCGCTGCTGCCGCGCGTGTTCGAACCGTTCTTTACCACCAAGCCCTTCGGCAGCGGCAGCGGCCTCGGCCTGTCGATGGTCTATGGCTTTCTGCGCCAGTCCGGCGGCAACCTGCGCATTCTCAGCAATCCCGGCAAAGGCGCCAACGTCCGCTTCGTATTGCCGGTGATACCGCCGCCGCAGACGCAGCCGCCCCCCGCAGCGGACAGCCCCCGCCCCGCGCGCCAGCACGAAGGCCCCGTACTGCTGGTGGAAGACGAGCCCGAAGTCCGCAAGGTGATCCGCCTGCAGCTGCTCGCGCTCGGCTATCCGGTGCTTGAGGCGGGTAACGGTGTGGAAGCGCTGGCGCTGCTCGAAAACGTGGCCGAAATCGCCGTGCTCGTCACCGATACCGTTATGCCCGGCGGACTCGGCGGGCGCGAACTCGCCGCCCGCGCCCGCGCGCTGCGCCCCGCCCTGCCCATTCTCTTCATTACCGGTTACGCTTCCGGCAGCGCCGCCGAAGCCGCTGCCGCGAACACCCCGGTGCTGCACAAGCCTTTCGACCAGGCCGCGCTCGCCGCCGCGCTGGATGAACTGAACGCCCCGCTTCCAGAGGAGCCCGGCCCGCCATGCCCATGACCCGGTTCGACCCCGCCTCCCCGATCATCTTCGTGCTTGAGGATGAAGCCGAGATCGCCCGCCTCGTCTGCGCCAGCCTGCGCGAATCCGGCTTCCGCTACGAACATCTTTCCACCGGCCGCCAGCTGCTGTCGCGCGCGCGCCAGACCGCGCCGGACCTGTGCATCATCGACCTTGGCCTGCCCGACATGGACGGCATGCAGGTTCTGCGCGAGCTGCAGGACGCCAGTCCGTGCGCGGTGCTGATCCTGACCGGACGCAACGACGTGACCGACCGCGTGCTCGGGCTTGAACTGGGAGCCGACGATTACCTCGTCAAGCCGTTCGAGCCGCGCGAACTGGTCGCCCGCGTGCGCTCCATCCTGCGCCGCTATCAGCACGCCGCGCCCGAAACACCGCCCGCCGAACGCACCACCGCCCGCTTCGCGGGCTGGACTTTCGACAGCGGCCGTCATGCCCTGGCCGCCCCGGATGGCCGCGAAACCGCTCTTTCCTCCGCCGAAGCCGCCCTGCTGACCCTGCTGCTGCGCCGCCCCAACAAGATCCTGTCGCGTGAACAGCTGCTTGGCGAACGCGATATCGACCCTTTCGACCGCAGCATCGACGTGCGCATTTCCCGCCTGCGCCGCAAGCTCGACGACGATCCGCAGAATCCGCGCCTGATCAGGACTGTTTATGGCGCGGGCTATCTTTTCTCGGCCCAGGTCAGCTGGGAGTAAGCCCTGAACCGGCGGAAACCCCTGCGCTTCCGTCCGTGCGCCCTCTATAATTATTGATTTTCATCTTCCGGCAGGAGTTTTCATGTCCCAGCGTCCGTTCAAGGTTCTCGGTGTCCAGCAGATCGCCATCGGCGGCCCCAGCAAGGAAAAGCTCAAAACACTCTGGGTGGATATGTTCGGTCTTGAAGTCACCGGCAATTTCATGTCCGAGCGCGAAAACGTGGACGAAGACATCTGCGCCATGGGCAAAGGCCCGTTCAAGGTCGAAGTCGATCTGATGCAGCCGCTGGATCCGGAGAAGAAGCCCGCCGTTCACGCCACACCGCTCAACCACATCGGCCTGTGGGTGGATGATCTGCCCCAAGCGGTGGAATGGCTCACCGCGCAGGGCGTGCGCTTTGCCCCGGGCGGCATCCGCCGCGGCGCCGCCGGTTACGACATTACCTTCCTCCACCCCAAGGGCAACGAGGAATTTCCCGTGGGTGGCGAAGGCGTGCTGGTGGAACTGGTGCAGGCGCCGCCTGAGGTCGTCAGCGCCTTTGCCCTTATCGCGGGCTGAACGGCCCCGATCCGCCGGGAGTCAGATTCCGGCGGAGAGTTCTTCCAGCAGCGCAAGCTGCGCCACACGCCGCGCCCCGCGCGGCGTTTTACGCTGGTAAGCGCCATCGGGCTGCATCTCCCACGCCTGGCAGTTGTCGCCCAGATAGGGGCGCAGGCCCTCCTTCATCACACGGCGCTTCAGGCGTGGATCAAGCACGGGAAAAGCGATTTCGATGCGGCGGAAAAAGTTGCGGTCCATCCAGTCGGCGCTGGAAAGATAGACCGCATCCTCGCCCCCGGCGTGGAAGTGGAAAATGCGGTGGTGTTCGAGGAAACGCCCGATCACGGAGCGGACGCGGATGTTCTCCGACAGCCCTTGCACACCGGGGCGCAGCGCGCACGGGCCGCGCACGATCAGATCGATGTCCACTCCGGCCTGGGAGGCGGCGTACAGCGCCTCGATGGTTTCGGGCTCAAGCAGCGCGTTCATTTTGGCGATGATCCGGCCCTTGCCGCCAGCGCGGGCATTGTCGGCTTCCCGCCCGATCGCGGCGATCACGTTGGCCTGAAGCGAGAACGGCGCCTGCCACAAGTGGCGCAGCGCGGCCGCCTTGCCCAGGCCGGTAAGCTGCTTGAACACTTCGGCGACGTCTTCGCCAATCTCCACGTTGCAGGTCAGCAGGCCGAAATCCGTGTAAAACCGGGTGGTGCCCGGGTGATAGTTGCCAGTGCCCAGATGCACGTAACGGCGCAGCCCCTGCTCTTCGCGCCGTACCAGCATCAGCAGCTTGGCGTGGGTCTTGTAGCCGAACACGCCATACACGACGTGCGCGCCCGCCTCTTCCAGGCGGTTGGCCCAGGAGATATTGGCCTCCTCATCGAAACGGGCCATCAGTTCCAGCACCACGGTTACTTCCTTACCCTTCTGCGCGGCGCGGACGAGGTGCTCCATCAGCACCGAATCGGTGCCGGTGCGATAGACCGTCATCTTGATCGCCACCACCTGCGGATCGTCCGCCGCCGCGCGCAGCAGGTCGATCACCGGGGAAAAGCTCTGGAACGGGTGGTGAAGCAGCACATCCTGCGCGCGGATAACGGCCAGAACGTCGTGCCGCTTTTCCAGCGCCTTGGGCAGCCCCGGACGGAAAGGCGGGTATTTGAGATGCGGCCGGTCCACCCAGTCGGGCGCCTGCATCAGCCGCACCAGATTAACGATACCCGGCACGCGGTAGAGATCGTCGCGCCCGAGAAGAAAGTGCTGCAGAAGGAAATCCGCCATGTCTCCGGAACAGTTGTCCGCCACCTCCAGCCGCACCGCATCGCCAAAATGCCGCTGCTGCAGTTCGCCCTTGAGCGTGGCGCGCAGATCCTTGACCTCCTCCTCGTCGACGAAAAGATCGGAATTGCGCGTTACGCGGAACTGGTAGCAGCCCACCACGTTCATGCCGCTGAACAGCTCGCCAACATGGTCGTGCAGGATCGAGGACAGAAAGACGAAAGCAAACTCCTGGCTGCAGATCTCGCCCGGCAGCCGGATAACCCGCGGCAGGGCGCGCGGCGCCTGGACGATGGCGGCGCGGGAATTGCGCCCGAAGGCATCGCGCCCTTCCAGCTCGACGGCGAAATTCAGGCTTTTGTTGAGCACGCGCGGAAACGGGTGCGCCGGATCAAGCCCGATCGGCGTCAGCACCGGCATGACTTCGCGCAGGAAATATTCACGTATCCATTCGCGCTGGAATTCGTTCCACTGCCCACGGCGGAGAAAAACAATGCTCTCGGCCGCCAGCGCGGGCAGGATATCGTCATTAAGCAGCGCGTACTGTTCGGCGATGATCTCATGCACGGCCCGGCTCACCTGGGCCAGCTGTTCGGCGGGCGGCAGGCCGTCGTTGCCCGTGCCGTGCCCCCCCAGGCGGATCTGTTCCTTGATGCCGGAAACGCGGATCTCGAAAAACTCATCGAGATTGCTGGAGACAATGCACAGAAAACGCAGCCGTTCGAGCAAAGGCACGCTTCTGTCCGCGGCCTGCGCGAGCACGCGGCGCTGGAAGCGCAGCAGGGACAGTTCGCGGTTGATGAAGTGCTCGACCGGAAAGCGCTGAAGATCGGGCAGTGCGTACATGAAAAACTCCCGCCGGGAAGATACGCCGCCGATTATGGGGTATTTCCCCCGCACGGGCCCGGCGGCTCCGCCACGGGGCGGCGGAACAATGCCAGGGCGATGCTAGAATACGCGCCTTTCCGCGCCGCCCGGGGCTTTGGCCTCCTGTTCAACAATCATGATGCAAGAACTGATCGCCGCGATCGATCTGGGCTCGAACAGCTTCCGGCTTCAGGTCGGACGCATCGCCAACGACCAGATCTACCCGCTCGACGGCCTGAAAGAATCGGTGCGCCTGGCTGCGGGCCTGTCGCCGGAACGCTGGCTCGACATGGCCGCGCAGCAGCGCGGCGTGGCCGCCCTGCAACGTTTTCATGAGCGGCTCGGCGGCTTTTCCGCCGATTCGGTGCGCGCGGTCGCCACCAACACGCTGCGGGTCGCCAGGAACGCGCCGGATTTCCTGATCCGCGCCGAAGCCGCGCTTGGTTTTCCGATCGAAGTCATCGCCGGGCGTGAAGAAGCGCGGCTGATCTACGTCGGCGTTGCCCACACCCTGCCCGATCCGCACCGCCAGCAACTGATCGTCGACATCGGCGGCGGCTCGACCGAATTCATTATCGGCAAAAGCTTCGAGCCGCTGATGCTCGAATCGATCTACATGGGCTGCGTCGGCTACAGCCTGAACCATTTTCCCAACGGCCGCATCGACAAACGCGGCCTGAAAGAGGCGGAGCTGGCGGCGCGGCGCGAACTGCAGACCATCGCCCACGCCTACCGCGAAACCGGCTGGGAAGAAGCGGTCGGTTCCAGCGGCTCGGTCAAGGCGCTGACGGAAATCCTGGAGCAGAACGGCCTCTCGGAACAGGGCATCACCCGCGACGGGCTGGAAAAACTCAAGGCCATCCTGCTGCGCGCGGGCAACATCGGCGCCGTCGATCTGGCCGGCCTGAAAGGCGACCGCGTGCCAGTGCTGCCTGGCGGTCTGGCGATCATGAGCGCGGTTTTCAAGGAATTCGGCCTGGAGCGCATGGCGTTTTCCGAAGGCGCGCTGCGTCTGGGCGTGCTTTACGATCTGCTTGGCCGCTACCACCACCACGATCTGCGCGACGCCACCGTCACCGCCTTCGTCTCCCGTTACCGCGTCGATCTGCGCCAGGCCGAGCAGGTGGCCGATACCGCCTGCCATTTTCTGGCCCAGCTTGAACCGGCCGCCGCTTCGCCCGACCATCCGGACCGCCGTTTTCTGCGCTGGGCGGCGATGCTGCACGAAACCGGCATTTCAGTCGCCCACGCCAGCTACCACAAACACAGCGCCTACATCCTTTCCAATGCGGACATGCCGGGCTTCTCGCGCATGGACCAGACGCGGCTCGGGCGCATTGTGCTGGCGCATCGCGGCAAGCTCGAACGGGTCGCCGCCATCGACGCCGGCAGCCCGGACTGGCAGCTGATCGTCTGCCTGCGCCTGGCCGTGCTTATCCACCGCGCGCGCGACCAGCGCGGCATTCCCCCCGTCACCATCACGCGGGATGGCCGCGGCTTCGCCCTCGCCTCCCCGCCGGGCTGGCTGCAGAAACTGCCGCTGACCGCTTCCGCGCTGGAAGAAGAACAGCAGCAGTGGCAGCTGGTCGGCCGCACCCTGCATGTGCGCGCCGCCCGGCCCGCCGCCTGAGCGCCGCATGCCTACCACCCCGGCCGAATTCACCTACGACAGCGCCAGCGGCCAGGCGATGCTGGCCGGAGACTGGACGCTGCACACGCTATCCGCGCGCATCGGCCTTTTCCGCCAGCAGCTGGCGGCCGTGCCCGCCGATGCCGAGTGGGTGCTGCACGGACTGAAGCGGCTGGACAGTTTCGGAGCCGTGCTGCTATGGCAGACGTGGGGGCGGAACTGGCCCGGCCGCATCGCCGTGGGCGAACAGCATCGCCAGATCATCGCGCGCGCCGCAGCGGCCGGAACCTTGCCGCGCGCGCCGCGCTTCAACGCCGCGGATGCGCTGGCCACCCTTGGCCGCGCCCTGTTTTCCCTTTTCTCGCACGTCTGCGCCGGGCTCGCGCTGCTTGGCCAGCTTTGCCTGGATTTTCTTTACCTTCTGCGCCATCCGGGGCAATGGCCGTTGCTGGAAATTTCCGCCAACCTGTACAAGACCGGCGTGCGGGCGATGCCGGTGGCCGCGCTGGTCGGCTTTCTCATCGGCGTGGTGCTGTCCTACCTCTCCGCCCTGCAGCTGAAAACCTTCGGCGCGGACGTATTCATCGTCAACATCCTCGGTCTGGGCATCATCCGCGAGCTGGGGCCGGTGCTGGTGTCAGTGCTGGTGGCCGGGCGTTCCGGCTCGGCGATGACGGCGCAGCTGGGCGTGATGCGCGTGACGGAAGAAATCGACGCGCTGGCGGCAATGGGCATTTCGCGCTCGCTGCGGCTGGTGCTGCCCAAGGTGGCCGCCCTCTCGCTGGCGATGCCGCTGCTGGTGTTGTGGACATCGGCCGTGGCGCTGCTCGGCGGCATGTTTTCCGCCCGCATCGAACTCGGGCTTTCCTTCACCTTTTTTATCGAAACGCTGCCGCGCGTGGTGCCGGTGGCGAACATTTTCATCGGCCTGGCCAAGGGAGCCGTGTTCGGCTTTCTGATCGCGCTCGTCGCCTGCCATTTCGGCCTGCGCGTGCGTCCCAACACGGAAAGCCTGTCGGCCAATACAACGGCCTCGGTGGTGTCGGCGATCACCATCGTCATTCTGGTCGACGCCATTTTCGCCATCGCCACGCGCGGCATCGGGATTCCGGGAGCATGAGCGCGCCGCCCGTGATCGAGCTGGAAGGCATCGTGACCCGCTTCGGGCGCAACGTGGTGCACGACGGCGTGGATCTCGCGGTGGAGCGCGGCGAAATCGTGGCGCTGGTGGGCGGTTCGGGCAGCGGAAAAACAACGCTGCTGCGCCACATCATCGGTCTGACCCGACCCGCGGCGGGCGAGGTGAAGCTGTTCGGCGAGCCGCTCTTTTCCGGCCCGCTCAACGAACAGGCCGCGCGCCGCCGCCGTTTTGGCGTGCTGTTCCAGCAGGGCGCGCTGTTTTCCGCCTTCAGCGTGGGCGAAAACATCGCCTTCCCGCTACGGGAAGAAGGCAGCGCCACCGGGGCGGAAATCAGCGATCTGGTGGCGCTCAAGCTCGCCATGGTGGAAATGGAGCCGGAACATGCGCTGCTGATGCCGGCGGAGCTGTCCGGCGGCATGATCAAGCGCGCCGCGCTCGCCCGGGCGCTGGCGCTGGAACCGGAACTGCTGCTGCTCGATGAGCCCACCGCCGGGCTCGACCCCGACCGCAGCATGGCGTTTGTCGAACTGATCCGCGCGCTGCACGCCCAGCTTGGCCTGACCGTCATCCTGGTCACGCACGATCTGGACACGCTCGCGGCGCTGGCGAGCAAGGTCGCGGTGCTGGCGGAAAAACGCATCCTGTCCTACGCCCCGATCAGGGACACGCTTGCGCTGGATCATCCGTTCGTCAACGGCTTTTTTCATGGTGAACAAGGACGCCGCGCCTTCGCCCGGCAACTGGGAGACTGACAGATGGAAAACCGCGCTCACGCCATCATGGCGGGGCTTTTCGTTCTTGCGCTGGGTATCGCGCTGGCCGTCGCCGTGTGGTGGTTTTCGGGCAGCCGGGAAAGCATGCGCGAATACACCCTGGTTTCCCGGGGCTCGATCAACGGCCTTTCCGAACAGGGGCGGGTGCGCTTTCGCGGCATGGCGGCGGGCAATGTGAGCCGGATCAGCATCGACCCGGCAGATCCGCGCAACATCCTCGTGCACATCCGTATCCGCGCCAATATTCCCGTCACCCGCTCGACGCGGGCGCAACTGGGCACGCAGGGCGTCACCGGCCTGGCCTATGTGCAGCTGGAGGATTCCGGCGCCGATCCCACGCCGCTCACCGGCGAGGGCGGCGAGCCGCCGCGCCTGCCGCTGGAGGCGGGGCTGATGGAGCAGATCACGGACACTGCCCTCGCCGCCGCGCAGCGTTTCAGGGCCACGGCGGAACAGATCGCCAGCCTGTTCAACGACGAAAATACCGCCCGCCTCCGCGACACGATCGACCGGCTCGAATCAGGGATTACCGGCTTCGACCGCACCTTCGCCGAAGCGCCGCGCACGCTGGCCTCGATCCGCAGCGCCTTCAGCCCGGAAAATGTGAAAAGACTCGAGGCGGTGCTGGACAACCTCGAACGCGCATCGGGTGAAATTTCCCCGGCGATGGCCGAGGCGCGCACGCTGATCGGACGTCTCGCCACCACGGCGGAACATGTGGACCACGCGGTCCAGAATACCGGCAATGGTCTGAGCAACGGCACCCTGCCCCGGCTCAACGAACTGCTGCGCGAGCTGACGGTTTCTTCCCGCCGCCTCGGGCATCTCATTGAAGAAGTCGAAACCTCGCCGCAGCTGCTGATCTCCGGGCGCGGAGAAACCCGGCCCGGGCCGGGCGAACCCGGCTTCAGTCCGGCGCACTGACATCCCTTCCGGAGCCGCCATGCATTCCCTCCTTTCACGCACCTTTCCCTGCACCCTCCTGGTGATGCTCGCGGGCTGCAGCAGTCTCGTAACGCCGCCGGAACCGATGGCGGTACACGATCTCGGCATCAATACCGCCGCGCCTGCCGCGCGGGCAGAAGCGCCCGCCTCGGTTACCGTCACCGCGCCGCCGTGGCTGCACAGCAGCGCCATGCAATACCGCCTCGGCTGGGACCAGCCCTCGCGCCGCCGCGCCTATACCAGAAGCCGCTGGGCCGCCCAGCCCGACGAAATGCTCTCCCTGAGCCTCGCCCGTGGGCTTGGCGCGGGCGAAAGCACGGGCAGCGGCTGCCGCCTCCGGATCGAACTGGACGAATTCGTGCAGACATTCGAAACCCCCGAACGCAGCCGGGCCGCCATCGTTCTGCGCGCAAGCTGGCTTCCCGCCCGGGGAGAAACGCCGCTGGCCAGCCAGCGCTTCAGCGTGGACAGCGACACCCCCTCGCCGGACGCGGAAGGCGGCGTTGCCGCGTATCGCGCCGCGGCCCAGACGCTGAACAGCCAGATTGGAAACTGGATAAGCACGCTGCCCGTTACTACGCCGGGGAACAAAAGCTGCGGAAAGACGGGCTGACATGACAGCGCCCGCCGCCGTCCGGGAATGCCCCGCGCCAGCCTCTCCGGCTCAAACGCCTCCTGCGGCAAATTTTTCCACCTGGCTGCAGCGCCGGGGTGTGGCCGCAAAAATTCTGGCCCTGTCCGCAGGCGTTCTGGCGCTCACCGCATCGTCATACGCCAGCATCCCGCTTGCGCCGGTGCCCATCACCCTGCAAACCCTGGCGGTAACGCTTGCTGGCGCACTGTTCGGCTGGCGGCTGGGCGGCCTGACGATTCTCGCCTGGCTGGCGCTGGGCGCGCTGGGCCTGCCCGTGTTTTCCGGAGGCACGGGAGGCTTTGCCCGCTTCCTCGGCCCCACGGGCGGCTATCTGCTGGCGTTTCCCGTCGCGGGCGCGCTCACCGGCTGGCTGGCCGGGCGTTGCGCCAATGGTAGACGGACAGCTTCCCTGTTCACCATGTTCGCTATTTTCCTGGCCGGGAACGCACTCTGTCTGATCCTTGGCGGAATCTGGCTGGCGGCGATGAGCAGCACGCAGAAAGCCCTCGCCGTCGGCGGACTGCCGCTGGTTCCCGGCGCGACATTCAAGTCGTTGCTGGGAGCCGCCCTGCTCGGAATCGCCGACATTGTCGTGCAAAAGATGACCCGACAATAGACAGCCCCTTTCCCGGGAATCGCCACGAAAACCGCCACGCCCGCCAGGTAACGGTAAACTGCTGGCCGTGCGCCGCCGCGACACGGAAAACGAAGGCGCATCCCGGCCGTTAATACCCCTTGGGGAAAGAGGAGAAGACAGATGAGCACCACCCTGCAAGCCGCCGACGAGAAAATGCTGCTGCGCCACGACGATGGCGGCATCGCCCGGCTCACACTCAACCGCCCCGCCCAGTTCAACTCGCTCTCGCACGCAATGCTGGAAGCGCTGATCGCCGAAATCGACGCCATCGCCGCTAATCCTGCCGTGCGTGTGGTGGTGCTCTCGGGCGAAGGCAAGGCTTTCTGCGCCGGGCACGATCTGAAGGAAATGCGCGGCAACCGCACGCCGGGTTTCTACCAGGATCTGTTCCGCCTGTGCGGCAGATTCATGATGAAACTCACCGAAATGCCGCAGCCCGTGATCGCCCGCGTGCACGGCATCGCCACCGCCGCCGGTTGCCAGCTGGTTTCGATGTGTGATCTGGCGGTGGCCGCCGACGTTGCCCGCTTCGCCGTTTCCGGCATCAACGTCGGCCTGTTCTGCGCCACGCCCAGCGTCGGGCTGTCGCGCAACATGGGGCGCAAGGAAGCGTTCGAAATGCTCGTCACCGGCGACTTCATCGATGCCGCCGAAGCGCAGCGCCGCGGGCTGGTGAACCGCGTCGTGCCGCTGGAGCGTCTGGATGAAACCGTGAGCGCGCTCGCCGCCTCCATCATCGCAAAATCCCCGCTCGCCATCCGCATGGGCAAGCAGATGTTCTACCGCCAGCTGGAAATGGGCATGGACGCGGCCTACCAGCTGGCCGCAGAAACCATGGCCTGCAACATGATGGCCGATGACGCCGCCGAAGGCATCGACGCCTTCATCGGCAAACGCAAACCCGAGTGGAAGGGCTGCTGAACGCGCACGGCCAGCGGCAGCCATGCTGGTCGATACCCACATCCACCTCGACGCGGAAGCGTTCGATCCCGACCGCGAAGCCGTCCTGGCGGCGGCGCGCACGGCCGGGGTAACGCATTTCGTTCTGCCCGCGGTCGACGCGCCCGGTTTCGGGCGCGTGGCAGCCCTGGCGGCGGCGCCGGACATTTATCCCGCCTACGGCATCCATCCGCTTTACACCGGCGCGGCGCGTGAAGACGACCTCGACCTGCTCGATCAACGCCTGCGCGAACCGGGCGTCATCGCTGTCGGCGAGATCGGGCTGGATCATTTCGCCCCTGGAATCGACCCTGAAAGGCAGGAATTTTTTTTCACCAGGCAGCTACGCCTTGCCCGCCGCCACGATCTGCCCGTGATCCTGCACCTGCGCCGCGCCCAGGATGCGGTGCTCGCGCACCTGCGGCGCATTCCCGTGCCGGGCGGCATCGCGCACGCCTTCAACGGCAGCCGCCAGCAGGCCGAGGCTTTTCTGAAGCTGGGATTCAGGCTCGGCTTTGGCGGCGCGATGAGCTACGACGGCTCAACGCGCATCCGCACCCTCGCCGCGACCTTGCCGCCTGATGCGATCGTGCTGGAAACCGATGCGCCCGACATCCCCCCGGCCTGGGCGGCGGGGCAGCGCAACAGCCCCGCCAATCTGGCCCGCTATGCCGCCATTCTTGCGGAACTGCGCGGAATAACGGTGGAAGAAGTGATGGAGATGACCAGCCGCAACGCGGCGGCGGCGCTTCCGGGCCTGTCCGCATCCGTTTTTCCCGCAGAGGGCAAAACGCGCCAAGGCTGAACCGGCCGCAGCCCGGAAACGCGGGGCCCGCCATTTCCAGACAGGCTCCACGGACGCGCATCAGAACATATGCTGGCCGCCGTTGATGGAAATGTTGGCGCCAGTCACGAACGCCGCCTCTTCCGAAGACAGGTACGCGACCAGGCCTGCGATTTCTTCCGGCTTGCCCAGGCGGCTGACGGGAATCTGCGGCAGGATTTTGGAATCGAGAATCTCCTGCGGAATCGACGTCACCATTTTGGTGCCGATATAGCCGGGGGAAATCGTGTTCACCGTCACGCCGTTGCGCGCCACCTCCAGCGCCAGCGCCTTGGTGAAACCGTGCATGCCCGCCTTGGCGGCGGAATAGTTGGTCTGGCCGAAAGCGCCCTTCTGGCCATTGACCGATGAAACGTTGATGACCCGTCCCCACTTGCGCTCGACCATGCCATCCATGACCTGCTTCGTCATGTTGAACACCGAATCGAGGTTGGTCCGGATCACCGCGTCCCAGTCCGCCTTCGTCATCTTGCGGAAAGTCATATCGCGGGTAATACCGGCGTTATTCACCAGCACGTCCACCGGACCGACATCGCGGATGACCTGGTCAATGCACGCCTTGCACGAATCAAAATCCGTCACATCGCAGGCGTAGGCCCTGAAGCCGTACCCCATGTTGTTCATGGTTTTGAGCCACTCCCCGGCCGTGCTATTGCCCGGAGAATGCGTTGTGATCACCTTGTGCCCCAGCGCCGCCATCTTGATGCAGATGGCTTCGCCCAGCCCTCCCATTCCGCCGGTTACGAGTGCAACTCTTGACATGGTTTCTCCTCCCCCGTTCTGTTTGTGATCTGGTTTATGAGGGGGAAACATCATGGCCGGCAGCGCCCCTCGCCGCCACCGGCCCCTGCAGCAGTCTCCGCGTCAGGCGCGCGCCTTGACGTAGCGCCCCGGCGCGGGTTCGCCCGGTTCGTATTTCGTGCTGCCGAGACGGCCGCGCGCGGCGACCTGCTTGCCGCCGTACGGGCGCAGCCATTCGATCCAGTCCAGCCACCAGCTTCCCTTCTGTTCGGCCGCGCCCGCGAGCCATTCTTCCGGATCAGCGGCATCGCTGCTGTTCGTCCAGTAGCTGCGGCGGTTTTTCGAAGCCGGATTGATCGCGCCGGCGATGTGCCCGCTCGCGCCAAGCACGAATTTTGTCTCGCCGCCAAGCAGCGCACGGCCGTGATAGGCGCCTTTCCACGGCACGATGTGATCCTCGCGCGCCGCAAGCAGATAGGCGGGCGCGCCGACCTTGCCCAGATCGGCCTTGCAGCCGAGCATTTTCAGCCGTCCCGGCACGCGCAGACTGTTTTCCAGATACATGTTGCGCAGGTACCAGGTCAGGAACGGCCCTGGCAGGTTGGTTGCGTCCGAATTCCAGTACAGCAGGTCGAAAGGCTGCGGCTTTTGCCCCTTGAGATAGTTGCCAACCACGTACTGCCAGATCAGATCGTTGGCGCGCAGCGCGGAAAAAACGTTGGCGAGATCCTGCCCCTTGAGCAGCCCGCCCTTGCCGATGGCCGCTTCGCGCGCGGTGACGCTGGCCTCGTCCACCAGACAGCCCAGTTCGCCCGCTTCGGAAAAATCGAGCAGTGTGGTCATCAGCGTCAGACTCGCAACGGGATCCTCGCCGCGCGCCGCCGCAACGGCCAGCGCGGAGGTCAGGATCGTGCCGCCCACGCAGAAACCGAGCACGTTGGGCTTTTTGACCTTCGTAACGGAACGCACCACTTCCAGCGCGGCAAGCGGGCCTTTTTCCAGATAATCGTCCCAGGCGAACGTCCCTTCGTCCGCACCGGGGTTTTTCCACGACACGAGGAAAACCGTGAATCCCTGCTCAACGATGAAGCGCACCAGTGAATTCTCCGGCTGGAGATCCATGATGTAGAACTTGTTGATGCACGGCGGCACGATCAGCAGCGGCGCCTGCGCAACCTTTTCGGTCAGCGGCGAGTACTGGAGGAGCTGCATCAGATCGTTTTCGTAGATGACCGCCCCCGGCGTCACCGCCAGGTTGCGGCCCACCTCGAACGCCGCGTCGTCGGTCATGGAAATGCGGCCTTTTTCCATGTCGGAAAGCAGGTTCTGGATGCCGCGGGAAATACTCTCGCCTTTGGTTTCGAGCGCCGCCCTGATGAAATCGGGGTTGGTCGCGGCGAAATTCGTCGGCGCCAGCGCATCGATGTACTGCCGGGTAAGAAACTGGATGCGCGATTTCGCCCGCCCGTCCGCAATCGGCAGTTCATCCGCGATCTGGCGCAGAAAACCCGCGTTGATCAGATAGGCCTGGCGCACGTAATCAAACACCGGGCTCTGGGACCATTCTTCCGAGCTGAAGCGGCGGTCGCCCGCCTCCGCGCTCACAACCGGCTCGACCGGCTCGCCATCCCGGCGCGCCAGCATGGCCGACCACAGCGCCATGTGCCTGTCGGCAAACTCCTTCTGCAGCCGGGTCAGGGTCTGGACTTCGGGCGGGGGCACGCCTGGCAGCGCCGCGCCGCCGGAATCCTGTATCGCCGCATGCTGGCGCGCCACCATGTCGAAAAAACCTTGCGCCATCTGCTGCCCGGCAACAAACATCGCCTGCATCGCAGCGGCCGGTTGCTTGCCGTCTGAATCGGACATCGATTTCTCCCTGAACTGGACATACGGCCACGCTGGCCGGTTCCGCCAGTCATCGCGGGGCGAAAACGGCGGAGCCTCCACGATAGAACCGTTCCAGCCTCCGGGCAATAGCAGGCCCATGCCTTCGGCGTGAATGCGGCGAACACGTCACGGTTCGAGCCAGATCAGCGAAGCAAAACGGCCCGTGCGGCCTTCGCGGCGAAACGAATAAAACCGCCCGCTATCCGCATGCGTGCACTGTCCGCCGCCATAAACCCGCGTCACGCCCGCCCGGGCAAGGCGCAGGCGGGCCAGGGCGAACAGGTCGGCAATCCATTTCCCGGACCCATCAGGCGCAAAAGCTTCTGCCGCATCCGGTTCTGTACGCAAAAAAGCCTCCCGCACTTCATTGCCAACCTGAAAGGCTGCCGGGCCAATCGCCGGGCCCAGCCAGGCCAGCACCGTTTGCGGCGGTGCTTCCAGGCGCGCCACCGTTTCCTCCAGCACGCCCCCGGCAAGGCCGCGCCAGCCGGCATGCGCCGCGCCCACCACGGTTGCGGCGTCATCGCAGAACAGCACGGGCAGGCAGTCGGCTGTGAGCACCGCGCAGACAGTGGCGGGAGATCGGGTTACGGAAGCATCCGCACGCACCGCGCCACCGCCCACCGCCGCACCAGCCGCATCGGCGCGC
Organism: Rhodocyclaceae bacterium; assembly: GCA_031555955.1. Lineage (GTDB taxonomy): Bacteria > Pseudomonadota > Gammaproteobacteria > Burkholderiales > Rhodocyclaceae > Azoarcus. The sequence continues at coordinate 43,799 of JAVBTY010000024.1, read as the reverse complement.
GCCACGGAAATGCCATGCACCTGCTCCAGCCACACCGGCGCGGCGGGCAGCATGCGGCGCAGGCGGGCGCGGTTGGCGGCGACCGCGGCGGAATCGTCGCCGACGTGCTCCGCAAGGTTGAAGCTGCCGTAGGGCGGCGCGCTGACGCCGCCGGAGCGGGTCGTGACCAGCGCGCGCACCCTGTCCGGCGCGGGCCAGTCGGGGGCGAACGGCGCGCTCACGGCTTTTCCGCCTGCAGCGCGGCAAGCAGCGCGGCAAAATCACCGGGCAGGTCCGCCGACCATTCCAGCGCCTCCCCCCGCGCCGGGTGGACCAGGCCAAGGCGGAACGCGTGCAGCGCCTGGCGCGGAAAGGCGTCGAGCAGCGCATCGCCGCTGCGGCGCAGGCCATAGACGGGATCACCCACCAGGGGGTGGCCGCGATGCGCCATGTGTACGCGGATCTGGTGCGTCCGTCCCGTTTCAAGGCGGCATTCGAGCAGCGCGCTCCGCCCGAAGCGTTCGCGCACCGCGTAATGCGTCAGGGCCGGACGTCCACCGCCGACCACCGCCATGCGTGTGCGCTGCACCGGGTGACGGCCCACCGGCGCTTCGACCACGCCCGCTGCCTCTGGCGCGCCATGGACGAGGGCGAAATAATGCCGCTTCACCGTGCGCGCCTGCAGCTGGCGGACCAGATCCGTCTGCGCCTCCAGCGTCCGGGCCACCACGAGCAGGCCGCTGGTGTCCTTGTCCAGCCGGTGCACAATGCCCGCGCGCGGCACGGCGGCCAGCTCCGGCGCATGGTGCAGCAGGGCGTTGAGCAGCGTGCCGCTCCAGTTGCCGCTGCCGGGGTGGACGACCAGCCCGGCGGGTTTGTCGATCACAAGGATCGCCTCATCCTCGAACACGATACGCAGCGGGATATCCTCGGCCCGCTGCGCATCCTCCGGCGCGGGCGCGGCATCCACCTCCACGCGTTCGCCGCCCCAGATCTTGCGGCTGGCCTGCGGCGAAACGCCGTCGACCCGGATGCGGCCCTCGCGCAGCCATGCCTGCAGGCGGCTGCGCGAATGTTCGGGAAAAAGACGCGCCAGCGCCTGGTCCAGACGCAGACCGGCGCATTCGGCTGGCGCCGTCAGCGCAAAGCGCGGGGGATCCCGCAGGGCATCCCCTTCCGCTGGGCTATAATCCGCCGGTTCATTCACATTCACGCGAGTTTTTTCGATGGCCAGGTTCATTTCCGGAAGTTTAGCGATTATCGCCGCCCTGCTCATCGGCGGCTGCGGCGGCATGCCGGGCGAAATCGACGAAACGGCGGACTGGAACGCGCAACGGCTTTATACCGAGGCGAAAAGCGCCATGTCGGAAGGCAGTTACGACCGCGCCGTCCAGATGTTCGAAAAGCTGGAAGCGCGCTACCCCTACGGCCGTTACGCGCAGCAGGCGCAGATCGAGGTCGCCTACGCCTACTACAAGTCCAACGAACCGGCGCTGGCTGTGGCCGCGGCGGACCGCTTCATCAAGCTCCACCCGAATCATCCCAACATCGATTACGTGTATTACCTGAAGGGGCTGGTCAACTTTAATGAAGACCTCGGACTGCTGGGCGGCGTCTCCAACCAGGACCTGTCCGAACGTGATCCGAAAGGCGCACGCGCGGCGTTCGATTCGTTCCGCGAACTGGTCACCCGTTTCCCGGAAAGCCGCTACGCCGAGGATTCCCACAAACGCATGCAGTATCTGGTGAATGGGCTGGCCTCACATGAAGTCCACGTGGCGCGCTATTACTACCGCCGCGGCGCTTACGTGGCGGCGGTCAACCGCGCCCAGGCCGCTGTGGCGGGCTATCCGCATGCGCCTGCGAATGAGGAGGCGCTGTTTCTGCTGGTGAAAAGCTACGATGCGTTAGGCATGAACGACCTGCGCGACGACGCTGACCGGGTGCTGCGCAAGAACTTCCCTGAAAGCGTCTATTTTTCCGGCGGCCCCCAGGATACCCGCCCCTGGTGGCAGCTCTGGTAACAGACCGCCGCCGCGCGGGCGGGGGCAGCCCCGCTCAGCCGCGCCCGTAGGTATCCTCGAAGCGGACGATGTCGTCCTCGCCCAGATAGCCGCCCGACTGGACCTCGATCATTTCCAGCGGCAGCTTGCCGGGATTTTCCAGACGATGCGTAACGCCGAGCGGAATGTAGGTGGACTGGTTTTCCGCGAGCAGGAAGCTTTCCTCCCCGCGCGTCACCCGCGCCGTGCCGTGCACGACAATCCAGTGTTCCGCGCGGTGGTGATGCATCTGCAGGCTCAGGCAGGAGCCGGGATTGACCACGATACGTTTGACCTGAAAACGCTCCCCGGCGTCGATTGAATCGTAATAGCCCCACGGACGATGGATTTTACGATGCGCCTCGGCCTGCGGGCGGGCTTCGGCCTTGAGCCGGGCGACGATTTTTTTCACGTCCTGGGTGCGGTCGCGCCGCGCCACCAGCACCGCGTCCGGGGTTTCCACCACGACCAGATTATCCACGCCAAGGCAGGCCACCATGCGGTCAGATGCCCGCACCAGGCAGTCACGGGCGTCCTCCAGAAGAACGTCGCCATACGCCGCGTTACCCGCCTCGTCGCGCCGCGCCAGCGTCCACAGTGCGTCCCACGCGCCAACGTCGGACCAGCCGGCATCCATCGGCGCCACGCGCGGCGGTATGCCCAGCCCCGGTTCGCCCGCCAGTTTTTCCATGACCGCATAATCGATGGAGTCCGACGGGCAGGCTTCGAACGGCTCGCGTCCGACACGGATAAAATCGCTATCCTGCTTTGCCTCATCAAAAGCAGTGCGGCAGGCGGCGGCCATCGCGGGAGCGAAGTGGGCGATCGCCTTCAGCCACAGCTTTGCGCGGATCATGAACAGCCCGCTGTTCCACAGATAACCGTCAGCGATGTAACGCGCGGCGGTTTTCGCATCCGGCTTTTCGACGAACGCTTCCACCGCGCAGATGCCCTCACCTGCGGCAGCGCCGGGGCGGATGTAGCCGTAACCCGTTTCAGCCCGGTCGGGAACGATGCCGAAAGTCACCATTGCGCCATCAAGCGCGGCGGCCAGCCCAGCGTCAATAGCGCGGCAGAATGCCTCGCGGTCGTCGATCACATGATCGGCGGGCATCACCAGCAGCACCGCATCGCCCTCCCCCGCATCGCGCTGCGCGGCGAGCGCGGCGAGCGTAAGAGCCGGCGCGGTGTTGCGCCCAACCGGCTCCAGCACCAGCTGCTGCGTGCCCTGGCCGCAGGCGCGCAGCTGTTCCGCGGTAATGAAGCGGTATTCCTCGTTGCACACCACGATGGGCGCGGCCGCCACCGGCAGACGGCCGGAAAAGTTTTCCAGCCTGCGGGCAGTCGCCTGCAGCATAGTGTCCTCTCCGTTCAGAGCGAGTAGCTGCTTGGGGTGGCGCTCACGCGACAGGGGCCACAAACGGGTTCCGGAACCTCCGGAAAGAATGACGGGCTGAAGCTTCATGACTGATCCAGCATGGATGTGAAGGGCTGGCCGCGACAGGCCGGGAGCGGAAGCATACGCGAATCCGGCCTTCACCCGCCGTGACGCAGTCACGCCGCCAGACTTCGCGCTATTGATCCGGCCCGCATTGTGTAGTGCTTTTCCGCATATTTTGTGTATGAAAAACATGCGCTTATAAGCGTGAAAATAAAACTTAATGAGGGCCGGAGCTATAACAGCCGTCAGCGGTCTTCCATCAGGCGTTCGACGAAGGCGGCCGTAGCCTCGATCACCGCCTGCGGCTGATCCTTGTGCGGAGAATGGCGACAGTCGGCCAGACGCAGCTGGTCCACGTCGCGCGCACCGGCGGCGATGCGGTCGAGCTGATCCATCGTGGCGTACTCATCGTCCTCACCCTGGACCGCCAGCACGGGGCAAGCGATGCGCGGCAGATATTCCTCGATATTCCAGGCGCGGAAATCCGGATGCAGCCAGATGTCGTTCCAGCCGCGGAACACCGCATCGGCATCGTCATGGTATTTGCCCAGGCGCGCGGGAAAATCGGTGCTCTGCCACACCTGCTTCGTCTGGATGATGCCCGCCACGGTGACGTCTTCCACCATTACATGCGGCGCCACGGCGATAACTCCGGCCAGCGGGATACCCGCGCCGCCCGCGCAGATCAGCGCGATGGAGCCGCCATCGGAATGTCCGAACAGAACGGGCCGCCTGATTTCCAGCGCCGACAGCAGCGCAGGCAGCGCAGCCAGCCCTTCATCATGCATGTAGCGCACCGCGCGCGGCAGCCGGGCCGGGCTGGAGCGGCCATAACCGGCGCGGGAGTAAATCACTGCCTCACACCCGGTGGCGTCAGCCACCTGCTGCGGAAAATCGCGCCACATTGAAACCGAACCCAGTCCTTCGTGCAGGAACACGATGACAGGCGCGCCCTCGCGCGGGTGCGCGGACGGACGGCGCACGTATTCAAGACGGGTATCGCCTACGGAAATCTGTTTCACTTCAACCCCCCTGGAGTTACCGGACCAGCCCGCATTACCGCGCACCTTTCGCCTGCGAAAGCGCGGGAACGGCGCGCGCAGTGGATGGCCGCGCCCGCAATTCATCCAGCGGCGCCCAACCAGCAGCCTTATGCGCGCCGCCACCCTGTGCCCGACGCCGAATCTTCCAGCACGATTCCGGCGGCAAGCAGATCGGCCCGGATGCGGTCGGCCCGCGCGTAATCTTTCGCCTTTTTGGCGGCGGCCCGCTCCGCGATCAGGTTTTCGATTGCGGCGGGCTCAAGGCCGCCCTGTTCCGCCTCCGCCGCACCCGCCTGCAGGAACGCCTGGGCGTTGCGCCCCAGCAGCCCCAGCACGCCGCCCAGCGCCCGCAGCTGGGCGGCAAGGGAAGCCGAAGCCGTGCGGTTGATTTCGTTGGCAAGATCGAACAGTACGGCAACCGCTTCGGCGGTATTGAAATCGTCATCCATCGCTGCCCTGAAGCGCTGCGCATGCGCTTCATTCCAGTCCACATCCACCGCTGCTTCTGGCGTGTTTTTCAGGGCCGTGTACAGGCGGGACAGCGCATTCCTGGCGTCGTCCAGATGGGCGGACGAATAGTTCAGCGGGCTCCGGTAATGGGCCCGGAGGATAAAAAACCGGATCACTTCGGGGTCGTACTGGCGCAGCACATCGCGGATGGTGAAAAAATTTCCCAGTGATTTCGACATTTTTTCATTGTCGACCCGCACGAAACCGTTGTGCATCCAGTAATTGACGAACGTACCGCCGTTCGCGCCCTCGGACTGGGCGATCTCGTTTTCATGGTGCGGAAACTGCAGATCCTGGCCGCCGCCGTGAATATCGAACTGCGCGCCGAGCAGGTCGCAGCTCATCGCCGAACATTCGATATGCCAGCCCGGACGCCCGTCACCCCAGGGCGAAGCCCAGCGCGCATCGGCAGGCTCTTCCGCCCTGGCGTGCTTCCAGAGCACGAAATCGAGCGGATCATTTTTATCTTCGGCGATGCTGACGCGCTCACCCGCCCGCAGCTCATCAACGGATTTGCCCGAAAGCCGCCCATAACCGGGGAAGCTGCGCACCGGATAGCACACATCACGACTGGCGGCGACGTAAGCCAGCCCTTTCTCCTGCAGACGCCCGATCATGCCCTGCATGCTGTTAACATACTCCGTGGCGCGCGGCTCATGGTCTGGCGGCAGCACGCCGAGCGCGGCTGCATCCTCGTGCATGGCGGCGATGAAGCGGTCCGTCAGCGCGCGGATGGATTCCCCGTTTTCCTGCGCGCGGCGGATGATTTTGTCATCAATGTCGGTAATGTTCCGCACATACGTCACCGTATAGCCGCTCGCCCGCAGCCAGCGCGCCACCATGTCAAACGCCACCATCACGCGCGCATGTCCAAGGTGACAGTAATCGTAAACGGTCATGCCGCATACATACATCCGCACCTTTCCCGCCTCAAGAGGGTGAAAATCCTGTTTCGTGCGGGAAAGCGTGTTGTATATGGAAAGCATCTGTTTTACCGGACCCGTGTCCCGCAAAAGCGGCGAACCATGGCAGCTTCGGCGCCTGGGCGCGGGACATAAAAAAACAGAACCCGGAGGTTCCGCTTCTGCTGTTTTCCCTCAAAGGGAACATTCGATTGTGATAGCCGGGGGGCATTGCTAGAATGCTCCGTTTATTTACCGGCCCCTACCGCGGCCCCACAGCCGGTGCAGTATAGCATATGAGAATCCGCCCTTCCCCGGCCCTGGCCGCATTGATGCTGCTTCTGGGCGCTGCCTCCGCATCCGCCGCCGAAGGGAGCGCGGAAACAGGGCCCCTGCTCCGCCAGAGCAAAACCGGCGAAACTCCGACGCAGGCGGACAGTCTCGCCGCCAGAAATCCGGGCGATTCACAGGACCGCCTCCTCAAGGGCATCGCCCTGGCCGAACAGGGACGCACAAACGAAGCCGTCGCGGTTTTTCTCGGACTGACCCGGGACTTCCCTTCGCTGCCCGAACCGTACAACAACCTTGCCGTGCTCTACGCCCGGCAGAATCAGTTCGACAAGGCGCGCGCGGCTCTCGAAGCCGCCATCCGCACACACCCAAGCTATGCCACCGCCCACCAGAATCTGGGCGATCTCTATGCGCAGATGGCCAGCCAGGCGTACGGAAAGGCTCTTCAGACCGGCAACGGACGCAGCGCGCCGCCACCGGCGCCACAACTGGCGCTGATCGCAGAAATCGCCCCCGCCTTCCGCCTTCCGCCCGCCGCAGCGAACGCCCCCCCACAGTCTGCTGCCCCTTCCCCGGCCGCATCCAGGCCCACCATCGAACCGTCTCTGCCGACAGTTTCCGCGCAGGCGCAACTACCCGCCGTAACAACGGAAACCGCATCAGCCAGCGCCGACGTGCTGCAAACCGCGAAAAACTGGGCGCAGGCCTGGTCCGCCAAGGATGTGCAAGCCTATCTTGCGTTCTACGGCCACGATTTCGATGTGCCGGGCAAACGCTCCCGCGAGGACTGGGAGCGGGAACGCGAACAGAACATCAGCAAGGGCGGTCCCATTTCGGTCCAGATTGAAAATCCCCGTATCGCTGTTGACGGCGCCCACGCAACAGTGCGTTTCCGCCAGCATTACCGCTCCGCCGGTTTCAACGGCTCTACCGCGAAAACGCTGGAATTCGTGCTCCGCGACAATATCTGGCGCATCCGGCGCGAACGGATCGGCGGCTGAATCCGGTGAATAGACACTTCCTCATCCGGGCCGGACGGCAGGCCGTTCTCCTGGCCACCGCCCTCCTGCTTCCCATCGCCGCTACAGGAACGACGGCAGCCGCAGCGGAGCGCGGCATCTCCGCTTCCGGGCCGGAAGCGGCATTGCAGACAATTTTTGAGGACATCGGAAACAGCCGCCTCGACGCCGCACTCGACCAGACCGAAACCCTGCTCCAGGCCCATCCCAACTTCCGTCTGGCCCACCTGATAAAGGGCGACCTGCTGCTGGCGCGCGCGCGCCAGCTCTCCGCTTTCGGCAACGCGGACGGGCCGCGGAAAGAGCTGGAAGACCTGCGCGAAGAAGCGCGCGCGCGTCTGCTCGCCTACCGCGACCGCCCCCCACAGGATTACGTCCCGCGCTATCTGCTGCAGATGGGGCCGGAACAGCGCTACGCCATCGTGGTGGATGCCCAGCGCGCGCGCCTGTACGTTTACCGCAACGACGACGGCAAACCGCGTTTCGTGGCCGATTTCTACGCCAGCCATGGCAAGGCGGGCGCGGACAAGACGCGCGAAGGGGATAACCGCACGCCGCTCGGCGTTTATTACATTACCTCCTTCATTTCTCCCGCCCGCCTGCCCGACTTCTACGGCAGCGGCGCCTTCCCGATCAACTACCCCAACGACTGGGACAAGCGCCTCGGCCGTACCGGCCACGGCATCTGGCTGCACGGCACGCCGGGCGATACCTACGCGCGGCCGCCCAAAGCATCGGAAGGCTGTGTGGTTCTCGCCAACCCGGATCTGCTCAGTCTGGCGAACTACATTGAACCGGGCCTGACCCCGGTCATTATCAGCAACGAAATAGAATGGCTGTCACTGGACGACTGGCAATCCCGGCGCGCCAGCCTCAACGAAGCGGTCGAAGCCTGGCGGCGCGACTGGGAAAGCCTCGACGCAGAGCGCTATCTGTCCCATTATTCGCGTGAATTCCGCAGCGACAGCCTCGATTACGCAGGCTGGACGGCGCAGAAACGCCGGGTGGCGGACGGGCGTAGCTGGATCAGGATTGGTATCGGCAAGCTCAGCATGTTCCACAATCCCGGCAAAGACGAACTGGCGGTCGTTACCTTCGAGCAGGAATACCGCAGCGACGGACATATCGACAAGGTGCGCAAGCGCCAGTACTGGAAACAGGAAAGCGGCCGCTGGCGGATCGTTTTCGAAGGCGCGGCCTGAACGCTGCCGCTGCTGGAACCCCTTCCCCCATCACCCCATCACACAACGGAGATCCCATGAAACGCCTTCTCGCCCTTTTCGCCCTGCTCGGCTTCATGAGCGCCGCCATGGCGGAAAATCCCTACGTCGAACTGCAGACAAACCAGGGAAAAATCATCATCGAGCTCTACGAAAAGGAAGCCCCCAAAACGGTCGCCAACTTCCTCCAGTACGTGAAGGACGGCCATTACAAGGGCACGATTTTCCACCGTGTCATCAGCGGGTTCATGATCCAGGGCGGCGGCTTCGACATCGACATGCAGCAGAAACCAACCCGCAACCCGATCGAAAACGAAGCCAAAAACGGCCTGAAAAATGAAACGGGCACTATCGCCATGGCGCGCACCCAGGCGCCGCATTCGGCCAGCGCCCAGTTCTTCATCAATGTCGCCAATAACGCCTCGCTCGACTACCCCAGCAGGGACGGCTGGGGCTACGCCGTATTCGGCAAGGTCGTCAGCGGCATGGACGTGGTAGACAAGATCGCCCACGTTCCCACCCGCAACGCCGGCCCGTTTCAGAATGTTCCGTCCGAACCGGTGGTGATCCAGGCGGCGACTGTCATCAAGCTTGCCGCACCCGACGCAGCCGCCAAACCCTGATCCAAAAACTCAAACCCAACCTCAACCAGCAGGGAAAAATCACATGGCAGTCAGACTGCATACCAGCCTCGGTGTTATCACTCTTGACCTCGACGCGGAAAAAGCGCCCGCGACCGTGGAAAACTTTCTCGCCTACGTCCAGGCCGGCCACTACGACAACACCATTTTCCACCGCGTCATCGATGGTTTCATGATCCAGGGCGGCGGTTTTGAACCCGGCATGAAGCAGAAAGAAACCCGCGCGCCAATCAAAAACGAGGCCGATAACGGGCTGAAGAACGAAACCGGCGCCATCGCCATGGCCCGTACCCAGGAACCGCATTCGGCCTCCGCACAGTTTTTCATCAACGTGGCGGATAACGATTTCCTCAATTACCGCTCTGCCGATATCCAGGGCTGGGGTTACTGCGTTTTCGGCAAGGTCAGCGACGGCCTCGATGTTATTGACGCCATCCGCGCGGTCAAGACCGGCTCCAGCGGCTTTTACCAGGATGTGCCGCGCGAAGACGTCATCATCGAGCGCGCCGAAATTGTCTGAGACGCTGCAGGCCGACGGCATCGCAGCGCCAGTTCCGGCGCTGTTTGCCGCCGACCTGCATCTTTCCGTCGACCGGCCCGCGACCGCTGCGGCGTTTCTCGCCTTCCTGCGCGGTCCGGCCACCCGGGCTGGCAGCCTGTGGATACTGGGCGACCTGTTCGAATCCTGGCCCGGCGATGACGATCTGGACGCGCCCCTGCACCAAAGCGTTTGCGCCGCACTGCATACGCTGGCGGAACGCGGCGTAAAAACCGCGTTCATGCACGGCAACCGCGATCTGCTGATCGGCGACGCCTTTGCCCGTGCAACAGGCGCAACGCTGATTTCCGACCCCTGCGAAATCACCGTCGATGGGCGCAGGCTGCTGCTCAGCCATGGCGACGCCCTGTGCACCGGCGACCACGCGTACCAGACCTACCGCCAGCAGGTGCACGACCCAGAATGGCAGGCGGGCTTCCTTGCCCTGCCCCTGGATGAGCGCAAAGCCATCATCGAAAGCCTGCGGCTGCGCAGCGAAACCGCCAAGCAGGCCAAATCCATGGCGATCATGGACGTGAGTCCGGAAGCGGTTACGGACCTGCTGCGCGCCCACGGGCTGCCCACGCTGATCCACGGCCATACCCATCGCCCCGCGCGCCACGAACATCACGTTGACGGGCAGATCTGCGAACGCTGGGTGCTTGCGGAATGGCGCGATGCCGCCACATGGCTTGAATTTTCCGGCGGACAGCTGACGCCGCGCGGGCAGTATCCGGCGTAACCGGGGGAAACCACACAGCCTGGCGCACAGCCAGAAAATTTCCGCCCGTGCCGCCCGCACCGCCCTTACTGCAAGGGTTTTTTCATTATCCCCAGCGCGCCGGTTATCAGGCTTGCCAGATCGCCGAAATTGGCCGGCACCACCACCGTGCTGCTTTCTTTGGCGATATTGCCGAACGCTCCAACGTACTGTTCGGCCACCTTCAGCGCAACCGCGCGCTCGCCGCCTTCTTCGCCGATAGCGCTGGCGATCATGCGAATCGATTCGGCGCTGGCCTTTGCAACCAGCATGATCGACTGCGCCTCGCCCTGCGCCCGGTTCACCGCAGCCTCCTTGTCGCCCTGCGAACGGGCGATCGCCGCGGCGCGGTCGCCTTCGGCAACGTTGATTTCCTGCGCCTTCTCGCCTTCCGACTTGGCGATCAGGGCGCGCTTTTCCCGCTCGGCGGTAATCTGCTTCTCCATCGCCTTGAGGACGGATTCCGGCGGCACGATGTCCTTGATCTCGTAACGCAGCACTTTCACGCCCCAGCCCGGCGATGCCTCATCGAGCGCGGAAACAACCGCCTGGTTGATGTCCGCGCGCTCTTCGAGCAGCTTGTCCAGATCGCGCCGACCCGCCTCGGAACGCAGCGTCGTCTTGGCGAGCTGTTCGATGGCGATTTCAAAATTCGAGGTGCCGTAGGATGCCAGCCGCGCCTCGGTCACCTGGTAGTACAGAATGCCGTCGATCTTCACCTGCGAGTTATCCCGGGTGATGCAGACCTGCGGATCGACATCGTAAGGCACCTCTTTCAGGTTGTGCCGGTAGGCGATACGGTCGATGAACGGCACGACGACATGCAGCCCGGCTTCCAGCGTGGCGCAGTAACGTCCGAGGCGCTCGACGACATAGGCGCTCTGCTGCGGCACAACGACAATCGCCCGCGATGCGAAAACAATCGCGGCAAACAGCAGCCCAAAAAGCAGAACGGGGACCAGAGACAGTTCCATGCCCATATTTTTTCCTCCCGGATTTCAGTGAAGCGTCAGAACAAGCAGATTTCCCTCGCGCCCGCAGACCTTGCCAATCTTTTCGGGATGCGCGTTTTCAGCGCCGCTGGCGATGCGGGCATCCCACTCCGCGCCGCGAAAAGCCACGCGCCAGCGTTCGTCGCCGAGCGGTCGGAGCAGGCGCGCCTCGCCGCCAAAATCAACATCGATCATTCTTGATGTCTGGCGGGAACGGCGCAGGCGATGCGCCAGCGCGGAACCGGCGGCGGTCACCAGCGCGGCCCCTCCGGCGGCAACGGACCAGGAACCGGTCAGCCACTGCAGCACGGCGCCCATGGTCAGCCCCGCCGCCAGGGCAAGCAGGTAGATGGTGCCGGAGAGCAGTTCGGCCACCAGAACCGCCAGCGCGACGGCGGCCCACAGGAAAATCGGCGTATTCATGGATTGCGGTCCGGTTTGATGGCTATATTCTGGTCGGGAAGGCCAAGCATACCTCACCGCCCGCATGCAGGGCGGTTCCGGAAATGTCCGCCGGCGCGGTCAGACTCCCAGCCCGCGCGCCAGATCAGCCCGGAGGTCTTCCACAGACTCAAGACCGACCGCAATACGCAGCAAGCCTTCCCCAATCCCCGCAGCGGCGCGCGCCTCGGGCGAGATACGGCCATGCGTGGTTGTCGCCGGGTGGGTAATGGTGCTTTTGGCATCGCCAAGATTGGCCGTGATCGAGATCATCCGGACGGCGTCGACAACGCGCCACGCCGCTTCCCGCCCTCCTTCCACCTCGAAGCTGAGAATCGCGCCGCCGCTTTCCTGCTGCCGCATCGCCAGCGCGTGCTGCGGGTGGGACGGCAGGCCGGGGTAATAAACCCGCGCCACGCCCGGCAGGGTTTCGAGCCAGCGCGCCAGCTCCAGCGCGGTGGCCGACTGCGCCTGCATGCGGATGCGCAGTGTTTCCAGCCCTTTCAGGACCACCCAGGCGTTGAATGCCGACAGCGTGGGGCCGGCAGTACGGAGAAAACGGAACACTTCTTCGGTAATGGTCCGCGCGCCGAGCACGGCGCCGGCCAGCACCCGCCCCTGGCCGTCGAGATATTTCGTTGCCGAATGCACCACCACATCGGCACCCAGCGCCAGGGGGCGCTGCAGGGCGGGCGTGCAGAAGCAGTTATCCACCACGAGCAGCGCGCCCGCTTCATGGGCGATGGCGGCGAGCGCGGCAATATCGGCCACCTCGGTCAGCGGATTGGACGGCGTTTCGGTAAAGAGCAGCTTTGTGCGCGGCGTCAGCGCGGCCCGCCAGGCAGCGGGGTCCGTCGCTGGTACGAAGGTCGTTTCGATGCCAAATTTCGTCATGATGCCGCCCAGCAGCTGCTGGGTAGCGCCAAACAGTCCGCGGGAGGCGACGATGTGATCCCCCGCCTGCAGCAGCGCCATGACCAGCGACAGGATGGCCGACATGCCCGAGGCCGTGGCGATGCAGGCTTCCGCGCCTTCCAGCGCGGCGAGCCGTGTCTGCATCGCGCTCACCGTCGGATTGGAGAAACGGGCGTAGACGTTGCCCTCCTCCGCGCCGGAAAAACGCGCCGCCGCCTGGGCGGCATTGTCGAAAACGAAGCTGGAAGTCAGGTACAGCGCTTCGGAATGTTCGTTGAACTGGCTACGCTCAATACCGGCCCGCACCGCCAGCGTATCAAAAGAAAAACTGTCCATTGGCATATCAGCTTCAGTCGGAGTGGGCGGCAAGGTTGAGATCCATCTGCCCGCCGTCACGCTCTTCACTCACAGGGTTTTTCCCCTCGCCACGCTGGTTTTCCATATCCGACAGATATTCGGCGGTGATGTCGCCCGTAATGTAAGCGCCATCAAAACAGGAGGTTTCGAAGAAGCTCACCGCCGGATTCACCGCCTGCACGGCGGCCTTCAGGTCATGCAGATCCTGGTAAATCAGCCCGTCCGCGCCGATTTCGGCGCAGATCTGCGCCTCGTCGCGCCCGGACGCGATCAGCTCGCCGCGGGTTGGCATGTCGATACCGTAGACGTTGGCATGACGCACCGGCGGCGCCGCAGACGCCAGATAGACCTTTGCCGCGCCCGCCTCGCGCGCCATGGCGACAATTTCCCTGCTCGTCGTGCCGCGCACGATTGAATCATCCACCAGCAGCACCCGCTTGCCGATGAATTCCTGGCGGATGGTGTTGAGTTTCTGGCGTACCGATTTACGCCGCTTCGCCTGCCCCGGCATGATGAAGGTGCGCCCGATATAGCGGTTTTTGACAAAACCTTCGCGGTACGGCAAACCCAGCCGGTGCGCCATTTCCATGGCCGCGGGGCGGCTGGAGTCGGGAATCGGGATCACCACGTCCACCGCCACGTGAGGCAGCGTGCGCTTCATTTTCTCGGCCAGAAACTCGCCCATTTTCACCCGGGAGTCGTAAACCGAAATGCCGTCGATGATGGAGTCCGGACGAGCCAGATAAACGAACTCGAACATGCACGGCGCTTCAACCGTTTTTTCGGCACACTGGCGGCTACGGAAATTGCCAGCGGTGTCGATCAGAACCGCCTCGCCCGGCGCCACATCGCGCAGCAGCCTGAAACCGAGCACATCGAGCGCCACCGATTCGGAAGCCACCATCCATTCGGCGCCGCCCGGCGCATCATTACGGCCGATTACCAGCGGACGGATGCCGTAAGGATCGCGGAACGCGAGCAGCCCATAACCCGCGATCATCACTACCGCCGCATACGCGCCACGGCAGCGGCGATGCACCCCCGCTACCGCGCGGAACACCGCCTCCTCGTCAAGGCGCAGGCCGTTACAGGCGGCCTGCAGCTCATGCGCGAAAACGTTGAGCAGCACCTCGGAATCGGAGCTGGTGTTGATGTGGCGCAGATCGGCGAGAAACATCTCGCGCTTGAGTTCTTCCGAGTTGGTCAGATTGCCGTTATGGGCCAGCAGCAACCCGAACGGGGAGTTGACGTAAAAGGGCTGCGCCTCGGCAATGTCGTAAGCCGAGCCCGCGGTGGGATAGCGGACATGCCCGATTCCCCAGTTTCCCTCAAGGCCGCGCATGTTGCGCGTGCGGAAAACGTCGCGCACCAGGCCGGAACCCTTGTGCATGTGAAAGCGGACGCCTTCGGAGGTAACGATGCCCGCCGCATCCTGCCCGCGATGCTGAAGCACAAGAAGCCCATCGTAAAGCAACTGATTGACCGGGGTTGTCGCAACCACCCCAAGAATTCCGCACATGAAAGTTCTGCCTATCTGAAACGAATTCTGCTCGCCACCATATCCGGCAGCCACGGCTTCGCGGCGATCACCGCCGTTTCAAGCGGCGGCGCAAACAGCGCATTCACCCACCAGGGTTCCCGCGCCACACCGGCCAGCCCGCCCAGCAACACCACCACGAATGCAATCGCCAGACCGCGTGCAAGGCCGAAGACAGCGCCAAAAAAACGGTCAACCGCGCCCAGTCCGGCCGCGCGCAGCAATTCGCGCAGCAAAAACCGCAGCAGTGCGGCCAGAACCAGTACGGCGATAAAAATCAGGGCGAAACCAGCGATATGCTGCCACAGTGGATCGGCGATCCAGTCCGCAACCAGCTCCGCAGCCGCGCCCGCATAGCGCCAGGCCGCGAGCAACGCCGCAGCCCAGGCCACCAGCGCCATGATTTCACTGACCAGCCCGCGCCACATACCCACCGCAGCGGACAGCGTCAGCACAGCCAGAAAGAGATAATCGAAAACCGTCATCGGCTCTCAGCGCGGCACAAGCACAGCGCTGCGGCCCTGCGCCCTGAGACTGGCGGCCGCTTTCTCTGCCTCGCTCCGGCTGCCGAAGGGGCCCACTCTCACGCGGGTAACCGTGTTGCTTTTTTCAGTGTAGGCGGCGAATCCCTGCTTTTTCAGTTCGCTGCTGATCGCGCCCGCCTTCGCGGTATCGCCAAAAGCGCCAATCTGCAGAATGAAGCTTTCACCGCCCGGGCCCGTCTGGACTGACGCGCCATCCAGAATATTCCGCACACGCGCGGCTTCGCTGTCGCGCCC
Organism: Rhodocyclaceae bacterium; assembly: GCA_031555955.1. GTDB lineage: Bacteria > Pseudomonadota > Gammaproteobacteria > Burkholderiales > Rhodocyclaceae > Azoarcus. Next base: position 28,392 of record JAVBTY010000024.1, on the reverse strand, counting down.
GGAGGGCCTGGCGGCGGCTGGCGGCGCGGAAGGTTTGACTGGAGCAGCGTCCGGCGGGGGCGTAGCGGATCTGGCCGGAGCGGCGGCTGGGGGCGGTGGTGGCGCGACCGGAGCGGGAGCGGGCTGCGCCGCAGCCGGTTCTCCCGGCGGCGCGGCGGGCTGCGGCTCTTCCTCCGCCGCACGTCCGGTTTCAGGCGCGGAGGCACCCTCATCACGGCCGGGAATGGTGAGCTGGATATCCTGGCCCGGCGCGCGCGGCTCTTCTTCCATCATTATCGGCAGCACGATCGCCGCCAGCAATGCCAGCGCTGCGGCGCCGACAAGACGCCGACGCGCGCGCTTCCTGATTTCGAGGTTGTCCGTATCGCTCACCCGAGAATCTCTTCAGTGCCGCCCGGTCCGGATGGCTGCAAGTACGTCTGCTACGGTAAGAAATGAACCAAAGGCCACGATTCTATCACCCTCGGCGGCGCTTTCCCGCGCTGCGGCAAACGCTGCGGCGGGCGAAGCAAAACAGCTTATTGCGCCATTGACACCTGCCGCGCGCAGACGCTCCGCCAGTTTTTCGGCGCTCAGGCCGCGCTCACCCGGCAGGGAGGCGAGCAGCCAGTGGTCGGCGCGGTCGCGCATCCGCACGGCCACGCCTCCCACGTCCTTATCTTCAAGCATGCCGCACACTGCCCACGTTTCGGGATAAAACCCCATGCTGGAGAGATTTTCCGCAAGCACGCCCGCCGCCTGCGGGTTGTGGGCGACATCCAGCACCACCGCCGGTTTGCCTGGCAGCACCTGGAAGCGTCCCGGCGCATCGACCAGCATCAACCCCTGGCGGATCGCCTGCATCGATACCGGAATGCGGGCGCGCAGGGTGTCGAGCGCGGTTATCGCTGTTGCGGCATTGAGCAGCTGGTTGGCCCCGCGCAGCGCCGGATAGGCCAGCCCGCCGCGCCGGTTGAGCGGGCCGCCGGCTGGCAGGGTAGAGTAGCGCCAGTAGCCCCATTGCTGGCGGTCGCCGCCAAAGCCGAAATCCCGCCCGCTGATCCATAGCTGGGCGCCGATCGCGGCGGCATGGGCGACAAGCGTGGCTGGCGGCTGCGGATCGCCGCAGACCGCAGGCCGTCCGGCGCGGAAAATACCCGCCTTTTCAAAACCAATGCGCTCGCGGTCGTCCCCAAGCAGGTTCATGTGATCCATCGCCACACCGGTGACGACGGCGCAATCGGCATCAATGGCATTCACCGCATCCAGACGTCCGCCGAGCCCGACTTCGAGGATGATGACATCCAGTTCCGCCGCGCGGAATACCGACCAGGCGGCCAGCGTGCCATGTTCAAAATAGGTGAGTGGAACTTCGCCGCGCGCCCGCTCGACTTCTTCGAATGCGGCGGCAAGCCGCTCATCGTCAACCTCGCATCCATTGATGCGCACGCGCTCGCTGTAACGCAGCAGGTGGGGCGATGTGTAGCAGCCAACGCGGTAGCCCTCGGCGCACAGGATGGTTTCCAGTATGGCGCAGGTAGACCCTTTGCCATTCGTGCCGCCAACGGTGATTACCACCGCGGAAGGGTCCGGGCCGAGCGCCGCGCGCACCGTCTGCACGCGCTCAAGGCCGAGGCGGATCGCCTGTCCATGGCGGCGCTCCAGCAGGGCGAGCCAGCCCTCCAGTGTCTGCGGAAACATGCTGTCCTGACCCACCGCCCGTCAGGCCTTCACCGAGGGCTGGCGGTTAAGCAGGGTCAGCAGGCCGGCGACCTGCTCGCGCATCTCGCGGCGGTCGACAATCATGTCCACCGCGCCTTTTTCCAGCAGGAATTCAGCGCGCTGAAAGCCCTCCGGAAGGGTTTCGCGCACGGTCTGCTCAATCACGCGCGGACCGGCGAAGCCGATCAGCGCGCCGGGTTCGGCGATCACCACATCCCCCATGAAGGCGAAACTGGCCGACACGCCGCCCATGGTGGGATCGGTGAGAATGGTCAGAAAGGGCAGCCTGCGCTGTGCGAGCTGGGTCAGCACCGCCGTGGTCTTGGCCATCTGCATCAGCGAAAACAGCCCTTCCTGCATGCGCGCGCCGCCAGAGGCGGTGATGCAGATGAACGGCAGACGCTGTTCCAGCGCAACCTGCGCGCCGCGTACGAAACGCTCGCCGACCACGGATCCCATCGAGCCGCCGAGAAACTCAAATTCGAAGCAGGCGACCACCACGGGCACGGTCAGGATCGCGCCCTGCATGACAACCATGGCGTCAGCTTCGCCCGTATCGTCGCAGGCGGCGGAAAGGCGTTCGGGGTAACGCCGTGAATCCTTGAACTTGAGGGAATCGACCGGCAGCACCTCCGCGCCGATTTCAAAGCGCCCTTCCGCATCGAGCAGCTGGTCGAGGCGCACCCGCGCGCGCAGCCGCTGGTGGTGCCCGCACTTGGGGCACACGCCCTGGTTGCTTTCGAGATCCGAGCGGTACAGCACTGCCTCGCACGACGGGCACTTGCTCCACAGCCCTTCGGGAATCGACTTGTTGCGCGCGGCCGGATCGTTGCGTTTGATCCTCGGGGGCAGCAGTTTCTGGAGCCAGCTCATTGGAGTCTTCCTGCGGTGGGATCGGGAGCATCAAGCGCGGCGCGGATACTCCTGAGAAAAGCGGTGACGTTGGCGACAGCCTGTTCACGCGGGCTGTGCGAGATTTCCTCGATGATGCGGCTGCCGATCACCACCGCGTCGGCCACGGCGCCGATGCGGCGGGCGCTATCCGCATCGCGGATGCCGAATCCGACCCCCACCGGCATGCCGGCGGCGGCGCGGATCTGCGGAATGCGCCGCGCTACCTCGCCGAAATCCAGATGTCCCGCGCCGGTGACGCCTTTCAGGGAAACGTAGTAGATGTAGCCGCTGCCCGCGCGGGCGGCCGCGGCGATGCGCTCCCCGGTTGAAGTCGGCGCGAGCAGGAAAATGGGATCAAGCCCGCTGGCGCGCGCCGCTGCGGCGAAATCCGCGCATTCTTCCGGCGGGTAATCGACGGTCAGCACGCCATCCACACCCGCGTCCACCGCCGCCGCGATAAACGCTTCCGCCCCCATCGCCTCAACCGGATTGGCGTAGCCCATCAGCACCACCGGGGTGGCGGCATCGTCACGGCGGAACGCGCGCACCATCTCAAGCACCTTGCGCAGGCTCATCCCCTGCGCGAGCGCGCGTTCCGATGCGCGCTGGATTGTCGGCCCGTCGGCCATCGGATCGGAAAACGGCACGCCCAGCTCGATGATGTCCGCCCCTCCAGCGACAAGGCCATGCATCAGCGACACGGTCAGGGCGGGATCGGGATCGCCCGCGGTGATGAAGGGAATCAGCGCCTTGCGCCCGGCTGCCTGCAGGCGCTGGAAGGTAGTCTGGATTTTCGACATAGGTGTTTCTGGTTATGGGCCGTAACGTTGCGCGGGGTTCAGAACCGGATGCCCGAGCGCTCGGCGACCGTGTGCATGTCCTTGTCGCCGCGCCCGGAAAGGTTGACGAGCAGGACGCGGTCCCGCGGCAGCGTCGGCGCGAGCTTCGCCGCGTAAGCCAGCGCATGCGACGACTCCAGCGCGGGGATGATGCCTTCGAAGCGGCACAGGTCATGGAACGCCTGCAGAGCTTCCGCATCGGTGATGCCCGCATATTCAGCCCGGCCGCTATCCCTGAGCCAGGCGTGCTCGGGGCCGACGCCGGGATAATCGAGCCCGGCGGAAATGGAATGGGTTTCGATGATCTGCCCGTCCTCATCCTGCATCAGGCAGGTGCGGTTGCCATGCAGCACACCGGCCCTGGCTCCGGAAGCAAGCGGGGCGGCATGGCGGCCGCTTTCGAGCCCTTCACCGGCGGCCTCGACTCCGACAAGCCTGACGCCCTCGATGCCGATGTAAGGATGGAAAATACCGATCGCATTGGAACCGCCGCCAACGCAGGCAATGACGTAATCCGGCTGGCGGCCGGTCATTTCGGGCATCTGCGTCAGGCATTCCCTGCCGATCACGGTCTGGAAATCGCGCACCATCGCCGGATACGGGTGCGGACCCGCCGCCGTGCCGATGATGTAGAACGTGCTGGCGACATTCGTCACCCAGTCACGCATCGCTTCGTTGAGCGCATCCTTGAGCGTTTTCGAACCCGATGTCACCGGGACGACTTCCGCCCCCAGCAGCTTCATGCGGTAAACGTTCGCCGCCTGGCGCTTTACATCCTCCGCGCCCATGTAAACCACGCACTCCATGCCATAGCGCGCCGCGATGGTCGCGGTGGCGACGCCGTGCTGCCCGGCGCCGGTTTCGGCAATAACGCGCGGCTTGCCCATGCGGCGGGCCAGCAGCGCCTGGCCGATGCAGTTATTAACCTTGTGCGCGCCAGTGTGATTGAGGTCTTCCCGCTTCAGGTAGATCTGCGCGCCGCCCAGCGTATCCGACCAGCGCCGTGCGTGATAAACCGGGCTTGGGCGACCAACGTAGTGTTTGAGCTCGTATTCGTATTCGGCGATAAACGCAGGATCGGCGCGGCACGCCTCGTAGGCCTGGCGCAGTTCGTCCAGCGCGGGGATGAGCGTTTCGGCCACGAAAACGCCTCCGTAGGGGCCAAAGTGGCCCCTGGCGTCGGGAAACGGGTAAGACGCGTCAGGCATCTGCATTTCGGACTCCGGCAATAAATGCGGCGATTTTCTCCGCATCCTTGATTCCTTTCGCGGCTTCCACGCCGCTGGATACGTCCACCGCCCACGGACGGACGCGGCGCACCGCCTCTTCCACGTTACCGGAATCGAGTCCGCCGGACAGGATAAGTGGCCGGTCGAATCCGGCAGGAATCAGCGACCAGTCGAAAGTCCGCCCGCCGCCGCCATAGCCATCAACGAAGGCATCAAGCAGGAGTCCCCGGGCGCGGGGGTGAGAAGAGGCGAATTCTAGCAGATCGACCCCCGGCCGCATCCGCGCCGCCCTGATCCACGGCAGGCCGTGGCAAGAGCAGTCGGCCTCGCTCTCATCGCCATGAAACTGCAGCAGTTGCAGCGGCACGGTGGAGAGCACCCCGGAGATGAAATCCCTGGAAGCGTTTACAAAGAGGCCAACCGCCGTCACGAACGGCGGCAGCAGTTCAGCCAGGCGGGCTGCCTGCTCCGGCGAAACATGGCGCGGACTGGGCGGATAGAACACGAACCCGACCGCATCCGCCCCCGCGGACACGGCCGCGCGCACGTCTTCCGGCCGCGTGAGGCCGCATATTTTTATTCTGGTCCGGAGCATTCAGCCAAGAGGTAGATGAGGCAGCGCGATGATACGCCCATCGCCCGGCAGCGACCAACGTTCCAGGTAGCGCACGCCGCACAGATACAGGCCATCCGGCGCAAAGGTGGGGGCGATGCAGTCACGTTCGCCGCTGGCCAGCAGTTCAGCCAGCCATTCCGCGGGGTAAGCGCCCTTGCCGATATACACCAGCGATCCCACAAGGTTGCGCACCATGTGATGGAGAAATCCGTTGGCGCGAAAATCGAACAGCAGATAGTCGCCCTGGCGCGCCACGCTTGCTTCGTACATATGACGCACTGGCGTTTTCGACTGGCAGCGGGAAGAGCGGAAAGCTGAAAAGTCATGCCGCCCGGGAAGACAGGCGACAGCCTGCGCCATTTTTTCCACGTCCAGCGGGCGGTGGAACCACCCTGCCTTTCCCGCCAGCAGCGCGGGCCGGACGGGCGCGTTGAACAGGATGTAGCGGTAACGCCGCTCCACCGCGCAAAAACGGGCATGAAAATCCGGATCGGCCTCCATAGACCATCTGACCGCGACCGCCGGAGGAAGATGGCGGTTAACCCCGCGAATCCAGGCGGAAAGCGGACGTCTGGCGGCCGTGTCGAAATGGACGGTCTGGGCCGTGGCATGAACACCCGCATCGGTACGCCCGGCGCAGTGCGTGCGCACTGCTTCTCCCGCAACCAGCGCCAGCGCCCGCTCCAGCACATCCTGCACGGTCCGCCCGTGATGCTGGCTCTGCCAGCCTTCAAAGCCATCCCCGGCATATTCGACGCCAAGGGCGATTCTTGTCATGGTATCTCCGCGGCTATCCTGTGTTTACGGGAAATACCAGACCGCGCACAGGGCGGCAAGCATGCCCGCCGCCATCATCTTTTCTTTCCGGCCCAAAGGATCACGGCGCAGCAGGACCGGTTCACAGGAAAAATCATCCTGCGCCAGCCAGCGCCGCAGGCTCTCATATCCGCCGCCGACCTCATCCGCATACCTGAGAACAAGCAGCAGGCGCAGCGCCAGCCGGTCCACAGCGACTCCCAGAGCGGATAAAGGCGAACACAGCGTATAAAAAGCACCGACAAGGGATGGGGCAGGCAGCCGCTCCAGCAGGACAGCGACAAGGCAGAGCGCACCCAGCAAACGTCCTCCATGCACCAGCGCCAGCGCCATCCCTTCATGGCTGGGGCCTGCCGCAGGCCAGGAAACAAAGAGGGCCTCACCGGGCGTAAACCAGGCAAAAAGGATGAAAATGGCCGCAAGCAGAATGCGGCAGCGTAATACCAGCCGCAAGGTTCTTGCCCGCGCCAGCCGGAAACCGGCAAAAACACACCCCATTACCGCCACCACCAGCCAGGCAGGACCGAGCAGGTTAAGCAGCGTTATGCCTGACAGGCAAAACAGCAGAACAATGGCAGGGGACATACGAAACGAAAAAACCGCCGCGAAACACTGTTCGCGGCGGCCATGGATTGCTCCTGGATCCGTTGATCCGTCAGCCCAGTCTGTCGAGCATCGCGCGCGCGTCAGACTGCTGCTTCGGCGACCCTTCGCGCATGACTTCCTCAAGAAGCTCCCGGGCGCCTTCCCTGTCACCCATCTCATCATAAGCCCGCGCCAGTTCAAGCCGGGTGTCGACATCGTCCTCGTGATCGTCCCCCATTTCGCCCCCCATTCCGGCAGGCATATCCGCCACGGGAAGGGCCGACGACGGCGACTGCGGCACGATATCGTCCTGATCGGAACCGAAATCAAGCAGACCGCCATCCAGATTGCTTCTTTCCAGATCAACGACCATATCGTCGCTGCGGGGGAAGGGCATATCAGGATCAATGGCCGTTTCGCTCATGTCGAAACTGAAATCGTCCGCATCAAGCGGCTTGCTGGCAGCAAGCTCAGGCAGATCAAACGTCAGCCCGTGCTGCGCCACGGTCGCCAGCCCCATATCATTGCCCAGGACTGTCGCAACCCCACTTTTGTCATTGCCCGGGAAAGCGGCTTGCCGGTCTTGTTCCGGCTGTGGCGAGGATGCTTTCGGGGCGATCTCCGGGGGAGAGGCTTTGGCCTGCTCCGCGGGGGCGCTACTGTCGCCCAGATCAAACACCAGGTCGGAAGACCGGAGTTCCGCCGTGATCGGACCGGCAGGTCTGGGAACCGGGGACGCCTGCATGGCAGGCGGTTCGGTTGCGGGACCATTGCTCAGGTCGAGATCGAAATCCAGCGTTGCGCCATTACCCAACGGGTCGGTTTCAACCGCCGCATTATGCCGCGCCGTGCTGGCGGGCGTTTCCGGCGGAGCGCCTGCATCAAGATCAAGATCGAAATCAAGATCAAGCGTGTCAATAGCAGGGACATCCACCGTCGCAGGCTCCGCAGGCGGTGCGATGTTATCGGATTGCCCCAGGTCGCCGGATAACGCGCCCGGCATGGCCCAGGTATCTTTGAGCTGCGAGGCGCTCGGTTCGATCACCGGCACGGACCCGGAAAAATCCAGATCAGCCGGGGTCCCCGCCGGATTTTTCTCTCCGCCCGATCCTCCGTCATGACGCATGGCGGCGGCTGCCATGGCGGCGGCTACCGTACCACCCCCACCTGCGGGCAGGTGAGGCGATTCAGACCTGGAAACATCCGCATCCGTCGGCCCCTGTGTTTTTCCTCCTTCATACAGAGGATTTCCCGGGTCCAGCCTGCTTCCCATCTGAGCTGCTTTTTCCCAGTCCGGCCCAACACCGCCGGTACGGGAATAAAGCTCTCCGGCAATTGTTTCAAACTGCTTTCCGTTTTTGCGTTGCGCGTAAATTTCCAGCAGCTTGAGGTGGATCGCCGTACGCGATGGATCCGCCTTGAGCGCATCGAGAAGGATTTCCTCGGCCTGCGCATCCCGCCCATAGGCCATGTAGACATCGGCTTCCGCCACAGGGTCGACCCCTTCGTCGGCATCGATGGCGGAAAGCCCCGACTGGCTGAAATCGGTATGGATGAGGCTGCTTGCGTTGCCGCTGGTATCAATACTCTGCCCGCCCGCCGCCGCAAACACGCCGCTGCTCTCGGGAGGGAACTCGCTCATCAGCATGCTGCTGCCGTCATCAGTTGCGGCTGCGTCCTTGCGGCGCTTCCAGACGCGGTATCCCCCGTAGCCCAGCAGGAGGGCGAGAACGCCGCCAAGACCCGCGAGCGTCGGCGGTGTAAGGTATTGCAGAAATCCGGATGCCGTTTTTTGCGGCGCGACAGGGGCGGGCTTTGGCGGCGGTGGCGGTGGCGGCACTTCGGGTTTGGGCGCCTCGACAGGCGGCGGAGGCTCGACAGGAACTGCGGGAGACACGGATGCCCCAGCGGGTGAAGACCCGGCGGCCTCTGCGGGCGCATCACTGGCAGGAGAGGTTTCTGACGGCGGAGAAACGACCGGCGGCTGCGGCTGGTCTGGCTGACGGGGAGGAGTATCCTGCGCCCGCTGCGGATCCTGCCCCATGCTCCGGGATTTTATTTCGAGCAGCTTCTGCAGGTCGCTGATATTGCGCTCCAGCTCCGTCACGCGCGAGTTGGCTTCATCCAGCGCCTTTTCGCGGGCGACCAGATCTTCTTCAAGCGTCCGGATCCGGTTTGTCGCTTCCTGTGAAGCCTTCCCGCCAGCGCGGCCTGCCGCGCCGCGGGAAATCTGGACTTTGTCTCCGGATGCCTGAGCCTGCTGCGGCTCTTCAAGGCGCGGCACGACGCGGCCGCTGCTTTCCTGGCCCGAGGACGTCTCAGCTCCGGGCGCGGCATCCCGGCCCGCAACCGACTCCGCCAGCTTGCGACGGTAGGCCTGAAAATCTGTCGAATGGGCGACCACCTCCCGGCGGGCCTCGCCGGCGTCGATAGCCTGCATCTCTGCCGCCGACGGAATCCTGAGGATGGCGCCGGAGCGGAGGCGATTGATATTTCTGCTGCTGAATGCATCCGCGTTTTCACGGTAAAGGGCCACCAGGGCCTGATCCAGCGTAACGCCTTCCGGACGGTTGGCCCTGGCGATACGGGCGAGGGTATCGCCCCGCTGCGTTGTATAGGAGGAAGCAGCGGTCTGGCCTGTTGCTGGCGCTGAACTGTCGGTCTGGGCTTGCGGCGCGGATGCGGGCGTTTCGGGACGCGGCTCGGCACGGGGCGCTACCGGGACTTCTTTGTGAACAGCCTTGGGGCGCGCGATTTCAAGATCGACAGGATCCAGCAGGAAAACATATTCCCGCGCAAGATTGCCCGAGGCCCAGTTCAGTTCTATGAGCAGATTTACGATGGGATCATCGACGGGCTTTTCACTGCTTATTTTCAGAACCGTTCGCGACCCGCGACTGTCCAGGGCAATCCGCACACTGGTCGCGACCGCCGGATAGGGAATATTCGCCTGCCGGAAGGTTTCAGCGGAGGCGATACGCGCCGCAAGCGTCTTCAGTTCCTGAGCGCTGGCATCAACCTGGATTTCGGCCCGGAGCGGCTGGCCAAGCCCGCTCATGACATTGATCTTCCCGAGTCCGGCCGCCAGGGCGGCCGGTGACATCGAGGCCACCGCGGCCGCGAGCAGGGTTGCTTTGATTGACGTTTTCATGGTTTGCCTCGAACCCCTTCCTTTTCTGAAGCTGACCTTCCAAGGAGCATAACATCATGGACTTGGGGTAGTAATCTAGCATTTCCTTGAGGAGTGTGCAGCAATTCTTTCTGATAAAAGGTTTTTTCCCCGATGAAAAAACATATTCCGCACACTTGTCATACAAAACCCGATCAAAATCCGCTCCGGGACGCCATCAGGGCGAAAATATCGCAAAAACAGGAATTTATATGCAACGGGCAAGAGCCCCGGACTTTATATGAGCCCGTTCGCGGTCTTGCGGGAAGGCTGCAGATCAGGCTTTTCCTCCGACGGAATCATCATTCGATCAGGATACGCAGCATGCGCCGCAACGGCTCGGCAGCCCCCCACAGAAGCTGGTCGCCAACGGTGAAAGCGCCAAGATATTCCGGCCCCATGGCCAGTTTGCGCAGACGGCCGACGGGCACTGCCAGCCTGCCGGTTACCGCAGCGGGCGTCAGTTCCCGCTCGGTGGTTTCGCGGTCGTTCGGCACTACTTTCGCCCATTCGTTGGCCGTCGCGATGATGTCGCTGACTTCATCGAGGGGCACGTCCTTTTTCAGCTTGATCGTGAGCCCCTGGGAGTGGCAGCGCATCGCGCCAATACGTACGCAAAGGCCGTCGATCGGGATGCTGCCAGCACTGCGGAAGGCGGGCCTGCCGAGAATCTTGTTGCACTCCGCTCCGCCTTTCCATTCCTCTTTCGACTGCCCGTGTTCGGTGGGCACATCAATCCACGGGATCAGACTGCCCGCCAGGGGCGTATTGCGGAAATGGCTCCTGGGGAAAGCGTCGGAGCGGATGGTTTCAGCCACCTTGCGGTCGATCTCAAGAATCGCCGACGCCGGATCGGCGAGCAGATCCGCGACCGACGCGTGGATGGTTCCCATCTGCGCGATCAGCTCGCGCATGTTCTGCGCGCCGGCGCCGGAGGCCGCCTGGTAGGTCATTGCCGACACCCACTCCACCAGATCGTGCCTGAACAGCCCGCCCAGCCCCATCAGCATCAGCGATACGGTGCAGTTCCCGCCAATCCAGTCGCGCCCGCCCTTTGCCAGGGCGCTGTCGATGACGGCGCGGTTCACCGGGTCAAGAACGATTACCGCATCATCGGCCATACGAAGCGCGCTGGCGGCGTCGATCCAGTGCCCTTTCCAGCCCGCCGCGCGCAGCTTCGGGTACACCTCTTTGGTGTAATCACCGCCCTGGCAGGTCAGGACGATATCGCAGGTCTTGAGCATGTCGATGCTGGCCGCATCCTGCAGCGGCTGGGCGGCTTCCCTGCCGCCGAATACCGGCGCCCTGCCGCCTGCCGCCGAGGTGGAAAAATAGACCGGCTCAATATGGGCGAAATCCTTCTCGTCCTCCATGCGCTGCATCAGGACAGAACCCACCATGCCGCGCCAGCCAACCAGACCAACCCTTTTCATCCTTTTTCCCCAGTTTCTTTCACAAACTTCTTTCACAAACCACACCCTGTTACAGCGCCGCGAGCACCGCGTCGCCCATTTCCACCGTGCCGACCTTTTTCGTTCCCGGCTCGTAGATATCACCGGTACGCCAGCCCTGCGCAAGTACTTTTTTCACGGCCGATTCGATTCGCTGCGCGGCATCTTCCTGACTGAAGGTGTAGCGCAGCATCATCGCCAGCGACAGGATCGTCGCGAGCGGATTGGCGATGTTCTTCCCGGCGATATCGGGCGCGGACCCGTGCGAGGGCTCGTAAAGTCCCTTTCCGTTTTCATCGAGCGAGGCGGAGGGCAGCATGCCAATGGAGCCGGTGAGCATCGACGCCTCGTCCGAGAGGATGTCGCCGAACATGTTGCCGGTCACCACAACGTCGAACTGTTTCGGGTTACGCACCAGCTGCATCGCGGCGTTATCCACCAGCATGTGCGAAAGCTCGACTTCGGGGTAATCCTGCGCCATTTCATTGGCGATGTCGCGCCACAGCTGCGTGCATTCGAGCACATTGATCTTGTCGATCGAGCACAGCCTGCGCCCGCGCTTCATCGCCGCCTCGAAGGCCACGCGCAGGATGCGGCGGATTTCGTATTCCGCGTAGATCATCGTGTTCCAGCCCACGCGCTGGCGCTCGCCGTTGACCTCGCGTACCTCAACGCCGCGCGGCTGGCCGAAATAGATATCGCCCGTCAGCTCACGCACGATGAGAATGTCCAGCCCCGACACCACCTCCGGCTTCAGCGTCGAGGCGTTCGCCAGTTCCGGATACAGGATTGCCGGACGCAGATTGGCGAACAGCCCCAGATCCTTGCGGATGCCCAGCAGGCCGCGCTCGGGGCGCTGCTCGCGCGGCAGGCTGTCCCACTTCGGCCCGCCGACCGCGCCGAGCAGTACGGCATCGGCCTCGCGCGCCAGTTTCTGCGAGGCTTCCGGGTAAGGGTTGCCCGTCGCATCCACCGCGCAGCCGCCAAGCAGCGCTTCTTCCAGTTCAAACCTGAGATCGAGCGCCCGCAGCACGCGAACGGCCTGCGACATGATTTCGGGGCCGATGCCATCGCCCGGCAATACACAGATTTTCATTCCCGCTGTTCTCCTTGCTGCCCGCGCCGTCCTGGCTCAGGTGAAATAGTAGGGATGCCCGGCGCGCCGCTTTTCTTCGAACGCGCGGATTTCATCGGCATGGCGCAGCGTCAGGCCGATATCGTCCCAGCCGTTGATGAGACATTCCTTGCGGAACGGATCAATATCGAAAGGAATCGCATGGCCGTCCGGGCGCTTCACCAGCTGGGCGGGCAGGTCGATTTCCAGCGTATAGCCCGGGCTGTGTTCCACCAGACCGAACAGCGCATCGAGTTCATGCCTGGGCAATACGATGGGCAGCACGCCATTTTTGAAGCAGTTATTGAAAAAAATGTCGGCGAACGATTCCGCGAGAATGGCGCGGAAACCGTAATCCTGCAGCGCCCACGGCGCATGTTCGCGGCTTGATCCACAGCCGAAGTTGGCCCGCGTCAGCAGGATCGAAGCGCCCTGGTAGCGGGCCTGGTTGAGCACGAAACCGGGATTGAGGGGCCGGGCGCTGTTATCCATGCCCGGCTCGCCGCGATCCATGTAACGCCATTCGTCGAATGCGTTCGGGCCAAATCCGGAACGCTTGATCGACTTGAGAAACTGTTTCGGAATAATCGCGTCGGTATCCACATTGTTGCGGTCGAGCGGCGCGGCCAGGCCGTTCAGGGTCGTAAACTTCTCCATGTCTGTTTTCCTTCGCCCGAAGTTCAGAGAATGTCGCGCACGTCGACAAAATGTCCCGCGATCGCGGCCGCCGCGGCCATGGCGGGGCTGACCAGATGGGTGCGTCCGCCCGCGCCCTGCCGCCCTTCGAAATTGCGGTTCGACGTGGACGCGCAGCGTTCGCCCGGCTCCAGCCTGTCGGCATTCATCGCCAGACACATCGAGCAGCCCGGTTCGCGCCATTCGAAACCCGCGGCGAGGAAGATTTTATCCAGCCCTTCCTGCTCGGCCTGGCGCTTGACCAGTCCCGAACCGGGCACGACCAGCACCTGACGCACGTTATCGGCCTTGCGGCGGCCTTTCGCCACCACGGCGGCCTGACGCAGATCCTCGATACGCGAATTGGTGCAGGAGCCGATGAAAACCCTGTCGATCCTCACGCCCCGAATCGGCGCATTGGGCGTCAGGCCCATGTACTGCAGGGCGCGCTCCATGCCTTCGCGCCGGGCCGGATCTTTTTCCATAACGGGATCGGGAATGATTCCGTCAATGCCAAACACCATTTCCGGCGACGTTCCCCAGGTTACCTGGGGCAGAATGTTTTCGCCGCGCAGGTTTATCACCTTGTCAAAGCGCGCGCCCTGATCGGAACGCAGGGTGCGCCAGTACGTTACCGCGCGCTCCCAGTCGTCCCCACGCGGCGCGAAAGGACGGCCCTTGAGGTAGTCGATGGTGGTTTCATCCACCGCAACAAAGCCCATGCGCGCGCCCGCCTCGATCGCCATGTTGCAGACGGTCATGCGCCCTTCCATCGACAGCCCGCGCATGACTTCACCGCCGAACTCGATGGCGTAACCCGTGCCGCCAGCGGTGCCGATACAGGCGATGATCGCCAGCGCCACATCCTTGGCGCCAACGCCTTTTCCGAGCTTTCCATCCACGCTGATCAGCATCGTTTTCGAACGCTTCTGGATCAGGCACTGCGTCGCCATCACGTGTTCGACTTCCGAGGTGCCGATTCCCAGCGCCAGACAGCCGAAGGCGCCATGCGTGGACGTGTGCGAATCGCCGCAAACCACGGTCATGCCGGGCAGCGTGGCGCCGTTTTCCGGGCCAATCACATGCACGATGCCCTGCCTTTCATGCCGGAAAGGGAAGTAGGCGAGCGCGCCCGTGTCGCGGATATTCGCGTCCAGGGTTTCGACCTGCTGGCGCGACACCGGATCGGGAATGCCCCGCTCCCAGTGGTCGGTCGGGGTGTTGTGGTCGGCGGTGGCGACGATGGAGGACACGCGCCACGGCTTGCGTCCGGTGAGTTTCAGTCCTTCAAAAGCCTGCGGGCTGGTGACTTCATGAACCAGGTGGCGGTCGATGTAGAGCAGCGCCGTTCCATCGGCCTCCTGACGGACGACGTGGCTCGCCCACAGCTTTTCATATAGCGTTTGCGCTTCCATCCCATGTATTCCGCAGCGGAGAAAAGGCGCCAATTATTTCACACGCCGCCGCCCCTGAGTAGCAAACGCCCTTACCGGACACCGCGCCGCGCCTGCTCATACAGCGGCATGACCTTCGCGGCGTAGTCGGCCAGATCCTTCTGGCGGTCCTCGTGCGACGGGTGGGTGGAAAGCCAGCGCGGCGGCGCGGAGCCTTCGGAAAGCGCCGCCATCTTTTTCCACAGGGTGACCGCCGCGCGCGGATCGTAACCGGCGCGGGCGGCCAGCTCCACGCCGATACGGTCGGCCTCGGTTTCGTGCTCGCGCGAATTGGGCAGTTCGAACGTCACCCTGGTGACCATGCCCATCAGATCCTGCCCGGCCTGATTCACGCCCAGCAGCGCGCCTGTAATCGAAATCCCCAGCCCCGTCGCCATCGACTGGGACATCCGCTCACGCGCATGTTCGCGCAGGGCGTGCGAAATTTCATGCCCCATTACCGCGGCAAGTTCATCGTCCGTCACTTTCAGACGTTCGATCAGGCCGGAATAAACCGCCATTTTTCCGCCAGCCATGCACCAGGCGTTCAGTTCATCAGAGGAGATCACGTTGACCTCCCACTGCCAGCCCGCCGCATCAGCACGAAAAACCCCCACCTGCGCCACCAGCCGGCTGGCGATATCGCGCACCCGCTTCACCTGCACAGGATTGGTATTAAGTTCGTGATCGTTTTCCGCCGTGGAAAGCACTTCCAGATACTGCTTCTTTGAAGCGCCCTCCACCTCTTTCGCCGAGACCATCATCATCTGCGTACGATCGACGCCCACAACGCCGCCGCTTGTGGTCTGCACGGTCTGGCAGCCCACAGCGGCAACCAGCGCCAGCATGGCGGGCAACAGCGTTCTGCCCAGAAATCTTTTCATATCCTCACCTTTTCAGAAAAACAGTCCACCGCGCCCTGCCCTTTTTTCCATCCCGCAAGCAGGCAGAGCAGTCCGGCCAGGGCAAAACCCGCCCCAAGGGTAAACGTCCAGGCCGCACCAATACCATCCCACGCGTAACCGCTAACCAGCCCGCCGAGCATTCCCCCCGCACCGAACGAGAGACTGCCATAAAGCGCCTGCCCCTTACCCTGGAGTTTTCCGGGAAACCACTGGTTAACCGCCGCGATCGCGGCGGCGTGCCACGCGCCAAACGTCATCCCATGCAGGAGCTGCGCCACGGCCAGCACCACCAGGCTGCCCACGCCCCAGCCGGTAGCGGCGAAACGGAGCACCGCGCAAGCCATGGCCGCGAGCAGTATGGCGCGCAGCGAAAAGCGCCGCATCAGCCGTGGCATCAGCAAAAACACCAGTATTTCCGCGACCACGCCGGACGCCCACAGGATGCCGGTGGTCCCCTTGCTGTAGCCGTGCTCGACCAGCAGGATCGAGAAAAAGATGTAGTACGCCCCATGCGCCGCCGACATCAGGAAACAGCCGCCGAGCAGCGCCCGCACCTCTGGCCGGCGCAGCGCGCCGCCGAGACTTCCGCCCTGCCGCCCGGCGAAAGGTTGCGGCGCCTCCGGGACGCTCAGCGCGCAGACAAAAATACCGGCGAGAATAAGCGCCACCCCCCAAAGCACCGCCCTGACCGGAAAAAAATCAAGCAGATAGCCCAGCCCGAGCACCGCGCCGACAAAGCCGACCGATCCCCACAGGCGGATCCGTCCGTAGTCGTGTCCCCTGCCGCCCAGGTGGGAAAAGGTGATGCTTTCCACCAGCGGCAGGGCCGCGCTCCAGAAAAACGCCATGAGCGCCATGCCGGTGAACATGCCGCCGAACCCGGTGGTAAAGAAGAAAACCGAAAATCCGGCCAGACTCATCAGCGCCGATGCCTGCACGATCCGCACCCGCTGGCCCGTCCGTTCGGCCAGCCACATCCACAGGCTGGGCGCCAGCACGCGCATGACCTGCATCAGCGCCATCAGCACAGAGATATCGGCGGCGGAAAGGCGGAGATCCCGCAGGTAAAGGGTGAAATACGGGGAAAACGCGCCGACAAAGGCGAAATAGAAGAAGTAATAGGCGGAAAGCCGCCAGTACGGAAACATGGCCCGGTGCGCTTCAGCCGCCAGCGCGCTGGCGGCATACGGCAAGGCTACGCACGGCGCGGCGACGGTATCGCCTGGCTGGCTCCGGGGGCCAGTGCGGCGATGCGCGGCGTGGCCGTGACGACATCGCCGCACTGCGCCCGGTGGCGTAGCGCATGATCGATCAGCACCAGCGCCAGCATTGCCTCGGCAATTGGCGTGGCGCGGATGCCGACGCAGGGATCGTGACGGCCCTGGGTGCTGACCATCGCGGGCCGCCCCGCGATGTCGATGGAACGGCGCTCCAGGCGGATGCTGGCGGTGGGCTTGATCGCGATGCCGACGGTAATGTCCTGCCCTGTTGAAATACCGCCCAGCACACCGCCCGCGTTGTTGGAGAGAAAGCCTTCCGGCGTCATTTCATCGCCATGCCTGGAGCCGAGCTGCGCCACGGCCGCGAAGCCCGCGCCGATCTCGACGCCCTTGACCGCGTTGATCCCCATCATTGCGTGGGCGATATCGGCATCCAGCCGGTCATACACCGGCTCGCCCCAGCCCGGCGGCACGCCGCTGGCAACCACATTGATACGCGCGCCCACCGAATCGCCCGACTTGCGCAACTGGTCCATGTAGCGCTCCAGTTCGGGAACGATATCGCCATCGGGGGCGAAAAACGGGTTGCGCCCGACCTCATCCCAGGACGAAAACGGTATTTCGATGGGTCCCAGACGGGCCATGTAGCCGCGAATCACGATACCGAACCTGTCCAGCAGCCACTTTCTGGCGATCGCGCCCGCCGCTACACGCACAGCCGTTTCGCGAGCGGACGAACGCCCTCCCCCGCGATAATCGCGGATGCCGTATTTCTGCCGGTAGGTGTAATCGGCATGACCGGGGCGGAATGTTTCCGCGATGTTGCCGTAATCGTGCGAACGCTGGTCCTGGTTGCGGATCAGCAGCGCAATGGGTGTTCCCGTGGTGACGCCTTCGAACACCCCGGAAAGAATCTCCACCGTATCCGGCTCGCGCCGCTGGGTGACGTGGCGCGACGTGCCCGGCCTGCGGCGATCCAGTTCAGCCTGGATATCGTCCACCGCCAGCGTCAGCCCCGGCGGGCAGCCATCGACAACGCAGCCTATCGCCGGGCCATGGGATTCACCAAAAGAAGTCACGCGGAACAAGACGCCGAAAATGTCGCCAGCCATGAAAGAACCTGTCGGATACAGGCGGGAGAAACCGCCGGAAAGAAAAAAGGGGGAAAGTACCGCAAAAAAACGGCGCGCCGTAAGTCTGGCGCACCGCCCCTGCCGCCCCGGATCAGAGGAAAAAACCCTCCAGCCGCTCAAACACCTCATGGCTTGCGCCATGCCTGCGCACGAACAGCACGTCTTCCAGTTTTTCGAGCTGCCGCACCATCTGCTCCAGACGCTGGTCCTCGAACACCAGCAGCCAGATCCGGCTGAAGCGGCCATCGGCCACCGGCATGCACAGGATGCCTTCCACATTGAAGGCGCGGCGGGAAAAAAGGTTGCAGATGTGGCTCATCACGCCGGGGTGATTGTTGACGTCCAGCTCCAGCACCACCTTGGCGAAACCCGTCTGCTGCGGCAGCGGGTCGGCAATCTGTTCGATCATGTCTCAGCCTCCGATCATTTCGGTATTGGCCGCGCCCGGCGGCACCATGGGGTAGACGAACTGCTCGCGGTCGATGGATGCATGGATCAGGCAGGGCCCTGGCGTACCCAGCGCCTGCCCGAGCAGTGCGCGCGGATTGGCCGCGCCGTCGAGATCAACCGCGGCGATGCCGAAACCTTCGGCAATCTTGATAAAGTCGGGCGCACCCCGGTATTTAGACGCAAACACGCGTTTGCCATAAAACAGGTTCTGCTGCTGATAGACCAGCCCGAGCGAGTTGTTATTCATCAGCACGATCTTGACGTTCAGCCCCTCCTCTGCAAGCGTCGCGAGCTCCTGCACATTCATCATCAGGCTGCCATCGCCGGAAAAGCACACCACCGTGCGTTCCGGCGCGGCCAGGGCGGCGCCGATCGCCGCCGGGACGCCAAACCCCATTGTTCCCAGGCCACCGGAGGTCAGCCACTGCCGCGGACGGCGGAAAGGATAGGCCTGGGCAACCCACATCTGGTGCTGGCCTACGTCGGTGGTGATGATCGCCTCATCATCAAGCGCGGAAGCCACGGCGTGCACAAGGCCGTAATGGCTGCGGGGATCTTCCTGGCCGGGCAGCTGCAGCGGAAAACGGCTTTTCAGGCTTTCCACATGCGACAGCCAGCGCTTGCGCAGCATCACTTTCACGCGCGGCAGCAGGGCTTCGAGCGCGGCGCCCACATCGGCATGAATCGCAACGTGCGCGGTCTTGATCTTGTGCAGTTCAGAACGGTCTACGTCGATGTGGATGATCTTCGCGTTGGCGCAAAACTGCGCCGCCTTGCCCACCGCGCGGTCATCGAAGCGCGCGCCGATGCAGACAACGAGATCCGCCTCTTCAAGCACAAAATTGGTATAGCGCGCGCCATGCATGCCCAGCATGCCGATTGACAGGGGATGGTCCACCGGCATCGCGCCCAGCCCCATCAGCGTCATCGTGGCGGGCATGCCAATCTGTTCGGCAAGCGTTACGGCCAGCGGCGAAGCGCCAGACTGGACGACGCCTCCGCCAATGTAAAGCACCGGCCGCTCGGACTCGTTGATCATCCGCGCGGCGGTTTCTATCGCATCCAGATCGAGTTCCGGCAGAGGATCGGCTACCGCGGGAGATGGAAAATCCGCGAATTCGATGAGCTGGTTCTGCACGTCCTTGGGCACATCGACCAGCACGGGACCGGGCCGGCCGGACATGGCGATGCGGAACGCATCCGGAATCACTTCGAGCAGATCCCGGGCGGAGCGCACGAGGAAATTGTGCTTGGTAACCGGCACCGTCATGCCGTAGATATCCACCTCCTGAAAGGCATCGGTGCCGATCATGGACTGCGGCACCTGGCCCGTGATGGCGACCAGCGGCACCGAATCCAGGCGGGCATCCGCGATCGCGGTCACAAGATTGGTCGCGCCCGGTCCGCTGGAAGCAAAGCATACCTCCGGCCGTCCGGATACCCGCGCCATGCCCTGGGCCATAAAACCCGCGCCCTGCTCATGGCGGGCCAGCACATGGTGAATGCTGCTTCCGGACAGGGCATCGTACAGCGGCAGGATCGCACCACCGGGAATACCCGCAATCGTGCGCACACCCTGGCGTTCGAGCAAACGCACGATCAGTTGCGCGCCGGTCATCTGGTTCATCTGTTTCTCCTTGATTTGCCTTGCAGCCGGGCCGACGGTACAAAAACAAACCCCCGCCGGCCTTATGCGCCGGCGGGGGTTAGGTATCTGTACAGCCTGTGTTCCCTGATCCGCTACGGCGCACCGTTCCCTACGCTTACTGCTACGCGTACGGGCAGGGTTACAGCGGGATTAAAAATGGAGCGGATCATTTCTCGGATTCAGCCAGCCTGTGGGCAAGGCGATGTTAATCATGAACAACCCCGGCGCACAAGCGATTTTTTACGCCGCATCAGGGCGGATTACCCGGTTCAGGCATTCCCGGACAGGGCTGCGCTTTCACCCTCGCGCAATGCACGCCGAAGAATTTTCCCTACATTGGTTTTCGGCAGCGCATCCCGGAACTCCACCTTGTGGGGCACCTTGTAGCCGGTCAGACTCCTGCGGCAGAAGGCAATCAGGGGATCCTCGGTCAGCGCCGGATCCTTGCGCACCACAAACACCTTGACCGCCTCGCCGCTGTATCTGTCCGGCATTCCGATTACGGCAACCTCGAATACGCCGGGGTGACTGGCGATCACATCTTCGATCTCGTTCGGATAAACGTTGAAGCCGGAGACAAGAATCATGTCCTTCTTGCGGTCAACGATACGGACAAACCCCTCTTCGTCCATCACTGCAATATCGCCTGTGCGAAAAAAACCATCCGGCGTAAATGCTTTGGCGGATTCCTCCGGCCGGTTCCAGTAACCACGGCAGACCTGGGGCCCCCGGACACAGAGCTCGCCACGCTGTCCAACCGGCAGTTCAGCGTCATTATCGTCACGTATGCTGACTTCAGTGGACGGAATCGGGAGTCCGGTTGCGTGGTTGAATTCAGCCAGGTCAAGCGGATTCATCGTCACAGCAGGAGATGTTTCCGTCAGGCCATACGCCTCGATCAGGATTTTTCCTGTCACCTGTTTCCATTTTCCCGCCACAGCCTGCTGCACCGCCATTCCACCCCCAAGGGAAATGTTGAGCATGGAAAAGTCCAGTTTTTCAAAACCGGGATGATTGAGCAGTGCGTTAAACAGCGTATTCACCCCGGTAATTGCTGTGAAACGGTACCGGGCCATTTCCCTGACAAATCCGGGAATATCCCGGGGATTGGGAATCAGCAGATTGGTGGCGCCAATCTTGAAAAACGTGAGGCAGTTCGCCGTAAGTGAAAAAATGTGATAGAGCGGAAGCGCCGTGACAATGAACTCTCCATCTTTATGAAGAAACGGCCCGATCCACGCATGAGCCTGCTGCAGGTTTGCAATGATGTTGCCATGCGTCAGAACCGCGCCCTTGGCGACGCCGGTTGTTCCCCCGGTGTACTGCAGGTAGGCAATATCGTCATGGCCGGTTTCGGCTATATCCAGGGTGTGTCCGGCCCCAAGGCTGAGCGCGGCTGTAAAGGTCATCGCCCCCGGAATACTCCAGGATGGCACCATTTTCCTGACGCGGCGAACGACAAAATTGACGAGCAGCCTCTTCGGAAAGCCAAGCATTTCGCCCAGACTGGTGACAATCACATGCCTGACAGGCAGCCTGCTGCGTATCTGCTCCAGTGTGGAGGCAAAATTTTCAAGAATCACGATGGCGTCGACGCCCGCATCCCGCAACTGGTACTCCAGCTCCCGCGCGGTATAAAGCGGATTGACATTGACCACGACATAACCGGCCAGAAGCGCGCCAAACATGGCGACCGGATATTGCAGCAGATTGGGCATCATCAGCGCAACGCGCGCGCCCCTGGGCAGATTCAGCTCACGCTGAAGAAATGCCCCGAAACAGAAGGCAAGCCGACCAGTTTCCGCATAGCTGATCTTTCTGCCCATGCAGATATAGGCCGTCCGCTCGCCAAAACGCTCCACGCCGCGCAGAAACAGATCGCCGACTGAGCGGAACTCGCCGGTATCGATTTCTGGCGGCACGCCTTCCGGATAATTACGCAGCCATATTTTTTCCACGCAGCGCCTCCTTCTATCGGAGAAACGCCTTCAGAAAACAGCTATTCCACTCCGGTCCCTGCTGCGAACCAGGAGACGCTCCTGCTGAACAAAATCAGGCGGGAAGCATCTGTTTTTATTCTGGTGCACTTTCTTCTGTCGGCCAGTTACGGATATAGTTTTTGAGCATCCGGTTCTCAAAGCTCTGCTCTTCCAACACAGCCTTGGCAACATCATGAAAGCTGACTACACCAAGCAGCACATTATCATCCATGACAGGCAGATAACGCTGATGGTGATCGACCATCACACGTCGCAGCTCATCCATTTCCATATTGGGCGCAGCCACTTCAGGGTTGCCGAGCATTGCCTGCGCGACCGGCGCCGCCCCCCATGTCGCACCATGAATCCGGACTGCCCGCAAAACCTCGCGGAAGGTCAGCATTCCGGCCATGCGGCCATGATCAAATACCACCAGCGATCCTACGTCCTGCTCCACCATGATTTCCACGGCATCAGCCAGACTTTTGCTGGAAGTAATGGTGTAAAGCACCTTGCCCTTGATCGCAAGAACCTCGCTCACCAGCATTTTTTTCTCCCCTGATCCGCACAGACCACTCTGCCAGTGCGGCATATTAGATCATTGCCCATGGGGCTGGAAGCCCGTGGACAATGCTTTCTAATGGGCCTCCCGGTTCAGCGCTTCAGCTGATCAAGCTTGTTTTTGATGGCGGCCCATTCGTCCGCATCGGGAAGAGATTCCCTGCGTTCGACAATCGGCTTCCATGCGCGCGCCAGCTCGGCGTTGAGGACAATGAAATGCTGCTGCCCGGCGGGAACGTCATCTTCGGCATAGATGGCCTCGACCGGGCATTCCGCGACACAGAGCGTGCAATCGATGCACTCGGCCGGATCAATCACCAGAAAATTCTCGCCCTCGCGAAAACAGTCCACGGGGCAGACATCCACACAGTCGGTATATTTGCAGCGGACACACGGCTCGGTGACAACATAGGTCATGATTACGCTCCCCTCGACAAGGCTGCCGGGTACATCCCGGCGGAACTGCTGGCAATATAGTCCAGCCTGCCGCGCCGTTTGCATTTCCGCCACGGTCCGCCAGAGACTTCTTGACGTATCTGGCTTCATGGCATAACTTCACTGAAAATCTCACCCGGGGCGTTTTTCATCCAGCCCCGTCAGGCCGGTCCACGGCGATCCCCGATCCAGAAACGACAGCCTTCACCCTTGTGTTGTGATGAGGAAGTATGAGCGAACATATTCATTATGTGACCGACGGCAGCTTCGAGTCCGAAGTCCTGCAGTCCCAGATA
This sequence comes from Rhodocyclaceae bacterium, assembly GCA_031555955.1. Taxonomy (GTDB): domain Bacteria; phylum Pseudomonadota; class Gammaproteobacteria; order Burkholderiales; family Rhodocyclaceae; genus Azoarcus. The sequence continues at coordinate 5,243 of JAVBTY010000024.1, read as the reverse complement.
CCCGTGCTGGTTGATTACTGGGCGGAATGGTGTGGCCCGTGCAAGATGATCGCCCCGATCATTGACGACGTGGCCGTGGAATACGCCGGAAAGCTCAAGGTCGCCAAGCTGAACATCGATGACAACCAGGAAACCCCCGCCAGATACGGCATCCGCGGCATTCCGACCCTGATGATTTTCAGGGGCGGCAATATCGAGGCGACCAAGGTTGGCGCCCTCTCCAAATCTCAACTGACTTCCTTCATTGACAGCAACATCTAAGCCGGAGTCGAATCCGGCCCGTTTTCGCGGTACCCGCGCCCGCCGCAGAGGCGCCCGCTACCGCGACGGTAATCATCCCCAGAATGGCCTGCCCGAAAACGACGTGTTCGATATCGAACAGTCGCAGGATGAGGGCTCGTCCACGTCCGCCGAATCCACCGCCGCTGCGGCCATGCACCTTTCAGAACTGAAATCCAAGCATGTGAGCGAGCTGCTGGAAATGGCGATCGCCAACGAAATCGAAGGCGCTAACCGGCTGCGCAAGCAGGAACTGGTTTTTGCGCTGCTGAAAAACAGGGCCAGAAAAGGTGAGCCGATCTACGGCGACGGCGCGCTTGAAGTCCTGCCCGACGGTTTCGGTTTTCTGCGCTCGCCCGATATTTCATATCTGGCCGGGACTGACGACATTTATGTGTCGCCCTCGCAGATCCGGCGCTTCAACCTGCACACTGGCGACACCATTGAAGGCGAAATCCGCACCCCCAAGGACGGAGAACGCTATTTCGCGCTGGTAAAGCTGGACCGGATCAATGGCCGTCCGCCTGAAGAGTGCAAGCACAAGATTCTCTTTGAGAACCTGACGCCGCTGCATCCGCAGGAATGCCTGAAGCTTGAGCGCGAAATCCGCGCGGAAGAAAACATCACCAGCCGCATCGTCGACATGATCGCGCCGATCGGCAAAGGCCAGCGCGGTCTGCTTGTCGCGCCGCCCAAAAGCGGCAAGACGGTGATGCTTCAACATATCGCCCATGCGATCACGACGAACCATCCCGATGTTTCGGTCATCGTGCTCCTTATCGACGAGCGCCCTGAAGAAGTCACCGAAATGCAACGCTCGGTGAAGGGCGAAGTCGTGGCCTCCACGTTCGACGAGCCCGCCTCGCGCCACGTCCAGGTTGCGGAAATGGTGATCGAGAAGGCCAAGCGACTGACCGAGCACAAAAAAGATGTCGTCATCCTGCTCGATTCGCTGACCCGCCTCGCCCGCGCCTACAACACCGTTGTACCGGCCTCCGGCAAGGTGCTTACCGGCGGCGTGGACGCCAATGCGCTGCAAAAGCCCAAACGCTTTTTCGGCGCCGCACGCAACATCGAGGAAGGCGGCTCGCTCACGATCATCGCCACCGCGCTGATCGATACCGGCAGCCGCATGGACGACGTGATTTACGAAGAATTCAAGGGCACCGGCAACATGGAACTGCACCTTGACCGCCGCATGGCGGAAAAACGGGTATACCCCGCGATCAACGTCAACCGCTCCGGCACGCGCCGCGAGGAACTGCTGATGAAGCCAGACGTGCTGCAAAAAGTCTGGATCCTGCGCAAGCTGCTGTACGGCATGGACGATATCGACGCGATGGAGTTTCTCCTTGACAAGATCAAGGCCACCAAGAGCAACGCGGAGTTTTTTGACGCAATGCGTCGCGGCTGATCACCTGCTGGCGCAGCTCCGCCGCGCCAGCAGCCCTGTCTGTCCGCCCCCCAAAAAAAGCACTATCCAGAATACCGGCAGGCCACCAATGACCCTCCAGAATCCTGCGCCCGATACCGGCCCCGCCCCCACAGCCCAGCCGGCCTCTGACTTTCGCGGCATACTGCAGCGCCTGCGCGAACAGTCCCCCACCTTTCGGGACTTCAGGCCGCTCGCCCTGCGTATCGATACTGCCATCATGGCGCGTTTTCCGGAGTTCGAACGCAAGGCCCTGCGCTCCGCCCTCCACTTCCATACCGCGACGACGCGCTATCTCAAGGAAATCCAGCGTTCACCGGAACGTTTCGATCTCGATGGAAACGTTTCCGGAGAAGTAACGGAAGAGCAGCGCGCGCACGCCGCAACCCTCCTGAAAGAACGCTTTGCCGCCGCGGCCCGTAGCCAGAGAGAAAAACGCAAGGCGGAAGAGGCGGCCCGCCTTCAGACGGAAAAACTGCAGCAGCTGGTCACCCGGTTTTCAAAGTAAGGCCTGGATTACGCCACTCGTCTCTGCTCACGCTGGGAACGCGCACTTCCGGCTTTTTTCTGTCCGGGGACATCAGTGCAGCGGATACGGCTGCAGGCCATCCATACCACGACGCCCCATGTGCCGCCGGTCGGAAACCGGCTTTTTTGTCGCGTAGATGTTGCGCCGGTCGTGATAGCGCCGGTCATCAAAATGGGTATAAATACAGCCACAGGTTTCCGCGCAGGAGCATTCCGCAAGCGGAATCCGTGGCGCTTCAGCCGAAAGGAAACGCCGCCCTTCCATCTGCCGCGAGGCCGCGCACGCCGTCTCAGCCGCTTTGACGGTCACCGCATGAAACGCGCCCCTGTCGTGCCGCTGCAGCAGTGATTGCGGCCAGCCCCTTTGCCACAGCAGTCCCGCCAGCCCCACGGCCAGAAGGGTGACGCCCAGTATCGCAAGGATTGTTATCGCACTCATCATCTGGCTCCTGTATGCCCCTGCTGCAGCATAGGATACGGCTGCGCTTCCGGCCCGGACTCCGCTAGAATTTCCGGTTAGCCAGATACAGGGTTACGCTGGTTTGGCAAAAAATATCCGCTACAGGTTCCCCGGATCAGGAAACATCATGTCCCGTCACACAAAAATCGTCGCAACCCTCGGCCCGGCCTCCTCCGACCCACAGATTCTCGAACGCATGGTTCACGCGGGAATTGACGTTGTCCGGATGAACTTTTCCCACGGCTCGGCGGAAGATCACATCGCCCGTGCGGGGGCCATCCGCGAAGCATCGGCCCGCGCAGGACGGCCAGTAGGCATTCTGGCCGATCTGCAGGGACCCAAAATCCGTGTCGGCAAGTTCCACGACGGCAAGGTAACGCTCGCGCGCGATGCCGAATTCATCCTCGATGCCCGCTGCGAACTCGGCGACGGCCGACGGGTTGGCCTGGATTACAAGGATCTGCCGCGCGATGTAAAAGGGGGCGACGTGCTGCTGCTCGACGACGGGCGCCTGAAGCTGGTCGTTACCCGCGTGCTGGGCGAGGAAATACACACCGTGGTCAAGGTGGGTGGCGAACTGTCCAACAACAAGGGCATCAACCGCCAGGGCGGCGGGCTGACCGCGCCGGCGCTCACCGCCAAGGACATGGACGATATCCGCACGGCAGCGCGCATCGGCGTCGATTTTCTGGCCGTATCCTTCCCCAAGGGGGCGGCGGACATGTACATGGCGCGCCAGTTGATGCGCGCGGCTGGCGGCAATGCACTGCTGATCGCGAAAATCGAGCGCACCGAGGCGGTGCAAAACCTGGAAGAAATTCTCGATGCCTCCGACGGCATCATGGTGGCGCGCGGCGATCTGGCGGTGGAAGTGGGCGATGCGGCGGTACCGGCCCTGCAGAAAAAGATGATCCGCGCCGCGCGCGACCGCAACAAGCTCACCATTACCGCGACGCAGATGATGGAATCGATGATTTCCAGCCCGGTGCCAACCCGCGCGGAAGTGTCCGACGTCGCCAATGCCGTGCTCGACGGCACCGACGCGGTGATGCTGTCGGCTGAAACCGCGTCGGGCAAATACCCGGTGGAAGTGGTGGAAGCCATGAGCCGCGTGTGCCTGGAAGCGGAAAAATCGGCTGAAATCCGCCTCGACCACGAAGTCCTCAACCGTGTGTTCACCCGCATCGACCAATCCATTTCCATGGCGGCGATCTGGACTGCCTATCATCTGAAGGTTAAAGCAATCGCCTCGCTGACCCAGACCGGTTCGACCGCGCTCTGGATGAGCCGCCTGAACAGCGGCGTACCCATCTACGCGCTCACGCCGGAAATACGCGCCCGCAACCAGATGACGCTGTACCGCCAGGTTTACCCCCTGCTGATCGGCCAGACCCATCACGACCGCGACGTGCTGCTGTGGGAGGCGGAACAGGTGCTGCTTGAACAGGGCGTGGTTGAATACGGCGACCTGATCGTCCTCACCATCGGCGAACCGATCGGCGCTTCCGGCGGCACCAATACCCTGAAGATCGTGCGTGTCGGCGATCACCATGCGCCCGCCAGCGAATAAACGTGACGCCGCGCGATAAAATGCTCATCTGATTTTATTTCCGGCCCTGCCCAACCGCGCGTGCCGGTTAGCATGCCGACTGATTCTGGAGAATTGCCATGCCCCTCGTTTCCATGCGCCAGCTGCTCGACCACGCCGCCGAAAACGGTTACGGCCTGCCCGCATTCAACGTCAACAACCTGGAACAGGTCCAGGCCATCATGGAAGCGGCAGCCGCGTGCGACAGCCCGGTGATCATGCAGGCCTCGGCGGGTGCGCGCAAATATGCCGGCGAGGCTTTTCTGCGCCACCTGATCGACGCCGCCGTTGAAGCTTACCCCCATCTTCCGGTGGTCATGCACCAGGATCACGGCCAAAGCCCGGCGGTGTGCATGGGCGCGATCCGCTCCGGCTTTTCCAGCGTGATGATGGACGGTTCCCTGGAAGAAGACGGCAAAACACCCTCCTCCTACGACTACAACGTGGCCGTAACGCACGAGGTAACCCGGTTCGCCCATGCCATCGGTGTAACCGTGGAGGCTGAACTGGGTTGCCTCGGCTCGCTCGAAACCGGCCAGGCGGGGGAGGAAGACGGCATCGGCGCCGAAGGCACGCTGGATCATTCGATGCTGCTCACCGACCCCGATCAGGCCGCCGACTTCGTCAGGCAGACCGATTGCGATGCGCTCGCCATCGCCATCGGCACCAGCCACGGCGCCTACAAATTCAGCCGCAAGCCCACCGGCGATATCCTCGCCATCGACCGCATCAAGGCCATCCACGCCCGCATTCCCAACACTCATCTGGTGATGCACGGCTCGTCCAGCGTGCCGCAGGAACTGCTCGAAATCATTCGCCAGTACGGCGGCGACATGAAGGAAACCTACGGCGTGCCGGTCGAGGAAATCGTCCAGGGCATCAAGTACGGCGTACGCAAGATCAATATCGACACCGACATCCGCCTGGCGATGACCGGCGCGATCCGCAAATTCATG
>JAVBTY010000015.1:0-18243 GCA_031555955.1 Rhodocyclaceae bacterium | reverse complement strand
GCCAGCAGCACGCCGGCAAGCACCACCGCCGCGCCCAGCCACGCCTGGCCCGCGCGCTGTTCGGCGAAGCGCGCGGCGAACACGGCGGAGAGGATCAGCGGCAGGGCCACCAGCCCCATCTTGGCGAAGCGGTGCAGCGCATCCCAGTTGAAGGCGAAGAAAAAGACGATGCCGGCGAGCACGAGCAGGCTGCCGGCCGCCAGCAGCGCGAGGTTGCCGAAGCGTTGCCACGCGGCAGCATCGGGCAGGTAGCCGAGGCGGCGCAGGGCGGTTTGCAGCCCCTCGGCCGTCAGCGTGCCGTTGCGCGTGAGTTGTTCGAGTTGGTGCCGGGCGGGGATCGGGTTGGGAGACGACATGGCGGGGATTGTCTCACTTAAATGCGCGGGATGTGCCTTGGTTACGGGCCATGCGGGTTGCGAGAATCCCGGGGAAGCTCTGATCGGAATCGGATCGATGCGCCGCTTTGCTGGCCTGGATCTGGCCGGTGATGCGATGCCCGACGAGACGACGGTCCTCAGGCTCCGCATCTGCTGGAGAAGCATGGACTGAGCGCACAGATGATGAATCTCATCAGCGACACGCCCGGGCAACGTGGCCTGCTGCTCAAAGGCGGCACCATGGTCGATGCGACGATCATCCATGCCCCGCCTTCGACAAGAAACCAGGACAGGAAGTGTGATCCGCAGAGGCATCAGACGAAGAAGGGCAGGCAGGGGCGGAAGCCCTGCTGTTCCTTCCGCCATGGGAAAACATGGGGTTTCTGATTGCATGGGGAAAGATATGGAAAATATAATAAGAATGATTATTTATATATATCGCATGTCACATTTATGAAACCAAAGACTCCCGTAGCCCTTTTGATCTCAACATCCGTTCTGGCCCTTTCCCCTGGAACCCTTCGCGCCCAGGCGGAATCTTCACCCGAAGTCACCCTTTCAGCCGTCAGGGTTGAAGCCAGCGCGGACGCTTCGGCGCAGGGCCTGTCGCCCGAATATCCGGGCGGCCAGGTCGCGCGGGGAGGAAAGGCCGGCATCCTCGGCACGCGGGACAATCTGGAAACCCCCTTCAGCATCACCAGCTATACCAGCGAGCTGATACAGAACCAGCAGGCGCGCAGCGTAAGCGACGTTCTCCAGAACGATGCCTCGGTCCGCGTCGCGCGCGGTTACGGCAATTTCCAGGAGTCATACTTCATCCGCGGCTTCATCCTGACTTCCGACGAAGTAGCCTACAACGGGCTCTACAACCTGCTGCCACGGCAGTACATCGCCTCCGAACTGTTCGAGCGCATCGAGGTGTTCCGCGGCGCCAGCGACTTTCTGACCGGCGCTTCGCCAGCCGGCGGCACGGTTGGCGGCGGAATCAACCTTCTGCCCAAGCGCGCGCCGAACGAAGCCCTGTCGCAGGCCAGCGCCGGTTTTGCCAGCGGATCGCAGGCCAGCGTGTCGATGGATGTGGCCCGGCGCTTTGGCGCGGACCAGAGCACCGGCGTCCGCGTCGTGGCGGCGCATCGCGAAGGCGGCAGCGCGGTTGACGATGAGCATTCGCAGCTGGATGTCTTCCTCATCGGGCTGGACTGGCGCAGTGGCAGCATCCGGCTTTCGGGCGATTTTGGCTACCAGAACAACGAACTGGATGAAATCCGTCCCAACGTGACACTGGGCGCGGCGGCTGGCGTCGTTCCCGGCGCGCCTGAAAATACGCTCAACTACGCGCAGCCATGGACGTATTCCAACGAACGCGACCACTTCGGCACGGTGCGCGGCGAAATGGATTTCAATGATCGCTGGACCGGCTGGTTCGCTGGCGGCATGCGCCGCAGCGACGAAGATAATTCGCTGGCGGGGCTGACCGTTTCCAATGGCTACACCGGAAACGGCGCCGTGAATGCCCGTTTCGACAACACCCGGAAAGACGAAGTCTCCACCGGAGAAATCGGGCTTCGCGGCAGGCTGGCGTCCGGGCCGGTGAACCACACCCTGGTTGGGGCGCTGTCCCGCTACTATCTGGACAAAAAAACCGCATACGCCATGTCGAAGGGCTATGCCCCCGCAAGCAATCTGTACGACCCGGCATACACGGCCGCTCCGGCGCTGGCGATTTTCGGTAATGATCTCGATGACCCTGACACCACCGGGAAAACCGGTTTAAGCAGCGCGGCCCTTGGCTACACGCTTGGCGCGTGGGAGGACCGGCTCCAGCTGACAGCGGGCATCCGCCGCCAGCAGCTCACGTCCAGCAGCTACGCCTACAACACCGGGGCAAGAACGGCGCATTACGACACCACCAGAAACACCCCCATGGGGAGCCTGCTGTTCCGCATCCAGAACAATCTTTCGGTCTACATCAACTATATCGAGTCGCTGAACCAGGGCGGCACGGCTTCCGGAAAAACGGCTGCGGGAGCGCCGGTGCTCAATCTGGGCGAAGTCATGGACCCCTACGTTTCGAAACAGAAAGAGATCGGGATGAAATATGACAGCGGGCGCACGGGCTACGGCCTTGCCTGGTTCTCGACAAAGAAACCGCGCGCGCTGATTACCGATACCGGTTACTACACCATCGATGGCGAGGACCGCCACCAGGGCGTTGAATTCAGCCTGTTCGGTGAAATCATGCGCGCCCTGCGCCTGATCGGCGGCGTCACCTGGCTCGATGCGGAACAGCGCTCGACCGGCAGCGCCGCTACGGATGGCAAAAAAGTGATCGGCGTGCCGGCCTGGCAGGGAAATATCAACCTCGAATGGGATATGCCCTATGTCGCGGGACTGACGCTGGATACGCGCATGATCGCCACGCAGCACAGCTACGCCGATGCCGCCAACACGCTACGCGCGCCGGGCTGGACCCGTTTCGATCTCGGCCTGCGCTACATGACCGGATGGAGCGACCATCTTGTGACCTTGCGCGCACGGCTGGAAAACGTGGCGGACCAGGATTACTGGAGCTCCGTTGGCGGCTATCCTGGGCAGGGTTATCTGGTGTCTGGCGCGCCGCGCACCTTCATGCTGAGCGCGTCCGTCAACTTCTAGAACCCGCGATGGATGGGAAAAAAATGGCCGGGCGTGTACTGCCCGGCCATTTTTTTATTCCCGTACCTGATCGATCACCAGCGTCACGCCGCCCGCATCCAGCGCCAGATTTTCGGCGCGGCCTTCCAGATCGCCGGGCCGGGCCGTGGCGTCGCCGCTTTTCGAAACGCGCGCGGCCAGCGTCACCCGGGCGGGCAGCGGGCCGTCGCCCATCATGCGCGGCGCATCGGCAAAGCTGAATTCACGCGGCAGATCACCGGCCCGGAAGCGCAGCGCGGCCAGCGGGGGGCCGCCTTCGCTGCTGCGGACGAAGACGAAAACGCTGTCTTCCGGCCCCACGCGCCCACTTAGCGCGGGAGCCAGCTCAAGCCGCCCGGCCAGCGCCAGCGCGGCGGATTGCGCACCCGCCGCGTTTCCGGCTGAGGCCTGGGACGACGCGGCCAGCGGCGGCAGGCCGCCTTTTTCGCGCGCCTCGCCAATCGCCTTGCGCAGCGAATCGGCGGCAGCCTCTTCGCCCGGCGGCACGTTGGCGAGAATGCGTTCCCAGTGCGCCGAGGCGGTAGCGTAATCGCCCTTCTGGTACGCGGCGGTACCGGCGAGAAGGCGGCCCTTGAGGTGGTCGGGGTCGAGCGCCAAAGTCTTGTCGATCAGCACTTCCGCTTCACCGACGACGCTACCGTGCTGCGCGGCCACCGCGTCGGCCCAGTCGGCCATCACATCGGCGTCATCCGGCATCAGCCCGGCCAGGCGGGCATAGGCGGCGGCGGCTTTGGGGAAATCTTTCAGCGCCAGGTAGGAGCGGGCGAGCATGGCCCAGCCTTCGGCGTTATCTGGCTCTTTTTCGAGACGGGCGGCAAGCGCGCCGACCATTTCGGCCATCTGTTCCTGGGTGAAGCTTTCGCTGCCCGCGACTTTTTCCGGATCGAGCCCGTCCGGAGCGCCAAGCGTCAGATACATGGCCGCCGCCAGCACCGGCACGCCCACGGCGACAACGGCCGCCCAGCGCCGCGACGGCCGTGCTTCCATCACCTCCACGGCGGCTTTTTCGCCTTCATCGAGCGCGCGGCGCTCGAGATCGTCGCGGCTGCGGCGCCAGGTGTCATCGTCGATGCCGCCCGCCGCGCGTTCCGCTTCCAGATCGGCCAGCTGCTCGCGCAGCACGGCCAGCGCGGTCGCGGCCTGGTCAACCTCTCCGGCCGCGGCGGCGGCGCGGCGGCGCAGACCCGCGCCGAACAGGGGCGGCAGCACGAGCAGCAGGGCGCCCGCGACAAGCAGCGTAGCGAGCAGAACAAAGGACAGGACAGGGCTCACGAACGGGGTTCCTCGGCGGATGGGCCGGTTGCGGACAGCAGCGCGCGGGCGCGGGCGCGCTCGGCGTCGGACAGCGGGGGCGGCGCTTCGGCGGCGCGGCGGCGCAGGCGCACGATGAACCATGCCGCGCCCGCGACGAGCAGCAGCGCCGGGCCCAGCCACAGCAGCAGCGTGGAAGATTTGAACGGCGGTGTGTAAAGCACGAAATCGCCGTAACGGGCGACGAGGTAATCCACCACCTGGTTTTCATCGCGCCCGGCGGCGAACTGCTCGCGCACCTGGTTGCGCAGGTCCAGCGCCAGCGGCGCGTTCGATTCGGCGATGGACTGGTTCTGGCACACGAGGCAGCGCAGCTTGTGCGACAGTTCCAGCACACGCTCTTCGAGCACCGGATCGGCGACGGCTGGCGCGGCCACCGGCGCTGCGGCGGAGGCGGCATCACCGGCGGCGTTCGCGACAGGCAGCGCCGCGCCGGAAAAGACGAACACGGCGCTACCGGCGACAAGCGCCAGCGCGGCCCGCAGCCGCGCCGCCAGGGACGGAAAGCCGCGTTCAGCCCGCACGTTTCAGCTCCTCGATTTTGGGCAGCAGCACGGATTCCAGCACTTCCTTCGTCACCGGGCCGATCTGCTTGTAGCGGATGTTGCCGCGCTGGTCGATCAGAAAGGTTTCGGGCACGCCGTAAACACCGAAATCGATGCCCGTGCGGCCGTCGATATCCAGCACCGAGAGCCGGTACGGATCGCCATGCGCGGAGAGCCAGCCGCGCGCGCGTTCCACCGCCATGCCGGTTTCGGCGGCCAGTTCCATGCCACGCGCATCGATACCGCCATCGCCGCGCACTTCCTTGTAATTGAGCCCGACGATGGGAACGACGTTGCGCTTGCCTAGCGCCACCAGCACCGGGTGTTCCTGGCGGCAGGCCACGCACCAGGACGCCCACACGTTGAGCAGCCACACCTGGCCGCGCATCTCTTCCAGCGCGAAGGTTTGCGCCGGATCATCCAGCCGCGCGAGGCGGAACGCGGGCGCGGGCCTGTCGATCAGCGGCGACGGCACCTCGCGCGGATTCAGCGTCAGCCCGAAGGCGAGAAAACCGGCCAGACCAAGGAAAAGGAACAGGGGAACGAGAAATTTCGCTTTCATGAATACGCCTCAGGCAGCCTGTTGCGCCGCACCGGCGGGGAGGGCGCGCGCGGCCAGACGGCGGTAGCGGCGGTCAGCCGCGGCGCAGATCCCGCCCAGCGCCATCAGCATGCAGCCCGCCCAGACCCAGCTGATGAACGGCTTGTAATGCAGGCTGACGATCCAGCTGCCGTCCTTCAGCTCTTCGCCGAGCGCAACGTAAATATCGCGGAACGGGCCGATGTCGATCGCGGCTTCGGTCATCGGCATCTGCTGCGTGACGTAAAGGCGTTTTTCCGGCTGCAGCGTGGCGATTTCATGCCCGCCGCGCGACAGCACCAGCGTCGCCCGCGCGGCGGCGTAGTTCGAACCGGGCGCTTCCTGCACGCCGTTAAAACGCAGCGTGTAGCCAACGAAATCCGCCTGTTCGCCGTTTTTCATCTTCACGTCCAGACTGCTTTCCAGACTGCCGACGAGGGTCACGCCGACGATGAACACGCCCACGCCGAAATGCGCCAGCCACATGCCCCACCATGCGGCGGGAATACTGGCGAAGCGGCTGGAAACCGCCGCCCCGGCGCGTTCCCTCAAACGCCCGGCGAGCAGCTGCAGGCTGGCCAGCCCCACCCATGCGGCCAGCGTCAGCCCGAGCACGGTGCGCCAGGTTACGTGGCCAACCGCGAACGCAACCCCCACGCCAATCACAAGACTGGCGACGAACGCTGGCGCCACGCGGCGCGCTGCCGCGCCCAGCGCGTCATTCTTCCAGCGCAGGAAGGGGGCGAACATCATCAGCACCACCACCGGCGTCATCAGCGGCACGAACACCGCCTGGAAGTACGGCGGACCGACCGAAATCTTGCCCATCCCGAGCGCATCGACCAGCATCGGATACAGCGTGCCGAGCAGCACCGTTGCCGATACCACGGAAAGCAGCACATTGTTTCCAAGCAGCGCGGTATCGCGCGATACGAAGCCGAATCCGCCGCCGCCGGCGAGTTTCGGCGCGCGCCACGCGTACAGCGCCAGCGACACCCCGATGACGAGGACGAGAAAGCCGAGAATGAACGACCCGCGGCGCGGATCGGTGGCAAAGGCGTGCACGCTGGTGAGCACGCCGGAGCGGACGAGGAAGGTGCCGAGCAGCGACAGCGAAAATGCGCCAATCGCCAGCAGCACCGTCCAGCTGCGGAACGCGCCGCGCTTTTCGGTGACGGCGAGCGAATGGATCAGCGCGGTGCCAAGCAGCCAGGGCATGAAAGAGGCGTTTTCCACCGGATCCCAGAACCACCAGCCGCCCCAGCCCAGTTCGTAGTAGGCCCAGCCGGAGCCCACCGCGATCCCGGCGGTGAGAAACACCCACGCCGCCGTGGTCCATGGCCGCGACCAGCGCGCCCACGCGGCGTCAAGCCGCCCGGTGAGCAGCGCGGCGATGGCGAAGGCGAAGGCGACCGAGAAGCCGACGTAGCCCATGTAGAGCAGCGGCGGATGGATGATGAGGCCCGGATCCTGCAGCAGCGGATTGAGATCGCGCCCTTCTTCCACGCCGGGCAGCAGCCGTTCGAAAGGATTGGACGTGACCAGCGTGAAGATGAGAAAGCCCGCGCTGACCGCGCCGAGCACGCCGAGCACGCGGGCGACGAAGGCTTCCGGCAGATGGCGCGAAAACACCGTTACCGCCACCGTCCATAGCGCCAGCGACAGCGCCCACAGCAGCAGCGAACCTTCGTGGCTGCCCCACACCGCGGTGATGCGGTAAATGAGCGGCGTCGCGGTGTTGGAGTGCATCGCCACGTACTGCACGGAAAAATCCTTGGCGACGAAAGCCCACGTCAGGCAGCCGAACGCGAAGGCGACGAAAAAAAACTGCCCCTGCGCCGCCGGGCGTCCCACCGCCATCAGCGCCAGCCGGTTGCGCTGCGCGCCCACCAGCGGCACCACGGCCTGCACGAGGGCGAGCGCGAACGCCAGCACGAGAGAGAAATGACCGAGTTCGGGAATCATGATGCGCGCGCCTTCCGGCCGTCACGGCCAGGTAACAGACTCTTGATGAGGCCTTCGATGCTCACTGGTTCATCGTCCGCGCCGCGTTGTGCGCCTGCTCCACGGCATGGGCGGCTTCCGGCGGCATGTAGTTTTCGTCGTGCTTGGCCAGCACCTCGGTGGCCTGGAACACGCCATCCTGACCAAGGCTGCCCTGCACCACCGCGCCCTTGCCCTCGCGGAACAGATCGGGCAGCGAGCCCTTGTAGCTCACGGGAATCACCTTCGCCGTATCGGTAATGACGAAGCGCACGGTCAGGCCGTCGGCCTCGCGCAGGATGGAGCCATCCTCCACCAGACCGCCGATGCGGAAGGTTTTCCCGCGCGGCGCCTTGCCCTCGGCCACCTCGGTCGGCGTATGGAAGAACACCAGATTCTGCTGGAACGCCGACAGAACCAGCGTCACCGCCGCAACGAGCAGCGCCACGCCGCCGCCAACCAGAATCAGACGCTTGCTACGAGGTTTCATCTTCCACTCTCCACGGCGGGCCCGCCTGGTCCGCCCTTATCCTTGCCCACCGCGCGGCGCCAGCGCAGCAGGCGGCGCACGCTGTCCCTGCGCTGGCGCAGCACCAGCGCCAGTTCAAACGCAACCAGGGCGGCGGTGACGCCATAGCTGCCCCAGACAAAAAACCCCTTGCCGCCCATCTGCCAGAATTCGGCCCACGACGCCCACTGCATCAGCCGCGCCCTCCTTCCCGTTCCAGAATCGCGCCTACCCAGTCGGTATGGCGCTCGCGTTCGAGGATCAGCGCGCGTGCGCGCCACAGCGCCACCGCCAGCGTATAGGCCCACGCGGCGAACGCCATCACCAGCATCCCGGCGAACATGGTGGCCGCCATCGACGGCGCTCTGGTCAGGCTCACCGATGCGCCCTGGTGCAGCGTGTTCCACCACTTCACCGAAAAATAGATCACGGGAATGTTCACCGCCCCGACCAGCGCGATGATCGCGCCCGCCCGGTCGGCGCGGCGCGGGTCCTCGATCGCGCGGGTCAGCGCGATAAAACCGAAGTAGAGAAACAGCAGCAGCAGCTGCGACGTCATCCGCGCATCCCACACCCAGTAAGCGCCCCAGGTCGGCCGGCCCCACAGCGCGCCGGTCCACAGCGCGACGATGCAGAACATCGCCCCGGTGGGGGCCAGCGCCTGGCTCATGATGAAGGACAGGCGCGTGTTCATCACCAGTCCGACCGCGGCCCAGAACGCCATCACCAGATAAACGAACATCGACATCCACGCCGCCGGAACGTGGATGAAGATGATGCGGTACACCTCGCCCTGCTGCGCGTCGGTCGGCGCGACGAAGAAGGCCAGCCACAGCCCGATAACGGTGAGCAACGCGGCGGCGGCGGCGAACAGGGGGGCGAGACGGCCCGCGAGCGGATAGAAAACCTGGGGGGCGGCGAAGCGGAACAGCCGCCCGCCGCGTTCGGATGTGGTCATGCGCAACGAAATCTGTCAGTACAAGCAATCGGCGCCGCAGCCGGAGCGCGGCCCTGGAAAAACCGTATTTTCACCCATCGTGAAAAACCCTGCCTTTTCACTCCATCGCCACCCGCAGCGCCGCGGCGCAGGCCCACGGCGCCAGCGCCAGCGTTCCGGCCAGACCGCCGCCGAGCAGCAGCAGATGCGCCGTCGCGCCGGTGCCGGAAAGTTCCGCTTCCACCGCGCCCGCGCCGAAAATCAGCACCGGCACAAACAACGGCAGCACCAGCAGCGCCAGCAGCATGCCGCCGCCGCGCAGGCCCAGCGTCAGCGCCGCGCCCACCGCGCCCAGCAGGGCAAGGACGGGCGTGCCGACAAGCAAACTTACAACGAGCGTCGGCAGCGCGCTTTGTTCGAGGTCAAGCAGCAGGGCGAGCCCCGGCGCCGCCGCCACGACCGGCAGGCCGGTGGTGAGCCAGAAGGCCAGTATTTTCGCGCTCACCCACACCACCGCAGGTTCGCTGGACAGCAGAAGCTGCTCCAGGGTTCCGTCGGTATGGTCCTGCGCGAACAGGCGGTGCAGCGACAGCAGGCAGGCGAGCAGGGCCGCGACCCACAGCACGCCGGGGGCGATCGCGCGCAGCTTGTTGGGCTCGGCTCCCACGCCGAACGGAAACAGGCACACGACGATGATGAAAAACGCCAGCGTGACCAGCACATCAGCCCGCCCGCGCCACGCCAGCAGCAGATCGCGCCGCAGCACTGCAAGCCAGGTGGTCAGCACGCCCAGGCTCCCACGTCGATCACCGCCTGCGGCACAGTGAACGGCGCATCCTGGTGAGAGGTGAGCATCACCATGCCGCCCCCGGCGCAGTGCGCCGACAGGGTTTGCGCGAGTTCGCCCACGGCGGCTACATCCAGCGCGGTGAAAGGCTCGTCCAGCACCCACAGCGGCCGGGCGCTGGCGAGAAACAGCCGCGCCAGCCCCACCCGGCGGCGCTGCCCCTGGGAGAGCACGCGCGCGGGCAGGTCGAGCTGGTTGCCCAGGCCGATACGCGCCAGCGCCGTGATGCAGTCCTGTTCGCTGGTCTGGTCACCCGCGGCGGCGCAGGTGAAGCGCAGGTTTTCGACCGGGGTAAGCATGTCGTTGAGCGCGGCGGCATGGCCGAGGTACAGCGATTCGCGGTGAAACGCCTCGCGGCTGGCGCGGACCGGCTGGCCGCGCCAGCGCACCGCGCCCGCCTCGGGCAGGGCGAGGCCGGTGATCAGGCGCAGCAGGCTGGTCTTGCCCGCGCCGTTGGGCCCGGCGACGCGCAGCAACCCGCCCGCCGCCAGACGCAGGGCGAGGCCACGGAACAGCAGGCGATCGCCTTTGAGGCAGGCAAGGTCTTCAGCTTCGAGCATGGGGACGGATTGAACCACAGGGAAGCCGCCACGGGAATGGCATCCGTTCAGCGCAGCCCCGTAATCTGGGCATCCCTGGGGTAGCGGATGAGGTAGCTGGCGGTGAGCCGCGTGCTTTGTCCCGCTTCCAGCGTCTGCTCCCAGGCGACCACCCCCGGCAGGTTCCGCCAGCGTTTTTGCGCGGGTTCGGGCGAAAAGCGGGTTTCCACCCGAATTTCTTCCGCCGTGCTGACGGGCGAGGCTTCCAGCACCTCCAGCCGCACCGGGAAGCGGTGCTGGTTGTGGAAGGTGTAGGCCGCGCCGGTTTCGCGCTCGTTGTCGCTGCCGGTGAAGCCGGTTTCGCGCGTGAAGTTCGCCGTCTGCTCCAGGGTGACGGTGATCTGTTCATCGCGCCCGAAAGGCAGGCTGATGCGCCCTTCCTCGGCGGCGGGCCAACCGGTAACGCCAGCAAATGCGCCGCCGCGCCGCAGCTGCACCCGCCCGGCGGGCCACACGCCTTCAGGGCGGGCGATGGCGGCGACGAGCCAGGCCGCGCGGTCGAGCCCGGGCGTGCTGCGCACGGTCACTGTGGCGGGGAATTCGTGGCTGGCCAGCGTCAGGACGATTTTCTGCCCGTCGGCCTCCACATCGGCCGTGCCGGGAACCTCGAATTCGGTGCTGAAGGCCTGGTCGGCGACGGCCACGTCGAACAGCGGCGCATCCGCGGCTTCGTCCCCGGCGGACGCGGCCATGGGTTCGGCCTTGCGCAGCATCATCGGCGCAGGGGCGGCGGGCATCGCCGCCGCGTACTCGCGGGGCCCGGGCCGCCGGATGCCCAGTTCCCACGGATCGGGAGAAGGCCCCTGCGGCGCGGCATGCGGCTGCCCGGTGGAAAGGCGCAGGCGCACGCCGCGCCAGTCCTCGCCGCTGGCCTGGGCGACCACGGCCTGGCGCAGCAGGGTCAGTTTGCCGCTGTCCGGATCGAGATCGGCCTGATAAGCGGGCTCCCAGCCCGCGCGGGCGATCTGGTAGCTCACGCGCACCTCGCCCGCGCGCTCCGCCGCCAGCGCCACCGAAACGGTGCGCAGCATGGCGCTGCCCGGGTTTTGCCGGACGGCGGCAAACTGGCGTTCCAGCTCTTCCTTGCGGCGGCGCAGTTCATTCTGACGGGCAAAAATTTCCTGCCCGCTGCGCACCAGCGCGCTGCTGGCGCGGGCCAGCCCGCCCGCATCTGGCGCGGGGGGCGGTTTGTCCGCCGCGTGAACGCCGCCCTGCTCGCCGACTTTCTGCAGATACACCGCGGCCAGCTCGTTGGCGCGGATTTCGGCGTCCAGCCCGGCGATCTGCTCTTCCAGTTCGCGCGCGCGGCTTTCCCGGACGGAACGGGCGCACTGCGGCGCGGCATCGCGCGCGACGGTGTCGATGCGCACCGCGCCCACGCGGATACCTTCCGATGCCGCCACCCGCAGGCTCTGCGGATCGAATGCGGCGGGCAGGCAGGCCAGCTCCAGGCGGCGCGCGCCAGCGGCAACCCGGGCCACACGCTCCACGGCGGCCGCGCCCGGATACAGCGTGACGCGTTCGATGCGCGACGGTCCGCCCACGGCATTCCCACCCCCTGTTTCAGCGGCCTGCACACCCTGCGCGGCCGCGCACAGCCCCAGGCAGGCGGCGATGCGCCAGTCCAGCCCGATTTTTTCCCACGCCTGTTTCATCATGATTTTTCTCCGTGCGGTAGCCAGGGCCATCTCAGTCACGCAGTTCGCGCCCGGTCAGTTTGAGGAACACGTCTTCCAGATTGGCCGGACGGTGCAGATAGCGCAGGCCGGGCTGGGCGGCAAGATGCGCGAGCAGCGGCGCGGCATCGGTGACGTAGCAGAAAGCCGTTTCGCCGCTGACTTCAAAACGGTGCGAGTACGTGGCGGCATGCGCGGCGGCCCAGGCGGGCGCGCCACCGCCGCCAACGTCGCTGGCCCACTCGCCGAACACCTCCACCACCTGCGGTTCGATCTCGCGGGCGATAACGTCGCGCGGGCTGCCCTGGGTCAGAACGCAGCCGCCATCGAGAATGGCGAGGCGGTGCGCAAGGCGCTCGGCCTCGTCCATGAAATGCGTGGTGAGCAGCACCGTGACACCGTTGCGGAGAAGCTGCTTGAGGCGGTCCCAGATCAGGTGGCGGGCCTGCGGATCAAGGCCGGTGGTCGGCTCGTCGAGCACCAGCAGTTCGGGTTCGTTGACCAGCGCGCGGGCGAGCGTCAGGCGGCGCTTCATGCCGCCGGAAAGCGCCTGGATACGCGCGTGCTGCCTGCCCTCCAGCCCCGCGAAAGCCAGCAGGCCGGGAATGCGGGCGCGGATGGCGGCATCGGACAGCCCGAAATAGCGGCCATAAACCAGCAGGTTTTCGCCGCAGGTGAAATCGGGATCGAGATTGTCCATCTGCGGCACGACGCCAACCCGCATGCGCGCCTCTCTTGCACGCGCCGGTACCGGTTCGCCGCACAGCATGATGTTCCCGGCGCTGGGCGCGGTCAGGCCGAGGGCGCAGCGCAGCGTGGTGGTTTTGCCCGCGCCGTTGGGGCCGAGCAGGGTGAAGCATTCACCGGCGCGCAGTTCGAGATCGATGCCGCGCACGACTTCGCTGCCGCCGTAGCGCTTGACCAGCCCGCGGATAGAGAGCGGCGGCGGGCGCGTACCCGCCGCAACGGTTTCCACCGGTATCGCAGCGGTCATCCCGCAGCGGGCGGCATGCTGGCGATAAAGCCGGGGCGGGCGAACACGCGCCTGGAGAAGGCTTCCAGTTCAGGGTGGGCGCCGCGCCAGTCCAGATGGGCGAAGCGCAGGTCGAGATACCCGAGCGCGACTCCGGCGGCGATATCGCCCAGCTGCAGGCTGTCTCCATTGAGCCACTGGCGGCCCGCGACGCGGCGTTCCAGCTCGGTGAGGCCACGGCGGATCTTGCCATCCTGGCGGGCGAGGTAATCCGCGCTGCGCTGGCCTTCGGGACGGCGGTTTTCGAGAAAGGTGCAGGCAGCCGCCTCGGTAATGCCATCGGCAAGCGCCTCGTTCTGGCGCACGCGCACACGCTCGATGCCGCCTTCCGGCAGCAGCGACGGCTTCGCTTCAAGGGTTTCGAGATAGCCGGCGATGACCGGCGAGTCGAAAAAAACCTCTCCCTGCGGCGTCACCAGCGCGGGCACCTGCCCGAGCGGGTTCAGCTCGGGCAGGCGCGTGGAGGTTTCCCACGGCGACTCGGCGATGAATTTGAACGGCAGGGATTTCTCAACAAGAATGACGCGGATCTTGCGCGCGAACGGGCTGGTAAGTGAAGCGAAAAGTTTCATGGCGATACCTGGGTTCCCTGTCGGGCGGAAGAAATGCGGGGAGGCGCGCCCGCCGGCGCGATGCCGCGGGCGATAATGCCGCGGATGACATGCAGTTTACCGTGAAAGAAGTGATCCGCGCCGGGCACCACCGTAACCGGCAGTTCCTGCGGGCGCGCCCAGTCGAGCACGTTGGCGAGCGGCACTGTTTCGTCATGTTCGCCATGGATCACCAGCACGGGAACGTTTTCGGGCGCGGGTGGCGTGTCGTAACTGCGCGCGCTGCCAGCGGCCGCGCCCGTGGCCGTGCCGACCAGCACCAGCTGCCGGGGCGGCTCGATTTCCGCCGCCAGGCGCGTGGCCACACGCAGCTGCACGAAACCGCCGAAGGAAAAACCGCCCAGCGTGAGCGGCAGGCGGCTGCCCCAGCGCGACTGCGCCCAGGCGATGACCGACAGCATGTCCTCCGTCTCACCCTCGCCGTGGTCGTGCGCGCCTTCGCTCTTTCCCACGCCGCGGAAATTCGGCCGCAGCACGGCGTAGCCGAGATCGCGGCAGGCGCGCGCCACGGTGTGCGCCACCTTGTTGGTATTGGCCCCGCCGTGCAG
This sequence comes from Rhodocyclaceae bacterium, assembly GCA_031555955.1. Taxonomy (GTDB): domain Bacteria; phylum Pseudomonadota; class Gammaproteobacteria; order Burkholderiales; family Rhodocyclaceae; genus Azoarcus. The sequence continues at coordinate 3,994 of JAVBTY010000015.1, read as the reverse complement.
CGGGTGGGGATGGCACACAACCGCGATGCCATCAACATGGGAAGGCAGATCGACCAGAACGTCGATATTGCCCTGGGGGCCGCGCAGCAGCACGGTTTCGGTTGGCAGGGTGCGGTTCATGGCTGGCCTCAGGGTCCGGTTAAGCCTGCGGAATGCGGCTAGCGGGCGTCATCGGGCAGACGCAGGCGTTCCACCACGCGGCCACCCGCCAGATGTTCATCGACGATTTCGTCGATGTCTTCCTTGTCCACATAGGTGTACCAGACATTATCCGGGTACACGACCAGCACCGGCCCCTCGTCGCAGCGGTCCAGACAGCCCGCCTTGTTGATGCGCACCTTGCCGCGCCCCTTGAGGCCCAGTGCGTTGATGCGGTCCTTGGCGTAGGTCTGCAGATCCGCCGCGCCGTGGCTGTTACAGCAGGTTTCGCCTGGCCCGCGCTGGTTGCAGCAGAAAAAAACGTGGTGCCTGAAATAGCTCATTTCTTCTCCTCCCGTTGCTATCGTCGTCCGTTTGTTGCCCATCTCCGGCCGGGCGGATTATAGGCGCGGCTCCCCGCCCAGATGCTCGCCCCGCCACAGGCCGAGCGCCGAAAGATACCCCAGCGCGGCAAAGGGCCAGAAACTGTCCACCAGTGTGGTCAGACCATGAAAACTGGCGAAGTTGCCCTGCCGGACCAGTTCCTGGCTGTAAGGCAGATAAGGATTTTCCGGCAGCAGGTTGGCCAGCGCGGTGGCGGCCAGCAGGGCCATGCCCGCCACCGCGTGCTGCAGCACGCGCGGCAGCGCAAGACTGGCGAGCAGCAGCGCCACACCGGCGGCCAGCCCACGCGCAGCCCCCGGCGTCAGCCACGCCAGCGGCGCGCCGGGAACAAAAAATATCCCGGTAGCCAGCGCCTTCGCGCCGATGCCGCATACAAGCAGCAGCAGGATCGGCCACGGGCCCGGCGACCACATCATGCAGCGCGCGAGCAGGCCAACGGCAAGCACCGTGGCCGCGCCGAGCACGGCTTCCAGCACGATGAAGCGTTCCGGGCTGAACGGCAGCGGCGCAGCAACGCCAAGCAGGCTGCGTACGTCCCCGCTGCCGAACAGCAGATCCTCGGGCGTCAGCTGGCCCAGCAGCCACAGCCCAAGCAGGATCAGCCCGATATCGCCCGCGCGCCCGCGCACGATGCGCGCCGCGCGCCAGCGCTGCAGGATGCCGTTGCGGTCGAACAGGGCATGTCCCCAGCGCGCGCCCGCCAGTGCGCCGAGCAGGCTGCCCGCCACATTCGCGCCCAGGTCAATGTTGCTGGCGACGCGCGACGGCAGAAAATTCTGCACCGTCTCAAGGCTGAAACTGACAAGCCCCCCCGCCAGCGCCGCCGCCAGCACCATGCGCCCCGTCGGCCAGCGCCGCGGCAGCGCCGCGACGGCGATGAAACCGAACGGCAGGTAGCCGAGAACGTTGAACACCAGATCGCTGGCAAGAAAATACTTCGGCCACGGCGCAACGAGGTAATCGAATACCGGCAGCCCGGTATCCCGCCATTCTGAAAGAGGATGCAGGCAGGCATAGACGGTGAGCAGGGTATAGGCGGCGGCAAGGCTGCGCGCCAGCGTGGGCGCGGGCAGACGCACGATGCGGCGCGGCGGCGCGGAGTGGCTGATGCCTGGTGTTCTATCCGGAGTACGCTGCGCGCTCATTGCGGGCGGGAAACATGGCGGCAGGCGGTTACAGAGAGGGGGCACGGCCCAGTGGTGGCGCGCCGCCGCGGCCTCCCGGGTCCAGGCGGCAGCCCTGTACGGAACGCCTTCAGCTGGACGGGAATTACCGGGCAGGGAGCAGGCCGTATCCGCACGCTGTTTATGGCGTCAAAGTGAAGCGGATGGATGGCTGCTCCTCCGCCGAACCGATTTTCCAGCCATACGATTTGCTCAACAGCCCGGGAACGCTGCTGGCGTTCTGGCTCAGCACCTTCGCATTCGCGGGCAGAACCACCTCGAACCTGCCGTTGGTCCTGATATCAAGGGAGCGAAGCTCATCACGCTCTTTGGGCTTGAGTGCTGCGGCGCCAATCGTGTAGATCCCTTCGCGATCCTGGGTGAAGGTGAAGATTTTCAGCGTCTGCGGCTGCTGCCCCGCCTTCAGGTCCTGATCGATCGTCAGGTCGTAGCGGCCGTTTCCGGTGTATCTGATTTTCTTCACGCCAGGATTGCCCGCAGCCTTTTCCGCTTCACGCGCCAGCCCCGCGTCATCTTTTGAGCTGAGGCTCCCCTGCTTTCTGATGGCTGCCGCGGCCATGTAATGCACCGCAGTTCCATCATAGCGGTACGTGTAGCCGCCATCCGGCTTCACCGTGATTGACGCATTGAACTTTTCTGGCACCAGACATCCGCCAAGAAACACCGCCGCCAGAAGCACCATGGTTTTTTTTGCCATACGCCCCATTTCTCCCTGTTTTCATCCTGTTTTGCACCGGAATGCCCTATGCCCCATTTCGTTGGGCATTGAGCCATTTCGGCGGCATGAAATGCGCGGTTTCAATCCGGCCTGAACCGTTCCGTTTTCCTGAGAGCGGGATCTTCTGGAACACCGCAAACCAGGAAAAGCGCACCAGACACCAGAATCCCCTGTAACAGATGATTCAGAACAGCCCCCCGGCGTAACGCAAACCCTTTCAGGGGAAAACCCGCCCGGGCGTAGCATTCCTGCGCTTTCATAACAGGCGGCAAGCAGATGCGAAAGGCATCAGGCATGTGCCACATGAGAGGCTGAAAAAGTCGAAACAGTTACGATCTGTCCATGATTCTAAAGCCCGGCGCGGAGGTATACACAATTCGATACGTTCCTTGCGCCCGTAAAAGGGCGCGCGAACAATGTATCCACCAGAAAATCCAGCCCCAGGGAGGAGACCCCCATGTTGCATACCGTGATCGTTTCTTTTGGCGCGGAGCGGGAGTACGCGTTCACCGTCCAGCCTGCCGATGTGGCCGGAATGGATCAGGAGGCCGCGCGCGAATGGCTGGCGGAGGAGTTTGAGGCGCTGGAATGCACGCCGTCCAACCCGATGGGCAAGGTGCTGGCGCTGGACATGATCCTCAACGTGGCCAGATACGGCGGCGAGGCGCGCTTCCGCCAGCCGGGCGAATGGGCGCTGCGCTTCGCCGCGGCGGCCGCAGTCGCGCTCGACCGCCCGGTGATCCGTATCGACGTGGCCGGTTTCACCGTCGGCTGAACCCCGCGCCCGCGCGGCGGCCTGCGCCCTTCCTGCTTCGGGCCTATTTGCGCCCGAGGCGGTACACGGCGACGCTGGCGAGAAAATTTGGATCGTCGTCGATGCGCCTGCCGTTGTCGAAGGCGAACCGTTCGCGCACCACGATGGCGTTCATTTCGCACAGGGCGTCGAAATCGGCGATGGTGAAGAAGCGCACGTTGGGCGTGTTGAACCACTGGTGCGGCAGGCTTTCCGACACCGGCATGCGGCCGTTGAGGATGCTCTGGCGATGGCGCCAGTAGCCGAAGTTGGGAAAGCTGACCACCGCTTCGTGGCCGACCCGCAGCATTTCGGCGAGCACACCCTGGGTGTTGTGCGTGGCCTGGAGCGACAGGCTCATGATGACGTGGTCGAAAAAGCCGTCCTCGAAACCGGCCAGGCCGCGGTCCATGTCCATCTGGATCACGTTGACGCCGTTCCTCAGGCAGGCACTCACCTTTTCCGGGTCGTTCTCGACACCGTAGCCCTGCACCTCGCGCACCTCGGCGAGGTGTTTGAGCAGGCTGCCGTCGCCGCAGCCCAGGTCCAGCACTTTTTCGCCTGGCGCAATCCAGTGGGCGATGGCGTCGTAGTCGTAGCGGTAGGCGGCCATGCTTACACCTCGATGCGGTCGAACCAGGCGGCGAGCGCCGCGTGGTATTGGGGGTCGTCGAGCAGAAAGGAGTCGTGACCGGCGGGACAGTCGATCTCCACGTAATTGACGTTGCGCCGGTTGTGCAGCAGTGCGTAGGCGAT
>JAVBTY010000055.1:0-6565 GCA_031555955.1 Rhodocyclaceae bacterium | reverse complement strand
CAGGATCACGCCGTCTGGCTCCTCGTGAACTGACACGGAAACATGGCTGCCATACGGCGCGTAATCCATGGCATTGCGCAACAGATTGGAAACGATGCGCTCCAGTGATCCCACATCGGAACGCACCCATACGCCGACGGGGCACTGGCAATCGAACACGACGGCGCGTTTGGCGGCAAACGGGCGCAATGCATCGAGCAATGAACCGAGCAACGCCGAGAAATCGAGCGGGTCAATCGGCGGCACGGTATGCCCGGCCTCGTGCCGAGCCATCAGCAACAGGGTGTCAACGGCCCGCTGCATGCGTTCAACGGCCCCGAGACACGCCGCAAAAGCCGCCTGGGTCGCTGCCGCATCGCCAGGCTGCTGCACGGCGATTTCCACCGACGTGCGGATCTCGGCCAACGGGGTGCGCAACTCATGCGCGACATCCTGCGAAAAACGCCGCTCGCGCTCGATGACCGCATAAAGACGCTCGAACGCCAGATTCAGCGCACGCACAAAGGGGCGCAATTCACGTGGCAATGATCCGTCCACAATGGCCCCGGCCGACGGCCCAACCACCGTGCCATCAAACTCCGCCAACTGCTTTCCAAAGCGCTGGATCGGTGCCAGTCCGCGGCGCACCGCAAGCAATGCGATCAGCAGGGTCAGTACAAGCGCCGCCGCCACCACGCCCAGCAGCGCATAGCCGATGCGCGCCTCCAGTTTCTCCACCGGCGCACGCTCCGTGGCAACCGCGAGCACGATCCGGGCCGGGCGACCATCGAGCGATATTCCCAGCGACATGGCCAGGGCCCGGCCCCGGTGGCCGTCTGGCAGGGAAACGTCGTAGTACACAGGTGCCTGCCCAGGAGCCGGCTCCGGCCGCATGAGCGCACGGCCTGCACTGGTGGCGGAACGAAAACGGCTGACCCCGCTCTCGTCCCAGACCTCGAAAAAATCGGTATGACCCGGCAATTCGTATTCCGGCATCAACCGGCGCAGCGCCGCCAGATCGCCTGGCTGTGCCCCCAGAAACGCCGCGATGGCACGCCCGCGATCGAGCAGCCCGGCATCCATTCGCGCATACAGCTCACGGCTCACCAGATGATCGAGCAACACGAACAGCAGCACCAGCATCAGGCCCAGCGGCACGGACAATTCCAGCGCCAGCCGCCGCTGCAGCGACGGCGCTGCCCGGGGGGACAGATCAGGCGATGGCATAGCCGAAACCGCGCCGCGTCTGGATCAGTTCCGCCATCCCCACCTGCGCCAGTTTGGCGCGCAGAGTGCTAAGAATCACCTCGACCGCCTTGTCCGAAGTTTCGCTGGCGCCGTCGTACAGACGCCCGAAAATCTGCGCGCGTGAAAGCACGCGGCCCCGCTCGTGCAGCAGGAGTTCCAGCAGGGCGTATTCTTTGGGAGTCAGATCCAGCGCCGCGCCGCCGCAATGCGCCCTGCGCGTGCGCGGATCCAGCACCAGAGCGCCATGGCTCAGGAGAGGGTCTGCCTGTTCGCGCGGACGCCGCCGTAGCGCGCGCAGACGCGCCAGCAGCTCATCGAAAGCGAAAGGCTTGACCAGATAATCGTCCGCCCCGGCATCCAGCGCCGCCACGCGGTCGGCCACCTGGTCGCGCGCGGACAGAACCAGCACCCACACCGCGTCATTACGCGCGCGCAAGGCGCGCAATACCCCGAAGCCATCGATTCCTGGCAGCATCAGATCCAGCACGACGAGATCATAGGGATAGCGTGCAAGCCAGACCAGCGCCTCTTCGCCTGAGTCGCAGCAGTCGCAGGCGTGGCCTTCTTCGGCAAGACCGTGCGCCAGCGCCTGCGCCAGGGGCCGGGAATCCTCGACGATCAGCATACGCATGTCCGCTCCCTGTTTCCAGTGAGAAATCCCTGATTTTTTTCAGAATACCCTGAAAGCCTGCTGAAAAACGGCGCGCGCGCCGCCTCTATCCGGAACAGTCTGTTTATTCAGCAGGAAACGCTTCACAGACAGGCAGCTCCCCGGAAATCCATCTTCGGAACTGGCTGTTCGCGCAGTCCAGAATCCGCTTCATCGTTCCTGGACAAAAAGCGCCGGAACAGTTTTCGCTATAATCCGTCGTTCCGTTATCTGGAGTTGGATTCAATGGGCTTTCTCGCTGGCAAACGCATTCTCATCACCGGGCTGCTCAGCAACCGCTCGATTGCCTACGGCATCGCCAAAGCCATGCACCGCGAAGGCGCGGAACTGGCCTTTACTTACCAGAGCGACCGGGTTCAGGAGCGGGTAGCGAAGCTGGCCGCCGATTTCGGCAGCGCGCTGCTGTTTCCGTGCGACGTCCAGGACGATGCGCAGATCAGCGAGCTGTTCGCCCTGCTCGGCCAGCGCTGGGACGGGCTGGACGCGCTGGTCCATTCCATTGCCTACGCGCCGGGCGACGCGCTGGAAGGCGATTTTCTCGACGGCTTCTCGCGCGAGGCCTTCCGCGTGTCGCAGGAAGTCAGCGCCTACAGCTTTCCCGCCCTGGCCAAGGCCGCGCGCCCGCTGATGAAGGGCCGCAACGGCGCGCTGCTCACCCTGTCCTACCTCGGCGCGGCGCGCACCATGCCCAACTACAACATCATGGGGCTGGCGAAAGCCAGCCTGGAAGCCTCGGTGCGCTACCTGGCCGCCTGCCTCGGCCCGGAGGGCACCCGGGTCAACGCCGTTTCCGCCGGGCCGATCAAAACGCTTGCCGCCTCCGGCATTGGCAGCTTTGGCAAGCTGCTGGCCTTTAACGAGCACAACGCGCCGCTGCGGCGCAACGTCACCATTGAAGAAGTGGGCAACGTCGCGGCCTTCCTCTGTTCCCCGCTGGCGAGCGCCGTAACCGGCGAGATCATGTACGTGGACGGCGGCTTCAATACCACCGCGCTGGGTAACGCCGAACCGCAGGGCTGAACGCCCGCACCGTCCTCGGCGGGGAAAGCCCGCACAACCGGACGCCAGAAACAGAAAACCCGGCCATATGGCCGGGTTTTTCATTTGCGCCCGCTGTTTCTGCGTTTTTTCTGCGTTATTCCCTGCGCGGGTTCCTGATTGTTTACTCCACCGCCGCGGTTTTCTCCGGGCTCATTTCAACCTTGTAGCGTTCGCGCAGATCGCCAAGGAAGGCGCGAAAATCCCGGTCCGCCTGCAGGGCGCCGAATTCATTCGCTATTTCCTTGATGCGCGGATCATTTTCCGCCAGCGTGGCGCGGTTCACCGCGTCGATACGGTAAAGGGTGTAACCGTCGCCCGCGCTAACACCCACATAAGCGGGCAGTTTCGCGGCGGGAGCGGAAAAAACGGCCCGCATCGCATCGATGGAAACCGTCGGCGCCATGCGCTGCAGCTTGCGCGAAGCGCCCCACTCACCGCTGGCGGCTTCGCCCTTTTCCAGCGCAGCCAGCGTGGCCGCGCCTTTTTCCGCCGCTGCCTTCGCCGCCGCTTCGGCATGCAGCTGCTGTTCGATTTCGCTCTTTACCGTTTCCAGAGGCAGGCGCTGCGCCGCTTCAAACTCGGTTACGCGGGCCGCCACCAGGGTGTTGTTGCCCAGGTCGATGGCGGCGGTGTTGCGGCGGTCGCGTACGGAATCGTCGGAGAACACCGCCCCGAGCAGCTGTTCATTGCGGTACGGGCCAAATGCCTTCGCGCCGCGCTCGATCCAGTCGCTGTGGCGGATTTCGAGTTTCATCGCTTCTGCCGCCGCCTTGAGGCTGTCGGCCTGTTCGTACACCGTATTGGCGAACTGGTCGGCCATCTGGGCGAAGCGCTGCTTCGCCGCCTGCGTGGCCAGTTCGTCGATGATTTCGGCGCGTGCGTTCTCAAACGACTGTTTGCTCGCCGCCTTGCTACCGGTTACCTGGATGATGTGAAAGCCGAAGCTGGAGCGCACCGGCGCGCCGATTTCCCCTTTAGGCTGCGAGAAGGCCGCATCCTCGAAGGCCGGATCCATGATGCCACGGGCGAAAAAACCCAGATCGCCGCCGCGCGAGGCGGAACCCGGATCCTGCGACGACTCTTTGGCGATGGCTTCGAACTGCGCCGGGTTCTTGCGCAGGCGGGCCCCGATCGCCTCGATCCGCGCTTTGGCCTGGGCCACTTCATCGCCGCTGGCTTTTTCGTCGGCCAGGATCAGGATATGGCGCGCCTTGCGCTCTTCGGGCATTTCAAAGCGCGCCGCGTTTTCGGGATTGTCATAAAAGGCGCGCGCTTCCTCATCGCTGACAGCAATCAGCCTGCGCGCCGCCGCCTCGTCGAACACCAGATATTCCGCCTTGAGCCGCGCGGGACGCTCGAAGCGGGCCGTGTTCGCCTCGTAATAGGCCGCCGCCGCGCCATCGCCAGGCTTGACGCCATCGCGGTAATCCGCCACGGGAAAACGCATTTCGCGCACTTCGCGCTCTTCGAGCTGCGCCGCGAGCAGCCGCCGCGCGGAGGCATCGGAAACGAAACCGGTCGCCGATACGGCGGCGGCGATCTGCTGCGCCCGCAGATCCTGGGCCAGCCCGGCCTCGAAAGACTGCACGCTCATCCGGGCGCTGACCACGGCCTTGTAGCGTTCCACCGAAAACTGGCCGTTTTCCTGAAACGCCGGAATCTTGCCAATGGCTTCCTGCATTTCTTCCTTCGTCACCGAAAAATGGCTGTCGGCGGCGTAACGCAGCAGCACGCGCTGGTTGACCAGGTTTTCCAGCACCGTGCGGCGCAGTTCCGGCGATTCGAGCATGGCGCGGTCTACCTGCCCGCCTCTGGCGTTGCGCAGGGCGTCCTGCTGTTCGCGCAGGGCGTTTGAAAATTCGGCGGCGCTGATCGGCGAGCCGCCTACGCTGGCCACTTCATCCGCACCGGGCTGGGAATGGAAAAAGGCGTCCATGCCGAAGAACACGAAGGGGACCGCGATACCCGCCAGAATGATCTGGGCAAGCCGCTTGTTATTGCGAACCGTGTCAAACATCTCGATATCCCATGGGCGCCGCTAAGGGAAAACACCGGGCGGCGCCAGCGCAAAAGGCGAAAGTGTAGCGCATCCGCGCGCCATACAGGACGCGGAGCGCGCCCGCGCGGCCCTGACGGCGTCATGCCCGCGGGAGGCGGCCCGCGTCGGCCGCTGTGCTACATTCACCGCCTTCCGCCGTGGCCGCCGCGGCCGTTCACATTTTTCCGCTTTTCACCGGTCATGCGTCTTCATCTCGTTCTTGCCGGACTGCTCTGGCCCGCCCCCCATGCCGGACAGCCCGCCCGCGACCTGCGCCTGCCGGGGCTGGAAACGCTGCTGGGAAAAGGCCGTATGCGGCTGAGCGCGGGCGAGTCGCCAGAACGCGGCCTCGCCCGGCTTTTCGGTCTGGCGGGCGAACCGCCCGCCGCCGCGCTGCGCCTCCTGGGTGAAACGCCGCCGGTGGAACCCGCCGCCTGGCTGTGCGCCGATCCGGTGCACCTCTCCTTCGCCCGCGAGCACCTGCTGCTCGACGAACTGGCCGACGGCGAGCTTTCCGCCGAAGAAGCCGCTGCGCTGGTTAGCGCCCTCAACGAACAGTTCTCCGGCATGGGCCATTTCATCGCGCCCGCACCAGGGCGCTGGTATCTGCGCCCGGAGGCGGATACGGCCACGGACAGCTTCGTTCCGCTCGCCGATGCCGCCGGACGCCCGCTCGCGGCCTTTCTGCCGCAGGGGCCGGATGGTCTGCCGTGGCAGCGCTGGATGAACGAGGCGCAGGTGCTGCTGCACAACCATCCGGTAAACCAGGCGCGCACCGCCGTCGGTCTGCGCGTGGCGAACAGCCTATGGTTCTGGGGCGCTGGCCCCCTGCCGGAACATCTGGCCGCGCCGATGCAGACGGTGCAGGCGGATGAAACTTTCGCGCGCGGACTGGCCCGCGCCGCCGGTATGGAAGCAGGCGCGCCCGACTTCGCCGCCGCGCTGCGGCAGGACACGCTGGTGGTGATCGACCGCCTGCGCCGCCCCGTGCGGCGGCTCGACCTTGACGGCTGGCGCGATGCGCTCGCCGCGCTCGAGCACGACTGGTTCGCGCCGCTCGCCGCCGCCCTGCGCGGCGGACGCCTGCGCGAACTGCGCCTCACCGCGCCGGGCGACCGGCATACGCTGGAGCTTCAGATCACCCCGGGCAGCCGCTGGCGGTTCTGGCGCCGCCCGCGCCCGTTCAGCGCGCTGCTGCAGTCCGCCGCCCCCCCGCTGCCCACGCTCCCTGCCCAGCCGCCCGCGTCATGACCCGCATCATCCAGCCCCGCCCCCTTTCCGCACGCGCCGCCGCCGCGCTCACCGACGCCGGCATCCATCCGCTGCTGGCGCGCCTCTACGCCGCGCGCGGCATCCAGCGCCGCGAAGAACTCGATTACAGCCTGAGCGCCCTGCTCCCTCCCGACGCGCTGACCGGCGCGCGCGAAGCGGCGACACTGCTCGCCGACGCCATCGAGGCCGGCGCGCGCCTGCTCATCGTCGCCGACTACGACTGCGACGGCGCCACCGCCTGCGCGGTCGGCATACGCGCGCTGCGCGCCTTCGGCGGCGAGGTGCATTACCTGGTGCCGGACCGCGCCATCCACGGC
>JAVBTY010000069.1:0-6200 GCA_031555955.1 Rhodocyclaceae bacterium | reverse complement strand
TTTTCCTGGGCAGCAAGCCATGCCCTCTCGAACTGCATGGGACTGACATAGCCCAGCGTCGAGTGCAGCCGCCGATGGTTGTAGAAGCTCAGCCAGTCAATGACTTCGTCCATCGCATCTCGCCGTGTCTCGAAACGCCGGCCATGCAGCCGAGCGACCTTCAGCGAACCCCACAGGCTTTCTGTGACGGCGTTGTCCCGGCAGTTGCCCTTGCGGCTCATCGAACTGAGCATGCCGTAGCCCTTCAGTGCGTTCTGGAACGCGTGACTGCAGTACTGGCTGCCACGGTCGCTGTGGAAGATCAGTTCCGGCTCAGGATGCCGGCGAAACCACGCCATGCGCAGTGCATCGAGCACGAGCTCGCCCCTCATGTGCGCCTTCATCGACCAGCCCACGACCTGGCGGCTAAACAGATCGATCACCACAGCCAGGTACAGCCAGCCTTCATCGGTGGCGATGCAGGTGATGTCGCTGCTCCACGCACGATCGGGTGCGGCGGGCTTGAAGTCGCGCTGTAACAGATTCCCGGCCACCGGCAGGCTGTGATTGCTGTCGGTGGTGGCCTTGTACTTGCGCCTGGCCCGAGCCTTGATGCTGTGCAGTTGCATGAGCCGGCGCACACGCTCCTTACCCACGCGGATGCCACGTGCCAGCAACGCCTTCCACACTCGCGGCCAGCCGTATTCGCCCTTGGTTTCGGCGTGCACGGCACGGATGTGTACGAGCAGGGCATCGTTGCTGATGCGCCTGCGCGCACCAGCACCACGAGCCTTTTGCCGGCGATTGCGTTCGTGATACCCGCTGGGGCTGACCCGCAGCACCTTGCAGGCCAGCGACACGGGCCAATGGCGGCTGTTGCGCTCAATCCAGGCGTACTTCACTGCCGCACCTTCGCGAAGTACGCCGTCGCTTTTTCCAGAATGTCGCGCTCCATCTTCACGCGCGCCAGCTCGGCCCGAAGCCGGGCGATCTCCATCTGTTCCGGGCTGACCGGTTTGCTCTGCGACCCCTGCAACCGACCCTCGCAATCGGCCTTGACCCAGTTGTGCAGTGTCTGCCCGGCTATGCCCAGAATCCTGGGCACCGCCGCCAGGCTTTGACCGCCCTTGACCAGGCGCACCGCCTCAAGCTTGAACTCCAGCGTGTAGCGCGCTCCTGGACTCTTTGCCATCCATTCTCTCCTTGCGTCGATTCAATCATCTCAGCAAGGGATACGATTGTCAGGGGCAAGCTCACTCCCACTCAATCGTCGCCGGTGGTTTTCCGGAAATGTCGTACACCACGCGGTTGATGCCACGCACTTCGTTGATGATGCGGTTCGACACTCTGCCAAGCAGGCTGTATGGCAGTTCGGCCCAGTGGGCGGTCATGAAATCCTGGGTCTGCACGGCGCGCAGTGCGACGACGTATTCGTAGGTACGGCTATCGCCCATGACGCCGACACTCTTTACCGGGAGAAACACTGCGAAGGCCTGGCTGGTTTTGTCGTACCAGTCGGCGGCGCGCAGTTCGTCGATGAAGATGGCGTCAGCCTGGCGCAGGAGATCGGCGTATTCCTTTTTCACTTCACCGAGAATGCGCACACCGAGTCCGGGGCCGGGAAAGGGGTGGCGGTAGACCATGTCGTGCGGCAGGCCGAGGGCCACGCCGAGTTCGCGCACTTCGTCCTTGAACAGGTCGCGCAGGGGTTCGAGCAGGCGGAGATTGAGCGTTTCGGGCAGACCACCGACGTTATGGTGGCTCTTGATGGTGTGCGCCTTGCCGTATTTGCTGTTTTTTGCGCCGGATTCGATTATGTCGGGATAAATGGTGCCTTGCGCGAGCCATTTGGCGCGGGGCAGTTTTTGTGCTTCCTGCTGGAATATTTCAACAAAGTCACGCCCGATGCTTTTCCGTTTCTGTTCCGGATCAGTAACGCCCGCGAGATTTCCAAGGAAAAATCCGCTGGCATCGACGTGAATCACCTTTACGCCAAGGCTGCGGGAAAAGGTCTGCATGACCTGTTCGGCTTCATTGAGCCGCAGCAGGCCGTGATCGACGAAAACGCAGGTGAGCTGGTCACCAATGGCGCGGTGGATGAGCGCGGCGGCGACGGAGGAGTCAACGCCGCCAGAAAGGCCGAGAATGACTTCATCCCTGCCCACCTGGGCACGGATTTTTTCCACCGCTTCGGCGATGTAATCCGGCATGTTCCAGTCGTGCCCGCAGCCGCAGATGTCGTGCACGAAGCGGGCGATCATTTCCTTGCCCTTGAGGGTGTGCGTCACTTCGGGATGGAACTGGACAGCGTAGAAGCCGCGCGCCTCATCCGCCATCGCGGCAACCGGACAGGCGTCGTTGCTGCCGGTGATGCTGAATCCGGGTGGAAGTTCGACAACCTTGTCGCCGTGGCTCATCCACACGTCGAGCAGGCCGTGGCCTTCGGCGTTGGTGCGATCCTGGATGCCTTCGAAGAGCCTGGAGTGGCCGCGCGCGCGCATTTCGGCATAACCGAATTCGCGTCTGCTGGCGCTTTCGACCCGCCCGCCCAGCTGTTCCGCCATCGTCTGCATGCCGTAGCAGATACCAAGCACCGGCACGCCGAGCTCGAACACGCATTGCGGAGCGCGCCAGCCGGTTTCCACATAAACGGAATTCGGCCCGCCGGAAAGGATAATGCCGCGTGGGGCGAAGTCGCGGATGAAGTCGTCGGAAACATCGAAGGGATGCAGTTCGCAATACACCTGCTGTTCGCGCACGCGGCGGGCGATCAGCTGGCTGACCTGGGAGCCGAAATCGAGGATGAGGATTTTCTGGTGATTCATGTCTGGCACACGGAAGAACAGAAAAACGCCGGACGATGTCCGGCGCCGGGGATGTTTCTGGCCACGTCATTCAACGTGGTAGTTGGGGGCTTCCTTGGTGATCTGCACGTCATGCACATGGGATTCGCGAACACCCGCCGCGGTGATTTCGACGAATTCGGCACGCTCATGTATCGCATCGATACTGTCGCAGCCCATATAGCCCATGGACGCCCGGAGGCCACCCGTGAGCTGGTGAATCACCGCGACCACTGAGCCCTTGTAAGGCACGCGCCCCTCGATGCCTTCCGGCACGAGTTTGTCCACGTTGGCGGAACTGTCCTGGAAATAGCGGTCCGCCGCGCCCTGCTTCATCGCGCCGAGCGAACCCATGCCACGATAGGCTTTGTAGGAGCGCCCCTGGTACAGCACCGTTTCGCCCGGCGATTCCTCGGTGCCCGCGAACAGGCCGCCCAGCATCACCGCGCCAGCGCCCGCCGCAATGGCCTTGGCGATATCGCCGGAATAACGGATGCCGCCGTCGGCGATCAGCGGCGCGCCGCTGTCGCGCAACGCGCGGGCGACGTTATCGATGGCGGTGACCTGCGGCACGCCAACGCCCGCGACGATGCGCGTGGTGCAGATCGATCCCGGCCCGATGCCAACCTTGACCGCATCGGCTCCGGCATCCACCAGCGCCAGGGCCGCATCGCCGGTAGCGATGTTGCCGCCGATGACTTCGATCTGCGGGAAGGTGCGCTTGACCCAGCGCACCCGGTCGAGCACGCCCTGGGCGTGGCCATGGGCGGTATCGACGATGATGACATCCACGCCCGCATCGGCCAGCCGTTCCACGCGCTCCTCGGTGCCAGCGCCAACGCCCACCGCCGCGCCCACGCGCAGACGCCCCAGTTCATCCTTGGCCGCCAGCGGATGCTCGGTGGATTTGAGCATGTCTTTTACCGTAATCAGCCCGCGCAGCTCCCCGGCATCATCGAGCACCAGCACGCGTTCCAGGCGGTGCCTGTGCAGCAGCTCCTTTGCCTCTTCCAGAGTCGTGCCTTCCTTCACCGTCACCAGACGATGCTGCGGCGTCATGATCGCGGAAACCGGCTGGTCAAGATTGGTTTCAAAGCGCAGATCACGGTTGGTGACGATGCCGACCACCTTTTTCCCTTCCAGCACCGGCAGCCCGGAAAAACGGTGCTGCCGCGTCAGTGCGACAACCTCGCGCACGCTCATCGTCGGCGGAATTGTAATCGGATCTTTCAGCACGCCCGACTCGAAGCGCTTGACCTTCACCACCTCGGCAGCCTGCGCCTCTGGCGTCAGGTTCTTGTGCACTATGCCAAGCCCGCCTTCCTGCGCCAGGGCAATCGCCAGACGCGCCTCCGTCACCGTATCCATGGCGGCGGAAACAAGGGGAATATTCAGGGAGATGCGCCGGGTAAGCCGTGTTTTCAGGCTGACATCGCGCGGAAGAACCGTGGAGTGGGCGGGTACGAGAAGGACATCATCGAACGTCAGCGCCTTCTGGATCACTCGCATGGCTTTTATCCTTTCGACCAAATCCGTATTATACAGAGCGTCCTGCGCCATGTAAGCGGGGCTTCATGGAGATTGCCTGATGATCCGCCCTGCCCTTCTTCTGTCCGCGCTGTTTTTCTCCCTGCCTGTAGCGGCGCAGCAGGTCTACAGCTGGAAAGACAAGGACGGGCGCATCCACTATTCCGACGTTCCTCCACCGGAAGGCGCCACGAAAACACTTTCTGGCCCTTCCCGCCCCCCCACGGCCGTGACCACGGAACCCGCCGAAGCCGATGCCGCCAGCGCGCCTCCGGCTGTGCAGAAAGGACCCAGAACCGCAGCCGATCAGGAACTGGAATTCCGCCAGCGCCGCGCTGCCGAGGCCGAAGCGCAGGCCAAGGCGGAAAAGGAAAAGAGCGAGGCCGCCGCACAGGAAAAAAAATGCAACCAGGCGCGCGCGCATCTGGCCGCGCTGGAAAGCGGGCAGCGTGTTTCACGGCTGAACGACAAGGGCGAGCGCGAATATCTCGACGACAAAACCCGCGAAACGGAAGGCCGGGATCTGCGCGGACAGATCGAGAAAATGTGCAGGTAAAAATAGCTGAAAAGTAGCCGCCTCATCGAATCCTTGGCCATTTCCGGTTATGAGAGGAACACGATCAGGTCTGCCTGAAACAGATTCGCCATTTCAGATTGTGGCAGTTCGTAGCCGTCCCAGCAGGCTCGCGTCAGTTCTGCGATTAAATGTCGCATTCCGGACGATCATATGGTCGCCTGAGGAACAGATGAGGATGGAGCGCGAACCACTCCTTCATGGCCTGCATGGGGGTTTTGCTGCCCAGCGCTGACTGAGGTAACTGGTGGTTGTACAGGGCGACGTAACGCAGCAAGGTCTGCTCCATGTCCTCGCGCCCGTTGAACCTGTGGGTCTTGAGCACATCGGCGATACGGCCATTGAAGCGCTCGACCATGCCGTTGGTTCTGGGCGTCCTGGGCCTGGTCAGGCGGTGTTCGATGCCCAGCGCCAGGCACAGCCGGTCGAACTCATGGTTGCCGCTGGGCTGGCGCTCCCGGCTGGCGAACAGCCGTGCTCATCCTGCATCTGGGGCAGGTACTTGACGCCCACGTGCAGGTAGCCCGGCTCGTAGCACTTGAACGCCTTGTGTGTGGGCTCAGCCTCGCCAGGCTTGAGAGCATTGAGGTTGCCAACCCCATGGCGATCCAGGCCTGAGCGCGAGACATCGGCATTGAGGAACTCGCGCGTGACGGCCAGCAGGTCATCGAGCGGCAGCAGCAAAGGGCGCCGCAGTTCGACCACGACGAGTTCCTGCGCCGGGCTGAGTACGGTCTGCAGACGGTGCGCGGTGTGCGAGCGCTCGCCAAAGACCTTGCGCTTCTTCTACTTGCAGACCGTTTGTCCGGTGATGCCGTAACGCTGGGCCAGCACGCTGGCTGTCTCGCCGCTGGCTGCGATCTCGGCCCGTACGGCAGTCGTGGTGCGGGCGTTCTTGTGCAGGGCGATCAACATGGCGGGCCTTCCCGTGTGGCTTGCAACGATTCTACCAACTCTCGCAACACCGCTCGGGCCGTGAATAGCGGATAGCGGTTTGGGTCTATGTAATCATCCGGGATGCGAAACTTAACCTTGCGCAGTAGATCGACGAAATGCTCCATTCCGGCAGGATGGCGGGACCGTCATCTGACCGATGCCTTGTTCGGCCACCTGTTTCTCCAGGGCGGCCAGGCGCGGCCTGAACGAGGCCAGATCGTTGCGTAGCCAGATGGAGCGGACGCCCGGCGGTGAGACGAAGATGCCTCGCTGACGCAATTCGTTGCTGGTTCTGACCTGGCCGTGGGCCGGCTGCTCGATGGCGTAGGCCAGAACCGCGG
>JAVBTY010000104.1:0-16410 GCA_031555955.1 Rhodocyclaceae bacterium | reverse complement strand
CAGGCGCGCTTTATCGACGCCTTCGCCGCCGCGAGCCCCGACTTCCAGCGCGAGCACGGTTACCAGCCGGGCCGTTTCGGCGATGAGCTGCTGACGCTGGCGAGCAAGTGGGTGGCGCACCGCTTTGGCTGCGTATCGCTGACGCTGGAGATGCCTTTCAAGGACAACGCCAACCTGCCGGACGGGCAGACCGGCTGGAACGGCGCGCGCAGCAAGCACCTGGGCGCGGCAATGCTCAACGCCATCCTGGCCCACGTCGCGGGCGGATAGCGCCGGTTGCGCCGGAGACGGGTCAGCCGGAAAAGCCGGGATGCATGTCCGGCCTGCTGGAGGTCCTGGAATGGCTGGGTAGGGGAAAACGGCTTCTGCTGTGTGCCGCGCCGGTCCATCGGCTGATTGTATCTTCCGGATCTTCGGGTGACAGGGGGATTGATGCGATCTGCGTAGCCAGGGAAGGATGCCGGGCTGTCGCTGCTGGCGTAGAAGGGTACGGTCAGGGTACGGCTGGTTCTCTGGAGTTGCTTTCGGCTCCGCGCAAAAAGACTCTGGCGCGTTACTCGCGCCTGGGATCGCGCGCAAGCAGCCGTTCCACCGCCTCGCGGGCGGACAGTCCCTGATGCAGTAGTGCATCGACTGCTTCGCAGACCGGCATTTCGACGCCGTGCCGTCCGGCCAGGCCGACCACCGCACGCGCCGTGGGGACGCCTTCGGCGACGTGGCCGAGGTCGCGCAGGATATCGGTGAGGGATTTGCCTGCGGCGAGCGCGAGGCCGACGCGGCGGTTGCGCGAGAGGTCGCCGGTGCAGGTAAGAATGAGGTCGCCCATGCCGGCAAGGCCCATCAGGGTGTCCGCGCGGCCGCCGAGCGCCTGGGCGAGGCGGGCGGTTTCCGCCAGACCGCGCGTCATCAGCGCGGCGCGGGCATTGAGGCCGAAGCCCATGCCGTCGGAAACCCCGGCGGCGATGGCCATGACGTTTTTCAGCGCGCCGCCGGTTTCGCAGCCGGTGACGTCGTTATTGGCGTAGATGCGCAGGCGCGGCTGGTGCAGCTGGCCAACCCAGTGCGTGGCGAAAGCGGCGTCGGCCGCGGCGAGGACGATGGCCGTCGGCTGCCCGGTGGCGACTTCGGCGGCGAAGCTGGGGCCGGTCAGTACGCCGCACGGAGCGTGCGCACCCAGTTCTTCAGCGACGATTTCATGCGGCAGCCGGGCGCTGCCTGCCTCAAGCCCCTTGCACGCCCAGAGCAGTGGCGTGTCTGGCTGGATCTGGCGCAGCGCGCGCGCCGTTTCGCGCAGACCGGCCAGGGGGGTGACCACGAGATGCAGGTCCGCGCCGCGTGCGCAGGCGGCGAAATCGGCGCTCAGGCCGAGCGGGGCATTAAGCGGAATTCCGGGCAGGTAACGGGCGTTTTCGCCGTCGCGGCGCAGGGCGTCGATGTGGGCGGAATCACGCGCCCACAGGGTGACGTCGTGGGCGGCGGAAAAGGCCTGGGCGAGTGCGGTGCCCCAGGCGCCGGCGCCGAATACGGTGATCCGCATCCGGCTTACAGCCCCCAGACGTCGCCCGCCCGCGCGTAGCCGGTGGCGCCGTCGTGGCGGACCTTGACCCAGCCGTCGGCGGGCGGTTCGGCCAGTTCGAGCACCACGTTACGCCCCGCTTCGAATACGGGCGTGGCGCTTTCCGCAGGCCGCTGGCGGATGGTGGTCCGCGCCGCCGTGACCTGCACGGTGCGCCTGGCGGCGAGCGCGCGGCGCTCGATCCATGCGATGGCTGTGCCGGGCTCGCGCACCTTGATCCATTTGTCGAGCGTCACCACGACTTCCACCGGCGTGCCGGGGGCGATGATGTACAGGCGCTTGCCCTTGTCCGACGGGACGTCGTAAAGGATCGCGGGTTCGGCGACCGAGCGGAATTCGATCGCCAGCGCGGACGGGGCGGCGCAGGCGAGCAGCAGGGCGAGGCCGAGACGGCGGAGGGTGGTCATGGGCGGCGCTTTTACTGGACCGGTACTTCGCCGCCCGCGTTCTTCTGTGCGGCGGCCTGCTGGCGCTGCTGGTGATAGAGGTTTTCGAAGTTGACCGGCGAGAGCAGCACCGGCTGGAAACCGGCGCGGGTGACGGCGTCGGAGACGGCTTCACGGGCGTAAGGGAAGAGGATGTTCGGGCAGCCGATCATCATGACCGGTTCCAGATCATCCTGCGGAACGTTGCGGATCTGGAAGACGCCGGCCTGGGCGACCTCGACGAGGAACATGGTTTTTTCCTCGGGCAGCGTGGCCGCCACGGTGACGGTGAGGATGACTTCGAACAGCCCTTCGTCCAGCCCCTTGCCTTCGGTGCGCAGCTGCACGTTGATCTGCGGCGCTTCGCGCTCAAGAAAAATCTGCGGCGCGCCGGGGACTTCGAGGGAGAGATCTTTGACGTAGAGTTTTTCGATGGAAAAAACGGGCTGGGCGTTGTCAGTCATGTCTGGAAACCTGATTGGAAAAGGGGGTGAAAGGGCAAGGAGCAGGGAAAGGAAGCGGTCAGGCGGACTTCCCTTGCAGGAAAGGAGCCAGCAGCGGGTCGAGAGCGCCGCTGCGGTCGAGTTCGTATAGGTCGTCGCAGCCGCCGATGTGGCGCTCGCCGATGAAAATCTGCGGGACGGTGCGCCGCCCGGTGAGGGCGATCATTTCGTCGCGGCGCTGCGGATCGAGATCAATGCGGATTTTTTCCACGGCGGTAATGCCCTTGCGCTGCAGCAGCTGTTCCGCGCGGACGCAGTAGGGGCAGACGGCGGTTGAATACAGGCGGATGCTGGACATGGCGTTTCCTTCTATTTTTTCCCGCGGCGGACTGGCTGGCCGGCTTTTTCCCATTCGGTGATGCCGCCACGCAGGTTGTGAAGATTTTCGAAACCAGCCTTGCGCAGCCGTTCCAGCGCCGTGGCGGAGCGGTTGCCGCTGGCGCAGTAAAGGATGACAGGGCGTGACCTGAATTTTTCCAGCTCGGCGCTGCGGCGTTCGATCTCCGCCAGCGGCAGGTGGACGGCGCCGGGGATATGCCCCTGCGCGAATTCGCCCTGGTCGCGGACGTCGATAACCGCCGCGTTCTCGCGGTTGACCAGCAGCGTAGCTTCGACCGGCGAAAGCTGGTTTCCCGTGTTGCGAAGCGTTTCCACCAGCAGCCAGCCGCCGCTGACGGCGGCCAGAGCGGCCCAGTACCAGTTTTGTTGCAGGAATTCCACGAAAACAGAGGCTCCGGTTGGCAGGGGAAAAAGGGCTGGCGGGTTCCGCCATGCGGCAAGGCCGCCTTCGTCCGGGGGGGGGGCGAGCGCGGCAAGGGCGGTAGTATAAAATACGCGCCGGTGCAATGCTCGTTCCGCGGCGGATTTGTTGCCGCGCGGGCTTTTCGCGGCGCTTCCGGACGGCATGCGGCGGCGTCTTTCATGACCCATTCTGCTTTGGATTCCAGTTCATCATGTACAAAATCGTTCTGCTTCGCCACGGCGAATCCACCTGGAACAAGGAAAACCGTTTCACCGGCTGGACCGATGTCGATCTGACCGAACAGGGCACGGCCGAGGCGCATGCGGCGGGGAAGCTGCTCCGGCGCGAAGCTTATGCGTTCGATCTGGCGTTTACCTCGGTGCTGAAGCGGGCCAACAAAACCCTGAATATCGTGCTTGAGGAACTCGACTCGCTGTGGCTGCCGGTCGAACACTCCTGGCGGCTCAACGAGCGCCATTACGGTTCGCTGCAGGGGCTGAACAAGGCGGAAATGGCCGCGCGTTATGGCGATGAGCAGGTGCTGGTGTGGCGCCGTTCCTACGATACGCCGCCGGAGCCGCTGGAAGAGGGCGATCCGCGCATTACCGCGGACGATCCGCGTTACGCGGACCTGCCGCGCGCGCAGTTTCCCCGCACTGAGTGCCTCAAGGACACCGTGGCGCGCGTCGTGCCGTACTGGGAAACGGTGATCGTGCCGCAGATTCTCGCCGGGCGGCGCATTCTGGTCGCTGCGCACGGCAACAGCCTGCGCGCGCTGATCAAGTACCTCGACAAGGTGTCGGACAGCGATATCGTCGGCCTCAACATTCCGACGGCGCAGCCGCTGGTGTACGAGCTTGATGCTGACCTGCGCCCGCTGAAGCACTACTACCTGGCCGATGAGGATGTGATCCGCGCCGCACAGGCGGCCGTGGCCGGGCAGGGCAAGGCAAAGGGCTGAGGCCGCGCCGCCCGTAACATGATGATGAAAAAGGTCCGCACCGTGTTGCGCGCGCTGCTGGCGGCGGCCTGTGTGCTGTCCGTTGCGCCGGTGGCGGCGCAGCCCGCCGAAATCGCGGACCGGCGCGCGGATATGGACGAGCTCAAACAGCGTATCCGCGAACTGCAGAAAGAAATGAGCGCGACCGAAACGTCGCGCTCCGGCGCGGCCAGCGCGCTGGCCGAAGCGGGACGCGCCGTCTCCCGGGCGCAGCGCGGCCAGCGTCGGCTTGCGGCGGAAAAAAGCGACGTGGAACGCAAGCTTGCGCTGCTTGAAACCGAACAGCGCGAGGTGCAGGCGCGGATCGCCGCGCGGCAGGATGAACTTGCGGGCTGGCTGCGCCGCCACTACATGTACGGCGCGGCCGATGGCGTTGCGCCTTTGCTGTCGGCGCGCGACCCCGGCCAGATCGCCCGCGACATGTATTACCTCGAATACCTGGGGCGCGCGCGGCTCGGGCTGCTGGAGAGCCTGCGCGCCGATCTGCGCGAAAAAACCGCCCGGGCTGAGGAAATCGGGCAGCGGCGCGAGCGCCTCGCCGCGCTGGAGGTGGAGCAGCGGCGCCAGCACGCTGAACTGGAGGCGGTGCAGGGTATGCGCACGCAGGCGCTGGCCGCCGTTTCGGAGCAGCTCCGGAGCCAGCAGCGGGAAGCCGCTGCGCTGCGCCAGGATGAACAGCGGCTTGCGCGCCTGATAGAAACGCTTGCCGAGCGGGCGAAAGAGGCCGCCCGGAAGGCCGAGACGGCGCGACGCGCGGCAGAAAAAGAGGCGGCAAGGCAGGCCCGGGGCGGCGAGAGCGCGCCGCGCCGTTCCGAACCCGTGGTGGGCGAAGTGAAGCACGCTGCGGGGCCGACCCCTGCCGGAGCCAGCTTTGCGCAACTGCGGGGGCAGCTGCGTTTTCCGGTGCGGGGCGAACTCACTGGCCGTTTCGGCGCTCCAAGGGCGGAAGGCGGCACGACGTGGAAAGGGGTTTTCATCCGCGCAGGCGGTGGCGCGGAGGTGCATGCCGTGGCGGCGGGCGAGGTAGTGTTTTCGGACTGGCTGCGCGGCTATGGGAATCTGCTCATCATCGACCACGGCGGCGACTATCTTTCCGTTTATGGCAACAATGATGCTTTGCTCAAGGAAGCGGGGGAACGCGTGGCCGGGGGCGACGCCGTGGCCAGCGTCGGTGCGAGCGAGGGCGGGGGAGAATCGGGTTTATACTTCGAAATCCGCCACCAGGGCCGCCCGCAGGACCCCCTGCAGTGGGTGAAAATAAACTGATGGAATATCTGGACAAAACAGGCCGCGCGTCGCCGCGGCATTCCCCGACGGAGTCTTCATGCGCAGCAAGCTGAAACCAGTTGGCCTCGTCATGACCGGTGTGCTCGCCGGCATCATGATCAGCCTTAATTTTTCCGCCATTGCCGACAAGGTTTCACCGGCGCCGCTTCCCGTCGAGGAGTTGCGCGCGTTCGCCGACGTGTTCAACGCGGTGAAACAGGGGTACGTCGAGCCGGTGGAGGACAAAAAACTCATCACCCACGCCATTGGCGGCATGCTCACCGGGCTGGACCCGCATTCGGCCTATCTCGACGCCGAAGCGTTCAAGGATCTCCAGGTGGGCACGCAGGGCGAATTCGGCGGGCTCGGCATCGAGGTCGGCATGGAAGACGGCTTCGTCAAGGTGATTTCGCCCATTGAGGATACGCCGGCTTTCCGCGCCGGGATCAAGACGGGCGACCTCATCGTCAAGCTCGACGACACGCCGGTGAAAGGGCTGACCCTGAATGACGCCGTCAAGCGCATGCGCGGCAAGCCCAAAACCGACATCATTCTGACCATCGCGCGCAAGGGAGAGAGCCGCCCGCTCGTGATTACGCTCACGCGTGAAGTCATCAAGGTGCAGAGCGTCAAGTCCAGAACGATTGAGCCCGGATACGGTTATGTCCGTGTCGCCCAGTTTCAGGAAAACACCGTCCAGTCACTCGTCCAGCATCTGGACAAACTGGTCAAGGACGGCGAACTGAAGGGACTGGTGCTCGATCTGCGCAACGATCCGGGCGGCCTGCTGCACGGCGCGGTTGGCGTTGCGGCCGCGTTCCTGCCGCCCAATGCCACGGTGGTTTCCACCAACGGCCGCACCGATGACGCCAAACGCGAATACCGCGCCGCGCCGGAGGATTATCTGCGCGGCACGCGCGACGACGTTCTGCGCGGCCTGCCCGCTTTCGCCAGGGAAGTGCCGATGGTGGTGCTGGTCAATGGCGGATCGGCTTCCGCGTCGGAAATCGTCGCGGGGGCGCTGCAGGATCACCGGCGCGCCGTCGTCATGGGCACGCAGACCTTCGGCAAGGGATCGGTGCAGACCATCCTGCCGCTGACCAGCAATACCGCGATCAAGCTCACCACCGCGCGCTACTACACGCCGGGCGGGCGCTCGATCCAGGCCAAGGGCATCGAGCCGGACATCGTGGTCGAAGAAGGTTCAAACGGCTCCGCGCGGCGTGTGCGCGAGGCCGATCTGCAGGGCCACCTTGGCAACGACCGCGATCCCGAAGCCGAGCGCAAGGCGAAGCAGGGCGGCAAGGAAGAGGACGATGAAGCCGCGCCGCCGCGTTTCGAACTGGCCGGCAAGGACGATTACCAGCTCAGTCAGGCGGTGAATCTCCTCAAGGGGCTGCAGATCGTCCAGGGCAAAAAATAGCGGAAACGCTGGGGGAGGGGGCGATGCGCCGGGAAACCGCATACAGGATGGCCGGCCGAAAACTGGATCATCCCGCCGTCGGCCCCGGCATTCTCAGGACGCGCGAACTGCGCTTCAAGGTTCTGCCCAGGGGGCAGACGGAATACGCCCTGCGCGCCCTTGGCGGGCTGAAAGGGGTAACGGTCGAGCCGGGGCCGCGCGAGCGGACCCTGACCATACGCTATTCCGTGGCGGACCATACCCTCGAATCCCTGGAAACCGCGCTGCGCGAAGCGGGCTTTACCCTGGAAAATTCACTGTACATGAAGCTGCTGCGGGCGCTGGTCTATTTCAGCGAGGAAACCCAGCGGCATAATCTCATGTCGCCCGGGAGGCTGCTCAAGCAGTCGAACAAGGTCTATATCCAGGCGTGGGACCGGCATCTGCATGGCGATCACGACGAAACGCCGCCGGATCTGCGTGAATATAAATAGGGGCTGCGCTGCCCCGGAATTGATGCCAGCCGTGGGGGGCGTCCGGGGCCGTGGTTCCGGTGCGCGGGCGGGCGTTTCGTTTCCCCGCGCGGGAAAGGCGGGCATTCAGGAGCAGGGGCGCGAATGGCAGCGGTTAATTTAATGACATGCAGCGGAATGTTTTGACGATGAACGATGACCAGCTTCTGCGCTACAGCCGTCATATTCTTCTGCCGGAAATCGGCGTAGAAGGGCAGGAGGCGATTCTTGCCGCGCGGGTGCTGGTGGTGGGTGCGGGGGGGCTGGGCTCGCCAGCAGCGATGTATCTGGCGGCGGCAGGGGTTGGCACACTGGTGCTGGCCGACGGAGATACGGTCGATCTCACCAACCTGCAGCGCCAGATCCTGCATTCAGCGGAAGGTGTCGGGCGGCTCAAGGTCGAATCCGGGCGCGATACCCTGCACCGGCTCAATCCCATGGCGCGAGTGGAAACCGTGGCCGGGCGTCTGGACGGCGCGGCGCTGGATGAGCAGGTGGCGGGCGCGGATGCGGTGCTCGACTGCACGGACAACTTCGCCACCCGGCACGCGATCAACCGCGCCTGCGTGAAGCACCGGCGGCCGCTCGTTTCCGGAGCCGCGATCCGTTTCGACGGGCAGGTGACGGTGTTCGATCTGCGCAACCCCGCCAGCCCCTGCTATCACTGCCTGTTTCCCGAAGGGGACGAGGTGGCCGAGGTGCGCTGCGCGGTCATGGGGGTGTTCGCCCCGCTTACCGGCATCATCGGCGCTACCCAGGCGGCGGAGGCGCTGAAGCTGATCGCCGGGTGTGGAACCTCGCTGGATGGCCGCCTGCTGCTGCTCGATGCGCTGGCGATGGAATGGCGCGGCGTGAGCCTGGGGCGCGATGCCGCCTGCGCGGTATGCGGGGGAGAACGCTGAGCCGCCCGCGCCGCCCGC
This sequence comes from Rhodocyclaceae bacterium, assembly GCA_031555955.1. Classification (GTDB taxonomy): domain Bacteria; phylum Pseudomonadota; class Gammaproteobacteria; order Burkholderiales; family Rhodocyclaceae; genus Azoarcus. Next base: position 8,064 of record JAVBTY010000104.1, on the reverse strand, counting down.
AGGCGGAATATCCGGAAATTTCCCGCTTCTGCGGTGCGCGTCAGCGTCCGCGCCCGCTGCGGGTGCGCGGCGCAAGGGTGGGGCGCTGTTTCTCCGCGGAGGCTTTCATCAGCGCGGCGCGGCGTGCGGCGGCGGCGAAGGCTGCGGCGGATTTCGCGGTGGCGGGGCGCGCGGTCCGTTTGCTGGCGGTTTCGGCCGGAGAGGATTTTTTTTCCTCCGGCTCGCGTTCGCGCCAGAGCACCAGAATGTTGCCGATGTGCTGTACGGGCGCGGCGCCGAGCGCCACGCACAGCTCCTGCATCAGCAGCTCGCGCTGGTCGCGCTCGTGCCCCTGCACGCGCACCTTGATCAGTTCATGGGCCTGCAGGGAGCTGGCGGCTTCGGCGATGACCGCCGCCGTCAGGCCGTTGCCGGCGATGGTGACGACGGGGGAAAGATGGTGGGCCCGGGCGCGCAGTTCGCGGCGCTGCGCGGGAGTCAGTTCGGTCATTGATATTCTCTGCTCTCGTGGGGCATGGATTCTACTCTGATGAAGCAAAGCAAAACCAGCAAGGCATGGATGCGGGAGCATCTGAACGATCCTTACGTGCTGCGCGCCAACGCGGAAGGCTACCGCGCCCGCGCGGCGTACAAGCTGATGGAAATCGATGACCGCGACCGCCTGTTCCGCCCGCGCAGTGTTGTGGTTGACCTGGGGGCCGCGCCGGGATCGTGGTGCCAGGTGGTGGCGCAGCGCTGCGGCGCGGGTGCGAAAGTGTTCGCGGTCGACCTGCTGGCGATGGAGCCGGTGGCGGGCGTCGGTTTTCTCCAGGGCGATTTTACCGAAGAGGCGGTGCTGGCCGCGCTGGAATCACGCCTGGAGGGCGCGCGGGTGGATGTGGTGCTGTCCGACATGGCGCCAAACCTGTCGGGGGTGGCGACGGTGGATCAGGCGCGCTCCATTCATTTATGTGAACTGGCTCTGGAATTCGTCGCCCGCTGGCTGAAGCCGGAAGGGCGCTTCCTGGTCAAGGTTTTTCAGGGAGAAGGGTTTGACAGATTCCGCAAGGAAATGGGGCTGGCCTTCTCTTCGGTTCAGGTGCGAAAACCGAAAGCTTCGCGTGACCGCAGCGCGGAGGTTTACCTGCTCGGCAGCGGCCTGAAAAAGCGCTGAATCCCATGCGCCATAGGCTGAATCAATCGCTTTCATTGGTTTGCGGGTGCGAACGTTCCCCTCTAGAATGGGTCCATCAAACGTATGCCCGCAAAGGGTTTTCGAGGTAAGACATTGAACAATCTTCTCAAGAATCTCGCGATCTGGATGGTGATCGGCATCGTGCTGATGACGGTGTTCAACCAGTTTTCGGTGCGGCAGGCCGCGCCGAACACAATGGAATACTCCCAGTTCCTGGAAGAAGCCAAGGCGGGCCGCATCAAAAAAGCCACTATTGATGGCCGTCTGGTCAGGGCGACAACGCAGGAGGACCGGCAGATCAATGTGTATACGCCGGGCGTTCAGGACATCTGGATGGTATCCGACCTGATCCGCTACGGCGTGGCGGTGAACGCCACGGAGCCAAAGGAAGAGCAGTCTTTCCTTGCGAGCGTGTTCATCTCCTGGTTTCCGATGCTGCTGCTGATTGGCGTGTGGGTCTTTTTCATGCGCCAGATGCAGGGCGGCGGCAAGGGCGGGGCGTTTTCGTTCGGCAAGAGCAAGGCGCGCATGCTCGATGATTCGGCCAATTCGGTGACTTTCGCCGACGTGGCGGGCTGCGACGAGGCGAAGGAAGAAGTGGCCGAGCTGGTCGAGTTCCTGCGCGATCCGTCCAAATTCCAGAAGCTTGGCGGGCGTATTCCCAAGGGCGTGCTGATGGTCGGCTCGCCCGGCACGGGCAAGACCTTGCTTGCCAAGGCGATTGCCGGTGAGGCGAAGGTGCCGTTTTTCTCCATTTCTGGTTCGGATTTCGTCGAAATGTTCGTCGGCGTGGGCGCGGCCCGCGTGCGCGACATGTTCGAACAGGCCAAGAAGCATGCCCCATGCATCATCTTCATCGACGAAATCGATGCGGTGGGCCGCCAGCGCGGCGCCGGTCTGGGTGGCGGCAACGATGAGCGCGAGCAGACGCTGAACCAGCTGCTGGTGGAAATGGATGGCTTTGAAGGCCAGTCCGGGGTGATCGTGATCGCCGCCACCAACCGCCCGGACGTGCTTGATCCGGCCCTGCTGCGGCCGGGCCGCTTCGATCGCCAGGTGGTTGTGGCGTTGCCGGATATCCGCGGGCGCGAGCAGATTCTCAAGGTGCACATGCGCAAGGTGCCGATTGCGCCGGATGTCGACGCGCAGGTGCTGGCGCGGGGCACGCCGGGCTTTGCCGGCGCCGATCTGGCCAATCTGGTGAACGAGGCGGCGCTGTTCGCCGCGCGCGGCAACAAGCGCCTCGTCGACATGGAAGATTTCGAGCACGCCAAGGACAAGATCATGATGGGCGCGGAACGCCGCTCCGTGGTTATGCCCGAGGAAGAGCGCCGCAACACCGCCTATCACGAATCCGGCCATGCGGTTGTCGCGCGCCTGCTGGACAAGACCGATCCGGTGCACAAGGTCACGATCATTCCGCGTGGCCGCGCGCTGGGCGTAACGATGCAGCTGCCGGAGGAGGATCGCTACAGCCAGGACCGCGACCGCCTGCTGCAGACCATCGCGGTGCTGTTTGGCGGGCGTATCGCTGAAGAAATTTTCATGAAGCAGATGACTACCGGCGCATCCAACGATTTTCAGCGCGCCACGGATCTGGCGCGGCGCATGGTGACGCAGTGGGGCATGTCCGACACGCTCGGTCCGATGGTTTATGGCGAGGAGGAAGGAGAAATTTTCCTCGGCCGCCAGGTGACGACGCACCGCAATGTTTCGGAAGCCACGATGCAGAAGGTGGATGCGGAAATCCGCCGCATCATCGACCAGCAGTATGCGCTGGCGCGCCGGTTGATTGAGGAAAACAGCGCCAAGGTCGAAACAATGACGCATGCGCTGCTTGAATGGGAAACGCTGGATGCCGAGCAGGTGAACGACATCATGGCGGGGCGTCTGCCGCGTCAGCCGAAACCCGCCACGGCAGCGCCGTCGCGCCCGAGGGATGATCTGCCGGGGGCGGCTCCCAATGCGCCCGCGCCTGCGGCCTGACGGGTCTTTTCTGTTCTGAACGGGCCGGGCAACCGGCCCGTTTGTTTTTGGGAGCCTCTTTTCAATGCTGCAATGTGGCCGTTTCAGGCTTGATCTGGCGCAGCCGAAAATCATGGCCATCATCAACCTGACCGCTGATTCTTTTAGCGGGGATGGTTTTGACGATGATGTATCCGCCGCACTGCGTCATGCGGAGCGCGCGCTGGAGGAGGGGGCGGATCTGCTGGATCTGGGGGCGGAGTCGACGCGTCCGGGCGCGGCGGCGGCACCTGAGGCGATTGAACTGGAACGCATTGCCCGTGTCGTCGGACGGCTCCGGGGCTGGGGCGTGCCGCTGTCGGTGGATACCCTGAAGCCGGCGGTGATGCGGGCGGCGCTGGCCGAGGGCGCGGACATGATCAACGATGTCAACGGCTTCCGCTCCCCCGGCGCGCTGGAAGCCGTGGCCGGAAGCAGTGCGGGGCTGTGCGTGATGCACATGCGGGGCGAGCCGCGCACGATGCAGCAGGAGCCGCATTACAGCGATGTGGTGGGCGAGGTGGCGGATTTTTTCTCCGCGCGTATCGCGGCCCTTGATGCGGCGGGGGTGGAGCGCTCGCGCCTTGTTCTTGATCCCGGGTTCGGGTTTGGTAAAACCGTCGAACACAACATTGCCCTGCTGCGCGGGATGGAACGCCTGCGCGTCAGCGGCCTGCCGCTGCTGGTCGGCCTGTCGCGCAAATCCATGCTGGGCGCGATTACGGGGCGTCCGGTCGAGGAGCGGCTGCCGGCGAGCATCGCGGCGGCGCTGATCGCCGCCCAGCGCGGCGCGGCGATCGTGCGGGTGCATGACGTTGGCGCGACGCGCGATGCGCTCAGGGTTTGGGCGGCCGTGAGTCACGCCTGACCCCCGGCTGGTGCCATAATCCGCATCTTCATGTTGCTTGCGGAAAGACGATGGGACGGAAGTATTTCGGTACCGATGGAGTGCGGGGGCTGGTTGGGGAAACGCCGATCACGCCTGAATTCGTCATGCGGCTCGGCTACGCGGCCGGGCTTACGCTGGTTGAGCGTGAGAAGCTGCCCGCGGGGGAGAATCCGGCGGTTCTGATCGGCAAGGACACACGCATCTCCGGCTATATGCTGGAAGCCGCCCTTGAGGCGGGGTTCGCCGCCGCCGGGGTGGATGTGATGCTGGCGGGGCCGATTCCGACGCCGGCGGTGGCCTATCTCACCCGCGCGCTGCGTCTGCAGGCGGGAGTGGTGATTTCCGCCTCGCACAACCCTTTCTACGATAACGGCATCAAGTTTTTTTCCGCTGGCGGCGTGAAGCTGCCGGATGCGGTCGAAGCGGCCATCGAGGATCACCTCGAACAGCCCATGGGTTGCGTGGAACCGGCGCGGCTGGGCAAGGCAAGGCGGATTGAAGATGCCGCCGGGCGCTACATCGAGTTCTGCAAAAGCACTTTTCCCAACGAGCTGGATCTGCGGGGACTGCGCATCGCGCTGGATTGCGCGCATGGCGCGGCGTATCACATTGCGCCCAGCGTGTTTCACGAACTGGGCGCAGAAGTGCTGCCGGTGGGTGTGGAGCCGAACGGGCTCAACATCAATGACGGCGTGGGGGCGACGCGGCCCGAACATCTGCGTCAGGCGGTGCTGGCGCAAAGCGCGGATATCGGGATTGCTCTTGACGGCGATGGCGACCGGCTGGTGATGGTTGACCATCACGGCGAAATTTACGATGGCGACAAGCTGATTTACGTCATCGCCGCCGCGCGCCACCGGGAAGGGCGGCTTGACGGCGTTGTGGGCACCCTGATGAGCAATCTCGGTTTCGAGCATGCAATTGGCCGGCTGGGCGTGCCGTTTGCCCGCGCCAGAGTGGGCGACCGTTATGTGCTCGAAATGCTGCATGAGCGCGGCTGGAAGCTGGGCGGTGAAAACTCGGGCCATATCATCTGCCTCGATCGCCATACAACGGGGGATGGCATTGTTTCCGCGCTGCAGGTGCTCGCCGCCCTGCGCCAGGGGGAAATAAACCTCGCCCAGGCGTGCGCCGATCTGGTGTTCTACCCGCAGAAACTGATCAACGTACGTCTGCTGCAGGGCTTCGACTGGAAAGCGGACAAAAGTATCGCTGCAGCCCGGCAGACGGCGGAGCAGACGCTGGGCGACCAGGGGCGGGTGCTGCTGCGGCCTTCGGGAACCGAGCCGCTGCTGCGGGTGATGGTGGAAGGGCGGGACGGGGCGCTGGTGGAACGTCTGGCGCGGGAAATCGCTGGCGCGGTCGAGGCGGCGATGGGGTGAGGCCCTCTCTTTTGCCGGTGAAACGTGGCTGTAACAAAACCTTGCTATGGTGCGGACTCCGTTACAGACCGGGAGATACCATGATCCGCCTGCCGAAAAAGCTGGTTGTCGCCGCTGCGTCGTCTTTGGTGTTTTTCTCGTGGGGCTCCCACGCGGCTGATGTGACCGGGGCGGGGGCATCCTTTCCCGCGCCTCTGTATGCGAAGTGGGCTGATGCGTATCAGAAGGCGACTGGAAACAGGGTGAATTACCAGTCGATCGGCTCTGGCGGCGGGATTCGCCAGATTACGGCGAAGACGGTGGATTTCGGCGCGTCCGACATGCCCCTGAAGCCCGAAGACCTGGCAAAAAATGGTTTGCAGCAGTTCCCCGTGGTTATCGGCGGTGTCGTGCCGGTGGTCAACCTGCCGGGGATCGCGCCGGGGCAATTGAAACTGACCGGGGCCTTGCTGGCGGATATTTACCTCGGCAAGATCGTGCGCTGGAACGATGCGGCCATCGCCGCGCAGAATCCGGGACTGGCGCTGCCGGATCAGGCGATTGGCGTCGTGCGCCGCGCCGACGGGTCGGGTACGACCTTTATCTTCACCAATTATTTGTCCAAGGTGTCGCCCGAGTGGAAGAGCCAGATCGGTGAAGGCTCCGCCGTGCAGTGGCCGACGGGGCTGGGCGGCAAAGGCAATGAAGGGGTGTCGGCCTTCGTTCAGCGTCTTCCGGGCGCGGTGGGTTACGTCGAATCCGCTTATGCCAAGCAGAACAAACTGACTCACGTGCTGCTGCAGAACAGGGAAGGCGAATTCGTGGCGCCGACCAATGCGGCATTCAAGGCCGCGGCGGAAGGGGCGGACTGGAGCAAATCCGCTTTTTACGAAATTCTGACCGACAGGGCTGGGAAAGCGTCGTGGCCGATTACCGGAGCGACCTTCATCCTGATGCAGGCTGTGCAGGATAAACCGGCGCAGGCTGTGGAGGTGCTGAAGTTCTTCGACTGGACTTACGCCAGCGGCGGGCAGATGGCGGAAGAAATGGATTACGTGCCGCTGCCGGTATCGACGGTTGATCTGATCAAAACCTCATGGAGCCAGATCAAGGATGGATCCGGGGCCGCAGTAGTGAAAAAATAGCGCGAACATGGCGGACAAGAAAAGCATGATCAGGGCAGGGTGCGATGTCGTTTAACGAGCAGCCTCGAATTCAAGGGGCGATGGATGAAGCGGGGGCTGGCGGCGGTAACGCGTGGTCCGCGCGGCCCGGGGAGAAGGACGGCGGGAGCGGAGCGCTCGCCAGGCTGGGCGACCGGCTGTTTTCGGGGCTGACGCGCTCGTTCGCCGTTCTGACGCTGGTGGTGCTTGCGGGCATTATCGTGTCGCTCGTTGTCGCCTCCTGGCCGAGCATCCGGGAATACGGGTTTGGCTTTTTCGTTTCGCCGGAATGGAATCCGCCGATGAACAAGTTCGGCGCCCTGGTGCCGGTCTATGGCACGGTGGTGACGGCTCTTGTCGCGCTGATCATCGCCGTGCCTGTTTCTTTCGGCATTGCGCTGTTTTTGACCGAGCTGTCCCCGATGTGGCTGCGGCGTCCGCTCGGAACCGCCATCGAACTGCTGGCCGCGATTCCCAGCATTGTCTATGGCATGTGGGGCCTGCTGGTCTTTACGCCGATTTTTGCCCAGTACGTGCAGCCAGCCTTGCAGGCGACGCTGGGCCAGGTGCCTGTTTTCGGTGCACTGTTCGCCGGTCCTCCGCTCGGCATCGGTCTGCTGTGCGCGGGGGTGATCCTGGCCATCATGATCATTCCCTACATCGCCGCAGTGATGCGCGATGTGTTCGAAGTGACGCCCGCGATCCTGAAAGAATCCGCTTACGGGCTTGGCTGCACCACTTGGGAAGTCATGTGGCGGGTGGTGCTGCCCTACACAAAAACCGGCGTGGTCGGCGGAATCATGCTTGGGCTGGGGCGTGCACTAGGTGAAACGATGGCGGTGACGTTCGTCATCGGCAATACCAATGCCCTCCAGACCATTTCCCTGTTCGCGCCGGGCAACAGCATCACTTCGGCGCTGGCCAATGAGTTTGCCGAGGCTGATCCTGGCTTGCATACCGCCGCGCTGATGGAACTGGGCCTGATCCTGTTCGCGATTACGTTCGGCGTGCTCATTGTGTCCAAGCTGCTGCTGCGGCAGTTGTCCAAGGGCGAAGGAAGCAAGGGATGATGGGGCGATGAATCTGCTTTTCCGCCGCAAACTGGTCAATCGGGTGGCGTTGTTCCTGTCGCTGTCCGCCATGCTTTTCGGTTTGTTCTGGCTGGCATGGATTCTCTGGACGGTTCTCGAACTGGGCATTTCCGGCCTGTCGCTGAATCTTTTTACCCGCATGACGCCGCCACCGGGTGCGAACGATGGCGGTCTGCTCAACGCCATCGCCGGCAGTGCCCTGATGGTCGGTCTGGCGACGCTGCTGGGAACGCCGATAGGCGTTCTGGCGGGGGTATATCTGGCGGAATATGGCCGCTTCAGCCTGCTCGGGCGGGGGACGCGGTTCATCAACGACCTGCTGCTGTCGGCGCCTTCGATCGTGATCGGGCTTTTCGTCTATGCGCTGATCGTGGCGAATACC
>JAVBTY010000013.1:0-11815 GCA_031555955.1 Rhodocyclaceae bacterium | reverse complement strand
CCGCATCGCCGCGCTCGCGCCGCAGGCCAACGTCGTCGCGCTGCCCCACCCGGATATTCTCGCGCCCGACGATCTGCCCGCGCCCGCGCCGCGCCGCATCGACCCCGCCCGGCCGCTGCGCGTCGCCGTTATCGGCGCGCTCAGCCCGGTCAAGGGCGCGGACATCCTCGAAGAAGCCGCCCTCGAAGCCACGCGCGGCAAACACCCCGTGGAATTCCATCTGCTCGGCTACGCCTACCGCACGCCGCGCACGCAGCCGCGCGCCGCCCTGACGGTGCACGGCGGCTACGAAGAAAAAGAACTCCCCGCCCTGCTCGACTGGCTCAAACCCGATCTGGTCTGGTTTCCCGCGCAATGGCCGGAAACCTACAGCTATACGCTCAGCGCCTGCCTGGAGCACGCCCTTCCCGTCGCGGCCATTGATCTCGGCGCCTTCCCGGAACGGCTCGCCGGGCGCGCATGGAGCTGGGTGCGCCCGTGGCAGTCCTCGCCTGCGGAATGGGCCGCGTTTTTCACCGCGATACGGCAGGAACATTTCCTCACCGGACAGGAACCCGCGCCGCCTCCGCAGCCCGCGCCTTCCGCCCCGGAATCCTCCCGCGCCATCGCCTACCGTGGCGATTACCTGCGGGACATCGCCCCCGTGGCGGAAGCCCCCGCGCTCACCACCGCGTTTCTTGCGCGCCGCCGTCCCGCGCCACCCACGGGCATCGCCGCCGCGCGCAGCCGCGTCAAACAGCGCCTGCTGCTCCGGCTCGCCCGCCTGCGCCGCGCCGCGCCGCTTCAGGGCATCGTGCGCCGCATTCCGCTGCGCTGGCAGACGCGCCTTAAAGGCTGGCTTCTGCGCTAACCGCTCACGAATCGCGCCCGGCCCCGAAAAACGCTCCGCGACGCCCCAGAAGTGCCACGCCGCCGGGTCGTCGCGCACGGCCTGTTCCAGCAGGGCGAAAACATCGCCGACCAGCGCCGCCACGTCGTCGCGCGCGCCCAGATTGTGGATGCGCAGAAAGCGCGCGCCGTTCGCCATGTCGATGCCCGTCAGATAAACCGTCACCGGAATGCGCCGCTCCACCGCCAGCCGGAACAGCGCGCGCGGCGCGCGCGCCTGCTGGCCCAGAAACTGTATTGGCTCGCTCGCCGCCACGTTATCCGCCGGCACATCCACCGCCGCCAGCACCGGTTCGCGCGCGCGCAGAGCCTTCAGCGCCGGGCGCAGGTCGGCGGACGCATCCAGCGGCGGGCGGCGCAGCGCGCGCGCCACCGTCGCGTTACGCGCGCGGGCGTAGCGGTACGCAAGGCTTCGGCCGGTAAAGTGTTCGGGGCGCAGTTCGGCCACCAGCGCGTTCGGCGTCAGGCCCGCCGCCGCCGCGTGGCGCAGCCCCCACATGCCCGCGCCCCAGTGAAACGTCAGCAGCAGCGCCGCCTCGCCCGTTGCGGGCCACTGGCCCGTTACGCGCAGATGGCGTTTCATCCAGGCATCCGCGCGCGTGCGCGCCAGATACATGTCCGCATGGTCGACGATCGTCAGCAACCGCCGCGCGCGCAAAAACGCCTGTTCGGCCGCTGGCCCGTCTCCCGCCCGGCCCCGCTCCCGCGCGCCCGCCAGCGCCGCGTCGCACGCCGCGCCGTACAGGAAGCGCCAGCGCGCCAGAAGCCGGAACACCGCGAAACACACGCGCCACGGCAGCACCGCCGCCAGCCCCGGCACAAGCACCAGCTCAAGCAGATCCCGCCCCTCGGCGCGCAGCCGCGCAAGCAGGGCTTTCATGGCCGCGGCGTTCATGACCAGTTATGCGGCAGGCGCACCAGTCCCGGCGTCCTCGCCGGATAAACGAATCTGAAGTGCGCGCAGTCATGCCATTCGTCGTACACCACGATTCCATGCGAATCGAACAGATAGGCGCTCACCACATAATCGCCGCTGTGCAGCGGCAGATCGGGAAACGTCACCGTCGCGCGCCAGCGCCCGTCCTCCAGCCGCGCGGGCGCGGCCCCGTCCGCGTGCGTCGTCACCGAGGTGATTCCCACGCCGTTCACCTGCTCCAGCATCACGCCGATGCTGGGCTGCTCTCCGTCGCGCGCGAACGCCGTCACCGTTACCGCCAGATCGCGGCTTTCCAGCAGCGGCAGCTGTCCGGCGGCGGGAACCCGCTCCAGCCCCGCGACCTCAACCGACTCGATGCCCGCGTGCGCCTCCCCTGGAGGCAGCGCGCGCGCGGGCTGCGCTCCGGCGGCTCCATCCTCCGCGCCATCCAGCGCCCGCACGTGCGCCTCGTACGCGGCCAGCACCTGTTCCGTCGGCCCGAAACCTTTCGGGCGGCCGCCGTCGAGCCACAGCGTGACATCGCAAAGCTGGCGGATGTGATACAGGCTGTGCGAACAGAACAGGATGGTGCAGCCGTTGCGGCGGAACGCGGCGATGCGCTCCACGCATTTTTTCTGGAAGTGCTGGTCGCCCACCGCCAGCGCCTCGTCGATGATGAGCACCTCCGGCTCAACCGCCGTCACCAGCGCGAACGCCAGCCGCACCACCATTCCGGAGGAATAGGTTTTGATCGGCCGGTCGATGGCGTCTTCCAGTTCAGCGAAAGCGATGATTTCCGCTTCCAGCGCGGCCATTTTCCGTTCAGGAATCCCGATCAGCGCGCCGCCGAAGTACAGGTTCTCGCGCCCGCTGAACTCCGGGTGGAACCCCGCCCCCAGCTCCAGAATCGCCGTTACCCGCCCGCCGTGGCGGATAAAGCCTGTTGTCGGGCGCAGGGTTCCGGCCGCCAGCTTCAGCAGCGTGCTCTTGCCCGCGCCGTTGTCGCCCACCAGCCCCATGCACTGCCCGCGCTGCAGCGAAAACGACACCTCCGCCAGCGCCCAGTGGCTGCGGTGGCATTCGCGCCCGGTCAGCAGCGCCTTGAGCCGCGCGCGCGGCGAATCGTACAGCCGGTAGCCCTTGCCGAGATTTTCGGCGCACAGCGCCGCGCCGCATCCGCTCACGCCATTTCCGCCCACACCATTTCCGCCCACACCGTTTCCGCTCACAGCCAGTCGACCAGTTGTTCCCGGCTGCGCGCCGCCAGCCGGTCCAGCGCCAGCAGGCCCGCGCCCAGCCACAGCGCACACACGGCCCAGATCTGCCACTCCGGCCATGCGCCAGCGAGCAGCACGCTCTGGTAACCCATCACCAGCGCGCTCATCGGATTCAGCCACAGCACCCAGCGCCACGCCTCGGGAAACATCGTCGCCGGAAACAGCACGGGCGAAAGAAAAATCCCCACCGAAAGCAGAAAGCCCACCACCTGCTGCGTATCGCGCAGCGCCGCCGCGAGAATCGCCAGCGCATACGCCAGCACGAAACTCAGCGCGTACTGCGCGGCAAGCAGCAGCGGCAGCGCCAGCAGCGCAGGCGCAAAATGGTGATGCCCCGCGTACGCCAGCGCCAGCAGCACGATCAGCGGCAGGTGGATCAGCAGGCTCGCCAGCACCGCGCGCGCGGGAAACAGCGCGGGCGGCAGCGGGTTTTTCTGCAGCACGCCGCCCGCGTCGATCAGGCTGTTCATGCCACGCGTCACCGCATCGCAAAAAGCCATCCACGGCAGCGAACCGACAATGAGATATGCCCCCACACGCGTCGTGGGCGCGTTGCTGCCCAGGCGCATGGCGAACACGATGTCGAACACCAGAAAATACGCCGCCACCGTGAGCAGCGGCTGAAGATAGGCCCAGAAAATCCCGGCGGCGGAACCCGCGTTGCGCGCCGCCAGTTCGCGCCGCGCCATCATCCACAGCAGCGGGCGCGCGCGCCACAGCGCGGAAAATTCCACCCGGAAAACGGATTCGCCCTGAAAAAACGCCATCAGCGCGGCCTGTCTGAAAGGGGGGTAATCGTCGGCCAGACCGTCGCGCCCAGGGCTGCGGGTCCGGATGCGTCGGAGAAAATGGCGCGATTTGCCGCCCTGTTTCTGTTACCGGTTTTAACAGCGTCTGCAATCATTTTCGCACTGATTTGTTGCGCGCATTTGTGAAGGCGCGCCCTTTCCGCCTGCGGGCAAAGGCACGGGCATCCCGTTCATGCGCCCGAGGGGCGTGGCGGTATCGCTGCTTTATCCGCGGGGCCGGATCCGGTTCCTGATATGCAGCGCATTCAGTCCCCGGCGGGAGTCCGGCAACAGGGCGTATTCCGGGCGGCACGCAGTACGTTCCGGTTTTTCCAATAAAAAAGGGCGGGTTACCCCGCCCTTTTCATGGACTACGCTATCCCACTATTACTTCGTGGTGCGGTGATTCCAGTTGGCGCCGAAGTTGCCAGAGGTGCCAGCGGAAACAGCAGGATTGACAGCCTTCAGGAAAGCCTGGCCGACGACGGGGAGGCCCGCATTTGTCGTGCCGCCACTCGGGGTGCCGATCACCGCCCAGCCGTCGATGTACTCGACGTCGGCGTTCTTGTGCGCGATCTTCGCACCCAGCGCCGAAGAGCCGTTGAAGCTCAGCACGTTGGTTTCGCCGCACAGCGCGACTTCCTTTGGCGTTCCCGGAGAAATCACGAAGTCGGTCGTGCCGGTGCGCTCGGAACGGTCGGTGAAGGCGGGAGAATCCGTCTTCACGCAAGCGGTAATGCCATCCAGGGTGACATTACCCGAGGAGACCGCGAAGACACCAAGGGGCACCGTACTGCCATCCAGCGCCCGGGTACCGGTCTGACCAGGGCTGAAGAAAGCGCCGGTGCCATAATTGGCCGCGTTATATGCCCCAGTGGTACCAACGAACACCCCGTTGTTGAACACCAGCCTTGCGCTTCCGGTCGCCGCATAATCAACAGCTACGGAGTAACGGCGGGTCGGCATGGAGAACAGCCAGTCCGTCGCGCCCAGCATGCCAGGATCGGTCACGAACTCGTTGATGATGCTCGTGGTGGCGATGGATTCCGTCAGTGCCGCAGCCTGAATGTTCGCAGAGCCGATGACAGTCGGATTACTGGCGTACGGTGTGGACAGGTCAGGCAGATCGTAGAAGGCGCCCTTGATCAGCTGGCCCAGCAGCAGCGGATCCGCGGTTTCCTCGGCGGTCGGGTTATGCGCGGTGCCCATCTGCGGATAGAACACGAAGTTGCCATGCCCGTTGCCACCAGTAGCCTGAACCGCCGTCGCCTCACCCGCCCAGGAAGTCGCTTCCGGAACGTTGATGATGATCCAGTTGGCCATCAGACCTGAGGTAGGCGTATCAAAACCCTTGGCGACAGCATCATCTTCAGCGGTGATATCGTTCTTGAGCAGACCCAGGACAGCGGACGTGCAAGGCGCCGTGCCGTTCACGTGCTTGATCGCGGTATACAGCGGATTGACGACTGGATTAGCGTCACCAGTCTTCTTGTGCGTCGGCGGAACGTCGGCCATGTTGAAAATTTCGACGTAGCCTTCAAGCGTGCCCCCGGCCTTTTCAGCCTCGGTACCCGGCAGACGGTCGGTCACGAAGCTCTGGTTGATGCTCGCGGGCAGCGTGCACGAGTTGTCGGCGGTATCGAGCCGCGCGCGGCCATCGGCGCCTTTGGAAACCCTGGCCGTCCAGATATCGCCGGGCGACAGGTAAACCTGGAAGTCGAACACGTCGTCGGAGTTCTGCGCGCCGCGGAAGCGCACCTTGACGGCCTTGCCGTTGTAGGTATCGGTATTGGTGATATTCAGCAGCGTGGCGTTGTCGCCCTGCGCCGTGTAGTAGGGCACCATCAGGATATGGCCGATACCGCCGGCGTTCAGCACCAGATCGGTCGAGGTACGCTCGGCCATCATGCCAGCCGTACCCGTAGCGCTCGGGCTCGGACCCGAACCCTCAAGAACACTTGCCGAGGCGCCAGTTGCAAAACCACCCACCAGGGCAGCAACACTCAGCGCAAGAAATTTTTTCTTCATAAAGACTCCTAGGAAAAGTCCGTTTAAGCTTAAGCGCAACGACTCTTTCGTTGAATTACGCAGCGCGGAAAGTAGCACAGCATCTGAACCACATGCAACTTCGGGATTCCAACCACCCTCCCAGGTTGCAAAAAAGCAACGATCCTGAATCAACCCGATACGCGCTCCTCCCTTCTGCGTTTCAGGGACGCTGGCTCCACCACCAGTCGCCATCCTCCACCATCCACTTCTCGTCCACATGCGTCGACATTGCCTCGCCGCGCGGTCTTAGCGTGGGTCTGAAGCCGATCCTGATTTTTGCGGTACAGCTTTCGGCCTCGCAGGCAACCGACACGACCTGGGCATCCGTCCATCCCACCGCGTTGCCGACACGGCCACGATAGCGGTTGAAATCGACGAGCGCCCGGTATGACGGAGCGGAAAAACTATAGGCTTTTTCCCATTCGCCCGCAAGAAGCGCGTTCCAGCGCGCCTGGGCGCGTTTCTGTACGGCTTCTTCCGGCGTGGCGGGGGAAAGGCCCGCGCAGGCGGCGAGCAGGCCGCAGGCGGCGAAGGCGGCGCACAGCGCGCGCGCGGCGTTACGCCCGGACCGGACGCGCCGCGCCGGGGATGGGGGCAGGGTTTGAGAAGCGGGGGTTGTCATTGCGGGTCGTGCTCTCCATGCGGGTTTGCGGAAGTATCTCCGGATGTAACGTTGCCGGGTGTAACGTTGCCGGGTGCGAAGTCGCCAGAACCGGCGCGCCGCCGCGCGGGGGACGGGTCGGGCTGGCGTCCGAGGAGCGTGGCGCTGTCGAAGGTGGCGAGGCTTTTCATGCGTTCGCGCAGTTCGTCGCTGACGTCGCGCACGTCCTGGTCGGAGCGGACGACGCGCGGGGTGATGACGACGATAAGCTCGGTGCGCTCGCGCATGCGGCTGGTGGAGCCGAACAGGTGGCCGAGCACGGGGAGATCGTGCAGCACGGGAACGCCGGCGCGGCCGTTGGTGTCGTTGTCGCGGATGAGGCCGCCGAGCACCAGGGTTTCATTCGAGCGCACGGCAACCTTGCTGCTGATCTGGCGCTGCATGAAGGGGCGCTGGCTGGTGGCGATGTCGGGGTCGCCCACGTCGGTGACGGACTGGATGATGTCCATGGTGACGATGTTGCCCGCGTTGACGGAGGGGATGACGTTGAGGGCGACGCCGGTGTCCTTGTACTGGATGGAGGTGGAGATGACGCCGCTATCGGAGACGGAACTGCCGGTTTCGACGGGCTGCTGGTTGCCGACGATGATGCCGGCGGGGTGGTTGTCCAGCACCATGAGCGAGGGGCTGGAGATGACCTTGATGAGCGATTTGTCGGCGAGGGCGTTGAGCACGGCGCGGATGTCGCCAAAGGGGTTGAGCACGGAGTAGGAGAAGCCCGCGCCAGGCAGGGCGAGGCGGCTGCCGCCCGCCACGTCGCTGAGAACGCCCGTGCCTTTCCAGCCGTCGCGCAGCTTGTCCTGGAAGAACCATTGCAGGCCGTATTTGAGTTCGTCGCTGAGGGTGACTTCGATGATGGTGGCTTCGATCAGCACCTGGACGGGGGCGATGTCGAGCCGGCGCAGGCTGGCTTCGATGCGGTTGTATTCGGCCCGGCTGCCGTAGATAAGGATGGCGTTGTTGATTTCGTCGGCGACGATGCGGATGCCTGGCCCGGAAGCGACGGTGGTAACGCCGGGCTGGGCGCTTTCGTTGCCGCGCGCGCCGCCGAAAGCGCTGCTGGAGGAACCGCCGAATGCGCCGCTGCCCATCGAGCCGCTGCCGAAGGCGCCGCTGCTGAATGCACCGCCGCCTCCGCCAAAGGCGCTGCCAATGCGCTGGCGGCCCGTGCCGAAGGTGGAGCCGGTGGAAGCGCCCACGCCGGGCGTGACGCCGGTAGCGCCGCTGGCGGCTGTTCTGCCGCCTTCCGCGCCGAAAATACCGTTGAGCACGGTGGCGAGATGGCGGGCGGAGCCGTTCTGGACCGGGTAGACGAAAAGCTGGACATCGTTGCCGTTGTCGCTGGGGCGGTCGAGCCGTTCGATCCAGGCGCGGGCCTGGTCGAGATAGGCGGCGCGCGGCGTCACCACCAGAATGCTGTTGAGGCGCTCGATGGGAAGGATGCGCACCGCGCCGTACAGCGGGTTGCTTTCGGGCAGCCGCGCGGGCGAGGCGGCCTGCGCGGCGGCGGCTGCGGCGCCGGTGCCCGCGCCGGGGGCGGCGGCAGCGCCCGCAGGCGTGGAGGCCGCCGGGGATGAGGTCATCATGCGCAGCGCGGCCTGAACTTCGCTGACGCTGGCGTATTTGAGCGGGAATACGCCGACGGACATGCCCTTGAGCAGGTCGACGTCGAACGTGGACACGAGTTCGAGCCAGCCTTCGATCTGGGTGCGGGTCCCGGCGAGAATGAGGACGTTGCGCAGGGTGTCGGTGCGGACGATGGCTTCGCCAGGCGCGACGGGGCGCAGGATTTCGGCCATTTCCGCCGCGCCAACGAACTGGAGCGGAACGATCACGGTGCCGTAGCCCGGCGGCAGGGGGCCGCTGCCGACGCGGCGGGGAGGCGAGACGATGCCGCGCAGCACGTCGGGCTTGCCGATGTGGTAGATGCCCCGGCTGTCGCGGGCGAGTACAACGCCGTTGGCCTGGAGGGTGGCTTCGAGCAGCAGCAGTATCTGGTCGGGCGGAATGGCCGCGCGGGTGGAAAGCGTGATGGCGCCGGAT
Source organism: Rhodocyclaceae bacterium (assembly GCA_031555955.1). Lineage (GTDB taxonomy): Bacteria > Pseudomonadota > Gammaproteobacteria > Burkholderiales > Rhodocyclaceae > Azoarcus. Next base: position 3,193 of record JAVBTY010000013.1, on the reverse strand, counting down.
ACCGGCGGGTGAATGACGTAATCCGCCTTGACGATTTCGCCGAAAACGGTATGGACGACTTCGGTGATGGGGGCTTCCTCGAAGCGGAGCGCGGTCGCCGGGCCGGTAATGGGCGCGACGCGCGGCGCGGGGCCCAGCACGCGGTCGTTGCCGCGCAGGATGCGCGGTTCGGCGGCGGGGGCATCGTCCGCCGCCGGGGCAGAAGCCGCGCTTGCGGGCGCGGCGGGGGCAGCGCGCTTCTGCATGAATACGCCGCCACCCGGCGCGGGGGGCGGGGTTGCGGGCTCGACGGGGTCGATGTCGGCTTCCTGAACCGGAGCGGGCGACTGCGATTCGAGCGAGAGCTGGCCGATGGTGAAATCTTCAGCCCGCGCGAAAGAAGCGGCGAGGCAGAACAGAACCGGCAGGAGGCGGGAAAGAACGGACAGGGTCGTATTCATTGGCTGATGGGCGGCAATCCATGCTCCGCGCGTAATTTGTTGCGCTGGATGAGGCGTTCGCGCGCGATTTCTTCGATACGCTGCTGGGGGGTTAAAGCGGCAGGCGGCGCGGATGCGGGCGCTGCCGGGGCGGAGGTCTGTGCAGCTGCGGCAGCCTGCGCGGCGGCGGACTGGGCGGCTGCGCCCTGCGCGGGTGCGGCGGACGCAGGAGATTCCGGCGCGGGCGCGGACGGTTTCTGGCTGGATACGGCCCAGGCAAGGCGCAGCGTGCGGGTTTCCGCGCCGGTTCCGTTGTTGTCGCCGCGCGACAGGACCAGCTCGCGCGCATTGATGGAACGCAGGGTCCAGTCGCCGATTTTTTCGCCGAAATGGACGCGCTTCGGTTTTGCTCCGCCAATGCTGACGATGGCGCCGCCCGTCTGGCCGCTGTCGAACAGGCCGTAGAGGCGCACATCCCGGAAAGGATCGGGGGCGGGCTGGCCGCCGGTTTCATCCGCGACAGCCGCGGCAGGCGGCGGGCGGCGGCTGGGGGCAAAAAGGGGGCGGTCGAGTATGGCCTGGTAGTGATCCGCCGCGACAGCAGCGGTTTTTTCAGCTTCGGGAACGGCAAGATCGGGCAGGACGGCGGCGGGCGGTTCCCAGCGCCCGCCCGCGCCAGACCAGAGCGCGGCCAGCGCCAGCGCGAAAACGATGCAGAGCACGCCAAGAACGGTTATGGGCGATGCTTTCATGAGCGCACGCGCAGAACGGAGACGGTGAGCTGGCAGGTGAGCCGCTGCGCAACGTCGCTTTTCACCCCGCCGAGGGTCTGGAGCGTGAAGCTTTCGACCGACAGGGCGGGCTTTTCGGCGGACAGCGCGCGCAGCGCGGCCTGGACGGCGGGCAGCGCGCCTTCGAGCCGGAAAGAGATGGCAAGACGGTCGTACCCTTTTTCAACCGACGGGGCCAGCACCTGGCTGCTGACGACGGTGAGGCCAGCATCCTCGAAAACGCGCCGGGCATGCTGCTGCGCGGTATTGCCGACATGGGTGGCGTCCTGCCCCGCCGGGTAAGCGAATTGCGCAAGCCGCGCGGCGGCGGCGTCCGCGGCCTGCCGGAGCTGCGGCGCGGCGCGCTGCAGGCCGAGAAGGCGCGCATGGCGGGGTTCGAGTTCGGCCAGTCTTTCTTCCGCCCAGCGGTGCTTGTTTACAACCCAGGAGGCCGCCAGCGCCAGCGGCAGCAGGAGGGCCAGCAGCGTAAGCGATACGCTGACCCCGGCGCGGCTGAGGCGCGGCATCGTCATGACGCGAACGCCTCCGGGAGCACGGTGAATTCGAGGGAGAAACTTTCCTTCGCCGCGCCGGGCGGGCGTGTCGCGGCCGAGGGCGCGCGCACGTCGCGCAGGCCGGGATGCGAGCCCAGCGCCTGCATGAGATTGGCGGAGTTGTCCGTTTGCCCGGCGAGGCGGACGACGCTGCCCTGCACTTCGAAACGGGTGAGCACGGTGTCGTCCGGCAGCAGGCGGGTCACCAGATCGAGCGCGGGCAGGACGCTGGCGCGGGCCGCGAGGATTTCGCGCGCGGAATCCAGACGCTCCCTGGCGGCGACAAGCTGTTCGCGCGCGCGGACCGAGGGCTGGACCTGCTCATGCAGGACGTTATAGCCATGTTGCGCGGCGATAGCGCGCGCGCGCAGCTGGGCGGTGGGGGTAACGGCGATGGCGCAGAGCAGGAGGGAAAGCAGCGCGAGCAGCGCGAGCACGCCCCGCCGGCTGCGCGCCGCGCTCTTCAGCCGCAGGGTTTCGCCATAGCCGGGAAAAATGATCGGAGGCTGGTTCGGCAGCGAGGAGGCGGCCCAGAGTTCGGACGTGTTTTTTTCGGGCGCGGCCCCGCTGGCGGCCTGCGCCATCTTCTGCAGAAAGCGGTCGGCCTGCGCGCGAGAGGCCATGACCAGTTCGACTTCGCAGCGCCCGCCGGGGAGCGCCGCAACGGCGTGGCCGCACAGCAGGTCTTCGGCGGGAAAAGGGCTGGCGGCGCGCGCATCGAGCGCGGCGGCGGCGGCGAGTTCGGCTTCGGGCATCGCCGGAAGGGTGAGACGGCGGCGCAGCAGCCGGTCTTCGGGGATTTCGAGCGCGGCGAAGGGAGGCGGCGCATCGTTTTTCGCCGCCGCGGCGCGGCGTCCGCCCTGCCAGATTTCTTCCTGCCCGTCAGCGCGGATGAAGCGCACAGGGCCGGACGGCGTCAGCCAGGCGAACAGCGGCCAGCGCATGGCCTCGCTCCAGCCCGCGCGAAGATAATCGCGCGCCGCGACAAGGTCGAGGCCGAAAAGCCGGAGATCGTTGCGGTTTAGCTGCATTCGCCGTTAGTTCAGTCAAGCTGGCGCGCGGCAGGCCGGGCCATGCTGCGCGCATCCAATATCCGCCACGGCGTTCCGTCTTCCGCCGCGCCGCCCAGATCGGCAGTCCGCACCCGCAGCACCATGCCGCCATCATCCAGAGGAACATGGGCCTCAAGCCGGTACTGCGATGCCGTTGCGCGCCCGGTATGTTCCGGCGGCAGCGCCGTGGTGTCCGCGAGCGTTCCGCCCGTCTCTCTCGCCGCGCTGATCCGGGCCGCGAGTTCATGATCGCCCCTGGCGAGCACCGTCAGCACATCGGCGGGAGCGGCCAAAGGATTGACCTGCGCGCTGCCGGAGTCGACGGTAATCAGGGGCGCGAGTCTAGCATAAAGCTCATCGTCGCCCCCGAGCAGCGGCAGGAGGTCTTCGACCGCCTC
>JAVBTY010000022.1:0-3906 GCA_031555955.1 Rhodocyclaceae bacterium | reverse complement strand
TCGGGTCGCCTGATAGGCATTGACGGTTACAGTTCCCAGCGTTTTCACCTCGCCCTCGGTGGCGTCCTGGGCAGGCGATTCGGCATCCTGCGCGCCGGCCAGCGGTGGAAACGCAAACAGTGTAATCAGGGAAAGAAGCGGCGCGATACACGCGGGAGAAAATAAAACTTTAAGGTTTTGCAACATCGGTCAGCCCAAAAACGAAAAGTTGTCTTGCTGACTGCGCAAGGCAAATAAATAGCAACCATTATCTAAATGATAACTGTTATCGTCAAGACATGGGCTGTAACCATGGTTATGGGCACGTCCGTTCCGCTGCTCCGGTTCCGCCCGTCAGCAAGCAGCCGCGTTCAGGCCAGATGACGGAGCAGCGCCCAGGCCACATGCTCCCGGACCAGCGCTGAAGGGTCGCCGGCGCGCGCGCGCAGGGCGGCGATAACCTCGCAGGAAGGCGGCGCATTGCCGAGCGCGACGGCAATGTTTCTCAGCCAGCGCTCATGGCCGACACGGTGGATCGGGCTGCCAGCGGTGCGCGCGGCGAATTCAGCCTCATTCCACGCGAACAGGTCGCACAGCCGTGCGGCGTCGAGCCCGTGGCGCGGCGCGAAATCCGGCTCGGCGCTGGCGCGGGCGAAACGGTTCCACGGGCAGACCAGCTGGCAGTCGTCACAGCCGTAGATGCGGTTACCGATCAGGGGGCGCAGTTCTTCCGGAATCGCGCCCGCAAGCTCAATGGTCAGATACGAAATGCAGCGCCGCGCATCAAGCCGGTAAGGCGCAACGATGGCCCTGGTCGGGCAAACATCGATACAGGCCCGGCAGGTGCCGCAATGCGGCGTGGCCGGCGCATCCACTGGCAGCGGCAGATCGGTATAAATCTCGCCAAGGAAAAAGTATGAGCCCGCCGAGCGGTCCAGCAGCAGCGTGTGCTTGCCACGCCATCCCATGCCGCTTCTGGCCGCCAGCGCCACCTCCATCACCGGCGCGGAGTCGGTAAACACACGGTAGCCGTGCGGCGTTTCTCCGGCGATACGGTCAGCCAGCTTCTGCAGCCGCTGGCGCAGAACCTTGTGATAATCGCGCCCCAGCGCGTAGCGGGAAATATAGGCGTGGTCACGCATGCGCAGAATCTGCCCGGCCGCGACGGCATCCGGCCAGTAATTCATGCGCGCGGTAATAACCCGCACGGTGCCGGGCACCAGCTCCGCCGGGCGGGTCCGCTTCGTGCCGTGCCGCCCCATATAATCCATCCCGCCGTGCATGCCGGCCGCCAGCCACTGTTCAAGGCCGTCTTCCGTTTCGGCAAGATCAACACCGGTAACGGCGATGGCATCGAAACCAAGCTCCACGCCCCACTGCCGGATGCGGGCGGACAGCGGCGCGAGGCTGGCGCCAGAAACATCGCCAGCCGTATTCATTTCCAGGAGTTCTTTATGGTCGGAATCGCTCATGTGCCCGATGATAGCCACGCCACAATCGCCCTGCACCTGGCCACGGAGCAGGACACGCTGGATTTCGGCGCACGGCTGGCCAGAGCGCTGGAGCCGGGGCTGAAAATCTGGCTGCGCGGCAACCTTGGCTGCGGCAAAACAACCCTGACGCGGGGTTTGCTGCGCGCGCTCGGATATGCGGGAAAAGTAAAAAGCCCCACGTATACCTTGATTGAACCTTATGCAGTTTCTAGATTAAACTTATATCACTTTGATTTTTATCGTTTCAATTCGCCGGACGAATACCTTGACGCGGGACTCGACGAATACTTCCAGGGATCGGGAATCTGCATCGTGGAATGGCCCGAACAGGCCTGCCCCCACCTTGCGCCCCCGGACATGGAACTCCGCCTCACCCCGGATGGCGCGGGCAGGCGGATTGAGGCCGCGGCGGCAACCGAAGCGGGGCGAACATGCCTGAACAGACTGGACAGCATCCTGCGCAAACCTCCGCCCAACGCCGAAACGGACTGAACCGGCGCGATCTGCTCAAGCTCGCGGGCGCTTCGCTCGCCCTGCTCGTCAGCCCCACGGGGCGGGCGGCCAGCAGCAGCCTGGTGGCCGTGCGCGTCTGGCCCGCAGAGGAGTACACCCGCATCACGCTGGAAGGCTCGGACGAACTCCGCTACACGCACCAGCTGGTGAAAGATCCGGAACGGCTCGTCGTCGATCTTGAAGGCGTGGAGCTGAACAGCGTGCTGGGCTCGCTGCCCTCCAAGGTGCTCGACAGCGACCCCTACATTCGCCTGATCCGCGCCGGGCAGAACCGGCCGGGCGTGGTGCGGGTGGTCGTCGAGCTGAAAGCGGGCATCAACCCCCAGGTGTTCACGCTGAAACCCGTCGGCAGCTACAGGCACCGCCTGGTGCTTGACCTGTATCCCACCGAACCGGTCGACCCGCTGCTGGCGCTGATCCAGAAACCCTCACCGCTGGACGCGGCGGCGGGCGCCGGTGACGCACCCGCCAGCGGCGATACTCCACCCACGAAGGAAATCGCCCGGCAGGACGACACCGCCGCGCCTTCAGCCAAACGCGATGCAACGAAGGTGAACCGCCTGTTCACCGTGGCGCTCGATCCCGGCCATGGCGGCGAAGATCCCGGCGCAATCGGCCGCCGCGGCAGCCAGGAAAAAAACGTCACCCTGAAAATCGCCCGCCGCCTCAAGCGCAAGATCGACGCTGATCCAAACATGCGCGCGATGCTGACCCGCGACGGCGATTACTTCGTGCCGCTGTATCACCGCGTAACGCGCGCGCGCAAAGTGCAGGCGGACCTGTTCGTTTCCATCCACGCCGACGCCTTCACCCGCCCCGAAGCGCGCGGCAGCTCGGTGTTCGTGCTCTCGGAAAGCGGCGCCACCAGTTCGGCGGCACGCTGGCTGGCGCAGAAGGAAAACGACGCCGACCTGATCGGGGGCGTCAATCTGGGCAAACAGGACGGCCATCTGGCGCGCACGCTGCTCGATCTGTCGCAGACGGCGGCGATCAACGACAGCCTCAAGCTGGGCAAGGCGGTACTGTCCGAACTGGGCGACATCAACGATCTGCACAAGGGGCAGGTGGAGCAGGCGGGATTCGCCGTGCTCAAGGCGCCGGACATTCCGTCGATCCTGGTCGAAAGCGCCTTCATCAGCAACCCGGAAGAAGAGCGCCGCCTCAACGACGAGGCGTACCAGGACAAAATGGCCGAAGCCATCCTGCGCGGCATCCGCCGCTACTTCGAGGACAACCCGCCGGTTTCCCGCGCCCGCATCGCGCGGCTGGACTAAGCGGCGGCGCAGGCGCGCTCCCGCTTTACCGCTATAATCGGCCCTTTTTTTCCTGGGCGGTCATGCAGGTTATTCGCGGGATTCCCCGTTGCGCCAGCCAGCCTTCGGTACTCACCATCGGCAACTTCGACGGTATCCACCGGGGCCACCAGGCGCTTCTACGGCTTCTCACCGGCAAGGCGCGCGCGCTCGGCTTGCCGGCGGCCGTGCTTACGTTCGAGCCGCATCCGCGCGAATATTTTTCCCCTGCAGACGCGCCCGCCCGCCTGTCGTCGATGCGCGAAAAACTCCTGCTGCTCGCCGCCGCAGGCATCGACCGCGTGCATGTGCGCCGCTTCGATGCGCGTCTGGCCGCGCTATCCGCCGAAACCTTCATCGACGACATCCTGGTGCGCGGCCTGAACACGCGCCATCTTTATATTGGCGACGATTTCTGCTTCGGCGCCGGGCGGCGGGGCAATTTCGCCATGCTGCAAGCCGCCGGGCAGGACAAGGGCTTCACCGTCGAATCGATGGCAACGCTCGATGTCGACGGCGAACGCGTTTCCAGTTCCGCCGTGCGCGCGGCGCTGGCCGAAGGCGACATGGCCCATGCCGCACGCCTGCTCGGCCGTCCCTACAGCGTCGCCGGCCGCGTGATGCACGGC
>JAVBTY010000094.1:0-10265 GCA_031555955.1 Rhodocyclaceae bacterium | reverse complement strand
CAGATTCATGCTGATCAGGCCGAGATAGCGGCCGATGCCGTGGGACACGTGCACCACCGGATCGCCCACCTTCAGCTCGGACAGGTCGCGCAGCCAGCCCTCCATCGTCGCCGCCTTGCGCGTGTCGCGCCGCACGCGGGTACGGGCGGTGGCGGCGTAAAGCTCGGTTTCGGTGACGATGGCGATCTTCGCTTCCGGCAGCAAAAAGCCGCTGGCGAGCGGGCCCACGCCAAGGGCGAATGCCGCGTCGGCGGCGGCGAAAGCGGCAAAATCCGCGCTGGCCGCCGGATGCAGACTGTATTCCGCGAGGTACTCCGCCATCGTCTCGCGCCGGCCGGGAGAGTCGGCCAGCAGCAGCACGCGGCCGCCGTCGCGGCGCCATTCGCCATCGAGCAAGGCCTTGAGCCGGGCGAGCGGATCGGCGGCCTTGCGGTCGACCGCGACATCCGGCAGCGCCTGCGCTGCGCCGCACTCTGCGCGCGCAGCTTCGCCGGAGGCTTCGTTTGCCATTCCTCCGGCGAGCGTCAGGCGGGGGCGGTCCTTGAGCGCGAGAAAGAAGGTTTCGTCGTTGAGAAACAACTGTTCCGGCGGCAGCACCGGGCGGGTGCGGTCGCCCTTGAGCAGATCGTAGCGCGAGCGCGTGTCGCGCCAGAATTCGGCGATCGAGCCCGGCACATCGCTGTGCAGCAGCACCGGCGTATTCGCCGGCAGGTAATCGAACAGCGTCGCGGTGGTGTCGAAAAACAGCGGCAGGTAATACTCGATGCCGGCCGGCGCGATGCCGTTGGACACATCCTTGTAGATCGCCGCGCGTGACGGATCGCCCTCGAAGGTTTCGCGGAAACGGCTGCGGAAACGGCTGCGTCCGGTTTCGTCGAGCGGAAATTCGCGTGCTGGCAGCAGGCGGATGTTTTTCGTGGGGAAAACGGTGCGCTGGGTGTCCGGATCAAAGGTCCGGATGCTCTCGATTTCATCGTCGAACAGGTCGATCCGGTAGGGCAATGCAGCCCCCATCGGATACAGGTCGATCAGCCCGCCACGCACCGAAAATTCCCCCGGGCTGACCACCTGGGTGACATGGGCGTAGCCCGCGAGCGCCATCTGCGCGCGCAGCTGCTCGACATCCAGCGTTTCGCCCTGCTGGAGAAAAAACGTATAGGCGGCCAGCCAGGCTGGCGGCGCCATGCGGTACAGCGCGGTGGAGGCTGGCGCCAGCACCACGTCCGCCTCGCCGCGGCTGATTGCGTACAGCGTGGACAGACGCTCGGAAACAAGATCCTGGTGCGGCGAGAAACTGTCGTAAGGCAGCGTCTCCCAGTCCGGTAGCTGGTGCAGGCGCAACTGCGGCGCGATCCACGCGATTTCTTCCTGCAGGCGCTGGGCGTCGAGCGGATTGGCGGTGATGACCGTCAGCATCCGGCACTGCCCCGCGATCTGCGCCAGCGCCAGCGCATCGCCCGACCCTGCCAGCGGCGGCAGATCGAGCCGCCCTCCAGGTTTGGGCATGGACAAAGCGGCGAGGCCGGGCAGCAGGCAAGGAAAATCGGGCATGGAAGGCGGCGTGGGGATGAAAACGGCAGGAGCGGGATTATAGGGGAAGCCGTTGCCGTACCGGCCAGGATGATCCGTGAGCACCCGCGCGTTTCACCCGGCTTCCCGCGCCAAAGCCATCGCGGCCAAGCAGCCCGTTCCCCATGTGCAGATGCCGCCGCCCTGGCCCAGCGCGCCGCCCGCAGCGCGCCTTGCTCGCTCTTTACTGGACGGCCTCAGGTTTGAAGTGCAACACCTGATTTCATGTTGATGATTTCCCGCGCAAATACCTCAGCGTGGGTTTCGAACTGGAGACAGTTGCGTGGCCGGTCATTCAGTTGGCGCGCAATGGCGTTGAGGCAGCCTTGTGAGACTGGCGCCAGATCGAGGCCTTTGGGCAGGTATTCACGAATCAGCCCGTTGGTGTTTTCGTTGGTGGGCCTCTGCCACGGACTGTGCGGATCAACGAAATAGACGTCGATCTTCAAACGCCGCGCCAGTTCTTCGTGCCTGGCCATCTCCCTGCCCTGATCGCAGGTCAGCGTTTCGCGTACGCATGCCGGAACGTGGCGAAACCTGGCCGCGAAGGCTTCCAGCACGGATTGAGCAGAGCAGTCGGGCAATCCGGTCATGAGCAGGCACCCGGGCAAACAGCGGTGAATCCGCCTTGAGCCTGACCTGGCCACGGCGTCGGCAAGCCTGCGACGGATGTCCCGCCCGCAGCGCAGCGTAGTGCTTTTCAGCCGTGTTGCGCGCCAGTTCGCGCGTCACCGTCGAAGCAGATCGGAAGTGACAGCACGACAGACGGCGGGATCATGAACAAATCATGATATGTGCATATTTTTATCTGAAACCCGCCTGCAGCCGGTCCGGCGGCTGAATTTTCGTGAGGCGCCGCCTGCACCGGCCAGAACGTTTTTCCTGCCAGCTGCGCCCTGAACGCAAGGCCGGAAACCGGGCATTTCAGCTTTCCCGCACGTAAGTCCCCGGCGCGGAAGCCAGCGAGGGAAACGCTTTGGTTGCCGCCGGGCGGGCTTCGACCAGTTCTCCCGCGCGCGGTTTGAGCCACGCCATCCAGTCTTCCCACCAGCTTCCGGCGTGTTCTTTTGCGTGGTTATGCCAGGCATCGGCGGTCTGGGAGCGGTGCACGTCAGCCACCCGGTATTTGCGTTTCGGGGGTTTCACCACGGGGTTGACGATGCCGAGGATGTGTCCGGAACTGGACAGCACATAGCGCTTCGGCCCAGTAACGAAATTGTTGATGCGGAAGGTCTGGGCCCACGGCGCGATGTGGTCGTCCTCGGCGGCGACCGCGTAGAGCGGCTGGGTGATGCGTTCGAGGGAGATGGATTCACCGGCCACGGTGAGTGCGTCCGGGCGGATCAGACGGTTGCGCAGGTATAGCTCGCGCAGATACCAGGCGTGCATTGCGGCGGGCATGCGCGTGGTGTCCATGTTCCAGAACAGCACGTCGAAAGGCGGCGGCGCTTCGCCGTACAGCCAGCCGTGCACAACGTAGTGCCAGATCAGGCTGTTGGAGCGCAGCAGCCGGAAGGCGGATGCCATTTCCTTGCCGTCGAGAAAGCCTTTCTGCTCCATCTGCACGGTGAGGTAGCGGATGCTTGCCTCGTCGATGAATACTTCGATATCGCCAGGTTTGGCGAAATCGGTCAGCGTGGTGAACAGGGTCCAGTCCGCCACGGGCTGCTCATCCGCCTTGAAATGCCGGTTCGCCCAGGCCATGTAGATCGCCAGCGCCGTGCCGCCGATGCAGTAACCGGCAGCGTGCACCGCGCTCTGCCCGGTGAGGCGGCGGGCGGTTTCGATTGCTGCGTGCACGCCGTCGGTGATGTAGTCGTCGAAACCCACATCCCGCATCGAGGCGTCCGGGTTTTTCCAGCTTGTGATGAATACGTCCAGCCCCTGGTCGAGCAGGAAACGCACCATGCTTTTTTTCGGTACGAGATCGAGGATGTAGAACTTGTTGATCCACGGTGTAACGATCACCACCGGGCGGGCATGAACCTTTGGCTGTGTTGGCGTGTAGTGGATCACTTCCAGCAGGCGGTTGCGGAACACCACCGCGCCCGGCGTGGTGGCGAGATTTTCGCCGACGGTGAAATCTTCCGCGCCGGTCATCCGCACGCCGCCGGCCTGCATGTCATCAAGGCAGTTGCGGAACCCCTGAACGAGGCTTTCGCCGCGCGTTTCCAGCGCCTTGCGCAGGGCGACCGGATTGCTCCACAGGAAATTGGTGGGAGCCACCGCATTGAGCCACTTCCGCCACCAGAACGCGGCCCGCCGCCGTTCCTTCCCCGCCAGCCCCGGCGTGTCGTAGAGCATGTCCTGCATGTGGTGAGTGCAGGCCAGATACCATTCCTTGGTCAGATCCCAGACGGGCGATTCCGTCCATACCGGATCGGCGAAGCGGGCATCGTCGGCATGCGGCGCGATAGGGTCTTCACTTTCGATTCCCCGCAGGCGGTAAAACGAATGCCACTGGAGCGCCCACAGGGATGAAGACAGTTTGAGCAGCCGCTCCGACAGCTCCTGAGGGTGGGAGAGCCACGCCAGCTGGGCATGGACAATGGGCGCGGCCATTCCCAGGGGGTCGACCGAGCCTTCGAATGCCTCATGCATCTGCTCCAGCGCGCGGCGGGCAGCCTCGCCGGGCCTGAAGTCCTCGGGGCGCTTTCCTGTCCCGTTCGCACGTCGGCCGGTCGAACCGGCTTTAGAAAATTCCACCATGGCATCGTCATCCTTCCGCAGTTATCTGCAACCCGTGGCGGAATGCTCCCCGCCAGAACGGAAAACAAAGCGTACAGCCTCTGGCTGGAGCAGCCTGGCCGCACCAGCGCCCACGCCATCCGCCATCACCAGCGGCATCCTGTACGGAGGGCGGAGAGAACATGACGCAGCCATTCTAGCAAAGCCCGCGGGGCCGCATGCCCCAAACCACGGCCAGCACAGGGAAAACAGCCTTTCCCCGGCCCAACATCCAGACATGGCGCACACCCTCCGGCGTTATAATCGCCCTGAAGAAGCGCCCGCCGGGCAGATTCCTGCCGCAACGCCCGTCAGCCTTGCGCAGCAGCGTTCGCGGAGTGTCTCCGGCACAGCAGCAGCCCGTAACGGCTTATCCTTTTTCCGTGTTATTTCCTGGGGAGTTCTGCGATGTTCAAACATATTCTCGTACCCACGGACGGCTCACCCCTGTCGGAAAGCACCATTGCCCGCGCCATTTCCTTTGCGCAGGATGCCGGTGCGGGCATCACCTTTTTTTACGCCCAGCCGGATTTCCCGATGCCGATCTACGGCGAAGGCGCCCTGATTGACCCGACGACGCCGGAACAGTTCGCCCAGTCAGCGTCACAGGAGGCCCAGCGCATCCTGGAACGGGCGAAAAGCGCGGCGGCAGCGGCGGGCGTACAGGCGGATACGGATACCGAGGTGAACGAGGTGCCTTACGAGGCGATCATCGGCGCGGCGGACCGCCACAACTGCGACCTGATTTTCATGGCCTCACACGGACGGCGCGGCATCGCGGGGCTGCTGCTCGGCAGCGAAACGCAGAAGGTTCTGACCCACAGCAAGACCCCGGTGCTGGTTTACCGCTGACGGGCGAAAGGCGCTGACCACCCTGCGGATGCGGCGCGCCACGCCCGCAGGGCAGCCCCTCGGGGCGGCGGCCTTTTTACGCCCTCACAGCACCTCGGCGGCGTAATCGGCCAGACGGGAGCGCTCGCCGCGCTGCAGGGTGATGTGCCCTGAATGCGGCCAGCCCTTGAAGCGGTCGACAACGAAAGTCAGCCCGGAACTGCCCTCGGTGAGATAGGGCGTGTCGATCTGGGCGATGTTGCCGAGGCAGACGACCTTGGTGCCGGGGCCGGCGCGGGTAATCAGCGTTTTCATCTGCTTGGGCGTCAGGTTCTGCGCCTCGTCGATGAGCAGGAACTTGCTGATGAAGGTGCGCCCACGCATGAAGTTGAGGCTCTTGATCTTGATCCGGTTGCGGATCAGGTCGCGCGTGGCGGCGCGACCCCAGTCGCCGCCTTCACCGGCGACGCCGTTGAGCACGTCGAGATTGTCCTCCAGCGCGCCCATCCACGGCGCCATCTTTTCTTCCTCGGTGCCAGGCAGAAAGCCGATGTCTTCGCCCACCGGCACGGTGACGCGGGTCATGATGATTTCGGAATAGCGTTTCGTTTCCAGCACCTGGGTGAGCCCGGCGGCAAGCGTCAGCAGGGTTTTGCCGGTTCCGGCCTGGCCCAGCAGGGTCACGAAATCGATGTCCGGATTCATCAGCAGGTTAAGGGCGAAATTCTGCTCGCGGTTACGCGCGGTGATGCCCCAGACGTTGTTTTTCTGGTGGCTGTAATCCACCAGGGTTTCAAGCACGGCGGAATGGCCCTCGTGCTCTTTCACCCAGACTTCGAACGGTGCGGCGCCGCCCTGGTAGAGGAATTCGTTGGTGAGCAGCTCCGGTGCGAGCGGCCCCTTCAGGCGGTAGAAGGTGCGCCCCTCGCTTTTCCAGGATTCCATGTCCTTGCCGTGACTGTCCCAGAAATCCTCCGGCAGCTCGCGGCTGCCGGTGTAGAGAAGGTCGGAGTCTTCCAGCACCTTGTCGTTGAAATAGTCCTGCGCCTCCAGCCCCAGCGCGCGGGCCTTGATGCGCATGTTGATGTCCTTGGAAACAAGGATCACCGGCCGCCCGGAAAAGCGCCCGGCAAGGAACATCACCACGGAAAGAATCTGGTTGTCCCCCCGCGTGCTTGGCAGCGCCGCGGGCAGCGCGACGTTGATGGCTTCGGTCTGGAAAAACAGCCTGCCCGTGGCCAGTTTGCGCGAGAGCGCCGCAAGCGGAATACCGGCGTCGATACCGTCGGGCGCGGAGGAGACAATCTCATCCATCGTCCGGCTGGCCTGCCTGGCGTTGCGGGCGACTTCGGACATGCCTTTCTTGTTGTCGTCCAGCTCCTCCAGCGTCACCATCGGCACGTAAATATCGTGCTCCTGGAAGCGGTAAAGGCTGGTGGGATCGTGCATGAGCACGTTGGTATCGAGCACGAAAAGCTTGTTCTGCGGCTTGCGGGAGACGCGCCGGGAGCGGGCGGCGACCGGTTTCCGGGCAGGTGTGGCGGCAGCGGACATGGTGATTTTCCGGGCTAGGTGGGCAGGTAAAAGCGGGAGCAGCGATCAGAGCGAACGGACAAAGGCCAGCACCTCCACGGCGTGGCCCTCGACCTTGACGCCGCGCCAGGCGGCGACGATCAGGCCGTTTTCGTCGATAACAAAGGTAGAGCGTTCAATGCCCCGAACCTGCTTGCCATACATGTTTTTCATCCTGAGAACGGAAAAGGCCGTGCAGGCCGTCTCCTCCGGATCGGAGAGCAGATCAAAGGGCAGCGACAGTTTCGCCTTGAAGTTTTCGTGCGAGCGGAGGCTGTCGCGCGAAACTCCCAGCACCTCGCAGCCCGCGGCGGCGAAATCCGCATGCAGCGCGGCGAAGGCGGCGGCCTCGTTCGTGCAGCCGGGCGTGTTGTCTTTGGGATAGAAATACAGCACCACTGTCCGCCCGCGCAGGGCGGAGAGCGTGACGGTTTTGCCGCCCGTGGCGGCAAGGCTGAAATCGGGCGCGGCCTGTGCGGTCATGTTGCCTCCTGTGCGCAAAAGGAAGGAGCCGGTCAGCCGCAGCGTAATGGACAAAGGCGGGCGACGGCAATCGCACCCGCATGCGGGGCGCGCTCAGCCCGGGGCGTCGAACATCAGCGCAGCGGCGACGACGCGCCCTTCCCCGGCAAGAATGTTGAACGTGCGGCAGGCGGCGGGCAGATCCATAATTTCGAAACCGGTACCCGCATCAATCAGCGGGCGCAGCAGCGCGGGCGACGGAAAGCGCTGGCGGCTGCCGGTGCCGACGAGCACGACTTCCGCCCCCAGATCGCGCACCGCGACAAAATCGTCCGCGCAAAGGCCGTCGAAACCCCCCGCAGCCCAGCCGGTAACGATGCGGCTGGCGGTCAGCAGCAGGTTGCCGTCGTGGCGCGCCTTGTTGATCATCAGATGATCCGCGCCGTAGCCGGTGACGATGTTGATGGTGGAATGCTGGTCGAGGTAGAGCTTCATCGCGGGCGGATCTGATATAAAAAATGTGCCTGGAGCCGGGCAAATTGCCGCAGTGCAGCGGGAAAGTTAAGATAGCATCTTTTTTCCCGCGCCCCCAGCGCGCCCGGGAAACGGCAGGGTTGCGAGCCATTCCATGGACACAGCGCCCGGCGCATCACCAACAGACGGGATGATTCTCCATGAACGCGGCAAAAACACCGAACCCGACGGCATCCACGGAAACAGCGGCCAAAGCCGATGCCGCCGCCGCGCCGCGCCCCGTGCGCCAGTCGTCCAAGCTCGCCAACGTCTGCTACGAAATCCGTGGCCCGGTGCTGGCGCGCGCCCGGCAGATGGAAGACGAAGGCCACCGCATCATCAAGCTGAACATTGGCAATCTGGCCACCTTCGGCTTCGACGCGCCGGAAGAAATCCAGCTCGACATGATCCGCAACCTGCCGAACGCAGCGGGCTACTCCGATTCCAAAGGCATTTTCCCGGCGCGCAAGGCGGTCATGCACTACACCCAGCAGAAGCACATCAAGGGTGTGACGCTGGAAGACATCTACATCGGCAACGGCATTTCCGAACTGATCGTCATGGCGATGAACGCCCTGCTGGATTCCGGCGACGAAGTGCTGGTGCCCGCGCCTGATTACCCGTTGTGGACGGCGGCGGTGAGCCTGTCCGGCGGCACGCCGGTACACTACATGTGCGACGAAGCCAGCGGCTGGCAGCCCGACCTGGACGACATCCGGCGCAGGATCACGCCCAGAACGCGCGCGCTCGTCATCATCAATCCGAACAACCCCACCGGCGCGCTTTACCCGGAAGAAACGCTGCGCGGCATCGTCGCCATCGCGCGTGAATTCGGCCTCATCCTGTACGCCGACGAAATTTACGACAAGGTGCTGTACGACGGCGCCACGCACACCTCGCTCGCGGCGGTATCGGAAGAAGTGCTCACCATCATCTTCAACGGCCTGTCGAAAAACTACCGTTCCTGCGGCTACCGCGCCGGCTGGATGGTCGTGTGCGGCGACAAGCGCCACGCCCAGGATTACATCGAAGGGCTCGACATCCTGGCCTCGATGCGCCTGTGCTCGAACGTGCCCGGCCAGTATGCGATCCAGACCGCGCTGGGCGGCTACCAGAGCATCGACGACCTGGTCGCCCCCGGCGGCCGCCTGCGCCGCCAGCGCGACCTCGCCCACGAGCTGATTACCGCGATTCCCGGCGTTTCCTGCGTCAAGCCCGCGGCGACGCTGTACATGTTCCCGCGCCTCGATCCGAAACTTTACCCGATCGAAAACGATCAGGCCTTCATCGCCGAACTGCTCGAAGCCGAACGTGTGCTGCTCGTGCAGGGCACCGGTTTCAACTGGCCCCGGCCCGATCACTTCCGCCTTGTGTTCCTGCCGTACGAAGATGAACTGCGCGACGCCATCGCCCGCCTCGCCCGCTTCCTCGACCACTACCGCAAACGCCACGGCGGCTGACATGGAACTGCTGGCTGTTACCGACCTCGCGGGAAACATCGTCGAGCCCGAATGGCTGCGGCGCGCCGAAACGGTGCACCGCCAGCTGCGCCCGCAGCTTCCCGCGGACTACGCGGCCCGGCTGGCTGAAGTGTTCGCCAACGGCGGACGCATGCTGATCGCGGCGGAAGCTGATGCGGTACGCGGCGTGGCGCTGTGGCGTCTGATAGAAAACACATATGAAGGCCGACGCCTGTACGTCGATGACCTCGTCACCGACGAACAGTGCCGCTCCGAAGGCATCGGCAACCGCCTGCTCGGCTGGCTGCACGCCATGGCGCAGGCGCGCGGCTGCGACGTGCTGGCGCTCGATTCGGGCGTACAGCGGCAGCAGGCGCATAAATTTTATTTTCGCGAGGGGCTGACCATCTCCTCGTTCTGCTTCAGGAAAACACTTAAATGATGAAACCGATCAACGTCGGCCTGCTGGGCATCGGAACCGTCGGCGGCGGCGCCTTCACCGTTCTCAAGCGCAACGAAGAAGAAATCACCCGCCGCGCCGGGCGTCCGATCCGCATCACCACGGTGGCGGATAAAAATCTCGAACTTGCCCGCAGCATTGCCGGCGAAGGCGTCAAACTCACCGACGATGCCTTTGCCGTGGTGGCCGACCCCAGCGTGGATATCGTCGTCGAACTCATCGGCGGCTACGGCGTGGCCCGCGATCTGGTACTCAAGGCCATCGACAACGGCAAGCACGTCGTCACCGCGAACAAGGCCCTGCTCGCGGTACACGGCAACGAAATCTTCGCCGCAGCGCGCGCTCGCGGCGTCATGGTCGCTTTCGAAGCGGCGGTGGCTGGCGGCATTCCCATCATCAAGGCGCTGCGCGAAGGGCTTTCCGCCAACCGCATTCAATGGCTGGCCGGCATCATCAACGGCACCACGAACTTCATCCTGTCGGAAATGCGCGACAAGGGCCTGCCCTTCGCCGACGTGCTGAAGAAGGCGCAGGCGCTCGGCTATGCAGAGGCCGACCCGACCTTCGACATCGAAGGCATCGACGCCGCGCACAAGGCGACGATCATGAGCGCGATCGCTTTCGGCATCCCGATGCAGTTCGACAGAGCCTATGTCGAAGGCATCTCCAGA
>JAVBTY010000020.1:0-5484 GCA_031555955.1 Rhodocyclaceae bacterium | reverse complement strand
ACAGAGCGGCCGCACCCAGGAAATCCAGCGCCTGATCGGGCGCAGCCTGCGCGCGGTGGTCGATCTGGCGGCGCTTGGCGAACGCCAGATCACCCTCGACTGCGACGTGCTGCAGGCCGACGGCGGCACCCGCACCGCCGCTATCACCGGCGCCTGCGTGGCCGTGCATGACGCGCTGGAAAAACTCGTCGCCAGCGGCGTGCTCGCCGCCAGTCCGCTCACCGGTTTTGTCGCCGCCGTATCGGTCGGCATGTATCGCGGCGCGCCCGTGCTCGATCTGGACTACGCGGAAGATTTCGCCTGCGACACCGACATGAATGTCGTCATGACCGACACCGGCGACATCATCGAAGTGCAGGGCACGGCCGAAGGCGCGCCCTTTTCCCGCACCGACCTGAACAGCCTGCTCGATCTCGCCGGCGCCGGCATCCAGCGCCTGATCGAACTGCAGCGCGCCACCGTGGCCACCCCGCTTGCGGCGGCGGATCGCCCATGAGCAAACGCCTCGTTCTCGCCAGCGGCAACGCCGGTAAAGCGGCGGAAATGGGCGCCCTGCTGGCGCCGCTTGGCATCGGCATCGTGCCGCAACCGGCGCTGGGCATCACCGATGCGGACGAACCGCACCTCACCTTCATCGAAAACGCTCTCGCCAAGGCCCGCCACGCCGCCGCGCTGTCCGGCCTGCCCGCGGTGGCGGACGATTCCGGGCTGTGCGTAGCGGCGCTGGGCGGCGCGCCCGGCGTACTGTCCGCGCGTTACGCGGGCGAACCAAAATCGGACGCTCGCAACAACGCCCAGCTGCTCGAACGGCTTGCCGGGCTTCCCGCCCCCGAACGCGGCGCTTATTTCTATTCGGCCATCGTGCTGGTGCGCCACGCCGAAGACCCGCGCCCGCTGATCGCCGACGGCGAATGGCACGGCCTTATTCTCGACGCGCCACGGGGTAAAAACGGTTTTGGCTACGACCCGCTGTTCTGGCTGCCCGAAATGGAACAAAGCGCCGCCGAACTGGACGCCGCGCTGAAAAACACCCTCAGCCATCGCGGCATGGCCATGCGGCACCTGCTCGACCGCCTGCGCCAGCACCCGTTGTGAACACCCGCCGCGTCATTGCGCTGCGGCCTGCTCCGGCAGCCCGCGGCGCGGCCGGGGCCGCGCAGCCCGCACGCATACAGCTCACCACGCCGCCACCGCTCTCGCTCTACGTGCATTTTCCCTGGTGCGTGCGCAAATGCCCCTATTGCGACTTCAACTCCCACGCCACCAGTGACGCTAGATCCGGAATCCCGCAGGCGGCCTGGATCGCCGCCGTCATCGCCGACCTCGAAGCGGCGTTACCGCAAGTGTGGGGGCGGCGCGTGCACAGCGTTTTCATCGGCGGCGGCACGCCCAGCCTGCTCGACGCCGATGGCGTTGACGCACTGCTCACCGCCATCCGCATGCGCCTGCCGCTCGACCCGCTGGCCGAAATCACCCTCGAAGCCAACCCGGGCACGGCCGAAGCCGGACGTTTCCGCGCCTACCGCGCCGCCGGCGTCAACCGCCTGTCGCTCGGCATCCAGAGCTTTAACGACGGTTTGCTCGAACGCATCGGCCGCATCCACAACGGCGCGGACGCACGGCGCGCGATCGACGCGGCAGCGGCGCACTTCGAACGCATCAATCTCGACCTGATGTACGCCCTGCCGGGGCAAACCCTGGAGCAGGCCCTGAACGACCTGGAAACCGCGCTCACGTTCAGCCCTGGCCACCTCTCCTGCTACCACCTGACGATGGAGCCGAACACCCCGTTCGGCCACGCGCCGCCGCCGCAACTGCCCGACGCCGACAGCGCCGCCGACATGCAGGACGCCCTCGAAGACCGCCTCGCCACCGCCGGTTTCACGCACTACGAAACCTCTGCGTTCGCGCGGCCCGGCGCACAGGCACTGCACAACCTCAATTACTGGACGTTTGGCGACTATCTGGGCATTGGCCCCGGCGCGCACGGCAAACTCTCCAGCCACGAAGGCATCGTGCGCGAAATGCGCCACAAACACCCGCAACGTTACCTGGATGGCGCGGCGCGCGGCGACTTCATCCAGGAACGGCGCGCGGTGACGGCCGATGAACTGCCGTTCGAGTTCATGATGAATGCGCTGCGCCTGACCGGTGGCTTTCCGCTGCCGCTCTTTGCCGCCCGCACCGGCCTGCCGCTGGAGGCCGCTGCAAACGGCCTGCGCGCCGCCCGCGAACGCGGGCTGATTGAAATCGAGGGCGACACCCTTCGTCCCACCACGCGCGGCCGTCACTTTCTCAACGACCTGCTGCAGCTGTTCCTGGACTGAGCGCGCGCGGCGAAAACGCGCTACCGCAGCCGTATCATGGCGCCTCGCACAGGCAGTGCGCGTACAGGTTCTGCGGATCGTTCCAGCGCAGCAGTTCATCCGCCGCCGCGCGCAGGCCGTTCAGCATATGCGCCACCGGGGCGCTGGCAGACGCCGCCGGGGCGGTTTTAATGCCCACGCTGCCCAGCAGATGCTGCAGCAGGCGTTGCCCGCGCGATTCGCCCGCGACAGGCCAGACCACCTCATACTTCTCCAGACTGGCGCGCCGGGCGGCCGCGGCCACGGCGTCATCAAACCCGCCGAGCTGGTCCACCAGCCCCAGCTTCGCGGCGGCGGCTCCGGTCCACACCCGCCCGCGCGCGATGGGATCGACTTCCCCGGTCTTCATGCCGCGCGCCTTGCCCACGGTGTCGAGAAAGCGCCGGTAGCCGTGGTCGATGGCGAGCTGCATCGCCTCGGCCACGCCCGGATCAAGCGGGCGGCGCGGGTCGAGCGCGCCGGCCAGCGGCCCGGTGCCGACGCCATCGGTGGTGATGCCGAGACGCCTGAGCGGTTCGCCGAATTCGGGAAAAAGCGCGAAAACGCCGATGGAGCCCGTAACCGTGGTTGGCGCGGCCCAGATTTCGTCCGCGCCCGCGGCGATCCAGTAGCCGCCGGAAGCGGCCACCGAGCTCATCGAGGCCACCACCGGCTTGCCCGCCTGGCGGGTCAGCTCCAGCTCGCGGCGGATCTGTTCCGAGGCCCAGGCGCTGCCGCCGGGGCTGTCGATGCGCAGCACCACGGCTTTCACGCTGCTGTCTTCACGCGCGTCGCGAATGAGGCGGGCGAAGGCATCGCCGCCGGTCACGCCGCCGGTCTGCGCGCCGTCCATGATCGCGCCCTGCGCCACCAGCACCGCGATGTGCCGCCCAGGTTCCCGTTTCGCCTTGTGGCGCACGGCGACGAGGTAGTCTTCGGCGCTGACGCGGCGGAATTCCTTGCCCGCGCTGTCCGCGCCAACGCGGTCGATGAGATGCGCGCGCCATTCGTCCTGCGTGCTCAACTGATCGACCAGCCCGGCGCTCTTCGCCGCCAGGGCCGTGTCGCCCGCGGCGGCGGCGAGCGCTTCGCGGTAGCCCGTGATGTAGCGGTCGAGCGCTTCGGGCGTGAGTTTGCGCGCGGCAGCAACATCATCGCGCAGCACGCCCCACAGCCCGTCGAGCAGGTCTCTGGTCGCGGCGCGGTCTTCATCCGACATGCCGGTGCGGGTGAAGGGTTCGGAAAAGGATTTGTATTCGCCAACGCGGAATACGTGCATCTTGATGCCCAGCGTATCGAGCGCGCCCCCGAAGTAGGAAACGTAGCGCGACAGGCCGTTGAGCAGCACGAAACCGTCCGGCGACACATGGACCTCATCCGCCGCCGAGGCGAGGTAATACTGGCTCTGGGTAAAACGTTCGCCGCGCGCCAGCACCGGCTTGCCGGAAGCCCTGAAGGCGGCGATGGCGGCGCGCAGTTCGGCCAGCTTGGACAAGCCGCCGCTGGCCAGATCGTCGGTTTCCAGCACCAGCGCGGCGATGCGCTCATCGTCGCGCGCGGCGCGCACCGCTTCGAGCAGATCGGGCAGGGCCGTCTGGTCCGCGACCGGACCGGCATGCAGCAGGGCCAGCGGATCGGCCGGTTCCGCCTGCTCCACCAGCGCGCCCGCCGGACGCAACACCAGCGCCGCGCCGCGCGGTACGTCTGGCGCGGGGTGGAAAAACTGTGCGAGGAGCACCGCGAACAGCACGAGGATGACAAGGTTGAACAGCACGCGGCGGGTCAGGTCGGCCGCGCGCCAGAATCCTTGCAGGATCCGGCCAATGAAGCGGAACAGTTTTCCGGGCACGTTGGTTTCCTTTTTGCGGGGGGATCAGCGGCGGAGGAACAGCAGGTCCCACACGCTGTGGCCAAGTTTGAGGCCACGGTTTTCGAACTTGGTCAGCGGGCGGTGCTCCGGCCGTGGCGCGAAGCCCGCGGCGGTATTCTGCAGCAGCGGTTCGGCCGCAAGCACTTCCAGCATCCAGTGTGCGTAATCTTCCCAGTCCGTGGCGCAGTGCAGGTAGCCGCCGGGGGCGAGTCTGGCGGCGGCAAGAGCGGCGAAATCCGGCTGGATGAGACGGCGCTTGTGGTGGCGCTTCTTGCGCCAGGGATCGGGAAAGAATACGTGGATGCCCGCGAGCGCGCCCTCCGGAATCATGTCGCGCAACACCTCGACCGCATCGTGGCGGACGATGCGCACGTTGCCGAGCCCGCCTTCGGCGACGAGTTTGCACAGGCTGCCCACGCCGGGGCCGTGCACTTCGATACCGAGAAAATCCTGTTCCGGACGGGCTGCGGCGATCTTCGCCGTGGTTTCGCCCATGCCGAAGCCGATTTCGACGATTTTCGGCGCGTGGCGGCCGAATGCGGCGTCCAGGTCGAGCGGCGCGGCGCGCCAGGGCAGGCCGATGCGCGGTAGCACGTCGTCGAGGTAGCGTTGTTGCGCTACCGACATGTGGCCCTGGCGCAGTACGAAGCTGCGGATGCTGCGGCTGGAGAAACGCGCCTGCGGGTCTTCCGCTTCCGTAACGTCCGTGGCGGCGATGTCCGTGGCCAGGTTTGCGTCCAGGCCGGTCACGAGCCGATCAACCCGGAGGTCGGCGAGCTGGGATCGGCTGAATAATGTTTGCGTGGCATGCGCCCGGCGAGCCAGGCTTCGCGGCCGGCCTCCACCGCCTTTTTCATCGCGCCCGCCATCAACACCGGCTTGCCGGCCCTGGCGATGGCGGTGTTCATCAGCACGCCGTCGCAGCCAAGCTCCATCGCGATGGCGGCGTCGGAGGCGGTGCCGACGCCTGCATCGACCAGCACCGGCACCCTGGCGTTGTCGATGATCAGGCGCAGATTCCATGGGTTGAGAATACCCATGCCAGACCCGATCAGCGATGCGAGCGGCATCACCGCGACGCAGCCGGTCTGTTCCAGCATCTTCGCCTGGATGGGATCGTCGGAGCAATACACCATGACCTGGAAGCCTTCCTTCACCAGGGTTTCGGCCGCCTTCAGGGTTTCCGGCATGTTCGGAAACAGGCTTTGCGGGTCGCCCAGCACTTCCAGCTTCACCAGCGCGTGGCCGTCCAGCAGCTCGCGCGCCAGC
>JAVBTY010000070.1:0-7234 GCA_031555955.1 Rhodocyclaceae bacterium | reverse complement strand
TGTTGACGGTGGAGAAGCAGGGCAAGAAGAACATCTTCTCCGGCCGTATCCTGGAAATCGAGGGCCTGCCCGATCTGAAGGTGGAGCAGGCGTTCGAACTGACCGACGCTTCGGCCGAGCGCTCCGCCGCCGGTTGCGCGGTGCATCTGAACAAGGCGCCGATCGTGGAGTACATGAACTCCAACATCACGCTGATGAAGTGGATGATCGCCAACGGCTATGAAGACAAGCGTTCGCTCAGGCGCCGGATCAAGGCGATGGAAGAGTGGATCGCCACGGGCACGCTGCTCAAGGGCGATGCCAATGCCGAATACGCCGCCGTGATCGAGATCGATCTGGCCGATATCAAGGAGCCGATCGTCGCCTGCCCGAACGATCCGGACGACGTGAAGCTGCTGTCCGAAGTCGCCGGCGACAGGATCGACGAAGTGTTCATCGGTTCGTGCATGACCAACATCGGCCACTTCCGCGCGGCCGGCAAGGTTCTGGACGGCAAGAGCGACATTCCGACGCGCCTGTGGATCGCCCCGCCGACCAAGATGGACGCGATGATCCTGAACGAGGAAGGCTATTACAGCGTACTGGGCAAATCCGGCGCGCGCATGGAAATGCCCGGCTGCTCGCTGTGCATGGGCAACCAGGCGCAGATCCGCAAGGGCAGCACGGCCATGTCGACCTCGACGCGTAATTTCCCGAACCGCCTGGGAATCGATACCCGCGTCTATCTCGGTTCGGCCGAACTCGCCGCGGTCTGCGCGCTGATGGGCAAGATTCCGACCGCGGCCGAGTATCAGGCGCAGGTGGAGGTGGTTAACGCCAAGGCGGCCGATGTCTACCGCTACATGAATTTCGACCAGATTGCGGAATTCAGGGAAGTGGCTGATACGGTCGAAGTCTGACGCACCTACGCCAGCAGGCGGCCCGGGGAGGGCCGTTTGCACGGATTTATGACGCCCCCGCGCGGGAAACCGCCGGGGGCGTTGCTGTTTCCGCCGCCAGTTTTTGCGCTACGCTGCCGACAGCTGGCCGCCCTGGCGGAACATTGCCGCTGTTGCGGGACTCCCAGCATGACGGAACTCAAAACAGGGAGGTGAAACAATGAAACCGGCCGCCGTGAAATGGGCGCTTTTTATTGCCGTACTGGCTGTGGCTGCCGCGGCGTATCTGTTCTCCGGACGCATGCCCGCGCCGCCGCTCCAGCAGCCCGAAACAGCAATCGCCCCCGCAACCGGGCCCCGGCTAACAGAACCTGAAACGCGGGGAGAGATCGCGCCACCGGCCCTTCCCCCCGCCGCGCAGATACCGCCTGGCGCGGAGAGCGCCGCCGCGCCAGCGGTCCCCCTCCCGGTGCTGGACCAGAGCGACGGGCAGATCGGCAACGCGCTTGTCGGGCTGCTGGGCCAGGAACCGGTGAGCGGGCTGCTGCAGGTGAGGGATTTCATCCGCCGCGTGGTGGTGACGGTGGACAACCTGCCTGGCGAGCGCCTGCCGCTGATGCGTTCGCCGCTGCGGCCCGCGCAGGGTAGTTTCATCGTCGAACCGGCGGGTGGCGTTTTTATCCCCGGCGCTGCGAATGCCGCGCGCTATACGCCTTACGTGCGGCTTGCCGAAGCGGTCGACAGCGGCGCGCTCGTGGCCCTTTACGCACGTTTTTATCCGCTGTTCCAGGCTGCGTATGAAGAACTGGGCTATCCGTCAGCCAGCTTCAACGTCCGGCTGGTGGCGGTGATCGATCATCTTCTGGAAACGCCGCAGCCGCAGGAGCCGCTACGCCTGATTCAGCCCAAAGTGCGCTACGTGTTCGAAGATCCGGCGCTGGAATCGCTTTCGGCCGGGCAGAAAATCCTGCTCCGCATGGGGGCGGAGGATGCCGCGCGGATCAGGGCGAAACTGCGTGATCTGCGCGACCGTCTGGCGGGAAGCGCCGCCCGCTAGCGCAAGCCGCTCTACCCGCGCGGACGCGCAAGGAGAGACCGCCATGCGTATTTCACCCGGCCCGCCGTGGGGGCGGAAACGGAGAGCGGGCCCCGTGTTCTGGCTGCTGCTGTTGTGCGCCGTGCTGCTGCCGCTGCGCGCGCAGGGCGCGCCGCAGACGCTGCTTCCCGGCATCTCCGTGGGCAACGCCGCTTCCGCCGCTTCCCCAGGTACTGGCGCTGATGCTGAACTGGCCGCGTCGCTGGACCGGGTGATCGTTACGCTGGAAAACGATCAGGAGCGCAGGGCACTGCTTGCCGAACTGAAACGCCTGCGCGAGGCGCTGCCGGAAGGAGCGGGGGTGCAAAAAGTGAAGCGCGGGGGCAATCTGTTCGAAAGCATCAGCCATGGGTTCGAAACGCTGGCCACCCGTTTGCGGGCGGGCGCGCCGCCGCTGCATTTCTGGCGGCAGCGCATTTCCGCCGCGGCGGATGAAACTGCGGTGGCGTACCAGAATGGAGAAGCGCCGTCCGCACCGGATTCGGGCAGCGCCTTTGCGCTGGTCCTCTCGGTCTGGGCGCTGCTGGCGCTGGCGCTGGCGTGGGGGGCGAAGCGGATCCGCCGCCATCTCGGGATCCGGCCCCCGGCTGTGCCCGCGCCTTCCACCCGGGCGCTGGCGGTGCATGTTCTGCGGCGCTTCGGGCCGTGGATCATCGCGTTTCTGGTTACCGTCGGGATGATGCATCCGCTGCAGGCTTCGCATGGCAAGGTGCTGGCGCTGGTGCTGGCTTACGCGGTGGTGAGCGGCATGGTGTTTTCCTCGATCTGCGCGCTGCTTTTTTCCCTGTGCGCGGACGGGCACCGGCGCACCGCCGTGCGCCTGCTGCTGTCGCCGCCGCCGCAGCGCCTTCTTTACGCCATTGGCGTCTGTTTTGCGCTGGGCGATGCGGCAACGGGCGAGCGCGTGGCGCTGGTTTTCCCCCCCAACGTGCTGGCGCTGGCCGATTCGCTGGTGACGGTGGTGACGGCGCTGCTGATCGGGCTGTTCGCCCTGCTGTTCCGGCGTCCGGTCATGCACCTGATCGCCAACCGGCCTTTCCCGCTCCGGCACCAGAAGGGATGGGGCGATATCAGACAGTTCCTCGGGAAAATCTGGGCGCCGCTCATGATTGTGCTGGCGGTCGCCGCGGGAGGAATCGCCCTGTTCGTTCCTGAGAACACGTATGTGATCACGCGGCGGGTTGTCGCCAGCGTCGCCCTGCTGATGCTGGGTGCGTCAGCGGCGCTGCTGCTGCGGCGCAGGCAGGAAAACGCCGCTGCCGCGCAGATGCGCCACTGGCAGCGCACCGCGTACATGCAGCGGTTGCGCAGGTTTTTTTTCCTTGTGCTCACCTTCGTGGTCTGGCTGGTATTTCTTGAACTGATTGCGCGCACCTGGGATTATTCGCTGGCCGATTTCATGCACGAGACGCTGGGAAAAATGCTGGCGGGCGTCTGCGTTACCGCCATGGTTGCGTGGCTGGTGTGGACGGTGGTGGATACCGCCATTCTCGAAGGATTGTCGCCCCATTCGCGCAGAAGCGCTGGCGCCGGCTACAAGGCGCCAGGGGCCCGCGCGCTGACCCTGCTGCCGCTGTGCCGCGGCGCGGCGGGGGCCAGCATCGCCGGTGTCGCCGTTATTGTCGCGCTGGCGAATCTGGGTATCGACATCACGCCTTTTATCGCCGGTGCGGGCGTGGTGGGGCTGGCGGTGGGTTTTGGCGCGCAGACGCTGGTGCAGGACATCATTACCGGGCTGTTCATCATCATCGAGGATACGATCTCGATCGGCGATTACATTGAAACCGCTGACCATGCCGGGACAGTCGAAGGGCTGAGTATCCGCACCGTGCGCCTGCGCGATCTGTACGGCACGCTGCATACGATTCCGTTCAGCCAGATCAAGACGGTGAAGAACCTGTCGCGCCAGTTCGCCTGCGCGGTTTTTGACATCGGCGTGGCTTACGACTGCGACATCGACGCAGTGCTGCGCGCAATGAGGGCCGTGGGCAGCGAAATGATGGAGGATTACCGCCTGCGGCGCGATCTTCTGGAGCCGCTCGATGTGCAGGGCATCGTCCGCTTCGCCGAAAGCGCGATTATCGTTCGCGCCATTTTCAAAACGCGCCCGCTCCGGCAGTGGGCCGTTTCGCGCGAATTCAACCTGCGGCTGAAGCGGAAATTCGATGCCGAGGGAATCGAGCTTCCCTTCCCCCAGCTGGCGCTGCATTTTCCCCCGGAAAAGGAGGCCGCTTCCGGAACGCTGGCCTCCGCGGGGCGCGGGCAGGGCGGCTAGCCGTGCAATGCCGCGGCGTTCAGGCGGGCGGGGCCCGTGCGGCGCGACAGGTCCGGCTCGGAGGCCGCAGCCGTGCCGCGTGGTATTCCGGCGTGATCAGGTAGCGAAAAAGTCGCGCACCTTGTCCATCCAGGATTTTGCCTTCGGGTTGTGGCGTCCGGCGTCGTCGCTGGATTCGTTTTCGAACTCGCGCAGCAGTTCCTTCTGGCGCTCGGTGAGGTTGACCGGCGTTTCGACCAGAACGTGGCACATGAGGTCGCCATGCGCCTGGCTGCGGACGTTCCGGATGCCCTTGCCGCGCAGGCGGAACACGCGCCCGCTCTGGGTTTCGGCGGGAATCTTGAGCCGCGCCATGCCGTCGAGCGTCGGAATTTCGATTTCGCCGCCGAGGGCGGCGGTGGTGAAGCTGATCGGCATTTCGCAGTGCAGGTCGTCGTGGTCGCGCTGGAATACCGAATGCTGGCGGATGTGGATCTCGACGTAGAGATCGCCCGGCGGGCCGCCATTGACGCCTGGTTCGCCATGGCCGGCATGGCGCAGGCGCATGCCTTCATCGATGCCGGCGGGGATTTTCACTTCCAGCGTCTTCTGCTTTTTCACCCGTCCCGCGCCGCCGCAGCCTGAGCATGGATCGGGAATGATGCGGCCGCTGCCGTGGCATTTCGGGCAGGTCTGCTGAATGGAGAAAAACCCTTGCTGCATGCGCACCTGGCCCGCGCCGCCGCAGGTGGGGCAGGGCTTGGGCTGTGTGCCGGGTTTGGCGCCGCTGCCGTGGCAGGTGTCGCATTCCTCGACGGTGGGGATGCGGATGGTCTTGTCCGCGCCGCGCGCGGCTTCTTCCAGCGAAACCTCAAGGTTGTAGCGCAGGTCCGCGCCGCGGTAGACGTTGGAGCGTCCGCCTCCGCCGCCGCGCCGTCCGCCTCCGCCGCCGCCGAAAAGATCGCCGAAGATGTCGGAAAAGGCGTCGGCGAAGCCGTCGAAGCCCTGCTGGCCGCCCGCGCCCATCGAGGGGTCGACGCCCGCGTGGCCGTAGCGGTCGTAAGCGGCCTTTTTCTGCGCGTCGGAAAGGATTTCGTAAGCCTCCTTGGCTTCCTTGAACTTTTCCTCGGCGTCCTTGTTGTCCGGATTGCGGTCCGGGTGAAACTTCATGGCCAGCTTGCGGTAGGCCTTCTTGATGGTGTCGTCGTCCGCATCGCGGTTAACGCCGAGTACTTCGTAGTAATCCCGTTTCGACATGTCTGCTCGCTCAGTCCGGGCCGTGCCGGATCATGCAAAAGCCGGACCGCCCGGAGACGTGCTCCGGTGGCGGTCCGGCTGCCGGGCTGGCCCCCCGTCGGGCGGCCATGTCCCGTTCCTTACTTTTTGTCTTTCACTTCCGTGAATTCGGCATCAACCACGTCGGCTTCATCCGCTTTCGCCTGGCCGCCGCCGCCGCTTCCGCCAGCCGCGCCGGGCTGCGCGCCCGCTTCGGCCTGGCTCTGGGCATACATCTGTTCGCCCAGTTTCTGGCTGGCCGTGGCGAGCGCCTGCGTTTTGGCCTCGATGTCGCTCCTGTCGCCGCCCTTGAGCGCTTCTTCGGCTTCTTTCAGCGCGGTTTCGATCTTTTCTTTTTCTCCGGTGTCGACCTTGTCGCCGTATTCGGCGAGGGCTTTCTTCACCGAGTGGATCATGGCGTCGCACTGGTTGCGGGTGTCGACCAGTTCGTGCGCCTTCTTGTCTTCCTCGGCGTGCGCGGCGGCGTCCTGCACCATGCGCTGGATTTCGTCTTCCGACAGGCCGGAGTTGGCCTTGATGGTGATCTTGTTTTCCTTGCCGGTGGCCTTGTCCTTCGCGGAAACGTGCAGGATGCCGTTGGCGTCGATGTCGAAAATCACCTCGATCTGCGGCATGCCGCGCGGCGAGGGGGGGATGCCTTCGAGGTTGAACTGGCCCAGGCTCTTGTTGCCGGAGGCCATTTCACGCTCGCCCTGCAGCACGTGGATGGTGACCGCGCTCTGGTTGTCGTCGGCGGTGGAGAACACCTGGCTGGCCTTGGTGGGCACGGTGGTGTTTTTCTGGATCAGCTTGGTCATGACGCCGCCGAGCGTTTCGATGCCGAGCGACAGCGGGGAGACATCGAGCAGCAGCACATCCTTGACTTCGCCCTGCAGCACGCCGCCCTGGATCGCTGCGCCCACCGCGACGGCTTCGTCCGGGTTCACATCGCGGCGCGCGTCCTTGCCGAAGAACTCCCTGACCTTTTCCTGCACCTTGGGCATGCGGGTCTGGCCGCCGACGAGGACGACGTCGTCGATGTCGGCGATCTTCAGGCCGGCGTCCTTCAGCGCGATACGGCAGGGTTCGATCGTGCGCTCGACCAGATCTTCCACCAGCGATTCGAACTTGGCGCGGGTCAGCTTCAGGCTGAGGTGCTTCGGTCCGTTGGCGTCGGCGGTGATGTAGGGCAGGTTGATGTCGGTCTGCTGGCTGGAGGAAAGCTCGATCTTGGCCTTTTCCGCCGCTTCCTTCAGGCGCTGCAGCGCGAGCACGTCGTTCTTCAGGTCGACGCCCTGTTCCTTCCTGAATTCGGTGACGATGTAGTCGATCACGCGCTGGTCGAAATCCTCGCCGCCGAGGAAGGTGTCGCCGTTGGTGGCCAGCACTTCGAACTGGTGCTCGCCGTCCAGGTCGGCGATTTCGATGATCGAGATGTCGAAGGTGCCGCCGCCGAGGTCGTACACCGCGATCTTGGAGTCGCCCGGCTTCTTGTCCATGCCGAAGGCGAGCGCGGCGGCGGTCGGCTCGTTGATGATGCGCTTGACTTCCAGCCCGGCGATGCGGCCGGCGTCCTTGGTCGCCTGGCGCTGGCTGTCGTTGAAGTAGGCCGGCACGGTGATGACCGCTTCGGTGACTTCCTCGCCCAGGTAATCCTCGGCGGTTTTCTTCATCTTGCGCAGCACTTCGGCGGAAACCTGCGGCGGCGCGATCTTCTTGCCGCGCACTTCC
>JAVBTY010000103.1:0-21649 GCA_031555955.1 Rhodocyclaceae bacterium | reverse complement strand
ATTTCTGTCAGGAGGCTGTCAATGGGCATTATCAGTACTATCGTGATCGGGCTTGTCGTGGGAGTTATCGCCCGTTTTCTGCACCCGGGCAAGGAAGGGCTGGGCATTATCATGACGGCGCTGCTTGGCATCGGCGGCGCGCTGCTGGCGACCTACGGCGGACAGATGATCGGAATTTACCAGGCAGGGCAGGGGGCCGGCTTCATTGGCGCTGTTATCGGCGCGGTGATTATCCTGATTGTTGTGACGCGGCTGAAAAAATGATGCCGCGCGAAAAGCGTTTGACAGCCGGAATGAAATCTCTATAATCCGCCGCTCTTAGCAGGCGCGTAGCTCAGCTGGTTAGAGCACCACCTTGACATGGTGGGGGTCGTTGGTTCGAGTCCAATCGCGCCTACCAGATTTCTGGAACCGACAGCATGTTTCGAACTCACATCAAAACAAGCAACTGAAGGGTCGGTTCCGTTTGCCTGTTTAATGGAAAGTGCGGCTCAGCCGCACTTTTTTTTTGCCTGGATTTTTCCTGTACTGCAATGCCGGGCCCATGGGCTGCCTGGAGTTAACAGATCGAGGTCCGTTTATGCCGAACATCACGCTTCCCGACGGTTCTGTCCGCAGCTTCGATCATCCGGTGACTGTTGCCGAGATTGCCGCTTCCATCGGAGCAGGGCTGGCGAAGGCGGCGCTTGCCGGGCGAGCGGGAGACCGGCTGGTTGATCTGTCCCACCGGATTGAAAGCGATACCGCGCTTGTGATCATTACCGACAAAAATCCGGAAGGACTGGACATCATTCGCCACTCGACCGCACACCTGCTTGCGCATGCGGTCAAGGAGCTGTTTCCCGATGCCCAGGTAACAATCGGGCCGGTCATAGAGAACGGTTTCTACTACGATTTTTCATATACGCGCCCCTTTACACCGGAAGATCTGGAAGCGATCGAGTCGCGCATGGCCGAGCTGGCCAGGCGCGAGATCCCGGTTGCGCGTGAAGTATGGCCGCGCGATGAAGCGGTGGCGTTTTTCAAGTCGATCGGCGAACACTACAAGGCCGAAATCATTGCATCCATCCCGGCCGTGGAGGATGTGTCCCTTTACCGGCAGGGCGATTTCATCGATCTCTGTCGCGGCCCGCACGTACCGTCTACCGGGCGGCTGAAAGTGTTCAGGCTCACCAAGGTTGCGGGCGCCTATTGGCGTGGCGATTCAAAAAACGAGATGCTGCAGCGCATCTACGGCACAGCCTGGGCGAAAAAGGAAGAACTCGACGCTTACCTGCACATGCTGGAGGAGGCGGAAAAGCGCGATCACCGCAAACTCGGGCAGCAACTCGATTTTTTTCACTTCCAGGATGAAGCGCCGGGTTCCGTTTTCTGGCATCCGAAGGGCTGGCGTCTGTTCCAGACCCTGATTGGCTATATGCGAGAACGTCAGGAGCAGGCGGGTTACGTCGAGGTCAACACGCCGGATGTCATGGACCGCGCGCTGTGGGAAACATCGGGGCACTGGCAGAACTATCGCCAGAACATGTTCACCACGCAAACAGAGGATGAGCGTGTTTTCGCGCTCAAGCCGATGAACTGTCCCGGTGCGGTGTCGATGTTTGCCCAGGGTCTGAAAAGCTACCGCGATCTGCCGTTGCGCATGGCCGAATTCGGCAAGGTGCACCGCTACGAGCCGTCCGGCGCCTTGCATGGGCTGCTGCGTGTACGCCACTTCACGCAGGACGATGCGCATGTTTTCTGTACCGAAGAGCAGATGGAGCAGGAGTGCAAGGATGTCGTGGCGCTGATCCTCGATATCTACAAGGATTTCGGTTTTGAGAATATCCGCATCAAACTTTCCACACGCCCGGACAACCGTATCGGCAGCGACGAAATATGGGACGTGCTGGAAGGCGCCCTCGCTGCCGCGCTGGATCATATGGGGATGGCGTATGAACTGTTCCCGGGCGAGGGGGCGTTTTATGGGCCGAAGCTCGAATTCGTACTGCGCGACACGATTGGGCGCGACTGGCAGTGTGGAACGCTGCAGGTCGATATGAACCTGCCCGAGCGCTTCGATGTGAACTATGTCGCTGAAGATAATATGCGCAAACGCCCCGTGATGCTGCACCGGGCGCTGTTCGGGTCGCTGGAGCGCTTTACCGGCATCCTGATCGAACATTATGCGGGCGCGCTGCCGCTGTGGCTGGCGCCGGTGCATGCGGTGGTGATGAATATTTCAGAAGGGCAGGCCGGATATGTGGCCGACGTAACGAAACAGTTGCGGCAGGCGGGTTTCCGCGTCGAGGCTGATTTGCGCAACGAAAAGATTAACTATAAAATCCGCGAACATAGCGTGCATAAGCTGCCCTATCAGCTCGTGGTCGGCGAGAAAGAAAAGGCTGCGGGAGTGGTGGCGGTGCGCGCCCGAGGCGGCCAGGATCTTGGCCAAATGTCCCTCGAATCGTTGATCGGGCGCTGGCGTCGTGAAATCGACACGAAAGCCGGTTCGGTCTGATATTGGCTGTCGTGGAGAAATGAACCATCGCTCAGGAAAAAAAACAGCGCGTTAATGAGGAAATAACCGCGCCAGAGGTACGGCTTGTTGGTGATGATGGCGAGCAGCTTGGGATTGTATCCCTGAGCGCAGCGCTGGCTGTGGCGGAAGAGGCCGGGCTGGAACTGGTCGAAATCGCTCCCATGGCGGTTCCCCCGGTCTGCCGGGTCATGGATCTTGGAAAGTTCAAGTACCAGGAACAGAAAAAGGCCCATGAAGCCAGGCAGAAACAGAAGCAGGTGCAGGTGAAGGAGGTGAAGCTCCGTCCCGGCACCGATGAAAACGATTATCAGATCAAGCTGCGCAACCTGAAGCGTTTTCTTGACGAAGGCGACAAATGCAAGGTGACGCTGCGGTTCCGTGGGCGTGAAATGGCCCACCAGGAATTCGGCCTGCGCCAGCTTGAACGCGTCAAGGCGGACCTTGAGGAGTTAGGTCAGGTCGAACAGATGCCCAAGATGGAAGGGCGTCAGATGGTGATGATTGTTGCGCCAAGGAAAAGCCGCTGATCGCGGTGGCGCAGTGATCGGAATCCGCTCCGGTGCGATCCGGAGCAGGGCTGCCGTAACGGTTTTTCCGGAAGCGGCGGAAAACAAGTGCTGTCTGGTGTCAAATGCGCCGTCTGGCGCTACCTGATGGCATTCATAAAATGGAGTTGCAGCAATGCCGAAAATGAAGACCAAGAGCGGAGCCGCCAAGCGGTTCAAGGTCCGTGCCGGTGGCGGGATCAAGCGCTCGCAGGCGTTCAAGCGCCACATCCTGACCAAGAAAACCACGAAGAGCAAGCGCCAGCTGCGCGGCACGACGGATGTTCATGCCGCCGACGAAAAGCTGATCCGCGCCATGCTGCCTTACGCTTGAACAGGAGAACGCTATGCCCAGAGTAAAACGCGGTGTAACCGCCCGCGCGCGTCACAAGAAAATCCTCCGCGAAGCCAAGGGATACCGTGGCCGCCGGAAGAACGTATACCGCATCGCCAAACAGGCGGTGATGAAGGCGGGGCAGTACGCCTACCGCGACCGCCGCCAGCGCAAGCGCCAGTTCCGCGCCCTGTGGATCGCGCGTATCAATGCTGCGGCGCGCGAGCTCGGCCTGACCTACAGCACGTTCATGAACGGTCTGAAAAAGGCCGCCATTGAAGTCGACCGCAAGGTGCTGGCTGATCTGGCCGTATTCGACAAACCCGCTTTTTCGGCGCTTGCCGAACAGGCCCGGGCCCGACTCGCTGCGTAATCAGGCGCAGCCCGGAAAAAGGAGGCGCAGCCTCCTTTTTTTTTCTGATTTCCGGACGGCATGGATATGGATAATCTGGATCAACTGGTTCAACAGGCTGAAAACGAATTTTCCGCAGCGGCGGATGGTGTTCAGCTGGAACAGGCCAAGGCGCGCTACCTTGGTAAAAGCGGGCTGCTGACCGAGCGCCTGAAAACGCTGGGCAAACTGGAGCCCGAGGCCAGACGCGAGGCTGGTGCGGCGATCAACCGCGCGAAAGAAAGTGTTGAAGGCGCGCTTGAAGCCCGCCGCCAGGCATTGCGTGAAGCTATTCTGCTTGCCCAGCTTGCCGCCGAGGCGCTGGACGTGACCCTGCCGGGACGCGGCAGCGCGCCGGGTGGGCTGCATCCGGTCAGCCGCACGCTTGAGCGCATCGAAGCCCTGTTCCGCTCGATCGGGTTTTCTGTAGTCGATGGTCCGGAAATCGAAACGGACTGGCATAACTTCACCGCGCTCAACATGCCGGAAAAGCATCCTGCGCGCTCGATGCACGACACCTTTTATCTCGAAGGGCGTGACGATGTCCTGCTGCGCACGCACACGAGCCCTGTGCAGATCAGGACCATGCTGGAACATGTCGCGCGCCATGCCGGGCAGGCGTCGATGCCTGAAATCCGCGTGATCGTTCCTGGGCGGGTATACCGGGTGGATTCGGATGCCACGCATTCGCCGATGTTTCATCAGGTCGAAGGGCTCTGGGTCGGGGAGGGCGTCAGTTTTGCCGATCTGAAAGGCGTTATCGCCGACTTTCTGCGCAAGTTCTTTGAAACGGAAGATTTGCGCGTACGTTTCCGGCCGTCTTTTTTCCCGTTTACCGAACCGTCGGCTGAAATCGACGTCGCCTTCATGAGCGGGCCGCTGGAAGGGCGCTGGCTGGAAATCGCCGGCTGCGGCATGGTTCATCCCAATGTGCTGCGCTACGGCGGCATCGACCCCGAGCGCTACACCGGCTTTGCTTTCGGCATGGGGCCAGACCGGCTGACCATGTTGCGCTATGGCGTCAATGATCTGCGTCTTTTCTTTGAAGGCGATCTGCGTTTTTTGAGCCAATTCAGGTAACCGAATCATGCAATTTTCCGAATACTGGCTGCGGACGTTTTCCAGCCCGCAATGCGACAGCGCCGCACTGGAACAGCTGCTCACCATGGCCGGGCTGGAAGTGGAAGAAAGCGTTCCTGCCGCCCCCCCATTTTCCGGCGTGGTTGTGGGACAGATTGTCGAGGCTGCGCCGCACCCTAATGCCGACAGGCTGCGCGTGTGCAAGGTCGATGCGGGCGGCGGGCTGCTCCAGATTGTTTGCGGCGCGCCCAACGCGGCGGCAGGCATGAAAGTGCCCTGCGCCGTGGTGGGGGCGCGCCTGCCGGGAGATTTCGAAATCAAGGCGGCGAAACTACGTGGCGTCGAATCATTCGGCATGCTGTGTTCGGCGCGGGAACTTGGGCTTTCCGACGATCATGCGGGTCTGCTGGCTTTGCCTGACGGGGCCCCGGTCGGGCAGGATGTTCGCGATTATCTTGAGCTTGGCGATACGCTGTTCACCATCAAGCTCACCCCCAATCGCGCGGACTGTCTCAGCCTTGCCGGAATTGCGCGGGAAGTGGCGGGCATTACCGGCGTTCCGCTCAGCATGCCGGAAATTGCGGCAGTCGCTCCCGCCATCACGGACCGGCGCGCGATCGTGCTGGACGCGCCGCAGGCATGCCCCCGCTCTTGCGGCCGGATTTTACGTGGCGTGGATGCAAAAGCGCCGACGCCCGTCTGGATGGAGCGCCGTCTTGCCCGTAGCGGCATCCGCTCGATCAGCGCGCTTGTGGATATCACCAATTACGTGATGCTGGAGCTGGGCCAGCCCCTGCATGCTTTTGACAACACACGCCTGAACGGGGCCATTCACGTCCGCTTCCCGCGCGATGGGGAACAACAGGTGCGCCTGCTTAACGGGCAGACGGTGACCCCCAGTGCGGATACGCTGCTGATCGCCGATGAATCGCGCGCCCTCGCGCTGGCCGGCATCATGGGAGGAGAAGAAAGTGGCGTGACGCTGGAAACGGAAGACGTTTTCCTCGAAAGCGCCTTTTTTGCCCCGGATGTGATCGCCGGGCGGGCTCACGGACACGGATTTGGTTCCGATGCCTCGCACCGCTTCGAGCGCGGGGTGGATCCCGGGCTGGCCCCGCTCGCGCTTGAGCGCGCCACCCGGCTTGTGCTCGATATCTGCGGCGGTGAGGCCGGACCGGTTGAAGAGGCCGTGTCAGCGGCGCATCTGCCCGTTCGCAACCCGGTGCGCCTGCGGCCGGAACGCGTGCGCCGTCTGCTTGGCGTTGATCTTGGTGATGACAGCATGCAGGCGCTGCTCGAACGCGTTCACCTCAAGGTCGAACGCGTTGGCGACGGATTCCTGGTGACCCCGCCGCCGTTCCGTTTCGATATCGGAATAGAAGAAGATCTCGTTGAAGAACTGGCGCGGCTCTACGGGTACGACAACATTCCTGCAAAACCGCCGCAGGGCCAGCTGATGATGCCCGGTGAGAGCGAAAGCCGTCGCACGGGCTGGGACGTGCGCCGCCTGCTCGCCGCCCGCGGCTACCAGGAAGTGGTCAACTTCACCTTTGTTGAGGAAGCCTGGGAGCGCGACTTCTGTGGCAATAACAGTCTGATAAAGCTGGCCAACCCGATCGCCAGCCAGATGGGCGTGATGCGCTCCCGCCTGATTCCGGGGCTTGCCTCCATCCTGGCGGTCAACCGTAAGCGGCAGCAGCACAGGGTGCGGATATTTGAAGCCGGGCGCTGTTTTGAGCGCAGAGCCGATGGCGTGCCGGTGGCGGGTTTCCACCAGCCGATGCGCATAGCCGCGCTGGCCGCCGGCCCGGCGCTGCCGGAGCAGTGGGGCGCGGCGGAACGGGCCGTCGATTTTTACGATGCCAAAGGCGATCTCGAAGCCCTGTTCGCCCCGCTGCCGCTGGCTTTCGAGCGCCTTGCCGATGATCCCGCCCTTCATCCGGGGCGTGCGGCTGCCGTCATGTTCAAGGGGCGGCGCATTGGTGTTCTTGGCGAAGTCCACCCGGTGCTGGTTCAGCGCTACGAACTGGGCAGCGCGCCGGTCGTATTCGAGATAGAACTCGATGCCGCCATCGCGGCGGAGACTCCCGGATACAGTGAAATTTCCCGCATGCCAGCGGTAACGCGCGATCTTGCCCTGGTAGTCGGGCATGATGTGGCGGCAGCCTGGGTGCTCGATGTTTTGTGGCAGGCGGCCGGGCCGCTGGTGCGCGAAATCACCCTGTTCGACGTCTACCATGGCAAAGGCATCGAGCCGGACAGAAAGAGCCTTGCGTTCAGGGTATTGATGCAAGATACTCAGCGAACACTTGAAGAGGCGGAAGTCGAGTTGGCGGTTTCCGCCCTCGTGCGTCAGGCAGAAGCCGCCGTAGGTGCGCGATTGCGCGGATCGGGAGAATGAAGGTGACCTTGACCAAGGCGGAACTGGCCGATTTGCTGTTTGAACGGGTAGGGCTGAACAAGCGTGAAGCCAAGGATATGGTCGAAGGATTCTTCGAAGAGATCCGGATGGCCCTTGAGCGGGGCGGCAGCGTCAAGCTGTCCGGTTTCGGAAACTTCCAGTTGCGTGACAAACCCCAGCGGCCGGGCCGTAACCCCAAAACGGGGGAAGAAATCCCGATTACCGCCCGCCGGGTGGTCACTTTTCATGCAAGCCAGAAACTGAAAGCCGTCGTGGAGCAGCTTGGCGATGCAAGCAGACAGTCCTGAATCTGGAGACGGCACGCTGCCGCCCATTCCGGCGAAGCGCTATTTCACCATTGGCGAGGTGAGCGAGCTGTGCGGCGTCAAGCCGCATGTGCTCCGCTACTGGGAGCAGGAATTTACCCAGCTCAAACCGGTCAAGCGCCGGGGCAACCGCCGCTACTACCAGCACCATGAAGTATTGCTGATCCGGCGCATACGCCAGCTTCTTTACGATGAAGGCTTCACCATCTCCGGCGCCCGCAGCCGCCTTGGCGAAAACGCCATCCAGCAACAGGAAGAACTCTCCGAAGTGCAGCAGTACCGGCTTCTGCTACGGGAACTGCGCGAAACAGCCGAACAGGCGCTCGCCCATCTGAAAGGGTGAGTGTATGGTTACTGGCTGTCCAAACCGTGCTACAATTGCGGCTTGTGTCGGGGCGTAGCGCAGCCTGGTAGCGCACTTGCATGGGGTGCAAGGGGTCGCGAGTTCGAATCCCGCCGCCCCGACCAATAAAACCAGACGTTTACAGATTTTTGTCTGTAGGCGTTTTTTTAATGTTTTTGCCCCATGAAAAAGTGGACACTGCGGGGCAAAGCCTTCAGCCAGCCGCGGCCTGAACATACGCGGATGCCGGTGCTGTCCGGCCTTCCATGGATCGTTGCTGGCTTGCAGATTGCCCGGAAGCGCACCGTGGTGACGCCCACTGCTTCCAGACTACGGCCAGATCGGGTTGAGGGCTGGGGCTGTTCAGTACGCGCGACAGGGTGGAGCGCCTCACGGCGCGTCTTTTCACTTGCGCCGCATGAAAAACTCGAATACCGCCGCGCCTTCATCCTTGAGCTCCCCCTGGCTTAACAGATCATTTCCCGTCTGCCTGGCAAACGCCTGAAAATCCTTGACCGACCCCGGATCGGTCGCCAGCACCCGCAACACCTGCCCCGACGCCATCTCCGCCAGCGCCTTCTTCGTACGCAGGATCGGCAGCGGGCAACTGAGCCCGCGCGCATCCATTTCCCTGTCGAAATCCATCATTTCTTCCCCTGAAAAACCGCCGGATTCTAGCCTGCTTTCAGCCGCCCGCTTATTCCGGCGTTCCGGCGTGCTATTAAATCCCGCCGCATCTGTGACACACAGCCAGACTGCCGGTATCCGCCATCCCGGGAAGGCTGGCTGCACGGGCGCAGACTACTTCGATGAATTTCTGGAATACGTGGGCGATATCCAGGCTTCCGGGCACCGGTTTTACCAGAAGATTTCCGACTCCTACGCCACCAGCGGCGGAGCAGGGGGTGTTGCAGCAGGCGGAAGTCCTGGCGCGCAGCATGGGGCGCGGAGCCGTCTGGTCTGGCCGGAGCGCCGGGCTGATATTGGTGCGACGCCGCGAGCGGAAAAAACCGGGTGAACCGGGGCGGGTTAAACCGTTAACCGGCGGGTCAATCCGTGTCGGCGGCATCGCCAAACAGCGCGATCTGCCCCGTTTCCGTCTCTGGCGCCATGTTTTCGGCGAAGCGCACGCCCACACCCAGCAGGCGCACGGGCAAGGCGCGGCGGGCGTGGCCTTCTTCCAGCAGGCGCAGCCAGATATCCATGCCGGGCGCGGCAGTCACGCATTCCGCCGTGGTGCGGGAGAAATCGGAGAAACGGATCTTGACCACGGCTTTATGCACCGGGCGCGGTTCCCGGGCGCGCTCGAAGCGGCGGCGGAATTCCTCGGCCAGGCCGGGCAGCGCGGCGCGGCAGGCGGCGAGGTCGGGCAGATCGGTGACATAGGTGGTTTCGACCGAGAGGGATTTGCGGAGGCGGTCCGGCTTCACCTCGCGTTCGTCGATGCCGCGGCACAAATCATGCAGCCGTGCGCCGAAGCGGCCGAATTCGCGCGTCAGCGTTTCCAGGCTCCAGGCGCGCAGGTCGCCGCAGATGGCCGCGCCAAGGCGGTTGAGCCGGGTGGCGGTGACCTTGCCGACGCCGAAGAGTTTTTTCACCGGCAGCGCGGCGACGAAGGCATCGACCTCCCGCGGGCGGACGACGAACTGGCCGTCGGGCTTGTTCCAGTCGCTCGCCACCTTGGCGATGAATTTGTTCGGCGCGATACCGGCCGAGGCGGTAATGCCGACTTCAGCGCGGATGCGGGCGCGGATTTCCTGCGCCATGAGCGTGGCGGAGCCCTGGCAGCGCGCCACGCCGGTTACGTCGAGATAGGCTTCGTCCAGCGACAGAGGTTCGACCAGCGCCGTGTAATCGCGGTAAATGGCCAGAATCTGGCGCGAGGCGGCGCGGTAGCGCTGGAAATCCGGCGGCAGCAGCACCAGGTGCGGGCACAGGCGCAGCGCGCGCGCGGTGGACATGGCCGAATGCACGCCAAAGGC
The DNA here is from genome assembly GCA_031555955.1 of Rhodocyclaceae bacterium. Lineage (GTDB taxonomy): Bacteria > Pseudomonadota > Gammaproteobacteria > Burkholderiales > Rhodocyclaceae > Azoarcus. The sequence continues at coordinate 11,726 of JAVBTY010000103.1, read as the reverse complement.
GCGCGCTTCGTAGTTGCAGGTGGCGATTACGCCGCGCTCTTCCGCGCGCCCGCCCACCGCCAGCGGGCGGCCGACCAGCGCCGGGTTGTCGCGCGTTTCCACCGCCGCATAAAAGCAGTCGCAGTCGCAGTGGATGATCTTGCGCGGATTCATGATCGCCTTTGCCGGGCGGGCCCGGACAGCGCCGCATCACCGGCGCTCTCCAGGTTCGCGGCAGAGCCGCGGGAAAAACCGGCCAGTACGTCCAGGGGTTCGGGGAGCAACGGAACAGCCAACCGACTTAGCGACCGCTGAGCAGGTGGCAGCCGTCCTCCAGACTGGTAAAGGCACTTCCCGGACTGGTCACTTCGACGGCGACGTTTTCGTACAGAGCGGCCAAAGCCTTCCGATCCGAACTGGCGCGCAATCGAATCACAGTGCTTGGCTCATCCTTCATTCGATCTAGAAGCTCAAGCGTGCCTAGCTGGACGGGAAAGTCTCTCTCTGCTTGTTGCTGCGATGCGAGCTGGCGCTTCGCCTTGATGGTCGAGTAGACCGCAAGTTGCCCCGCCAAGTCGGATGACGCCTGACATTGCTGGACAGGTCTCCTGTTGGCATACGTGATCTGCACGGCGAACGAAGCCCCTGGTTTGGAGCGCTGAGCGGTAAAGGTCATCTTGTCCGTTCTGAATGCAACGGACATGACCTCCTCTTCCAGAATGCTGATGACTTCTGAGCCGGGCTCGACGCTGGCGACATCGGTCGGATGGCGCGCGACGATTACTGTCCCGAGAACACCACAGGCTAAGCCTGCGGCAAATGCGCAGACTACGGCGAGATATCGCATGCCGCCTCCGTCATTGAACCATCACGGTGGTGCCAACTGCAGCCCACCCATACAGAGCCTTTGCATCGGCTTCAGCAAGACGAACACAGCCATGCGAGCCGAACCAGTCGCTGACGCTGCTGCGAGCTGTGCGCACGATTGATAGAGGAACCACGCCATGGTACTGATGCGCGATCGCACCTCGGCGATGAAGCGTTCCAGCACCGTGACGCCGGGCAGCAGCACCTTGTGGCCGACCAGCCAGCCGTTGGTGTAATCGAACAGCGCACTCGGCCGGTCGGTGCCTGTCCAGCAGAGCGCGCACAGCCATCGGCCAAGGCGGAACTGCACGCCGCCGTCGGCAAATTCACGATAGCCGTAGCGGGCACGAATCTCTGTCGTGTGCCGCCAGCGTTGCTCGCTCTCGCGGTAGGCTAGCACGCAGTCGGGATCGGTAATACCGAGCTGGGACGACAGCGCATGCAGTACCGCGCCGGGCACGGTGGCCGGGACTTCCAGGAAGGTGCCGAGAAAGCGGGCCGTGGTCAGTTGCAGCGCATAGCCCAGTCGGTGGCTGTCGCGCCGCTTGATGGCGATCCACTCGCGGTCATCATCGCCCAGGTGGAAGTAGCGCGCCAGTTCTTTGCCGGAAAGCGTGTCTGGTAGCGGCCGTAGCGTTCCCGCTGCGTGGAGGACAGGAAGCTGACCGGCATGGCTCAAAGCGCCTCGGCGTAGAAGGTGGCTGGCGTGACGATGCGCGTGCGCCCAATGCTGCCGCATTGCAGCAGCCCGGCGCGGCGGTCGCCCGTCACCAGGTAGTCGGCCTCGCCGCCCAAAGCCATCGCCAGCAGGAACGCATCGTTCGGATCATTCACCTCGATGCCATCCGGAAGCGGCGGCAGTTGCGCCAAAACGATGGCGCGTTGCATGTTGTTGACCATCGTGCCGACGCGGTGCGCGGGCAAGATGGTCTTGAGCTTGGGGTAGCGGCTCACCCGCCGCAGCTCGTCGAGCTGTGCCGCCGATGTCACCAACTCGAAGCGCGCCGCGCGCCAAGCTCGATAGATCGCATCGGGTGGCCCATGGGGCGAAATCAGCGCGCCGAGCAGCACGTTGGTGTCGAGGATGACGCGCATCAGTGCTCACGCGCCCATTGCACAGCCTCGTCGATGAGGTCGGTCAGCTCGGTTTCGTTCATGCTGGCAGCAGCCGTCTTGGCCTGATCGACGGCGCGCTCCAGTAGGTAGGCGCGCACGGCTTCCTCGATGAAGCGCGACAGGTCGCCCTTGCGGCCACCGCCCTGCGCGGCGATGAACATGCGTACGGACTGATCTACGTCCGGCGACACGGCGATGTTCCAGCGAACGGTGTTCATAAGCCCTCCAATACAGTGTTTGGGTGTATAGGCGCTTATACACCCTATCGTCATCACTGGCAACGGTTCGATAAAACCTTCGTTTTACAAGACTCTGCCGTGCGACCAGATGCGCAAACGGTGCCGCACCGCAATTCGTCTAACTTAGTGGTTTTATGAATCAAAGTTCGATGTTATCATAACTCAACGAGTAAAGCAGACTCTAAGCATGAAAATCGGCTACGCCCGCGTTTCCACGCGCGACCAGAAATCAGACTTGCAGGTGGACGCCCTCAAGGCGGCCGGTTGCGAGCGCGTCTACCAGGACGTGGCGAGCGGCGCGAAGACCGCGCGGCCGGCGCTCGACGAACTGCTGGGCCAGTTGCGAGCTGGCGACGTGCTGGTGATCTGGAAGCTGGACCGCATGGGGCGTTCGCTCAGGCACCTGGTTGAACTGGTCGGCAGCCTGATGGAACGCAAGGTCGGGCTGCTGAGCCTGAACGACCCCATCGACACCACCAGCGCCCAAGGGCGGCTCGTGTTCAACCTGTTCGCCTCGCTCGCGGAGTTCGAGCGCGAGCTGATCCGCGAGCGCACGCAGGCCGGGCTGACGGCAGCACGGGCACGCGGCCGGGTCGGTGGGCGGCCCAAAGGTTTGACGCCGCAGGCCGAGGCAACGGCGCTGGCCGCCGACACGCTGTACCGCGAGCGCAAGCTGTCGGTGGCCGCCATCGCGCAGAAGCTGCATGTGTCCAAGAGCACGCTGTACAGCTACCTGCGGCATCGCAGTGTCGAGATCGGCCCCTACAAGAAACCGGCGCAGGCCCAGCCAGGCCCATTGACGAGTGCTGGCGAGGCTGATCCGCCGAAGGTCGCCACGATCCGGCTGACGCTGCGCATCGAGAACAACAGCAAGTTCGTGCGCAGCAAGAAACGCGCCCGTGAGGACATTGAGCGCTACTGCTTGTCGGAGTACGACGGCCAGCGACTACCCAGCGGCGAGTACGAGCTGAAGGTGTCCTACAGCAGTGATGACGACCTCGACAAGCGTATGCACGAGCTGCTGGGTGACATCTCAAGCGAGGCGGACGACCGCAACTGCTTCTCGGAAAGCGATGCCCGCATGGATGGGACTGACCGCTACTGGTGATACCGAGCGCTTAAGTCGGTTGGCTGTTCCATTGCTCCCCGAACCCCGTCCACCCGTACCCAGCTTCCCATGCAGATTTTCCGGACAGGCGTTTATTCCACCCCCGAGGCCCGCCGCACCCGGCGGTTGCGCACGGCCTCGGCCAGTACGTCGAGCACCGCCACGCTGTCTTCCCAGCCGATGCAGGCGTCGGTGATGCTTTTGCCGTACTCCAGCTCCACGCCGGGTTTCAGGTCCTGGCGGCCTTCCTTGATGTGGGATTCGACCATGACGCCAAGGATGCGGTCGTCCCCGCCCCCGATCTGCGCGCCCACGTCGCGCGCCACCTCGATCTGCAGCCGGTGCTGCTTGCGGCTGTTGGCGTGGGAAAAGTCCACCATGACCTTGCCCGGCACGCCGCTGGCGGCCAGTTCTGTGCAGGCGGCGTCGATGCTGGCGGCGTCGTAGTTGGTGCTTTTGCCGCCGCGCAGGATGGCGTGGCAATCCTCATTGCCGCTGGTGGAAACAATCGCCGAATGCCCCGCCTTGGTAACGCTGAGAAAATGGTGCGGCGATTGCGCCGCCTTGATCGCTTCCACCGCAATGCGCAGGTTACCGTCGGTGCCGTTCTTGAACCCGACCGGGCACGACAGGCCGGAGGCCAGTTCGCGGTGCACCTGGCTTTCGGTGGTGCGGGCGCCGATCGCGCCCCACGAAATGAGGTCGGCGATGTACTGCGGCGTAATCATGTCGAGAAATTCGGTGCCCGCGGGCAAACCGGTTTCGTTGATTTCCCACAGCAGTTTGCGCGCCAGGCGCACGCCTTCGTTAATGGCGAAGCTGCCATCCAGGTGCGGATCGTTGATGAGCCCTTTCCAGCCCACGGTGGTGCGCGGCTTTTCGAAATAGACGCGCATCACGATCAGCAGATCGTCGCGCAGCCGGTCTGCTTCGGCTTTCAGCCTGTGCGCGTACTCCATCGCCGCCCCGGCGTCGTGGATCGAGCACGGCCCGATCACCACCAGCAGGCGGTCGTCCGCGCCGTAAAGAATGCGGTGGATGGCCCCGCGCGCGGCAAAAGGCGTTTCCGCCGCTCTGGCCGTGGCGGGAAACTCACGCAGCACGTGGGCGGGCGGAATGAGTTCCTTGATTTCCCTGATACGGACGTCGTCGATGTGGATGCGGGTAGAGGCGTTCATAACGGCAGGCGCGGATTCTGGACGGACTTCGATTCTATAGTGATTTCTCCTTGCGCCGGATGATCGGGATGATTGCCGTAAACTATCGCCGCGAAAACGCCCGCGCCCTTATCCTGATGCAATGCGGCGGGAAAGCGCGGCGCCATATGGGCGTGTACTGAACCGAAGCGGGCGAAAAACGTCTGAATGGCACGGCCGTGCCTGTTTTTACCCCGTGCGGGTCCTGTCGCTTTCCAGCCCTGTTTTTTTTCGTACTTCAACCGTGCCCATGCTGATCAGACACCCTCCCGGCATCGCCCCATCCGAAATCACGCCCCGCGCCCTGTACGAAGAGCGCCGCCGCTTTCTGCGCGGCGCGGGCGCGGCGCTGGCTGGCGCGGCCCTGTGGCGGCATGCCCGGGCGGCGCAACCGGCGCTGGCGGTACAGCCGCCGCCCGCATCCTCCCCGTTCAGCACCCTGGAAGAAAAAACGCCGCTCAAGGCAATTACCGGCTACAACAATTTCTACGAATTCGGTTCCCATAAATCCGATCCGGCAACGCACGCGGGCAAGATGGCGCTGCGGCCGTGGACCGTGCGCGTGGAAGGGCTCGTGGGCAAGCCGCGCACGTTCGATATTGACGATCTGATCCGGCTCGCCCCGCTGGAAGAGCGCATCTACCGCCTGCGCTGCGTCGAAGGCTGGTCGATGGTGATTCCGTGGATGGGCTTTCCACTCGCGGCGCTGCTGCGCGAGGTGGGGCCGCTGGGAAGCGCGAAATTCGTCGAATTCGTCTCCCGCTACGATCCGGCGGTGATGACGCGCATCCCCGTTCTCTCCTGGCCTTACACCGAAGGGCTGCGGCTGGACGAAGCCCTGCACCCGCTCACCCTGCTCGCGTCCGGCCTCTACGGCGAGGCGCTGCCGCACCAGAACGGCGCGCCGCTGCGTCTTGTCGTACCGTGGAAATACGGTTTCAAGAGCGCGAAATCCATCGTCACGATCCGTCTCACCGAACGGCAGCCCGCCACCGCCTGGAACCGGCTCGCGCCGGATGAATACGGCTTTTATTCCAACGTGAATCCCGCTGTGGCCCACCCGCGCTGGAGCCAGGCCAGCGAACGGCGCATCGGCGATTTTTTCAAACGCCCGACGCTGCTGTTCAACGGTTATGCGGAACAGGTTGCGGACCTGTACCGCGGCATGGATCTGCGGATCAGTTTCTGAATGAATGCTCAATGAAAAACGCCCACCCCGGCGCAATGGACATGAACGGTACAGCCCGCCCACCGCCTCCTCTCCCGCCCCGCCTCCCCTTCCTGCGCGCGCCCTCGCGAACGCAGCTTGCGGCCATCAAGGCGTTCGTATTCACGCTCTGCCTCGTTCCCGCGCTCCAGCTCGCGCTGGGCTGGCGGGCGGATACGCTGGGCGCGAATCCGGTGGAAACGCTCACCCACGCCAGCGGCGAGTGGACGCTGCGCCTGCTGCTCATCACGCTGGCAATCACGCCGCTGCGCCGGCTCAGCGGCCTGAACTGGCTGCTGCGGCTGCGCCGCATGCTCGGCCTGTTCGCCTTCGCGTGGGGTACGGCGCACCTTGCCACTTATCTGTGGCTCGATCAGTTTTTCGACTGGAACGCCATTGCGCGCGACATTCTCAAACGTCCTTTCATTACCGTCGGTTTCGCCGCCTGGGCGCTGATGGTACCGCTGGCCGCCACTTCCTGCGCCTTCGCCATCCGCCGCATGGGCGGACGCCGCTGGCAGGAACTGCACCGCTCCGTATACGCCGTGGGACTTCTCGGCGTGCTCCACTTCTGGTGGCTGGTGAAGGCGGATATCCGCGAGCCGCTGCTTTACGCCGTGCTGCTTGCCGTGCTGCTCGGTATGCGCGCCTGGTGGCGCGAGCAGGAACGGCGGCGGCAACTTTCCGCCCCCGTTCCGCCCCTGCCGCCGCCCAGGGGCAAGGTGATCCGCATCACGCCCAGATAAGGCGCGGGCAGGCCGCGCTCAGGGCTGCGGGCGCGGCCGTACCGCGTTCTTCGGCCGCCAGCCTTTGATTACCGCGTCATTGGTTTCCATGTAGGGCCCGCCGATCAGGTCAATGCAGTACGGAATGGCGGCGAAGATGCCCACGTGGCTCACCGCGCCCGTCGCGTCGCGCACGCCCTCCAGAGTTTCCCGGATCGATTTCGGCTGCCCCGGCAGATTCACGATCAGGCTGCCCCCGCGTATCACCGCCACCTGGCGCGACAGGATCGCCGTCGGCACAAAGTTGAGGCTGATGCGGCGCATCTCCTCGCCAAAGCCGGGCATTTCCCTGTCGCCCACCGCCAGCGTCGCCTCCGGCGTCACATCGCGCACCGCGGGCCCCGTGCCGCCGGTGGTGAAAATCAGCGCGCATTTTGCCTCGTCGGCCAGTTCGATCAGGGTGCGCTCGATCACCGGGCGTTCGTCCGGAATCAGCCGTTCCTGCGCACTCCACGGCGAAACCAGCGCCCTGCCCAGCCACTCCCGCAGCGCGGGAATCCCCAGGTCCTCATAATCCCCCGCCGAAGCGCGGTCGCTGACCGAAACCAGGCCGATGGTGATGTGTTCGCTCATTGTTTTCTGCCTCCCAACCCACTGTTTGCATGGGCGGGCATTGTCTCACTCCATGGGTTTCACCGGCAGGTGAAAACGCCGACATTCCGCCAGACCTGTACCTGCGCAAGGCTGGCGAATGACGGTACGCCTTGTTGTCGCTACTGTCGGGAAATCGGATTTTGTCGCACAAGTCGGGGATATAAATTAGACGGCCGTGCTTTGTTGATCGAACAGACCTGAAACTAACAAAGTTAGCAGAGAAAAAAGCGATATTTGTGCAACAAAGCCGCCTGTCGGTACCAGCCCTTTTCAGGGCTGCACCGGGGGTAATAAATCTCAGGGATTTAGCATGCCAACAGTACCACGTGGAAATCCGATGAATTCCTCTCGACATACGTGGTACATATCCGTTTCCTTAGCCACTCTGGTGAACATGAAAAAATCATTTTCTATTAACAGGCTAAGAGCTTGAGTGTCGTCATGAAGAGGAGGCCTGTCTCCGCTATATATGCATGAAACTTGACCATTACCGGAGAAATACGGTCCGTTTTGACCATTGTTTAGGTCGATGTTGTATGTACAGTTAAATCCGCTACCGCCATGAGCTTTAAAATTTTCACCTCCATGAACTATCAGGCGATAATTTTTATCGCCAGTTTTTTCCAGAGTAGCAGTGCCTGTTGTTGCGTATGGGTCGAAGGCTTCACTGACAGGCCCCTTATCAGAGATAGCGCACATAGGCAGACTGGCAGCGGAAACGAATTGCCACGAACCCGTTTTGGGTTCTGCCTGCATGGAGAAGCGGCTAAGGTTGAGCGAACCGCTGCGGTTATTGATCGTGTACTCGAGAACGGCGACGTTGGCACCGCCATGCAGGTTAAATCTATCCGTATCGGAGGGGAAAAACGTGATCGTTGCAGTACCAATAACTGTACGTGATACGTCCGCCGGGTCGTATCCGGGGCCGGGAGGTGGGCCCTCTGCTTTTTGCAGGATGCCGGTCAGAGTAAGGAGCATCTTTGTAGCCCCCGGGGTAACAATGTATTGATGTTTGGGAGAGCCTGTGAGCAAAACGTAGCTGGGCGAGAAATTTTCATCGAAGTGATACCAGGCGACTACCAGCCTATCAGCCTGCTCCTCAATATTGACCCCCATTCCGTCGTGCGCCGTGTCCCACCACCAGCCCTGATAAGGGTGTAGGCTGGAAGCATGGTAGGGACGAATTTCACGATTTATGTAATCGAAATAAGTGGGGCCATGGCTTAGGCCGATAAGTGTGCCCTTTTCATCGCATCCTTCTGTTCCGGTTTCTGTGAACGAATGATCGAACTGCAAGAAACCTTCGGAAGTTTTCATACGGTTAATGGCGACATTTCCCTGGCGGCCATCGCTGCATGAGAACTTGCCGTTGCCGGTAAAGCTTGAGCCGGCGGGAATGAGATCTAGATGGTACGTGCAAAGCTTGCCGCTATCGTCCTCTTTAGTTATCAGGTAGTAACCGTCGTCGGCATGAAGCATTTTTGCATAGCCGCTGCTAACCCGTTCCCCGCAATTCCCAGAATAATTGGAAGTATATTTCCATTTATCAACGCCTGTTGTTGAACTGGTGAGTGGCATGTGCTGTATCGAGTAGAAACGTTCGAGATCAAGTGAGCCGTTCTGCCCGTTCTGGCTGTATTCCAAAGTAGCCCTAGTTTCTGTGATGAATTTTAGTGTTGCGGTGCCAGAGACATTACGCACAACATCTGCGGAGTCATAACCTTGCCCTGGGGGCGGACCGGAAGCGGTTTGCAATTCACCGCTAAGCACCCCATTTTCGAGTTTCCCCGCGAGCAAAACGTAGGTGGGTGAGCGGTTTTTGTCGAAGTGATACCATGCTGCCGCTACAGTGTCGCCTTGTTGTTCGATGTTGATGCCCATGCCATCTTTCGCTGGATCCCACCACCAGCCTTGATAAGCAGCAGCATTTGCGGCTGTACTGACGCTGAGCAGGGCTGTTAAGATAATTGTAGACACTATATCTTTCATGCTTGCCTTCCTCGCCTTCCAGTTAATTTAAGTTACGTGATTTCAGAATGCCAACAGCAGGGAAAATTCCCCCTAACGTCATTGGCAAGATAAAAAACAATTTTATTGCATCAGTCAAAAAAATTTAGCTGCATGCTGAAAATTTGTCATTGACCGACGAAAACCGGATCCGATATGCTAGCTGGTGCAAGCCGACTCGCAAAAACATTGCCGTAGAGAAAATTCTGTTTTTATAGAAACGCACAACGTATGGGCAATCTGTCTGGATACTCTCCCCATGCCAAATCAAAAAAATCATTGTTTAAAACATTTGAAAACAGTGCCCATGGCCTGAGCATCTGGCGCAGACCATGCCCATACATTGAGGTCGGAATGTGAAACCGTATCAGCCTCAGGATATTTTTCTGCAGTTGCATCACGCAGCCTGTTTTTGATCTCCATTATCTGCTGATTCCGGTCCCAAAGCATTGCTATGCTGGCATCTACCTGCACCTGGCCAAGCATTTCACACTTTGACAGGTGAGCCGAATCAGAGGGAGTAATGAAAACTCTTTGTCCCTTTGTTGCGGCGGCTGCACAACCAGAAAGAACGATAGTAAAAAATATTATTTGCGGGAGATTTTTCACCCTGTTACTCCAGATATTTCATGGGTCATAATTATTCCCATGGAGCTGAGTCGTTTTCAGAGAACATTTTCTATTGCGGCCTGAAGCTTGCTGACCCGGCCGGAGGCCGCAAAAATCACCCAGGGTTGAGTCAGGCGGACAACACAATATATTTTTTGCCGTCCGCCTGAATGCGAGATCAGATGTAATCGCTGCGCAAATCACTCATCCGCCAGGTAACACCCTCCTTCATAAACAGCTATTCCGGCTGCCGCCACGGCTGCCGGAATAATTACAAAGGGGGACATAAGAAAGGCTCCGACCGTGCCGAGAACGCCTGCGGTTCCGGCAATGAAGCCGGTTGTTCCGGCCGCCGATGCGCCTGCCGCGGTTGAACCCAGCATGGTGGCTCCCGTGGTCGCATGCGTAAAGGTATAGAGCCCGGCCGCCTTCATTCCCGCTCCGGCTGCGGCAACCGTGCCGCTCGTGCCCGCCGCGACTTCAGTCGTTGTCTCGCCAACCAGTTCGCTTGGACGATAGTCGCAGACATCCGCCATGGCTGGCTGGGCAAGCAGACTGGACAGAAGCAGGGAAAGCGCGATTTTTTTCATGATCAATCCTCCTTGATTAAAACATTGACTGACGCCAGATACGGCGGCTTTGACTGCAACAGCAATGAACAGCCCCGCGATCTGTACGAGGTGTGAACAAGCAGCGATACGCCCGGAGCCGCGACCAAAAATCCGGGTAACGTGACGGACACGTTCATGCCGTTGTCTTGCCTTCGAGATAATCCGCCAGGCTGGCATCCAGCTGTTCCCGCCACGCTACAGGGCTGACAATGCGCACATGCGGCAGCCAGTAACGGGCTATCGGCAGGATCTGGTCTGGGTGGGCGAATTTGCCGGAAACGATCAGGCTGCCATCCTCCAGTTCTTTTTCGATAACCTGCCGTGAAACGAGTTTTCTGCGCTGAAAATAAATGGCCGCAGCCGGGGCAACCGCGAGTACGACCTCTGTTTTTTTCTCGCTGAACCAGATGCTGTCCTCCTCGTCCAGCATGCGGAGTATTTCCGGATCGGCATCGAAGTTTTTTTCCAGTACGTTCAGGTTTTTGATTCTGCTGAATGACCAGGCCTTGATGCGCTTATCGGAGGCGGCGAGATACCAGATGCCGTTGTGATTAATGAGGCGATAGGGCGCTACCTCTACCTGCTTTTCAGAATCATCCTTGCAGTAAAGAAAGCGGACCTGCCGCCGGTCTGAAATAGCTCCCTGCAAACGGCGGAAATCGTCCAGGCGCGGGCGCAGATCTTCGTAACTGGGCGCATGGATATCCAGTGTTTCCCTCAGACGGCTGTCGAACAGTTCGCGGAAGAACTGGCTGTCGAGCGCGGGGAAGAGTCCCTGCAGCCCGGTCTGCCGGGCGAAATGTTCGATATCACGGAAAGTCAGCCGTCCGAGGTAAGCGGGATCAAGCGCGAACAGGCCATCTGTTTTTTCTATCGGCATAAAGGCGAAGCGGTCGCTCAGATCCCGCTGGATGGTGCGCCGGCTGACGCCAAACTCGGTGGCAAGCCGGGCGGGATCAAGCCGTTCCCCCTGGTTCAGCTTCTGGAGAATGGCCGCCAGTCGCCATGCAAGCAGGTCATGCCTGGATTTCATATGATTTTTATGTCTGCTCAATCGACGCGACAGGCAGAGGTTAGCAGTCCGTACGGACAGGTTGTGTCGCATCCTGCGGCAAACCAGCCGGATTATTTGCGCATGGGATGGGCTCGAACGGGAAGAGGCGGAAACCGCATCCGCATACCCCCTCCCCTCATCTGGCTGGATAATCGAAGGATGCGCGCAGGAAGAACAATGCCGCACGGTTTGACGACGCTATCAGGAGGAACAGAAATGAGGATCAGCTGTAATTTTGATGCGGGCGCGATCGAGGTGGTGAGCCTGGCCGATGCGGGCGACATCCGCCTGCGGCTGCGCGCGGACAATGCGGCGGCGTTTCACCAGTGGTTTTATTTCCGCCTGCAGGGCGCG
>JAVBTY010000004.1:0-44406 GCA_031555955.1 Rhodocyclaceae bacterium | reverse complement strand
AGGTCGGGACGCTGTTCCAGCAGGTCCGATGGCAAGCCCGCCGGGATTTGCGGCAGAACGAGGTCATCGAGGGACCGCCCGCGCGGAATCGGACCGGGGTTGTGGCCGAGTAGCACGGCGAGCGCGTTTTCCTGCTGCGCCACCTGGCGTTCCAGGTCGGGCACGGCGGCGAGCGCGGTGGCGTATTCGGAACGCGCCTGCGACAGTTCCAGCTCGGAAATTACCCCGCCCCTGAAGCGCTTCTCGAACAGATCCAGCGACTGGGCGCGCGAATCCAGCGTGGCGCGCGCGACTTCGAGCTGGCGGTCGAGCGAACGCAGGTTGATGTAGCCCGTGGCGACCGATGCCGTCAGCGACAGGATGGTGGCGCGGCGGCCTTCCTCGCTCGCCAGCAGTTGCGCGCGCGCGGCTTCGGTCTGGCGGCGCAGGCGTCCGAAGAGATCGATTTCCCACGATGCGAAGGCATCGATCTGCACGGTGTTGAAGGGGTTGCCGCCTGGCGCGGGAATCGCCGTGCGTTCGCTGGAACGGCTGCGCTCGCCCACCGCTTCGGCGCCGATCTGCGGGAAGAACTGCGAACGGCTGACGCCGAGGCGGCCGTAATACTCTTCGACGCGGGCGGCGGCGATGCGCACATCCTTGTTACCGGCAAGCGCGGTGGCGATCAGATCATCCAGCACCGGATCCTGCATTTGCCGCCACCACGAGGTATTGACCCCGGCATGTGCGCTGTCCTCCGCGAAGCGGAAATGCGCCGGTGTGTCGACGGGTTCGCGCCGGTAGTCGGGGCCGATGGTGCAGGCGCTCAGGGAAGCCAGCACGGCCAGAGGGGCCGCTGCGGCGAACAGGCGGCGCGGCTTCATGAGGCTTCTCCTTCGCGGGCGGCGTGCGGCGGAGGCAGTTGCGGCGCGTGCGGCGGCCCTGCTTCCTTTTTCTCTCCGCGCGACGACAGTGATTCCAGCGCCCAGTAGAACATCGGGATGACCAGGACGGCGATCACGGTCGCGCCCAGCATGCCGCCGATGACGCCGGTGCCGAGCGAATGCCGGCTGGCCGATGAGGCGCCGTGGGCGATGGCGAGCGGTATGCAGCCGAGAATGAAGGCGAGCGAAGTCATGATGATGGGGCGCAGACGCAGTCTGGCCGCTTCCAGCGCGGCTTCCATCGGGGATTTGCCTTCCTTCTCGCGCAGTTCGACGGCGAACTCGAAGATCAGAATGGCGTTCTTCGCCGCCAGTGCGATCAGCACGGTCAGACCGATCTGGAAGTAGACGTCGTTTTCGGTGCCGCGCAAAAAGATGGCCACCAGTGCGCCGAACAGGGCGAACGGCACGGCGAGCAGCACGCCGAAAGGCAGCGACCACTTTTCGTACTGCGCGGCCAGGATCAGGAACACCATGACCAGCGCGAAGGCGAACACCATGGCGGCGGTGGAACCGGCCTGCTTTTCCTCGTAGGCCTGTCCGCTCCAGGCGTAGCCGAAATCGGATGGCATCACCTTGCGCGCGATCTCTTCCATCGCCGCGATCGCCTGGCCCGAACTGTAGCCGGGCGCGGCGTTGCCGATGATCTTGGCGGCGGGGAAGTTGTTGAAGCGCGTGACGATGTCAGCGCCGGAAACATAACGCGATGTCGTCACCGCCTTGATCGGCACCATCGTGCCCTGGCTGTTGCGTACGTACAGCTGGGACAGATCCTCTGGCCTGGTGCGGTAATCCGGCTCGGCCTGCAGGATGACCTGGAACAGCCGGCTGTTCTTGGGAAACTGGCTGACGTAGAGCGAACCGAACATGACCTGCAGCGCGGAGTACACGTCCTGCACCTTGACGCCCTGCGTTTCGGCGCGCTCGCGGTCGACGTCCACGAGCAGCTGGCGCGAGCGCGTATTGATCGTCGAATTCACCCCCACAAGCTCCGGATGCGAGTGCGCTTCGGCGATGAAGGCGCGCGTGATCTCCTCCAGTTTCTGCAGGCTGGCGTCCCCCTGGCTTTGCAGCCAGAACTCGAAACCGCCGGTCGTGCCCAGACCCGGGATGGAAGGCGGGTTGATGGGGATGACCACGCCTTCGCGGATCTGTGAAAACTCGCGCATGGCGTCGGCGATGACCTGCGCGGCATCGCGGCCCTTGCGCTCGGCGAAATCTTTCAGCGTGATGAACAGCGTGCCCGCGTTGGCCTTGTTCTGCGAATCGATCAGGCTGTAGCCGATTGGCGCGGATACCGTTTTCACCGCCGGGTCTTTCATCAGCCACTCTTCCGCCTTTTTCGCCACTTCCTGGGTGCGGTCCAGGCTGGCGGCGTCCGGCATGATGATGGCGCCGAGCAGGTAGCCCTGGTCTTCCACCGGCAGGAAGGACGACGGGATTCTGGCGAACAGCCCGTAAGTGAGCGCCAGCATCCCGATGATGAGCGCGAACGCAAAACCCGCGCGCTTGATCGCCAGGCGGCAGACCCATGAATAGCCGCTGGTGAGATGGTCGAAGCCGTTGTTGAACCATTTGAAGAAGCCGTGTTTTTCATGTTTGCCCGGCTTGAGCAGCAGGGCGGCCAGCGCGGGCGACAGCGTCAGCGCGACGATGCCCGAAAGCACTACCGACACGGCGATCGTCACCGCGAACTGCTTGTACATCTGCCCGGTGATGCCGGAAAGGAAGGCCACCGGGATGAATACCGCGCACAGCACGAGCACGATGGCGATCACCGGTCCGCCGACCTCGTTCATCGCCTTTTTCGCCGCATCCTTCGGCGCGAGGCCGAATTCGTTCATGTTGCGTTCTACGTTTTCGATCACCACGATGGCGTCATCGACCACGATCCCGATCGCCAGCACCATGGCGAACAGGGTCAGCATGTTGATGGAGAAGCCGAACGCGGTCATGCCGATGAACGCGCCGATGATGGACACCGGCACGGCAAGGATCGGCACCAGCGTGGCGCGGAAGCTTTGCAGGAACAGGAACACCACGAGGATGACGAGAATGACGGCGTCGCGGAAGGTGTGGCCAACCTCGGCGATCGATTCCTTGACGAAGGTAGTGGTGTCGAGCGCGATGTCGTATTCCATCCCCTGCGGAAAACTCTTTTTCAGTTCTTCGAGCTTGGCCCTGACCAGCCTGGAGACTTCCAGCGCGTTGGCTCCCGGCTGCTGGTACACCGCCATCAGGGTGGCCGTTTTGCCGTTGTAGCGCCCGCGCAGGGAATAGTCTTTCTGCCCGAGCGCGGCGCGGCCGATGTCCTTGACGCGCACGATGGAGGCTCCGGCGCTTTCGGCGCGCAGGATGATGTTGTCGAACTGTGAAGGCTCGGTCAGGCGTCCGAGCGTTGCGACCGGAAAGGTCTGCTCGACGGGCCCGGGGGTGGGCGCCTGCCCGATCCGCCCGGCGGAAAACTGCTGGTTCTGGTTGGCGACCGCCGACTGCACGTCGTCCACGGTAACGCCCAGACTCGCCATGCGGTCCGGCTTCAGCCACAGCCGCATGGCGTAGTCCGGCGTGCCGAAAATTGCTGACTGGTTGGCTCCGGGAATGCGCTTGAGCGCGTCGAGCACGTAGATGTTGGCGTAGTTGGCGATGTAGCTTTCGTCGTAGCTGTTGTCCGGCGAATAGATCGCGATCACCATCATGAAGGCGCTGGAGCGCTTCTGTACCGATACGCCCTGCTGCGTCACCGCCTCCGGCAGCAGCGGCAGCGCCAGATTGACGCGGTTCTGCACGTCGACCTGCGCCAGCTCCGGATCGGTGCCGATCTCGAAATACGTCGTCAGCGTCATGTTGCCGGTGGAGGAACTTGCCGAGTACATGTACATCATGTTGTCGGCGCCGTTGACCTGCTGCTCGATCGGCGCGGCGACGTTCTGCGCCACCACCTCGGAGCTGGCGCCGGGGAAGCTGGCGGTGACCGTGATCGACGGCGGAGTGATGTCCGGGTACTGCGCCACCGGCAGATTGAACATCGCCACCGCGCCGGCGATCACCAGGATGATGGAAATGACCGAGGCGAAAATGGGCCGGTCTATGAAGAAATGGGAGAATTTCATGGCGGATTCCCCCGGTCAGCGGGTTGTAAGGGTGAGTTCGACCCGGCGCGCTTCCTCATCGCTGCCGCTGCCGGTAATTGCCGCCGGCGCGCGCATGTCCACCTGCGCTTCCTTGACTCCCGCGACATACAGCGCTCCGCGCACCGCCTCCGCGCGCATGCGCGCCAGCGTCGCGTTTCTGGCGGGGCTGCCGCTGCGGTCGGCGTAGCCCGTCAGCGTCACGCGGGATTGCGGCGATGCGGCAAGCCGCGCGGCGATATCCGCCAGTATTTTTGCGTTTTCGGCATCGAATACCGTGCTGGAGTGGGCAAAACGCACCACGGCGCGCGCCATGTCATGTTCTGCGCCGGGGGCGGATACGGGCGGGGTTTTGGGCGTACCGCTGAATACGTCGTTGGGGGATCCGCTGGCTGCATGACCATCCGCACCCGCTGATGCCGTTATGGCCGCGACGGCTTGCGGCATCAGTGTGGCCGCGGCAGGCGCGGTCTGTCCGGATGCCGGGCCCGGATTTCCGCCCGCGCTGCTGCTGCCTGCCTGCGCTGCCGCCGTGGCCTTGAGCTGCGCGCCCGGCGTGACCCTGAGCGCGCCATCCACCACCACGCGTTCATTTGCGTGCAGGCCGTCGCGGATCACCCAGCTATCGCCCAGCCAGTCGCCCACCGTTACCACGCGCTGTTCGGCTTTGCCGTCCTGATCCACGATCCAGACGAATTCACCGCGCGGCCCCTGCTGAACCGCCCGCTGCGGCAGCACGAAGCTGCCCGGGCGCACCGCGCCCAGCAGGCGCACGCGTACGAACTGGCCGGGGCGCAGGCTGCCCTGTGCGTTGTCGACGTCGGCGCGCACCAGATAGGTGCCGGTTTCGTCGCTGAATGCCGCGTCGGCAAACGTGATGCGCCCGCGTGAAGGAAACGTTGTTCCGTCGGCAAGCCTGACTTCGACTTCCATGTTCTCGCGCGGAGGCAGTTTCAGCCTGCCTTTGCCCTGGTCGTCACGCAGACGCAGGATCTCGTTTTCCGACAGGCTGAAATTGACCCGCATCGGGCTGAGCCGGGCCACATAGGTCAGCAGGCTGTTCTGCGGATCGATGTAGCTGCCGTTCTGCTGCTTGGCGAAGGAGGAGAGGCCGTCGACCGGCGATGAAATGGTGCAGTAGCTCAGGTTCAGTTCCGCATCGGTCACTTTTGCGCGCGCGGCCTCCAGCGCGGCGGCGGCGCTTTGTTCCTGCCCGGTGGCGTCGTCGAGATCTTTCTGCGACAGGGCGTTCTGCGCCGCGAGCGGTTTGATGCGGGCCAGGTTCTGCCGCGCCACGGTCAGCCGCGCCTCCTGCTCGGATCGTTCCGCGCGCGCCGCCGTCAGTTCGGCCTCGAAAGGTTTTTTGTCCATCACGAACAGCACCTGCCCGGCCTTGACCGGAGAGCCTTCCGTATACATCCGCCGTTCAAGAAAGCCGGAAACCCGGGCGCGGATTTCGACCTGCTGCGAGCTTTCGGTCTGTCCGACGAACTCGAAAACGGCAGGTGCGTCCTGCGGTGCGACGGTCTGTACGGTGACATCCACCGGCGGACGCGCCGCAGGCGGCGGCGCTTCCTTTCCGCAGGCGGCAAGCAGGGCAATCATGGCTCCGGTTATCAGCGCGCGCATGTTTTTTTCTCCCGGTGGCTTTCGGTGCGTTGGATCAGGTTGTCGGGCAACCGGCAGCATTGACCGCTGAGGGGGGCGGTAATTCCCGGATGACATGCGAAAACGCCCGGAATGGGCGTTTTCGCATGATATGAAGATGCGAAGGAACATGGGATTTTCATGTGCGGTTCAATGCCGGGGAAAATCAGTACGCAGGCATGGATGCGGATGCCTGGCGATTTTCCGGGCTTTTTTTCTGGAGGGACAATGTACGGTTTTTCTACAAGCCGCGACATTCAAGTTTTTTATGTTTGTGTGAAAGCTGTTTCGTAAATGAGAATTGAATCTGATGCCGGGCTGGTCGGGGGCCGGTGATATCAGCGGAACCTGCGGGTATATGGGGGCTTTCTGGATGCTCGCGCGCCAGGGCTTTTTCCTGTTCGCACGGGATGGAGCAGGGTGTTCTGCGGCAGTCCTGTCAGGAATTCCAGGGCAGGGTGACGATGAACTTGATGTCGCGCTCGTCCTGGAACGCGTTCCTGAAAACGGTCCAGCTCGGCAGGCTGGTTTCGTTGTCGTAGCGGATGTAGTGCAGGGCGGCGCGGGCTCCCTTCAGGGGGCCGCTGGCGACAGCGTATCCGAGGTCGATGGCGTAAGCATGCTCCCGCAGCGTTCCGGAATAACCGTAGGCCCTGCCGCCCCAGCCGCGCGCAAAGGAAAGACCGGCGCTCCAGCCGGGCAGTCCGATGTCGCCGAACGTGCGCGAAACGTCGGCGAACAGGGCGCTTTCCTTGTGGTGGTTCCAGTCGGAGCGGGTGTCCCACCACGGTTCGTAAGCGCCGTTCGAACCGCCATAGGCGCTGGTGAGGCGGTAGGCGAAATAGCCGACGTTTTCGGGGCGGTCCATCGGCGCGCGGGTGTGGAGGAATTCCGCCCGCAGGCTCCAGGAGCCGGGGCGGTACTGCGCGGCGAGGTAATGCTGCCAGGCCGTGCCCGAAAAGTTGTCGTTCACCGGCGCGGCGTTGTCGCTGTCCGCCATCGCGTAGAGCTGGTAGCTCAGGTAGAACGGGAGCGCCGCGTCGGCCAGCTGGTCCAGTCTGATCTTCAGGTGCGCGTTCCTGAGGTAGTTCTCCGAGCCGCCCCAGGCCAGTTCCGCCGACAGCGCGGGGCTGAAGGCGTAGCGCGCGCCCGCCGACCACAGGAAGTCGACCGCCGTCGCGCCATCGTTCTGCCGGAAGGCGTAAACGTCCTGAAACCACGGGGCCTTGTAGCCGGTGACATACGCCGCCGCGAGGGAAAGCGCGCCGATCTGCCCACCGCCTTCCACGCCCCGGTAGGTGCCGGGCAGCAGGGACCAGTTGACGCCGAGCACGCCGGGGCCGGAGGGCTGGAAATAGCCGAGCTTCGCCCAGGCGCCGCTGTGCCTGAGCCGCAGGTGCGCCCGGTAGAGTGAGCCGCCGCTGCGCGCGTCCTCCTGGGTCGGGTCCGGGGACCAGGGATCGCGCCACGGGAAAAAGCTGATTTCATGCACGGGAAGGCCGGTGTTTTCGACATCGGTCGTAGCGAACCAGGCCAGATCGACGCCCGCCGTTTCTTCGATGAGGCCGGAGCTGAATTCGAGGTTTGTCTGCAGCGTGGAATGGTGCAGAAGATTTTCGTACTGCCCGGTTTCGATCTGGTAGCGCTCCCGGTGGCGGTGAAAGTAAAAGGCATTGCCCTTCAGTTCCGCGTCGCGCCAGAAAGGGGCGGGCGGGTTTCCATCACCGGCATCCACCGCGTATGCCAGCGGCAGCGTGGTTAGGGAAAGCAGCAGATGGAAAAAACCACAGAGTGACGAACGGAAGGCATCGCCACGCGGGAAATGTGCGGAAAGCGTCATTGAATCAGGGCGTCAGGTGGCGTGCGGCAGCGCCCATGCGCTGGCGGCATCGGCCTGGGCGTTCGTGCGGTTTGCGTAGTCCAGCAGCTGTTCGCCTGGCAGCGGTTTGCTGAAGAAGTAGCCCTGGAAGATGTGGCATCCCAGTTCCCTGAGCAGGGTGATCTGCTCCTGGTTTTCGATGAATTCGACCACGATATCGACATGCAGGGTGTGGCACAGGTCGACGATCGTGGTGATGATTTCTGCGCAGGTATGGTCGTTCTCCACGTCCTTGCTCAGCACCTTGTCGATCTTGAGCGTGCTGACGGGGAAATGCTTCAGATAAAGCAGGGAGCTGTGGCCCATGCCGAAATCATCGATCGAAACGCCGATGCCGAGACGGTGGATGGCGTGCAGCGTCTGGTTATGTATGGTGTCCGGGGCCAGCGCGACTGATTCGGTGACCTCGATGCCAAGCATGTAGGGTGGCAGATCGTGCTTTTTGAGGCAGGCGTCTATCTTCCGCGGCAGCATGACGTCATCGAGCTGCAGCACGGACACGTTGACCGATATTTCGAAAGCGTCGTCGAGTCCCTTGTCGTGCCAGCGCCGCCGCTCGGCGCAGGCTTCGTTCAGCACCCATTCTCCGAGGGGGCCGATGAAATCGCCGTCCTCCGATACCGCAACCATGACTGGCGCCGGAATCGGTCCGTAGGCGGGGTGGCGCCAGCGCACCAGCGCTTCGGCTCCGATCACCCGGCCGGTAATGTGGTTGATCTGCGGCTGGTATTCCAGGCAGAGCCCCACGCCGGTTCGCAGTGCGGTCTGCAGGTCGCTCGCCAGCGCGCGCGCCAGCGTGCCGATCTCGTCTTCGCGGTCGAGACACTTTTTGCCCGAGAGGCTGACCGTATTGCCGCAGGCGACTTCCATCAGGCCGCTCATGGCTGTTTTCAGGCGGTTGGCCTTGATGCGGTCCGACAGCCTGACGAACGGGATGTAGATGGCCGTGCCCAGGACAAGGTTGAAGCATTGCAGCAGGCTGCCCAGCATCGAACCGGTTGCGATATAGCCGCTGATGATGGGGGGAGTGGTCCAGTCCACGATGATGCTCGGGCCCGGAACGATGCCGAGATAAATCACCAGATAGCTGCTGCAGGCCAGAACCAGCGGAACGAGAATGAACGGAATGAGAAAAACCGGATTCAGGATCACCGGCAGGCCGAACAGCAGCAGTTCGTTGATGTTGAAAACGCCCGGCAGCAGGGAAATCTGCGCCAGCTTGCGGCTGCCGTTATTCCGGCTTGCGATCAGCAGTGCGGCCAGCAGGCAGAGCGATGAACCCGCGCCGCCCATGTATACGAACACATCGAGAAAAAGCTTGGTGATCGTGTGCGGCATTGGCAGACCGACGGCCAGCGCGGCCAGGTTTTCCTGGGAGGCCAGTTCGTAGAACTGGTGCGTGACCGGATCAAGGACATTGGCGCCATGAATGCCGACAAACCAGAGCAGCTGACAGATCAGGACATAGGCGGCGCTGGTGCCGAGGGCATCCTGAAAAAGCGAAAAGGGATACAGGATGAGATCGTGCAGGGCCTGATGCACGCTGCTGCCGGTAAAGGCGTCGAAAAAAAGCCTGATGAAGGCGAATACGAAAATCGTTGCGATACCGGGGGCCAGACAGGAAAAAGCCTGTGGAATGGCCGAATCGGCGCCTTCCGCGTAAAGGGAAAAATGCAGGAACCTGCTGCGGGCCAGCGCCAGGAAGAGCCGCGTGGCCAGCAGCGCGGTGACGATGCTGACGAACAGGCCGCCAGCGCCGGTCCACTTCGCGGCCAGTCCCGCGCCGTCGGCCGCGGGTGTGATGATGACCAGACAGGCGAAGCTGACCAGCGCCGTAATGATGGGACTGATGGGCTCCAGCGGATGCTGCTGGTTATGGTGCAGGGTCAGATGCTGGCTGATGCTGTAGAGCATCAGCAACGCAAGAACGCCGAAGGTGCCGTTCCAGACCGTGGCGCCGAATGTGCGCCATCCGGGGCCGAACAGGGATTCCATTGCCTGCTGGTAGGCGGGAACAGGCAGGTTGTTGAGCAGCAGCGCGATGGAACCGGCCATGACCAGCGGCAGCGCCAGCAGCAGGCCGTTGCGGATGGCCAGCATGGTGGGGTTGTAGGCCCATGCCGGCGTGGTGTTCGCATAGATGCGGCCGAGCCGGTCCCGGATCGTTTTTCGCAGCGCGCTCATGGTGATGTGCGATACCCCCTTTTTTCAGCGTTTTGCCGGAATGGGCGGCACGCTGCGATGCCACGGGTTTCAGGTTTTCAGGTACGGGGAGCTGCCTGAAAGCTTTCATGGGAACTGGCGCCGGATAAAAACCGGACGGCGGGCGCCGGGATGGAGGTGCAGCGATATTCCCCCGGGCGCTGTCCGGCAGAGTCCGGTTATGGGCGGCGGACGATTCTATCAGTTCCCCGGGCTATGAAAAAAGCAGAACAATGTGTCATGAATAGATAGAATCCTTATATCCGCCCGCTTTTTCCGGGCTGAATCACAGGATATTCAGAACGTGAGCATAGAAAATATTTTCAGCAAAGGGGTGGCGGGCTTCGGGAGTATGCAGGTGCTTGCCGCAAAGGCTGGCCGCATCTGCGGGAATGCCGGTTTTCCTTTCTGGAGTCTGACGTGACTGAACGTTTTTTTTCTCCCTGTCCACGCGGACTGGAATCCCTGCTGGCGGACGAGCTGCGCGGATGCGGCGCGGGCGCGGCCGATACCGTTCATGGCGGCGTGATGTGGCAGGGGGACTGGCCCGCGTGCTACCGCGCCAATCTGGAAAGCCGCCTTGCCACGCGCGTGATGTGGCAGGTGGCCGCCGGACGCTACCGGAGCGAGGATGATATTTACAGACTGGCTTACGGTGTGACCTGGGCAAAGTGGTTTACGCCGGACGACACCCTTCGCGTTTTCATCACCGCGCAGAAATCACCGCTGAAGAGCCTGGAATTCATCACGCTACGCATCAAGGATGCGGTGTGCGATCACTTCCGCGCCGTGCACGGGCGGCGGCCCAGCGTCGATACCGCCGCGCCTGCGGTGCGCATCCATGCCTTCCTCACCGCCGATACGGTGACGCTGTATATCGACACTTCCGGCGAACCGCTGTACCGGCGCGGCTTCAAGGCGGCAGCGGTGGAAGCGCCGCTGAAGGAGAATCTTGCGGCCGGAATCCTGCGCCTGTCCGGCTGGCGTCCGGACGAGGCGCTGGTCGATCCGATGTGCGGCAGCGGCACCTTTCTGCTGGAGGCCGTTCAGATCGCCCTTGATATCGCTCCGGGGCTGGGGCGGCGTTTCGCTTTCGAGCGCCTGCGTCTTTTTGACCGCGCCGTCTGGAGCGCATTGCGTGGCGCGGCTGAAAAACGCCGCCAGACGGCGCGTTTATTGCCCGTTTATGGTTCCGATATCGTCGGCGAGCAGGTGCGGCGCAGCCGGGCGACGCTTGAGGCGGCAGGCATCGCTGGCTGCGTGACGCTTGAGCGGGCCGACCTGCTCGAACGCCTGCCGCCAGCGGAGGAAGGGATCATGGTGACGAATCCTCCTTACGGCGTGCGTATTGGCGAGGCGGAGGAGCTGGCCGCGTTTTACCCGGCCCTGGGCGATGCGCTGAAAAAACGCTGGAGCGGATGGCGATGCCATTTCCTTAGCGGCGATCCGATGCTGCCTAAACTTATTGGCCTCAAGGCCAGTCGCCGCACGCCGTTATTCAATGGGTCGCTCGAATGCCGCCTGTATGAATACAGGATGGTGACGGGCGGCATGCGCAGCCGGCAGGCGGCACATGTGGTGGATCAAATATAAAAATACCAGGGGAGAGGCCCGTTCGCCCTTTTGGGGGCTGCGGGGAGAATGGCTCCGGAGAAAATTCTCCGGCATGTTTGGGACCAAGGTCCGGCAGGTGTTGTCGGGGACAGAGAGCCCGGCAAACACCCTGTTCCGGCCTGTCTGACCAGGATGTGGAACATGGGTAATCCGTCTTTTTTTTCTTCGAAAGCGCGCCTGCAGGTGTGGGGCGCGAACGGGCTGCTGCTTGCCGCAGTGCTGGCGGGCTGGGCGCTGCATGGCAGGGAAACGGGTGATCTGCTGTGGGGAGGAGCGCTTGTGATCTGCGGCGTGCTTGGCGGCATTTTTTATCTGCGCCATGTGCAGGCTGCGGAGATGGCCCTGCAGCAGCTTGCGGATGCGGCGCGCCGCATCGCCGCCGGTGAGACGGCAACGCGCATTACCGGCATCAGTCCCGATAGCGGGCCGGGTCGCGTGTGTTCCGATCTCAACGCCATACTGGACCAGATTGAAACCTGTTTCCGTGAACAGGAGGCCGCGCAGGAGAGCGCGGGCAGCGGTGAGTTCAGCCGCTACGCGCGGACGGAGGGGGCCGAGGGCGCGTTCCGGGAGGCGCTTGAAGCCACCAACCGGTTTCTGGGCGGGCTGGAGCAGATGTCGAAGGGTGACCGGCGTAACACCCTGCTGTCCCGCGCGGGACAGCTGAATTCCACCAATCTTCTGCAGAATATCCGCACCAACCAGCGCGACATGCTCAGCATTGTTTCCGCGACCGAGGAGCTGTCAAAGCTTGCCGGACAGACAGCGAGCGATGCGGAAAGCAGCAGGGAATCGATGCATCAGGTAGTGAAGGATCTTTCCGGTATTGCGGACAAGGTCGGACGGGTGAGTACGGAAATCGAGGCGCTCAACGCCCATAGCGGTGAAATCACCCGTTCCGTCGAACTGATCCGCAGCATTGCCGACCAGACCAACCTGCTTGCGCTGAACGCAGCCATCGAGGCCGCGCGCGCGGGTGAGCACGGCCGTGGCTTTGCCGTGGTGGCCGATGAGGTGCGCAAGCTGGCCGAGGACACGATCCGCGCCTCGGGCGAAATTGGCGGAGTGATGACGGTGCTGCGCGAACAGGCGGCAAACATGCTCCTGGAGGCCGGAGAGATGAAAAAAATGGCTGACATCTCCTGCGCCAGCGTGGGTGATCTCGAAGCCCGTTTTACTTCTTTTGCCGGATCGGCGGGCCAGTCCCTGCGCAGGATCGATTATGTGTATGACGTCAGCTTCACCGCGCTGGCCAAGGTGGATCACTTCGTGTTCAAGCAGAACGCTTACCTGGCGCTGGATCACGGCGCCGAGTCGTCCGAGGCGACCGCGGTGCGCGTTACCGAGAATGAATGCCGCTTTGGCCGCTGGCTGGCGTCGCCGAACACGGAACGCTTCCACTCCTCCAGTGCTTACCGCAAGCTGATGGAGCCGCATGCCGTTGTGCACCAGAAAATGGCGCATGCGGTGAAACTGATGACGCAGGACTGGGAGGCCGGCACGGGCGATCTGCAGGAAGAAATTCTCGATTCCCTGCGGCAGGCCGAGAAGGGCAGCGACCTGATCGTGGACCTGCTCGACCGTATGATCAGGGACCGCCACGGAGAGTTGGCGGGAGGCTGAATCTGAAGAAAATCCGCTGGCGGCGGGCTTGCCGCCAGCGGGGGTTACATGGTTACACGATATCGAGGTGCTGGATGCCGGCGGACAGATCCCGTTCGCCGTGTCGGCTGTTGAGCTTGATCTGCAGACGCAGATCGTTCACGGAGTCGGCGTTGCGCAGCGCGTCTTCGTAAGAGATGACGTCGGCCTCGTAAAGATCGAACAGGGCCTGGTCAAAAGTCTGCATGCCCAGCTCGCGCGAGCGTTTCATGATTTCCTTGATGCCGGGAATCTCGCCCTTGAAGATAAGGTCGGCGATCAGCGGCGAATTGAGCAGGATTTCGACCGCGGCCGTCCGGCCCTTGCGGTCTTTCACGGGCAACAGGCGTTGTGAAATCATCGCGCGCAGATTGAGCGACAGATCCATCAGCAGCTGCGTGCGCCGCTCTTCGGGGAAGAAGTTGATGATGCGGTCGATAGCCTGGTTGGCGCTGTTCGCGTGCAGCGTGGCAAGGCAGAGGTGGCCGGTTTCGGCGAAGGCGATGGCGTAATCCATGGTTTCGCGGTCGCGGATTTCGCCCATAAGGATGACGTCTGGCGCCTGGCGCAGCGTATTTTTCAGCGCCGCATCCCAGGAGTCCGTGTCGATGCCCAGTTCGCGCTGGGACACGATGCAGTTCTTGTGCGGATGGACGAATTCGATCGGATCCTCGACGGTGATGATGTGGCCGTAAGAGTGCTCGTTGCGATGGTCCACCAGCGCCGCCAGCGAGGTTGTTTTGCCGGTGCCGCCGACGAAAATCACCAGTCCGCGCTTGGTCATCGCGACGTCCTGGAGGATGTCGGGCAGGCCAAGCTCGGCGATGGTTGGAACCTTCATCGCGATCGTGCGCAGCACCAGCCCTACCCGTCCCTGCTGGATGTAGGCATTGGCGCGGAAGCGCCCGATTCCCGCGGGAGAAATGGCGAAGTTGCATTCCTTGGTGGCTTCGAACTCGGCCGCCTGGCGGTCGTTCATGATCGCGCGCGCCAGCTCGGCGGTGTGCTGCGGCGCCAGAGTCTGGTTGGACTGAGGCACGATGCGGCCATCGACCTTGATCGCGGGCGGGAAGCCCGCATTGATGAACAGGTCGGAGCCGTTTTTCTGCACCATCAGGCGCAGCAGATCGTTCATGAACCTGATTGACTGATCGCGTTCCATCGCAATACTCCTTGCGGCAGGCGGGGATGCGCCATTTATGCCGGATTCTGGTTATCGGTGATTCCCCGCCGGTGCTCAGGCTGAGGCGAAGTTGTCCTTGTTCTGTGCCCGGATGCGCGCCTCGGCGGCGGAAACGATGTTGCGGCGGACGAGGTCGGCCAGGCACTGGTCGAGTGTCTGCATGCCGGCAGCCTGGCTGGTCTGGATCGCCGAATACATCTGGGCGATCTTGTTTTCGCGGATCAGGTTGCGGATGGCGGGGGTGCCGATCATGATCTCGTGCGCCGCGACCCGGCCCTGGCCGTCCTTGGTCTTGAGCAGCGTCTGCGAGATCACCGCGCGCAGCGACTCGGAAAGCATCGAGCGCACCATGTCCTTTTCCGCTGCGGGAAAAACGTCGACGATGCGGTCGATGGTTTTCGCCGCCGATGAGGTATGCAGCGTGCCGAACACGAGGTGGCCGGTTTCGGCCGCGGTGAGCGCCAGGCGGATGGTTTCCAGATCGCGCATTTCGCCCACCAGGATCACGTCCGGGTCTTCGCGCAACGCCGCGCGCAGCGCGTTGTTGAACGACATGGTGTCGCGGTGCACCTCGCGCTGGTTGATCAGGCAGCGCTTCGATTCGTGCACGAACTCGATCGGGTCTTCCACCGTCAGGATGTGCGCGTGCTTGTTTTCGTTGACGTAGTCGATCATCGCCGCCAGCGTGGTCGACTTGCCCGAGCCGGTGGGGCCGGTTACGAGCACGATGCCGCGCGCCTGGTCGGAAATGTCCTGAAAGCTCTTCGGGCAGTTCAGGGCCTCCAGCGTCAGCACCTTGCTCGGAATCGTCCGGAACACCGCGCCCGCGCCCCGGTTCTGGTTGAACGCGTTGACCCGGAAGCGCGCGAGGTTGGGGATGGCGAAGGAAAAGTCGCACTCCCAGGTTTCTTCATACTGTTTGCGCTGCCCGTCGTTCATGATGTCGTACACCATGGCGTGCACATCCTTGTGTTCCATGGGCGGCAGATTGATCCGGCGCACGTCGCCGTTTACCCGGATCATCGGCGGCAGACCGGAGGAAAGATGAAGGTCGGAAGCCTTGTTCTTGACGGAGAAGGCAAGCAGTTCGGTGATATCCATATGGCGACTCGGGCAGGAAAGCGGCGGGTTACGGGGCGGAGGGGCTGCTGGGGGCGATGCTATACTTCCGGCGCGTGGCACCGTGGGATGGACTGTATCAATATGACATTAATTTCCGCCAGTTTGCAAGCCGTAACCCGGCGGATCCGGCTGGCGGCCGGGGCCGCGGGGCGCGATCCGGCGGAGGTGAAGCTGCTCGCGGTGAGCAAAACGTGGCCAGCGGCTTTTGTTCGGGAAGCGGCGGTGGCGGGGCAGCGCGCCTTTGGCGAAAATTACGTGCAGGAAGGTGTGGAAAAGATCGGGGCACTGCGCGATCTGGGGCTGGAATGGCACTTCATCGGCCCGCTGCAGGGCAACAAGACCCGTCCTGTGGCGGAGCATTTCGACTGGGTGCACAGCATCGACCGCCTGAAAATCGCCGCGCGCCTGTCGGAGCAGCGCGGCGATGGCCAACCGCCGCTGAACGTGTGCATCCAGGTTAACGTCAGCGGCGAAGAAAGCAAAAGCGGCGTCGAACCCGCTGGAGCGGCGGATCTGGCGCGGGCGGTGGCGGCGCTGCCGCGTCTGCGGCTGCGCGGCCTGATGGCGATTCCTGAGCCGACGGACGATGTTTCCGTGCAGCGCGCCCGTTTTGCCCGGCTGCGCCTGCTGCGCGACGAACTCGCCGCAACAGCGGGGCTGACGCTCGATACCCTTTCGATGGGGATGTCGCACGATCTCGAAGCGGCCATTGCCGAAGGAGCCACGCTGGTGCGCGTGGGTACGGCCATCTTCGGGGCGAGAGCTGGCGGCGCTTTCCCCGGCACTTGAAACCAGAACAGGACAGGCATGAAGATTACTTTTCTCGGCGGCGGCAACATGGCGGGAGCGCTGCTCGGTGGCCTTGTCGCCAAAGGGTATGCCGTGGATGGGCTGCAGGTGGTGGAACTCGATGCGGCGTGCCGCGCGCGGCTGGGCGAGCGCTTTGGCGTGCGCGCCGTGGAGGTGTTTGACGAAGCCGCGCTGGCGTGCGATGTGCTGGTGCTGGCGGTGAAGCCGCAGCAGATGAAAGAGGCGCTGGCGGCGCTGGCCGGACGGCTGTCCTCCCAGCTGGTGATCAGCATCGCCGCAGGCCTGCGTCTGGACGATCTTGCCCGCTGGCTTGGCGGTTATCGCCGGCTGGTGCGCTGCATGCCGAATACGCCGGCGCTGATCGGCGCGGGCGTGACGGGGCTGTTTGCCGATGCTTCGGTGGATGAAGCCGGGCGGCAGGCCGCCGGAGAGGTGCTCGCCGCCGTCGGCAGCACCGTGTGGGTTGGCGACGAGGCGCGGATGGACGCGGTCACCGCGGTGTCCGGCAGTGGCCCTGCCTACGTTTTCCATTTTATCGAAGCCCTGGAAGCTGCCGGGCGCGCGCTCGGTTTCGACGAAACCACCGCGCGCCAGCTTGCGCTCGATACCGTGCTGGGCGCAGCAAAGCTTGCCGCCGCATCTGAAGAGCCCCCGGCGCGCCTGCGCGAGCGCGTTACCTCGAAAGGGGGCACGACTGAAGCCGCGCTGGGCAGTCTCGCCGCTGCGGGATGGCATGACGGACTGGTCGCCGCCGTGGCCGCCGCCGCCGCGCGCGGGCGGGAGCTGGGCGATCTGTCCGGCAAGGGGTGAGACGTGCTGACCAGTATCCTGCTGCTGATCGTCAATACGGTTCTGGGATTCATCACGCTGATGCTGCTGGCGCGTTTTTTCATGCAGTGGCAGCGCGCGCCGTTCCGCAACCAGATCGGGCATTTCGTTGTGACCATGACCGACTGGGTGGTGGTGCCGCTGCGGCGTTTCGTGCCGGGGCTGTTCGGGCTGGACATGGCCAGCCTGCTGCCGGCGTGGCTGTTCCAGATCCTGCTGGCGGCGGCTGAAGTGATGCTGGGCGGCGAGGCGCTGGGCGGCCATCCGGGCGGTGTGCTGCTGGGCATTGCCGGGCTGGGCCTGATCGGGCTGCTGCGCACGGCGGTGTATCTCGTTTTTGGCATCGTGCTGGTGTCGGCGGTGCTGTCGTGGGTCAATCCGCATGCGCCCGCCGCGCCGGTGTTTCATGCGCTGGCCGCGCCGTTTCTGCGGCCTTTCCGGCGCATCGTGCCGGTTGTCGCCAATGTCGATCTGTCGCCGCTGGCGCTGCTGCTGGTGCTGCAGATCGTGCTGCTCGTAATCGGGGGCCTGCGCAAGAACTTCCTGTTCCTGCTGCTGCCTGGCGGCGGATGAACAGCTGCTGGCTGCGCCAGGGTGCGGAAGGCAGTGTGCTGCTGACGCTGCATATCCAGCCGGGGGCGAAACAGACGGGGTTTGCCGGTCTGCATGGCGAGGCGATGAAGCTGCGCCTGGCCGCGCCGCCGGTCGATGGCAAGGCCAATGCCGCGCTGTGCGCCTTTCTTGCCGCCTTCTGCGCGGTGCCGAAGGCGGCGGTAACGCTGGTGAGCGGTGAAACCTCGCGGGCGAAGCGGGTGCGCATCGAAGGCGCGGACGAAACCGCCCTGGCGCGCCTGCGCGCGCTGGGCTGAGCGGGCGCAGGCGTCAGCCCCCGAACATCAGCTGTCCTTCAACCAGGGTGTAGCGCACCTGCCCGGGCAGTTCCAGGCCGAGGAACGCGGTGTTTTTGCCCTGGCTGCGCAGGCCTTCGCGGGTGACGCGCACGCGCGCCGCGGGATCGAACACGCAAATGTCGGCGCGGGCGCCTGGCGAAAGATGGCCCGCCTTGGTGATGCCTACTATGCGCGCCGCTTCCGAAGTGATGCGGGCGAGCGCCTGCGGTAGCGGCACGCCGGTTTCTTCCGCCCATTTCAGCGTCAGCGGCAGCAGCAGTTCAAGGCCGGTCGCGCCGGGTTCGGATTCGGAGAAAGGCGCCTGTTTGGCGTCGTCGTCGACGGGCGTGTGATCCGAGCACAGCGCGTTGATATGGCCTTCGGCAAGCCCCCGGCGCAGCGCTTCGCGGTCGCGCTGGCTGCGCAGCGGGGGAATCAGGTGGCAGTTTGCGTTGAAGTAGCCGATGTCCGCGTCGCACAGATGAAGGTGGTTGATCGACACATCGCAGGTCACGTCCATGCCGTCGCTGCGCGCCTGTTCGATGAGCGCAAGGCCGGCGGCGCTGGAGAGGCGGGTGGCGTGCAGGCGGGCGCCGGTCATTTTCGCCAGCTGAAGATAGGTGTAGAGCGCGATGGTTTCCGTCGCCACGGGAATGCCGGATAGTCCCATGCGGCTGGCGATTTCGCCGTCGTGGGCGTAGCCGTCGCGCGCGAGAAAGGGGGTGATGGGCTGTAGCCAGACACGGAAGCCGAAGGTGGCGGCGTATTGCAGGGCGCGCAGCAGAATGCCGTTGTTGGCAATGGGCGTGTTGGCCTGGCTGAAGGCGACGCAGCCGGCTTCGACCAGTTCGGCCATTTCCGACAGACGTTCGCCTTTCAGCCCCACGGTGAGCGCGCCGACCGGGTAGATGTGGGCGCGGTTGAGCTTTTTGGCCCGGTAGCAAAGCATTTCCACCAGTCCGGGTTCGTCCAGCGCCGGGTCGGTATCGGGCGGAATGGCGAGACTGGTGACGCCGCCAGCCATTGCCGCATCCATTTCCGATTCGAGTGTGGCGCGGTATTCGAAGCCGGGCTCGCGTAGCCGCGCGGCAAGGTCGATGAGACCGGGGCAGACGACGAGCCCCTGGGCGTCGATACGGCTGTCGGCGTGGAAGCCCTCCGGGGCGCTGCCGATGGCGGCGATCTTGCCGTCGGCAAGATAGAGGTCGGCGGTGCGGTCGAGGTGCCTGGCCGGGTCGATAAGGCGGCCGTTGCTGATCAGGATTTTCATGCGTGTGATCTCCGGGCGCGCGGCCCTCAGTGCCCGCCCAGCATGCTCATCACCGCCATGCGCACGGCGATGCCGAAGGTAACCTGCGGCAGGATCACCGCCTGCGCGCCGTCGGCCACGGCGGAGTCGATTTCAACGCCGCGGTTCATGGGGCCGGGATGCATGACGATGGCGTCGGGCCTGGCGAGCGCCAGTTTTTCTGCCGTCAGCCCCCAGACCTTGTAGTACTCCTGCGGCGTGGGCAGCAGCGCGCCGTTCATGCGCTCGTTTTGCAGCCGCAGCATCATCACCACATCGACGCCGCGCAGACCTTCGCGGATATCGTGGAAAACATGCACGCCGAGCTTTTCCACGTCGGTCGGCAGCAGGGTTTTGGGGCCGATAACGCGCACTTCGGGCACGCCCAGCGTGGTGAGCGCGGCGATCTGCGAGCGCGCCACGCGCGAGTGCAGCACATCGCCGACGATGGCGACGGTGAGGCCAGTGAAATCGCGCTTGAAGTGGCGGATGGTGTACATGTCCAGCAGCCCCTGGGTGGGGTGGGCATGACGGCCGTCGCCGGCATTGATGACGTGGATGTGGTTGCGGGCGGTGGCGTGCAGGTGCTGGGCGATGAGGAAAGGCGCGCCGCTGGCTGCGTGGCGGACGACGAACATGTCGGCCTGCATCGCGCACAGGTTGTCGACGGTGTCGAGCAGGCTTTCGCCCTTGGCGGCCGAGCTGGTGTTGATGTTGAGATTGACGACGTCGGCCGACAGCCGTTTGGCCGCGATCTCGAAGGTGGTGCGGGTGCGCGTGGAGTTCTCGAAAAACAGGTTGAACACGCTTTTGCCGCGCAGCAGCGGCAGTTTCTTTATTTCCCGTTCGGCCACTTCAGTGAACGGCGCGGCGGTGTCGAGGATCGCGGTGATGATTTCGCGCGGCAGGCCGTCGAGTGTGAGCAGATGCTGCAGTTCGCCGTGCTGGTTGAGCTGGGGATTACGCATCGGTCAGCCTCAGGGTCAATGCGCCATCGTCCGCGCGCTGCAGCTGCAGGCTTTGCGAGGCGGGCAGCGGTTCGGGCAGGGTCAGGGCGCAGTAGCGGGCGGCGACCGGCAGTTCGCGGCCGCCGCGGTCGACCAGCACGGCCAGATCGATGCGGGCCGGGCGGCCGAAGTCGAACAGCTCGTTGATGGCGGCGCGCGTGGTGCGCCCGGTGTAGAGCACGTCGTCAACCAGCACGATGGGCGCGTCTTCGACCATGAACGGGATTTCGGTGCGCCGCGGTTGCGGGTGCAGGCCTCTGGAACCGTAGTCGTCGCGGTAGAAGGAAACGTCGATCATGCCTGGTTGCTGCGTCAGGCCGAGCAGGGCGTGCAGCCGTTCGGCCAGCCAGACGCCGCCGGTGTGGATGCCGACGAGGACGGCGCCGGGCGCGATATGCGGACGCATCTGCTCAGCAAGCTGCTGGCACAGCGTTTCCGCGCAGGGAAGAGACTCAGGCAGAGGCATGTGGGATCGAATCCAGAAAATGTTGCAGGATCAGCTGTGCGGCGCTGGCATCGAGTTTCGTGCGGCGTTCGCGCCAGTCGCGCAGGCCGGTTTCACGCAGGGCGGCTTCAGCGGCGGCGGATGAGAGGCGTTCATCTACCGTTGTTACGGGAAGGTTGAAGCGGCCATGCAGCTGGTTGGCGAAGCGCTGGCAACGCGCGGCGAACGGGTGTTCGCCGCCGTCCATATGGCGCGGCAGGCCGACGACGAGCGCAACGGGCCGCCATTCGCCGATGAGGCGCGCAATGGCGGCGAAGCGCGCGGCGTTGGCCTCTTCGTGCAGGGTGGTGAGAGCGCTGGCGTGCCTGGTTTCCAGCTCGCCGACGGCGACGCCGGTGCGGGCGAGACCGAAATCGAAGCCCAGCAGCGTGCCGCGTGATGGCAGTGACTGTGATAACGGCGGGGCGGAGGCCAGCGCCGCGTCAGGCATGGCCGACGCCTTCGCTGAGACTGGCGAAGTCGACGCCCAGTTTCTGCATTGCGGCGACAAGACGTTCTTCTGGCGGCAGGTCGAAGATGATGGCCATGTCAGCTTCCACCGTCAGCCAGGCGTTGTCGACCAGTTCCTGTTCAAGCTGCCCGGCGGCCCAGCCGGCATAACCCAGGGTGACGAGCACTTCGTGCGGCTCGCTGCCGTTGCCGATGGCCTGGAGCACGTCGCGGCTGCTGGTGAGGCCGACATCGGCGTTGACCCGCAGCGTCGAATGCCATTCGCCGCAGGGGCGGTGCAGCACGAAGCCGCGGTCGGTCTGTACCGGCCCCCCGAAATACACCGGCTGACTGGCGAGATCGCCGGTTTCCAGCGGCAGTTCGATGCGTTCGAACAGGGTGGCGAGCGTCATGTCGATCGGCCGGTTGATGATGATGCCGAGCGCGCCCTGGTCGTTGTGTTCGGCGATGTAGGTGAGGGTGCGCGAGAAATGGGGGTCGGCCATGCTGGGCATGGCGATCAGGAAGTGGTTCGTGAGATTGGCCGTGAGCGTATCCATGGGGCCCATTTTACGCTCTAGCCGGTGGAGATGCTTGCCGGTCGCCGCACCCGCCCAGGCCAGGGGGCGGGTGCGGTGCCGTTTTCAGGTGGTGGCGAGATGACGCGTGTAGCGCGCCAGCAGATCCAGCAGTTCTTCTTCCTGATAGGGCTTGCCCAGGTAATGGCTGGCGCCGATCTCGGCGGCGTACTGGCGGTGCTTTTCGGCCAGCCGGGAGGTGATCATGATCACCGGCACATCGCGGGTGCGGCTGTCGGCGCGGACGTTGCGCACGAAATCAAATCCGTCCATGCGCGGCATGTCGATGTCGGAGAGGATAACGTCGGGGACAGTTTCGAGCAGTTTTTCCAGCCCGTCGACGCCATCCTTGGCCGTCATGACGCGGTAGCCCTCCCGTTCAAGCAGGCGGCCGGTGATCTTGCGCACGGTGAGCGAGTCGTCCACCACCAGGATGGTGGGGGGCTCCGGGATGTTTTCCTCTTCGCCGGTGCTGATGTACTCGCCGGTTTCGTCGGTATCGTCGCCAAGGCCGCGGCTGGCGAGCGCCACCGGGTTGAGGATGAGCACGATTTCACCGTCGCCGAGCACGGTGGCGCCGGACATGCCGATGATGCGGTTCAGCTGCGGCCCCGCGCTCTTGACGACGATTTCCTGGTTGCCGCGCAGGCTGTCCACGTGCAGCGCCAGCGTCTGCGCGCCCGCGCGCAGCAGCAGTATCCAGTTGTAGCGCTGGATTTCAGGCCTGCTTTCGTTATCGCCAAGGAGACGCGGCAGGTAGCGGTAGGCGTAATGCTCTTCCTGCCAGTCGGTGCCCCGGTTTACGCGCAGGAATTCGAGCGCTTCCGGCTTCAGCTCCATGACCTGCGCGACCATACTGGACGGAATTGCGTAGGTATGCCCGCCCGCCCGCACCAGCAGCGCCTGGGTGACGGCCAGCGTGAGCGGAAGATAGATGCGGAACACGGTGCCGCTGCCGGGTTTGCTGCTGACATCGATGCGGCCGCCGAGCGCGGCGGTTTCCGTTTTCACCACGTCCATGCCGACGCCGCGGCCTGATACGGCGGAAACCGTGCTGGCGGTGGTGAATCCGGGGACGAAGATGAGGTTGATCAGGCGGCGTTCGTCGGTGGGTTCATCCGCGCCGAGCAGGCCGCTTTTTCTCGCCCGCTCCGTGATCCGGGTAAAGTCGAGCCCGCAGCCGTCGTCGGCAAGTTCGATGGCGATTTCATTGCCTTCCTGGGTAACGCTGAGGCTGATCTGGCCGATTTCCGGTTTGCCTGCCGCGTGGCGCGCTTCGGGCGTTTCAATGCCGTGCGCGAGCGCGTTGCGCAGCAGGTGTTCGA
Source organism: Rhodocyclaceae bacterium (assembly GCA_031555955.1). Lineage (GTDB taxonomy): Bacteria > Pseudomonadota > Gammaproteobacteria > Burkholderiales > Rhodocyclaceae > Azoarcus. The sequence goes on along the minus strand of JAVBTY010000004.1, from coordinate 21,404 downwards.
GCGGCGGCACCATGTGTTCTAGTACGCTGCGGTCGATTTCGATGCGTCCGCCGCGCAGGTCGAGGTTGGCGCGCTTGCCCAGATCTTTTGCGCCCTGGCGGACGATGCGGTAAAGCCGGTCGGCCAGACTGTCGAACGGCACCATGCGCACCCGCATCAGCCCCTGCTGCAGTTCGCGTGACAGGCGGGCCTGGCCGTGCAGGGCGATATCCGCGCCATCAAGGTTCTTGAGCAGGTTCTGCTGCACCGTGGTGACGTCGTTGACGCTCTCGGCCATCATCCGGGTGAGTTCCTGCAGCCGGGTGTAGCGGTCCATCTCCAGCGGGTCGAACTGGCTGTGGGCCGATTCGGCCTGGGCGATGCGCGACTGCATCTGTACATCGGCCTGGATTTCTACCTCGCGCAGCTGGTTGCGCAGGCGGATCACGTTTTCGGTCAGGTCGAGCAGGGAGCGCCGCAGTGTGCGCAGTTCGCCGTCGATGCGGGTACGGGAAATACCGATTTCTCCCGCTTCGTTAACAAAGCGGTCGATCAGGTCTGCGCGGACACGCAGCGTAGCGGCTGCGGCCATGTCGGCATCAGCCGTTTCAGGCTGCGCATCTGGCGGCGGAACCGCCGGTGTTACCGCAGGCGTGGCTGCTGGCGTCGGCGCGCCGCCGCTGGCGAGGCTGTCGATCTGGTGTTCGACAAGATCGAGACCGGCGGCGAGTTCCTCAATGGTGGCCTGTGCGGGCTGACTGTTCCTGAGCGAGGTTTCGAGATGCGATTCCAGCTGGTGCACATGCTCGCCCAGCGTCATGGCGCCCGCCATGCGCGCGCTGCCCTTGAGCGTATGCAGATGGCGCGCGATGGCCTGGGTCTGTTCGCCGCCGTCGGGGTCGTCCTGCCAGGCGCGCAGGGCGGCGTGAAGCTGGCCCAGCAGTTCCGCGCTTTCTTCCAGAAAGATGGGCAGCAGCTGGGTGTCGATTTCGTCATGCACCAGAGTGGAGGATCCGGCGATACTTCCTGCTTCCGGCTGCGGCGGGGCGACAGGAGCGGGCGCTGCGGGATGCGGTTCCCCGTGTCCGGGAGCATGGCCGCATTGTTCCAGCTGCTCGGCCAGTTCGGGGGCTTCAAGCGGCATGCGCTGCTGGGCCACTTCGGCGAGCATCGCATCGAGCGTGGTGGCAGCCGTGACGAACAGGGGAAGATCCGTGCCCGGCGGGCGGCGGACATCCTGGAGGCGATGCAGTGCGTGTTCCAGCGCGCGCGCAAGGGCGAGCATGGGGGAAATCTGGGCGGTGCCGGAAATGCCGGCCAGCGTGTGCGCCGCGCGAATGGTTCCGTCCAGTATCTGCAGGAGCGGATTGAAGGCCAGACGGTTGAGATCGCGGCGCAGCACCGTCAGATGCTGCTGTGCTTCCGCGAGGAAAAGCCTGTAAAGCTGGGGCGGTATCTGGGTGCCGTCAATCTGCACCGGGTCGGCGGTTTCCTGCGCTGCGGGAACTTCGACTGCAGGAACGGATACTTCAGGGGGCGCCGTTTCCGCTGGAACGGGCCGGGCGAGGGTGTCCTGCGCCAGATCGCCGGGAAGCAGCGATGCGGCAGGGGGCGGGGGGGCCATCGTTTCCCCGCCGGGCAGGTCTGGTTCAGGCTCGAACTCAAGTCCGCCGGATGCGGGCAGTTCCGCCAGATCAGCCGTGTGCCGGGATGGGAGATCCTGCCCGATGGCAGGTTCGTCTTCTGCAAACGGCAGTTCTTCCAGCGTGAGCGTGATTTCCTGCTCTTCCACCACAATGCCGGCATCGGCGGAAGGAAAGCCGGGACGGGTTTCTTCGGGGTCGAATCCTGTTTCCCCGGGTATCCTGTGACTGGCTTCGGCTTCGGCTTCGGCTTCGGCTTCGGCTTCGGCTTCGGCTTCGGCTTCGGCTTCGGCTTCGGCTTCGGCTTCGGCTTCGGCAGGCAGGTCTTCGACCCCCGGCGGCAGATCAGCGCCGGGCGCGCCGGGCGCGGTTATGGCGGGTGCATCCGCGTCCGGAACGGTTTCTGGCAGCTCCGGTCCGGGCGCTTCCGTGGCGCGCAGGCGTTCGGCTTCTTCTGTCAGCGCCGAGGCATCCCGGTTATGTGGGCCGCCGGATTCGAGCTGGACGATCCATTCGCCAAAAAATTCCCGGGCGGCGCTGATGAGGTGGTGCAGGGCGGGCGTGGATGGCCATTCAAGCTGGAGCCAGCGGTTGAGTGTCTGTTCGATGCCCCAGGCCGCTTCGCCAAGGTCGCGCAGGCCAACCATCCGCCCGCTGCCCTTGAGGGTATGGAAACCCCGCCGGATGGCGATGAGGTGTTCCGTTTCATCCGGTTTCGTGCGGGACAGTTCAAACTGCTCGCCGATGGTGGCGAGAACTTCGTGCGCCTCTTCGATGAAGATGCACAGCAGTTCGGCATCGATTTCCGCATCGCTGGCTTCGATCAGTTTAAGGGTGGTCTCGGCAGGTCTGGGAACTTCCAGCGCGGGTCTGGCATCAGCCTCGAACACGTCGAGAATGTTTTCCGTATCTGCCGCGGCAGGGGCCGGGCCCTGTTCCGGTATCTGGTGGGCGGACAATGCTTCGGCCGGATATTCCGTCGCAGCGGGGGCGATCTCATCCGTTTCAGGTTCTTCGGCCGCGTCCGGATCGAGAAGACGTTTCAGGCTGACGCGGGTGTGCTGCAGGGATTCGACATAAAAACCGAGCGCGGACAGATGGTGCGCAAGCGTTTCGAACTCGCCGGGCCCGGGCTGGACCGTTCCTTCGGCAAAACGGGCGATGGTTTCGCCAGCTTCATGGGCGAGGGCAATCGCTTCTGTTTCTCCCAGCAGGGTGAGGGCGCCCTTGATCTGCTGCATTGGCCCCGACAGCCGGAGCAGGGGCTCCCGCTTTTCCTGGTTGCGGAAGTAGTCGTCGAGGATCTGTTCGACGTGAGCGAGGCTGGAAAGAATTTCTCTGGAAAGCTGTGTGACGGCGTCCTTTTCCTGCGCGCGCCGGGTGGAGTCGATATTGCCGGTTTCAGGCAGGGGCGCGCCCTGCGCCAGCGCGGCCAGGCGGGCCAGCGCTGTATTGACCTGGGTGTCGGCCTCGTTTTCCAGAAAGTGGTGATCCAGCGTATTTTCGGCGAGCAGCAGGGCCGAGGCGGTTTCAAGGCCAATGGTTTCGGTAAAACGCAGCGGGTCCTGCTGCAGCCACTGGCCGAACTTATGGATCCCCGCAACGATGCGGCTGACGGCGGGGCGGTTGAGGCGGGCTGCCGGTTCGGACAGCCCGGCCATGGCGTCGTTGAATTGCGGCAGCGCGGCGGCGGAGCCCGCACAAAACTCATTCCAGGCATCTTTCGCCGTGGCCAGCTGGGTATGGATCGTTTTCAGCAGCGGCGCGCGCGGCGTATCGCTGAGAGAGCTGTCGGCGGAGGGACTGAGGGCGTCCAGTTTCCATGTGGACTGGACGGCTTTCTGCTGTCTGGTTTGCGCCGGAGTGGTTGCCACGCAGTAGAGCAGCTCGCGCATGAGCCGGTCGGGAACCGTGGGATTGCCCGCCAGAAGCCGCCGTATCTGGGCATCGAGCTGGGTGCACAGGCGGCGGGTTGTGGCATCTGCCGCAAGGCTGCCATTAGCCAGGCCATCGAAAAAAGCAAGGGCAGCCCACCACAGACTGCGCGCGGGGGTGCCGGCCTGGAGTGCCTCGATGCCGATAATGGCGGCGTGCATGCTTTCCAGCCCTTTGGGCGCCTGGGCGACATCACGTAACCACATGAGCAGGCCGCGCTCGTAGTGGATGCGCAGTTGCCGCAGAGGGGGCGAAGAAACGGGCGCCGCGCGCCGTGGCGGACGCAGCGTGAGATCGGGGAAAAACAGTTCGGCGGGAGAGGGCGGAGCATCGCCGACGGCGGCGGCCAGTTCGGCATGAAGCGGGGCCAGGCGCAGCGGCTGGTCGGGGACGCCGTGGGCTATTTCGTCCAGATAGTTGCCGATGCTGGCCATGGCGCGATGCGCCAGGGAAAGGCGCGTGGCGTCGGCGGCAGCGGGCGAGTGCGCCAGACCGCCAAGGAACTGGTCCAGCGCGGAGGCGAAATGGGTCAGCCCGTCGAGCCCGACAATGGACAGCGCGCCGCACACCTGGTGCAGATGAGTCTGGGCGAACTGGATCCGGACGGCTGGGTCTTGCGCCGTGGCGGCTTCGCTGAGCGCTTCGGTCGCGCGGTGGAGTGCGAGGTCAATCTCGCTTTTAATCCAGGCGAGCGGGCCGGGATCTGCTTCGATGGCATGCGTCATGAGCGTCTTCTCTTGCTACGGCGGCAGTCAGACCTTGAAGCCGGAAACCGAGCCTTTGAGTTCGGTTGCGAGATCGGTAAGCTGGCCGATGGAAACAGCGGTCTGCTTTGTGCCTTCGGAAGTCTGTTCCGTGATGGCGAGGATTTCCTTCATGGCGCCAGCCACGCGCGAGGCCGTGGCCGCCTGCTGCTGCGTGTCGGAAGAAATCTGTTCGATCAGGCGTGCCGTTTCGATGGATACCTGTCCGATTTCGGTTAGCGCCTGACCGGCGGCGTCGGACAGAAGCGCGCCCTCGACCACGTCGCGGGTGGCGTTTTCCATCGCGCCAACGGCGTCCTGGGTGTCGGTCTGAATGGTCTTGACGATGGCGGAAATCTGTTTGGTCGCTTCCGCCGAGCGTTCCGCCAGACGCTGCACTTCTTCGGCAACGACGGTGAAGCCGCGGCCCGCGTCACCCGCCGAGGCTGCCTGGATGGCGGCGTTCAGCGCGAGGACGTTGGTCTGTTCGGTAATGTCTGAAATCAGCTCGACGATTTCGCCAATCTCCTGGGAAGATTCGCCCAGGCGCTTGATCCGTTTCGAGGTTTCCTGGATCTGTTCCCGGATGTTGTTCATGCCGCGGATGGTGTTTTCCACCGCGTCGGCACCTTTGCGCACGGATTCGAGCGAGCGGCGGGCGGCCTGGGCGGACTGCAGCGAGCGCTCGGAAGATTCGGTCATCGACTGCGCCATGCTTTGCGCGGTTTGCCCGGCTCCTTCGATTTCGCGCGACTGGCGTTCGGTTGCCCGGAGCAGCTCCGCGGATGTTTTCTGCGCCGACTGCGTGGTCGAGGTTACGCGGGTCGCGGCGTCGTTGATCCGGCGCACCAGCACCGAAAGCTCTTCGATGGTGTAGTTCACCGAATCCGCGATCGCGCCCGTGATGTCCTCGGTGATGGTGGCGCGTATGGTCAGGTCGCCGTCGGCCAGATCGCCCAGTTCGTTCATCAGGCGCAGGATCGCCTGCTGGGCCTGGTTGCGTTCGTTTTCAGCCTGCACCCGCTGGCTTTCGGCTTCGGCGCGGCGCATGGCGATGTTGCCGTTGTAGATCATGGCCATACGGGCAAGCATCAGCAGCGCGAGGATGGAGCACACCCCGATCGCCAGGAATATCGGGTTGAAACCGCGGGACGTTTTGCTGAGCGCTTCGACCAGGGCGCCTGAACGTTCCAGCAAAGGGGTGGAGTCGCTGAAAATCCGGCTGCCGGCCTGTTTCGCCTGAACGAGCGACTGGATGTTGCGGAGAATGCCCGAGGCCGCTTCCAGCGTACCCGTCGTGAGGGGCTGGAGCTGGCTCAGACGGTTGCGGGTTTCGGCGTCGGTGCTGGCTTTCTGGAGTGTGGATATCTGATCGCTGAAGGCATTCGTATCCTCGCTGAGGATGAAGGCGATATCCGGATTGATTGCACTGGCCACCAGCAGCGTATTGGCATTTTTGGCGATACGCTGGGTCAGCATGACCATGTTGCTGGTCGTGGCGATATCGCGCAGGTCGCTGCCTGGATGAAGTTTGAGCGCGGCGATCTGTTCGGTGAGATCCAGCAGGGATGCGTTGGAGGCGTTGATGGTGGCGACCGAACTGTTCAGGGCGAGCAGGTTGGTTTCCTGGGCCAGCACCTGCTCCGAATCCTCGCTGATTTTGCTCCAGGATTCGGCGACGGCCTGCAGCTGGAGACGGCTGTTTTCGGGGATTGCCGGTACAGGAAGACCGTTGATTTCACCGCCGGATTCGAGTGCGGAAAGCAGGCCGGAGAAGCGTGCGGCGCTGGTGCGCAGTTCCGCGAAAGATTGCGGGGAGCCCTGCAGGGCAAGCTGCGCGGCTTTGGCGATCCGCTGCGACAGTGTCTGCATCTCCCCCGCGGCGGCTACGTAGCCGGTTGCGATGCCGGACTCGCGGCCCTGATGGACGATGAGGCCCGCGATGGCCGCCACCAGGATAATGAAGACAATGAGAGACAGCCGGAGCTGCTGGGCGAGGGATCGGCTGCTTGCCGGAGGGCGCGGCGGCGCAGCCGCAACCGGCGGCGTGATGGTATCGGGCTCCATGATCGTGGTGTAGGAGTTTGCTTCGTCCGTAACGGGTTTTTTCTTGCCGAAGGAGAGCTTGAATGCCATGTTGCGTGCCCCGCCGCTAGTTAAGCTGGTTAAGGTTGAATAGGAATGACTGGTTAAAGACGCCCATGCCCCGGGGTGACGCCCCCTGGGGTTGCTCCCGCATCAAGGAAGCCGGGATGGGCGAGCAGGCGTGACACATCCAGGCGCAGCCATAGACGGTCCTGCGTGTCGCGCAGGCGCTGCCCCACCCAGGGGCGCTCGTCTGCGAGAACGGAATCGGGCTCGAAATCGTCGTGGCTGCGCAGTCCCCATGTGCGGGAAACGAGCAGGGCGCACTGTATGCCGTGACGCGCACCGACAAGTACGAGACGGGCCTGCCCTGCCGGGATGATGGGTACGCCGTGATGAAAACCGGAAAAGTCCACGACCCCGTACAGCAGGCCGCGCACGTTGGCCATGCCGCGATACCACGGCCGGGTCAGCGGGACCGGAGCAAGCGGCGGCGGCGGCAGTATTTCGCCTGAGTCGGCGAGATCGAGCAGCCAGTTTTCAGTGCCGGCCTGAATGCCGAGAAACCCCCTGCGGCCGCCGGTTTGCGCCTCGGCGAGGCGCCGTACCAGATCTTCCTGAAATTCACGCAGACTGATCCGTTTCGACATGGGATATCAGCCAATCGCCCTGATGCGGGTGAGCAGCTCTTCATGCACGATCGGTTTGACCAGATAATCGTAGGCGCCCTGGCGTATACCCCAGATCTTGTCCGTTTCCAGCCCCTTGCTGGTGCACATGATGATCGGGATGGCCTGCGTTGCGCTGTTGCGCGAGATCGTCCGCGTAGCCTGGTAGCCGTTGATGCCGGGCATAACCACATCCATCAGGATCAGGTCAGGGCCTTCGGTTTTGCTCTTTGCGATGGCCTCTTCGCCGTTTTCGGCGGTGATGACCTGATACCCGTGGCGGTTGAGCAGATCCGTCAGCGCGAAACGCTCGGTAGGCGAATCGTCAACGACAAGAATTTTCCTGATAGGCATGGTCGGCGTCATTCCATGTTTACGAGTCAGCGGGGGGCGTGGGCGGCGACGGCCTTGAGCAGGCTGTCTTTGGTAAAGGGCTTGGTGAGATATTCGTCCGAGCCGACCATGCGGCCGCGCGCGCGGTCGAACAGCCCGTCCTTTGAGGACAGCATGATGACCGGCGTGGAGGAAATGCGCGGATTTTTCTTGATCAGCGCGCAGGTCTGGTAGCCGTCCAGGCGCGGCATCATGATGTCTACGAAGATCACGTCGGGATGGTGGTCGGCGATTTTCGCCAGTGCGTCGAAGCCATCTTCGGCCAGCAGCACCTGACAGCCTGCCTGACCGAGGAAAATTTCGGCGCTGCGGCGGATCGTATTGCTGTCGTCGATGACCATCACTTTCAGGCCGGTCAGATCCATAAGGCGGCTCCATGCGCTGCCGGGCGTCCTGCAGATGGGGCAGGGACGGGCGGCGGCATCGGTATTGTGACGTTGCGGGGCCGGGCCGCTTTCCGCACGGCGGATGTCCGTGGCGGCGCCCAGCCCGGAGGCGCGCCTTTCCAGCGGTTTCCTGGCAACGTTTCTTTTTCAGGCGGTTCCATCATGGTTCCGCTACGGGCGAAATGGTGGATCGGGCGCACAAAAGTCTTATAGGGGGTATCGGCCATCGCTGGACGTGGATTGGCGGTAAAATCTCCAGCATCTTACCGTATTTTAGGGGAACCGCCAGAATGGGCGGTATCCCTTCTGTCATGTCCATAGCCATACCGGTTTTTCCTCCCGCCGTGCTGTGCCTTTCCGCTGGTGACGCTACGGGCGGCGGCGGTCTGCTGGCGGATGCGCTGACGCTGGCCAGTATGGGCTGCCATCCGCTGGCGGTGCAGACGGCGGCGCTCGTATGCGATACGCGCGGCGTGGAGGAAGTTATCCCGTCCGATGCTGGAGTCATCGCGGCGCAGGCGCGGGCGGTGCTGGAGGATATTCCGGTCAGCGTGTTCAGGCTTGGGCTGGGCGGCAGTGTTGAAGCCATTGCCGCCATTGCGGAAATTCTTTCTGACTATCCCGAAATTCCGCTGGTGCTCGAACCGGCGCTGTGCGTGGGTGGCGCGGAAGCGCTTGATGAAGACATGCCCGCCGTGCTGGCCGGGCTGATTCTGCCGCAGACCACGCTGCTCGTCGCGGGGCGGCATGAGATCCTGCGTCTGGCGGGCGCGGATATCGATGAAGACGGGGAGAGCGCCGCTCTTTCCGTCGAAGAGGCGGTTTCTGGCCTGTTCAGCCTTGGCATCGAATATATCCTGCTCACCGACGGCGGCGGGCAGGGGGCGCAGGTGATCAACCTGCTGTTCGACGAAAGCGGTGTGATCCGTACCGATGCATGGGAGCGTCTGCCCGGGCGTTTTATCGGCGCGGATACGACCCTCGCCACGGCGGCCGCGGCGGCGCTGGCTCATGGCATGAACGTGCCGGAGGCTGTGCGCGAGGCGCAGGAATTCACCTGGCAGACGCTGCGCCATGCGTACCGCCCCGGCATGGGGCTGGCGCTGCCGGACCGTTTTTTCTGGGCGCGCGTGCAGGAAACGGACGATGAATAATCCGCCGCGCCCCGCGCTGCGCGGCCTGTACGCGATAACGCCGGATGAGCCGGATACGGCCCGCCTGCTTGCGCTGGCGGCCCGTGTGCTCGAAGCCCGTCCCGCGCTGCTGCAATACCGCAGTAAAGCACTGGATGCTGTCCCCCGCCGCGCGCAGGCAGAAGCCGTGCTACGGCTCTGCCGCGAGGCGTGCGTGCCGCTCATCGTCAATGACGATCTTGCGCTGGCGCTGGCCATCGGCGCGGATGGCGCGCACCTGGGGCGGGACGATGGCGACCTGGCCGCCGCGCGCGCCGCGCTGGGGCCGGGGCGTATCCTTGGCGTGTCCTGTTACGACGAATGGGTGCGGGCAGAACAGGGCGCGCGTGCGGGCGCCGATTACGTTGCCTTTGGCGCCCTGTTTCCGTCGCCGACCAAGCCGCAGGCGCGGCGGGCGCCGCTGGATCTGCTGAGCCGCGCGCGGCGCGAACTGGGCGTGGCCGTGGCGGCCATCGGCGGCATTACGCTGGATAACGCCGTGCAGGTTATCGACGCTGGCGCCGATCTGGCGGCGGTCATTACCGACGTATTTTCCGCGTCCGATCCGGCGGCGCGCGCGCGCGCCTGGCGCGATCTGTTCGCCGCGTCGGGCCCCTGAATTTTCCCTCAACTTTCCAACCCTTTCAGACGAGCTATCCCGATGTCCAGTCCCCAAAACCAGAGCCGTAACGAAACACTGTTCCAGCGCGCCCAGCGCACCATCCCCGGCGGCGTCAATTCGCCCGTGCGAGCCTTTCGTTCGGTGGGCGGCACGCCGCGCTTCATCGCCCGCGCCGAGGGTGCGCGGGTGTGGGACGCGGACGGCAAGGCCTACCTCGACTATGTCGGCTCCTGGGGGCCTGCGATCACGGGCCATGCGCATCCGGCCATCGTCGAAGCGGTACGCGAAGCGGCTTTGCGCGGCCTGTCGTTCGGCGCGCCGACCGAAAGCGAGGTCGAGATGGCCGAGCGACTCTGCGCGCTGCTGCCGTCGGTTGAGATGGTGCGTCTGGTCAGCTCCGGCACCGAGGCGACGATGAGCGCGATCCGGCTGGCGCGCGGTTTCACCGGACGTGATGCGATCGTCAAGTTCGAGGGCTGCTATCACGGCCATGCCGACAGCCTGCTGGTGAAAGCCGGCTCCGGCCTGCTGACTTTCGGCAATCCTTCGTCCGGCGGCGTACCGGCGGATTTTGCCCGCCACACCATCGTGCTCGACTACAACGACCTCGATCAGGTCGAAGCTGTGTTCAAGGCCCGTGCCGACGAGATTGCCGCGATCATCGTTGAACCGGTGGCGGGCAACATGAATCTGGTCAAACCCGCAGCCGGCTTCCTCGAAGGACTGCGCCGGTTGTGCACCCAGTATGGCGCGGTGCTGATCTTCGACGAAGTGATGACCGGTTTCCGCACCGGCCCACAAGGGGTACAGGGGCTCTACAGCATCACCCCGGACCTGACCACGCTGGGCAAGGTGATCGGCGGCGGCATGCCGGTGGGCGCGTTCGGCGGGCGGCGCGACATCATGGAAAAGATCGCTCCATTGGGCGCGGTCTACCAGGCGGGCACGCTTTCCGGCAGCCCGGTGGCGGTGGCGGCCGGGTTGGCTTCGTTGAAACTGATAGGCGAGCCGGGTTTCTACGAGGCGCTGACGGCGCGCACCGCCGCGCTGGCGACGGGGCTGGCCGATGCGGCGCGCGCGGCGGGCGTGCGTTTCTGCGCCGATGCGGTGGGCGGCATGTTCGGGGTTTATTTCAGCGATGCGCCGCCGGCTTCATTCGCCGATGTCATGGCCTCCGACCGCGACGCTTTCAACCGCTTCTTCCACGCCATGCTGGAAGCGGGGCACTATTTCGCGCCCTCCGCCTTCGAGGCCGGTTTCGTTTCCGCCGCGCACACCGATGCCGACATCGCGGCGACGGTCGCCGCCGCGGCCGGGATATTCAGAGCAGGAAAAGCGTAGCCAGACCGAGGAAGATAAAAAAGCCGCCGGAATCGGTGAGCGCGGTGATCATCACCGAGCCGCCGATGGCCGGGTCGGCGCCCAGGCGCTGGCGCAGCATCGGAATCGCCACCCCGGCGGTGGCGGCCAGCAGCAGATTGAGCGTCATCGCCGCCGTCATCACCAGGCCCAGCGGCACGCTCTCGTAAAGCCACCACGCGAGCAGCCCGAGCAGCCCGCCCCACACCAGGCCGTTGATCAGCGCCACGCTGATTTCCTTGCGCAGCAGGCGCTTCATGGCGCTTTGCTCCACCTGCCCCATGGCGATGGCGCGCACGATCATGGTGATGGTCTGGTTGCCTGAATTGCCGCCGATACCGGCGACGATGGGCATGAGCGCCGCCAGCGCGACGAGCTTTTCGATCGAGCCTTCGAACAGGCCGATCACGCGCGAGGCGATAAAGGCGGTAACGAGATTCGCCGCCAGCCACGCCCAGCGGTTTTTTACCGAGTCCCATACCGAGGCGAAAATATCTTCCTCTTCGCGCAGACCGGCGTTACCCAGGATTTCGGCTTCTGATTCTTCGCGGATGAAGTCCACCACGTCGGCTACCGTCAGGCGGCCGATCACGCGCCGGTCGCTGTCGATCACCGGCGCGGAAACAAGGTCGTAGCGCTCGAAAGCCTGCGCCGCATCGCCCGCGTCGCCTTCCGGCGCGAAACTGATGACCGGCTCGGTGCGCATCACCTCCGCCACGCCCTTTTCCGGATCGTTGATGAGCAGCGATTCGAGGGTGAGGATGCCCTGCAGGCGTTCGTTGCGGTCGATCACGAACAGCTTGTCGGTGTGGTCCGGCAGATCGTCGAAACGGCGCAGGTAACGCAGCACCACTTCCAGGGTGACGTCCTCGCGCACCGTCACCATGTCGAAATCCATCAGCGCGCCTACTGAATCCTCGGCGTAGGACATCGCCGCGCTCAGCTGTTCGCGGCCTTCGCTGTCGAGCGACTGGAAAACATCCTGGATGACTTCCGGCGGCAGATCGGGCGCGAGGTCGGCCAGCTCGTCGGCGTCGAGCGATCCGGCCGCCGCCTTCAGCTCCTCCGGATCCATCGTCTCGATCAGCGATTCGCGCACCGCGTCGGAGACTTCGAGCAGAATCTCGCCGTCGCGCTCCGCCTTGACCAGATCCCAGACAAACAGGCGTTCGTCCAGCGGCAGCGCTTCAAGAATGTAAGCAATATCGGCCGGGTGCAGCGCATCGAGCCGGGCCTGCAGACCGGCGATATGCTGCTTGTGCACCAGTGATTCCACCAGATCGCGGCGCGGCATCTCCTGGCGATGGACGAGCTCTTCCACCAGCTTCTGGCGTGACAGCAGGTCCTGCACTTCGCGCAGATGCTGCTGAACGTCGTCGGGGGAGCGTTCGTCTTCCGTGGTCATTCGCGCGATGGAGGGGAAACGTGAGCGGAGGAGGCGCATTCTACGGGCTTGGAACCCCGGGCGCGACCCCAAAACGCACACGCGGCGCGATTCCCCGCCGTTTTTACGCTGGTGGAAAGCTGCGTTCCGCTCAGGGCACCTGGGAGCTGCCCATCCGGGCGCGAATCCGCTCCGCATGGGCGGCAAGGCGCGCGCCAAACTGGTGTTCGTACTTGCGCGGATTCGGCAGCATCACCGCCAGCCGGGCGGATTCCGCCGGCCCCAGGCGGGCGGCGGAAACCTTGTAATAGCGTTGTGCCGCCGCTTCCGCCCCGAACACGCCATTGCCCCATTCCACCACGTTCAGATACACCTCCAGAATCCGCCGCTTGCTCCACAGCGCCTCGATCATCACCGTAATCACCGCCTCCTGCGCCTTGCGCAGATAGCTGCGCGAAGGCGAAAGAAACAGGTTTTTCGCCAGCTGCTGGCTGATGGTCGAGCCGCCGGATACCGGGCGGCCTTTTTTTTCATTCTTTTCCAGCGCACGCTGGATACCTTCCCAGTCGAAGCCTTCGTGGTCGACAAAACGGTCATCCTCGGCAGCCACCACGGCGCGTTTCAGATGAATCGAAATCTGCCCGTAAGGCGTCCATTGATGCTGCAGCGCCGCATCGGGATTTTTCTCCCGCAGCTCGGCCAGGCGCAGGCGCATGAAGCGGGTCTCGCCCGGATCGAACCGGCTCCACCACGCAACATGGGCGAACAGCCACACCTGCCAGAGCAGCGCCAGCGCAACGGCGGCAAACAGGCCGCGGCGGAGCCAGCGCAGCGGGGCGCGCAAAAAATACGGATTCACTGACGGGCGAAATGGCGGGGCGAAAGGAAGGGCGCAGTATCGTACAGATTTTCAGCGGACAGCGGTGGGGGGGGGTGAAGCGGCTGGGGCCGAAGATGGGCTGCGGCACAGGGCGTCAGGGACGAAGAAAAGCTTCAGGTACCTGCCGTGCGCAGATGAATGCGGTTTCGGATCTGGGCGATCCGGATCAGAGACGATCGTCTGGCATATGGACCGGGTGGCATTTCGCCGCCTTTACCATTCTGATGTCCGGTAATGCCGCTGCGATTTTCCATGGGGTTCATGAAGGTATTCCTCCTCAAAAGTCATGGCGGTGCGGGCCGGTGCGCCGGACAGATTGCCGCCAGATATGAAGCCCGGTATTTGCAGCAGCGGTTGTATAGGGCATCGGCATGGTCTGTCTGGGCGGTGACAAATGGCGTTACAATCCCCGACTTCCTGTCGGGCGGCCCCGTCTGAGGTGAAAGGCGGTGCGGGTGCATCGGCTGCACCGGTTTTAATCGGTTTTAATTGGAAAAATTCAAAACAGAGGTTTCTGATGATCAGAACATCACAACATTTGCCAGTATCTGAACGCCTCCGGCGCAAGATGCTTTTTGTCGCGATAAGCGCGATCTGTGCGGGTTCGCCGGGATCCGTCGCAGCGTTTGTTCTCGATACCGATAACGAAGACCTGTCGATCCACTTTGACAATACCGTGCGCTACAACCTGGGTTACCGCATCGAATCGCAGGAAAAGGCGATCCTGAAAAATCCTAACGCGGATGATGGCGACCGCAATTTTGATGATCACAGCATCGTCACAAACCGGCTCGACCTGCTGACCGAATTCGATGTGGTTTACAAGAGGAAATATGGCGTGCGGGTGAGCGCTGCCTCGTGGTATGACCAGGCCTATAAAGGGAGTTTTGACAATACGAGCCTGGCGACTTCCAACCACCTGAACAATGGCGCCCCGGCTTTCGGGCTGGGCAATTATGCCGACCGTTATTACAACGGCGTGTCGGGTGAATGGCTTGATGCCTTCGTTTTCGGCACCTTTGATCTGGGCAGCATGCCGCTGTCGGTGCGCGCGGGGCGACACACGGTCAACTGGGGTGAGGGGCTGCTGTTCGGCGGAGCGATTCACGGCGTGACCTATGCGCAGGCGCCGCTTGACGCCGGCAAGGCCTTCAGCATGCCAGGCGTCGAGGCCAAGGAGCTCTACCGTCCGCTGGCGCAGCTGTCGGGCACCTTGCAGGCGACGCAGGATCTGTCGTTCGCCGCCCAGTATTTTTTCAGGTGGGAAGCGACCCGTCTGCCGGAAGGCGGTACTTATCTGGGCTTTAACGATCCTCTGCAGCTTGGCGGTGAATCCCTGATCGCGGGGGTCAATCCGGCGACCGGCGGTCTTGTCCGTGCGCTGCGCACTTCCGACAACGAACCGGAAAATACCGGTGAATGGGGCGTGTCCGCGCGCTGGAGTCCCGAATGGCTTGATGGCACGATGGGCTTTTATGTCCGCCGTTTTTCCGACAAGCTGCCGCAGCTCGTGATCGACGCGCGCACCCCGGCCGCGCTGAAATACCGTCTCGACTACGCGGATGGAATCAACCTGTACGGCATGAGCCTGACCAAGCAGATCGGCGGCGTCAGCGTCGGGATGGATTTGAACTACCGCCGCGACATGCCGCTTGTCAGCGAAACGGTGACCGTGCTTCCCGGCCAGGCGCTGCCGGGGCAGGGCGAAATATTCGGCGCGCGGGGCAATACCGTCCACGGCGTGCTCAACGCGCTTGGCTCCCTGAGCAACTTCGCGCTGTGGGACAGCGCCATATGGATGGCCGAGCTGACCTGGAACCGCTGGCTGTCGGTCGAGCAGGGTGAAAAATATTTCAAGGGACGTCGCGGCTACAATGCCATTGACGAAGTCAGCCGGAATGCCTTCGGTCTGGCGCTGAACTTCACGCCAACCTGGTATCAGGTTTTCCCTGGGGGTGATCTGTCGATGCCGCTGAGCGTTTCCACGGGTTTGTCGGGTAATTCGGCGGTGCAGTTTGGCGGCAATGAGGATGCTGGCAGCTATTCCGTCGGGCTGGCGCTTGACCTGTACCAGAAATACCGTTTCGATCTGAAATATGTCGATGCCTTTGGCGATCTGACTACCGGCCCCAATGGCGCGGCGACCGTCAACAATGGCCCCTACGCATTGCTCAGGGACCGTGGGGCGGCTTATTTCACATTCAAGACAACGTTCTAAGGGGCCGGAGGCATGAACAAAGCAATTCAGACATTGGCGGCTGCCGTTTTGCTGGCGGCGCAGGCGGGTGCATCGTATGCGGCAGTCACTGCCGAGGAGGCCGGAAAGCTGGGTTCAACACTGACTCTGCTGGGGGCCGAGAAAGCGGGCAACAAGGATGGCACGATCCCCGAATATACCGGGGGGCTTACCACGGCGCCTGCCAGCTACGTTCAGGGCAGCGGCGTCCGTCCCGACCCGTTTGTGAGCGAAAAGCCGTCATTCTCGATCGACGCCAGGAATATCGACCAGTATGCGGACAGGCTGACTGAAGGCACCAAGGCCGTACTGAGGGGGAATGCGGATTTCCGCCTCGACGTTTACCCGACGCACCGTACCGCGGCCGTGCCGCAATGGGTGCTCGAAAATACGCTGAAAAACGCCACCCGCGCGAAGCTTTCGGATGATGGACTGTCAATGTCTGGCGCCAAGGGCGGCATTCCATTTCCGATCCCGAAGAACGGCAATGAGGTGATGTTCAATTTCCTGGCCCGCTACCAGGGGGTTTCGACTTTCGGGCCGAAAGTGTCGTCCTACAACGTGCTGAAAGGCAGCAAGCCGATGCTGGCTTCCCAGTTCGGCTACATCATCGACAGGCCTTATTACGACAGGTCGGCGGTGGGCGACCCATCCGTTCTCGTGCGTTACCGTGTGGATTACACCAGTCCGGCGCGCCGGGTGGGTGAGGTTCTTCTGGTTGTTGACCCGATTGACTATACCGACAGGGGACGGCGCGGCTGGCAGTACATGCCTGGGCAGCGGCGCGTGCGGGTTGCGCCGGACGTTGCGTACGAGACGCCCGACCCCGCGACTTCGGGCATGACAACTTACGACGACAATTTCCTGTTCAACGGCAAGATGGACCGCTTCGAGTGGAAGCTTGTCGGCAAAAAGGAAATGTATGTTCCGTATAACGGCTACCGGGCAACCTACCATGACAGCGCGGAAGAGCTGTTCCAGCAGAAATTCGTCAACCCGTCCCTGCTTCGCTGGGAACTCCATCGCGTCTGGGTGGTTGAGGCCAAACTCAAGGAAGGCCAGCGGCACATCTATTCGAAACGCGTTTTCTACATCGATGAAGACAGCTGGTCCGCCGTTGCTTCGGATCAGTACGACAACAGCGGGAATCTGTGGCGCATGGGTCTGGGCGTTTTTGTCCAGTGCTATGAGGCGCAAACGCCAAATGTGGCTTTCCAGGTGTTTCATGACCTGATCGCGGGCTCCTATTCGGCTAACGGCTGGCCCGGTACCGGTGGCAACAAGATACTGGAAACCCTGCCGCCGGAATCGACGTGGAGTCCGGATGCGCTTGCCGGATCGGGAATCCGCTGACCGGCAGGCGAAAAAGGTTAGAGGCAGGCGGCGGGGAGTGGTGGCTTTGCTCCCCGCCGGAATATCGCGCATGCGGGGGGATGCCTTTTCGTTCCCGGTCTGCGTCACGCCAGTTCCAGCGGCAGCGGTTCATGATTTCCCTGTCAATGCTGCCCGCATCCGCAGGTTTCGCCTGAGATAGCCACAGTGTCCGGGTTGATCTGTCAGCCGGGGACATCTGTCGGCGGTGGTTTTTCCTTGATCCGATCCCTGGTCCGCCGGTCTTTTCCTGAAAACTCCGGATCAATGGATGCCTGGGGCCCGCCCTTTCTTGCCGGGCTCATCCCGGAATGTTTCGCCCCTGGCCTATTGCTGGCCCGGGCGGATGTCGCCGGGAAGCGTGTGCTCAATAAACCGTATGTTGACGTGCTGATCCGTCTGGAACGGTGGAAAGCAGCTCCGGTAATTTCCGCAGCGCGGGCAGCCCGGCGGAAAGGGCTCGCCGCCGAACTGCGCGGATGCTTCGGCGAAGAGGAAGCGTTTCCACTTCAGGTTATGGATGTTGGCGGCGTAAAGCGCGGGGAAACAGGCGGCCAGCAGACGCGACACCTCGTCGCGCCCGGCCAGCCTCAGGTCCTGCCACAGGTGGCGGCTGCCGAAACAGGCCGCGGCGATGGTGCGCGCCAGTTGCGCGGCGGCCTCCGGCGCGGCTTGTGGTGCGCGCGCGGCGGACAGCAGCCGCATGATTTTCAGGAATGTCTCCGGCGGTTTATGCCCGGACAGGGACGCTGCCGGAGCATGCAGGCTGAGGACGAACGGCGGCAGTTCGCCCGCGGCGGCGTGGCGCAGAACGGCGGCATGCGCCCGCGCGGCGAGTTCCGTGGGGGCCAGTATTTCCATGATTTCCCTCCCGGGTTATTCCGGCTGTGTAACGAAACCGATCCGTGTCAGTCCGCTCCGGGCAAGGGCGGACAGCGCGCGCGCCATGTCGCCGTAAGGAACCCGCGCATCGCCCTTGAGGTGGATTTCGGTTGCGGGCGCGGCGGCGGCGAGCGCGGCAGCCCGTTGCGCCAGTTCCTCGCCGGTGAGCGCTTCGCCATTCCAGAAGAGGCCGCCATCCTGCCGTACCGCGATTTCGACGCGATCCGTCCGTGAAACATCCGGATGCGAAGCGGCCCGCGGCAGCTCCAGCTTTACGGCGTGCGTCAGGAGCGGCGCGGTGACGATGAAAACAACCAGCAGCACCAGCATCACATCCACCAGTGGGACGACGTTGATGTCCCCCATCGGGCGGGCGCTGGCGTTCCGGCCAGAGAGTCCGGAACGCCGCATCATGCCGCCCTCGCAACTTTCGCCGCTGGTGTTGCCGCGTGGATCCCACGCTGCAGCGGTGCGCCGGTAACGGCGAGCGTCAGCAGATCGTTCCCGAGCGCGTCGAGCCGACCGAGTACGGAGCGGTTGCGCCGCGTCAGCGCGTTGTAGCCAAGCACCGCCGGAATGGCGACGGCGAGGCCGATCGCGGTCATGATCAGCGCTTCGCCGACCGGGCCCGCCACCTTGTCCAGCGTTCCCTGGCCGGAAAGCCCGATCGCAATCAGCGCGTGATAAATGCCCCAGACGGTGCCGAACAGGCCGATGAAAGGGGCGGTTGAACCGATGGATGCCAGCAGCGCCAGACCGCGTTCGAGCCGCCCGGCTTCTTCTTCGATGCCCTGACCCAGCGTGCGGGCGAGAAATTCCTGATAGCCGCCGGCTTTGCCGTGCCCGGCGTGGTGGCGGTCCGCGTCAAGGGCGATGCGCGCCAGGCGGACATAAAGGCTGTCGGGCGCGCGCTCCAGACTGTCCGCCAGTTCGGGCAGGGACCGGATATGCCGGAAACCGGCAAGAAACGGCTTGCCGCGCCGCTGCTGCAGCCAGTGGCCGATCAGACGGTCGACGATGACGCCCCAGCTGGCGAAAGAGGCGAGCGCCATGGCGGCGAGAAGGGCGCGCGCGACCGGGTCGGCCTGGGAAAAAAAGTGGGCAAGGCCCGGGATGGTGCTGTTCATTGAAAGGCTCTCCTGATCTGGCGCGGTGCGGCGGCGGAAGTTTTTTCATGGCGCATCCTGCATGACGAAGGCGACGGGAACGCCCACCCATGCGGCGACCGGTTCGCTGCCCCGCCGCGCGGGAATGAAGCGCCAGCCGGCGACCGCGTCGCGGGCGGCGTTATCGAGGCGCTGAAAACCGGAAGACGACTCGATTTCAACCTGTTCCGCACGTCCGGCGGTGGAAACGAAGACGCGCAACAGCACGCGCCCCTGCTCGCCGAGGCGGCGTGACATTGAGGGATAGCGCGGCGGCGGATTTTCCAGATAAGCGGCATTGAATACGGGAGGAACCAGCAAGGGCGCGGCGCTGCGTCCGGGAGCGCCGGAGGCTTCCGGTTCCGCGCTTTCCGGCCCCGATTGCTCCGGCGTGGAACTGGGGGGCGATTCCGCGATGGAGAGTCCGGAGGGGATGTTTTCCGCGAGCGGTGTAGCCGCAAGCATGGGTGTGGGTTGCGGCGGTTTGCGTACCGGTTTTTTCTGCGGGCGCGGCGGTCTGGGCGGCGGCGGTTCGGGTCTGGGCGCTTCGGGCTGCGCGGGTGGGGCTGGCGGGGCGCTGTACGCAGGAAGCTGCGGCATCACCAGACTGGCCTGGATAATCACTTCCGCCGCCTCCTGCCGCGCTGGCGGCGGTATTTGCAGCGCCGCGCCGGTGAGCATGAGGTGCGCCGCGCCCACCGCAAACCATTGCAGCGCGGGGCGCAGCCAGTGCGGCGGACGTCCGGACGGTGTGCGGCTGGCGTTGCCGCAGAGAAATTCCTCGCGGGGCAGCGTCATCGCGCCGGTATCGAGCAGCGTCAGGTTTGCGGGCGGCGCGGGCCGGGGTGGGGGCCGCTGTGGCGCCGTTCATCAGAAGCGGGCGTCCAGCGTGAGCGCCACGGCTCGTGGCGCGCCGGCATAGTAGGACGCGCCCGCGTTCAGATCGAAATCGTTCGCGGAGATCTGGCCGATGTAGTTCTTGTCGAACAGGTTCAGCACCGACAGGGCAATGCCCGCTTCCTGCATCATGGCGACGTTCTTCCAGCGGTAGGCGTGACAGATTTCATCGCGTTCACGGAAACGGGGTGAAAAGACGGGAGCGAGGCCCATTTCGCCGAGGTAACGGGCGATGCGGGGCATGTTGTCGTGCACGACGATGCGCTCGCCGACGGGGATCGCGCGCGCTTCGCCGCCAGCGCCGGTTCTGGCGCGCGGACCCTTCATTGATGCGCTTGCGCCGATGATCTGGTTGCCGCCACCGGCGAGCCACCACAGCGGCAGGTCGTCCGCGTCGTTGCCGGCGGCAAGGCCGATATCCAGGTCTGGGTAAAGCAGGCGGGTGAGCGCGGTCAGGCGGGCTACCTGCCACGGCGAGCAGCGCACGCCGCCCGCCGCCGCGCCGGGAAACGGCAGATAGCGCGACAGGCGCAGATGGCGCAGCATCGGGAAGCGGCGCAGAAAAAGCAGGTGGTCGACGCGGTCGGCGTCCGACTCGCCCAGGCCGACCAGCATCATTGAACGGATCGGCATGCCTTCTTCCTCGCACAGTTCCATCAGGCGGATGCGGCCGGACAGGCTGTCTCCGGGTTTGAAGCGCGAGAACACCTCCCCGTTAAGCACCTCAAGCGAACTCGTTATGGCGCACACGCCCAGTTGCTTCAGTGCGCGGACGTCGCCGCGCGTGAGCGAGGGGCCGACGTTGACCTCGATTTCGAGATCGGTTCCGGCGCGGATTGCGGCAACCATCTCTACCAGACGCTGGCCGTGGCCGCTATGTGTTCCGTTTCCGTCTGGCAGGGAAGTTCCACCGGAAAGGTGCAGATGGCGGATGCCAAGGGCGGCGATCGCGCGGGCTGCCGCGGCGATGTCTTCGGCGCGCGCCGCCTGACGCGTGAAAAAAGTGCAGTAGGTGCATAAAGTTGCGAGCTCACAGGGCGTGACCGCCGAAATTCCGGCCGACCACCACGGGCTGCGGCCAAGATGCTGGTCCCGCAGCCGGCTGGCGTTGGCGAACAGATGAGCCGCGAAAGCCGGATTCGTGGACTGGCGGTAAAGGGAATGGGCCTCATGCGGGGTGAGGCTGGCGCCGACGGCG
This sequence comes from Rhodocyclaceae bacterium, assembly GCA_031555955.1. GTDB lineage: Bacteria > Pseudomonadota > Gammaproteobacteria > Burkholderiales > Rhodocyclaceae > Azoarcus. Next base: position 426 of record JAVBTY010000004.1, on the reverse strand, counting down.
CACCCGGACGTTTTGCGGGTATCGAAAGGCTGGGGGACAGGGTATCCAGAAATCAAGACGGCATCCTCCGGGTTTGTGGCGCACAGGGCTTGCTGGCAGTTTTCCGCTATGTGCCCTGCTTTGTATGCCCGTAGCTACAGGGATATTTCTTGTGATTCGATATATCAAAAAATATACAACGAAGAAAAAGAAAGAACAATCCTTTTTGCTGAACCGGCTTGTTGTGCGTCGGGCGGGCAATGCTTCGATCCGGTTTATTGGATGATCGGTTTGACAAGTCAATTTTGCGGATTTATAGTCCGGGGCTTCTCGCTTGGAGGGGTTCCCGAGCGGTCAAAGGGATCAGACTGTAAATCTGACGGCTCTGCCTTCGAAGGTTCGAATCCTTCCCCCTCCACCAGCAGATTTTGCGCTGCGGCTGTACGC
>JAVBTY010000067.1:0-6877 GCA_031555955.1 Rhodocyclaceae bacterium | reverse complement strand
TCGTCCGCCGCGCGGGTGACGTCATCCCCGAAGTGGTCGCGCCGGTCGTGGAACGGCGCACCGGGGTGGAGCGCCCGTTCGAGATGCCCCGCCAATGCCCGGTATGCGGCTCGCACGCGGTCAAGGCGGAAGACGAGGCGGCGTGGCGATGCTCCGGCGGCCTGTTCTGCCCGGCGCAACGCAAGCAGGCGTTGCTGCACTTCGCCGGACGGCGGGCGATGGATATCGAAGGGCTGGGCGACAGGCTGGTCGAACAGCTGGTCGACGCGGCCATCGTCAAAACGCCGGTCGATCTCTACCGCCTCGGCATCCTCGCGCTCGCCAGCCTGGAGCGCATGGGTGAAAAATCCGCGAACAACCTGCTTGCCGCCATCGACAGGAGCCGCCGCACCACGCTCGCGCGTTTCATCTTCGCGCTCGGCATCCGCAATGTCGGCGAGTCCACCGCGCGCGATCTGGCGCGTTATTACGGCAGCCTCGATGCGCTGCTGGCCGTGGATGAAGCCGCGCTGCAGGCGGTGCCGGATGTCGGGCCAACCGTGGCAAAAAGCATCGTCGAATTTTTTGCCGAACCGCACAATCGCGAAATCATCGAACAGTTGCGCGCGGCTGGCTTGAGCTGGGAAGAGGGCGCTCCGGCGGCGAACGCGCTTCCGGCCAGCGGTGCGGCGGCGGGTAAAACCTTCGTGCTGACCGGCACGCTGCCCGTGCTGTCGCGCGACGCCGCGAAGGCACTGATCGAAGCGCACGGCGGCAAGGTCAGCGGTTCGGTGTCGAAGAAAACGGATTACGTGGTGGCGGGCGAGGAGGCGGGTTCAAAACTGGTCAAGGCCCATGAACTGGGCGTGGCCATCCTGGACGAAGCCGCCCTGCGCGCGCTGCTGCAAACGGATGCTGGCACGGCATCCACAATGAACGAAGAAACGGACGATAACGGAGTCGATACACCATGAAGAAAGTCACCAAGGCGGTTTTTCCGGTTGCGGGCATGGGCACGCGCTTTCTGCCCGCCACCAAGGCCAGTCCCAAGGAAATGCTGCCCGTCGTCGACAAGCCGCTGATCCAGTACGCCGTCGAGGAGGCGGTGGCGGCAGGCATTACCGACATGATCTTTATCACCGGCCGCACCAAGCGCGCCATTGAAGATCACTTCGACAAAGCCTACGAACTTGAAACCGAACTCCATGCGCGTGGCAAGAAAGAACTGCTGGAGGTGGTCGCCAAAACCGTACCCAAAGGCGTCAATTGCATCTACATCCGCCAGTCCGAAGCGCTCGGGCTTGGCCACGCGGTGCTGTGCGCTTCCGCCGTGGTGGGCGATGACGAACCCTTCGCCGTGATCCTCGCCGACGATCTGCTCGACAACCACGGCGGCAATACCGTCATGGCGCAGATGACCGACGTCTACAACTACCACCGCTGCTCGGTGCTGGGCACCATGAACGTGCCGCGCGCCGAAACCCGGCAGTACGGCATCGTCAGCACCGAAAGCCAGAGCGGCAACATCCAGCGCATGACCGGCATCGTGGAAAAACCGAAGCCCGAGGATGCGCCGACGACACAGGCCGTGGTCGGGCGCTACATCCTGACCCCGCGCATCTTCGACCACCTGCGCGCGCTCAAGCCCGGCGCGGGCGGCGAGCTGCAGCTGACCGACGCGATCGCCTCGCTGCTGCAGGAAGAGGCCGTGCTTGCCTTCCAGTACGACGGCGTGCGCTATGACTGCGGCTCCAAGCTCGGCTACCTCAAGGCCGCGGTTGAACTTGGGCTGCGCCATTCCGAAATCGGCGAAGAGTTCGCGGCTTACCTGGCATCGAGAAACGCGGCGGGAGAAGCAAAGCCCGCCAGGGCGGCGGAAGCAGCGAAAAAATGAGCCGCGCCACCGCAGCCGTGCCCTGCGCGGGCTTTGCGGTGGTGCGGATATAAGGTTCAATCCAGTAACACTTCAGTAAAACCGGAACGCCCCCGGCGGCCTGCATGCGCCGCCGGGCTGCCGCGCCGCCGCCAGGCGGCGTCCGTTTTTGTACGGATCGGCTTTCCGCCGCGCCGTAACACCGCCATCCATCCCGCCCGCGAGGGGACAAGCGGATTCCTGCGCCGGTGGCGGTGCAATACCGCGCTCTCAATCTAGACCGCGCGCGGCCCTGGCCGTCATATTTGCGCCTCCTTCGTTCGTGATCGCGGGTTTTCCGCGGGGCGGACATGCGCCGGAAGTTCCGGGAGGAAAGGGAAGCCATTTCCGCCTTCCGGGCCGTGCCTGCCGGCAGTGTCCGCCTATTCTTTTTCCAGGCTTTCCGTCATGAAAACCATCAAGAGCATTCTGGTCGCCAATCGCGGCGAGATCGCCATCCGCGCGATGCGCGCCGCCTCCGAGCTGGGTATCCGCACGGTGGCGATCTTCGCCAGCGAAGACCGCTTTGCCCTGCACCGCTTCAAGGCCGACGAAAGTTACCTGGTGGGTGAAGGAAAAAAACCCATCGCCGCCTATCTCGATATTGCGGACATCATCCGCATCGCCAGGCTGGCGAAAGTGGATGCGATCCATCCCGGCTATGGATTCCTGTCCGAGAATCCCGATTTTGCTGAAGCCTGCGCCAGGGCGGGCATCGTTTTCATCGGCCCTAAACCCGGTGTGATGCGGGAACTGGGCAACAAGGTGGCGGCCCGCGCGCTGGCGGAACGGGTGGGCGTGCCCGTGGTGCCCGCCACCGGAGCGCTGCCGTACGACGGCGCGCAATGCCTCCGGCTGGCGGCCGGAGTCGGCTACCCGCTCATGCTCAAGGCGAGCTGGGGCGGAGGCGGGCGCGGCATGCGCGCCATCAATGCTGAAAGCGAGCTGCTGCCCGCCATCGAGGTGGCGCGGCGCGAGGCCGCCGCCGCGTTCGGCAATGACGAGGTGTATCTGGAAAAAATGGTGGTCCGCGCCCGCCACGTGGAAGTGCAGGTGCTGGGCGACATGCACGGCAATCTGGTGCATCTGTTCGAGCGCGACTGCTCCGTGCAGCGCCGTAACCAGAAGGTGGTGGAGCGCGCGCCCGCGCCCTATCTGGACGATGCCCAGCGCCAGGCGCTGTGCGCGTCCGCGCTGAAGCTTGCGGCAGGCGTGAGCTACACGCATGCGGGCACGGTCGAATTCCTGATGGACGCCGACAGCGGCAACTTCTACTTCATCGAGGTGAACCCCCGCATCCAGGTGGAACACACGGTGACGGAGGAGGTGACCGGCCTCGACATCGTCAAGGCGCAGATCAGGGTCAGCGAGGGCGGGCGTATCGGCGAAGACGATTACCTGCCTGCCCAGGCCAATATCCGCCTTTCCGGCCATGCGCTCCAGTGTCGCGTTACCACGGAAGACCCGGAAAACAGCTTCACGCCGGATTACGGCAAGCTCACCGCCTACCGCAGCGCCGCCGGCGCGGGCATCCGCCTCGACGCGGGCACCGCCTACACCGGCGCGGTGATTACGCCTTTCTACGACTCGCTGCTGGTCAAGGTGACCGCGCGCGGGCACGATCCCGACGAAGCCATCCGCCGCATGGACCGCGCGCTGCGCGAATTCCGCATTCGCGGCGTATCGAGCAACCTGGCGTTTCTCGAAAACGTCATCGTCCACCCCCAGTTCAGAAGCGGCGAGTGCACCACGCGCTTTATCGACACCACGCCGGAACTGTTCAGCTTCAAGCCAAAACGTGACCGGGCCACACGGCTGCTCAAGTTTGTTGGCGACGTGGTGGTCAACGGCAATCCGGAAATGAAGGGCCGCGCCCGGCCCGCCCATGCGCCGGGCAAGCCCCTGCTGCCGAAGGTGGATCTTGCCGTGCCGCCTGTCGCCGGTACGCGCGAAAGGCTGAAAACGCTGGGGCCGGAAAAGTTCGCCCGGTGGATGCGGGACGAAAAACGCATCCTGCTCACCGATACGACGATGCGCGATGCGCACCAGTCCCTCTTCGCCACCCGCATGCGCACGGCGGACATGGTGGCCGTGGCCCCGCATTACGCCCGTCTGCTGCCCGATCTGTTCTCCCTCGAATGCTGGGGCGGCGCCACATTCGACGTGGCCCTGCGCTTTCTCAAGGAAGATCCCTGGGCGCGGCTGCGGCGGCTGCGCCAGGCCGTGCCCAACATCCTGTTCCAGATGCTGCTGCGCGGCTCCAACGCCGTGGGCTACACCAACTATGCCGACAACGTGGTGCGCTATTTCGTGCAGCAGGCGGCGAAGAACGGCATGGACATCTTCCGCGTTTTCGACTCCCTCAACTGGGTGGAGAACATGCGCGTGGCGATGGACGCCGTGATCGAGGCCGGAGCCCTGTGCGAAGGCACGCTGTGCTACACCGGCGATCTGTTCGACCCCGCGCGCCCGAAATACAGCCTGAAATATTACGTTGATATGGCGAAGGCGCTGGAAAAGGCGGGCGCGCACATCATTGGCGTCAAGGACATGGCCGGTGTCTGCCGCCCCGCGGCGGCCAGAACGCTCATCAAAACGCTGAAGGAAGAGGTGGGCCTGCCCATCCACTTCCATACCCACGACACCAGCGGCGGCTCCGTCGCCAGCGTGCTGGCGGCGGTGGAAGCCGGGGTGGACGTGGTGGACGGCGCGATGGATTCCATGAGCGGGCTTACCTCCCAGCCCAGCCTGGGCGCCATCATCGCCGCCCTGGAGCATACGGAGCGCGATTCCGGCCTGACCCACGGCCGCATCGCCCCCTTTGCCCGCTACTGGGAAGGCGTGCGCCAGAACTACGCGCCGTTCGAGGCCGATATCCGCTCCGGCACCTCCGACGTTTACCGCCACGAAATGCCGGGCGGCCAGTACACCAACCTGCGCGAACAGGCCCGCGCGATGGGGCTGGAACACCGCTGGAACGAGGTCGCCCAGGCCTATGCCGACGTCAACCAGCTGTTCGGCGACATCGTCAAGGTCACCCCTTCTTCCAAGGTGGTGGGCGATCTCGCCCTGTTCATGGTGGCCAACGACCTGAGTCCGGAGGATGTGAAAAACCCGGAAAAGGACATCTCCTTCCCGGAATCGGTTGTGTCCATGATGCGCGGGGAACTCGGCTATCCCGCCGACGGCTTCCCCAGGGAGCTTCAGGCCCGGATCCTCAAAGGCGCGCAACCGGTCGAGGGCAGGGCGGGCGCCCATCTGCCCGATGTCGATCTGGACGCGGAGCGCGCCAGGGCGGAAAAGGCCGCCGGTCACCAGATCAGCGACACCGATCTCGCCAGCTACCTGATGTACCCCAGGGTCTTTACCGATTACGCGGAACACCTGCGCAAGTACGGTGACGTATCGGTGCTGCCGACGCCGGTGTTCTTCTACGGCCTGTCTGAAAAGGACGAAATGTCGGTCGAAATCGACCGCGGCAAGACTCTGGTGGTGCGCCTGACCGGGCAGACCGTGGTCGAAGGCGAAAGCGACGTGCGCCTGTTTTTCGAACTCAACGGCCAGCCGCGCCCGAAACGCATTACCCGCGCCGGTATGGAAGCCGCGAAGAAGCGCCCCAGGGCGGAGGAGGGCAACGCCCGCCACGTGGCCGCACCCATGCCGGGAATGGTGGCGACGGTGGCGGTGAGGCCCGGGCAGAAAGTCAGCCGCGGCAGCCCGCTGATGTCCATCGAAGCCATGAAAATGGAAGCCGCCATCACCGCCGAGCGCGACGGCGTCGTGGCAAGGGTGCTGGTTTCGCCGGGCGACCGCGTCGAACCGAAGGATCTGCTGGTGGAGATGCAGTGAGCGTGCTGCAGCGTGTAGCGCCAGTCCGCCGCGAACCGGTAAAAACGCCTGGCCGCGCGCCGGAGAAGGCCGGCGCCCGGCGGGTCTTGTTCCCGCCGGGCGCTGATTCTGTGGTCAGTACATCCGTTCCGGTGTGATTTTCACCGTCAGCGGCATGCCCTTGCGTGCGCGGCGATGGCGCAGGGCTTCACGTTGGGTGGGTTTCAGTTCGACTTTTACCGCTCTGCCGCCACGGCCGCTGCCTTCCAGCGCCAATATCGCGTCGTCAGCCGGTACGGCCACGGCGGCGAGGGTTTCGCCGTCGTCGAGGCCCATGACGATGACGCCGCGTCCGCCGCTTTGCACTTTCATTTCGGCGCGGGGGAAAACGAGGACGCGGCCGTGTTCGGAGGCGGCGGCGATCCATTCGCCCAGCGCCTTGGCGGGCGCTAGGATGCGTTCGCCTTTCTCCAGCGTCATGAAGGCTTTGCCCGCGCGTTGCCGGCTGGTGGCTTCGGCGATTGTGCAGAGAAAACCGTAGCTGCCGCTGTTGGCGAAGAACCAGGTGGTGTCGGGGGCGTCGGAGACGATCTGCGCGAGTTTGCCGCCGTCCTGGAAGTCGACCTGGGTGGCGATGGGCACGCCGTCGCCGCGCCCGCCGGGCAGGTCGGAGATTTTCACCGTGTAGGCGCGGCCGTGCGTGTCGACGACCACCAGCGGCCAGATGGTGCGGGTTTCGACGACGGCGAAGGCGAAATCGCCGGCCTTGTAGGTGATCGAGGCCGGGTCGATGCCGTGGCCCTGGCGAGTGCGGACCCAGCCGTTTTTCGACAGGATCAGCGTTACCGGTTCGTCGGCCACGCTGATTTCCGCCGGTGCGGTGGGGGCGACGGCTTCGATCAGGGTACGGCGGTCGTCGCCGTATTTTTTTGCGTCGTCCTGGATTTCTTTCAGGATCAGCCTGGTCATCGCCGCGCGATTGTCGAGCAGATGGCGCAGGCCGTCACGTTCGGCGCTGAGTTCGGCCAGTTCCTTTTCGATGCGGATGCCTTCGAGGCGGGCGAGCTGGCGCAGGCGGATTTCGAGGATGTCTTCGGCCTGGATCGCGGACAGGCCGAAGGTGGAGATCAGCGCAGGTTTGGGTTCGTCCGATTCGCG
>JAVBTY010000023.1:0-32755 GCA_031555955.1 Rhodocyclaceae bacterium | reverse complement strand
CGGGCGGTGCGCGGCCAGCGCGCGCAGCCGGGCGGCGCGCAGGCGCGCGGCGGCGGTTTCGTCCAGCCCGCGCGCGGCCACGACCAGATGCGCGGCGGCGCGGCGTGAAAACGCCTGTTCCGCCTGCAGATCCTTCCACCCGTTTTCCCGTACGTTCATAGCACGACTCCCTTTGCTTTCAGCGCCGCCGCCAGGGCATGCGCGGCGCGCGAACAGTGCGTCCGCACGCTGCCTTCCGAACACCCCATCGCTTCGGCGGTTTCGGCAATGCTCATCTCATCCCAGTAACGCATCAGGAAAGCTTCCCGTTGACGGAGGGGAAGGCAGGCGATCTCCTGTTCGAGCAGCGCCAGAACATGTTTCCGCTCGAAAAGTCCGTGCGGCGTATCGGCTCCGGATTCCCCCCGGGCATCGGCCAGCGTGTCGAGCGGATCCGCATCATCCTCCGCCTCGCCAGCGAAAGCGGACAGCGGCGACATCCACAGGCGGCGAACCCTGGCGCGGCGGTGCGCATCGAGAACCGCGTTGTGCAGGATGCGCTGGAACAGCGGCGCGAGTTCTTCAGCCGGACGCCCGCCGTAGCGGGTGGAGAGTTTCAGCATCGCGTCCTGAACCACATCGAGCGCGGCGTCGTCATCCTTCAGCGACCACAGGGCCTGCCGGAATGCGCGTCGTTCGATGCCTTCAAGAAACGCGGAAAGTTCGGCCTGGGACGCCAGTTGTCTATCCTCGAAAACCCGTTCCGGGAAAACCGTCCGGCCAGTTCCCGCGCCGCCCCGCCGCCTTGACCAACCCGCCGCCGACCGGTAACGTACATCGTTTCCGAAACCGAGATACTGGGTGAGTTTGCGATGGTGCTGACCGGGGCTGAAATTGTAATCAGGTGCCTGCAGGAAGAAAAGGTCGATTATCTGTTCGGTTACCCCGGCGGCTCGGTCCTGCATATCTACGACGCGCTTTTCCAGCAGGACGGAATCCGCCACGTTCTTGTCCGCCACGAACAGGCGGCGGTGCATGCGGCCGACGGCTACGCGCGCAGCACTGGCAGAACCGGCGTCGCGCTGGTCACCTCCGGCCCCGGAGCCACCAATGCGGTGACGGGCATCGCCACCGCCTATAGCGATTCGATTCCGCTGGTGATCATTTCCGGCCAGGTCCCGACAGCAATGATCGGCCAGGACGCCTTCCAGGAAGTCGATACCGTCGGCATCACCCGTCCCTGTGTGAAACACAACTTCCTCGTGCGCGACGCGCGCGAAATTGCGGAAACGATCAAGAAGGCGTTCTATCTCGCCCGCACCGGCCGCCCCGGCCCCGTGCTGGTCGACATTCCCAAGGATGTGACCGCCGCCCGCTGCGCGTTCCGGTATCCGGAAGAAATCCAGATGCGCTCGTACAGCCCGGTGGTCAAGGGCCACCAGGGCCAGATCCGGAAGGCCGTGCAGCTGCTGCTGGAGGCGAAGCGCCCGATGATCTACACCGGCGGCGGCATCGTGCTGGCCAATGCGGCGGAAGAACTCACCCGCCTCACCCGCCTGCTCGGCGCGCCGGTAATCAACACCCTGATGGGCCTCGGCGGCTATCCCGCCTCCGACCGCCAGTACCTCGGCATGCCGGGCATGCACGGCACGTACGAAGCGAACATGGCGATGCACCATAGCGACGTGCTGCTCGCCGTCGGCGCCCGTTTCGACGATCGCGTCATCGGCAGTCCGGAAGACTTCGCCCGGGAGCCGCGCAAGATCATTCACGTGGACGTCGACCCCTCGTCGATCTCCAAGCGGGTGAAGGTGGATATCCCCATCGTCGGCGACCTGAAAGATATTCTGGCCGAAATGATCAGCCAGATCGAAAGCCTCTCCGCGCAGCCCGACGCCGCCCGCATCGCGCCGTGGTGGAAGCAGATCGGGGAATGGCGCAGCCGCAACTGCATGCAGTACAAGAACTCGGACGACATCATCAAGCCGCAGTTCGTCGTGCAGAAGCTGTGGGAAGTCACCGGGGGCGACGCCTTCGTCAGCTCCGACGTCGGCCAGCACCAGATGTGGGCCGCGCAGTACTACCGCTTCGAGCAACCGCGCCGCTGGCTCAACTCCGGCGGCCTCGGCACGATGGGCGTCGGCCTGCCCTACGCGATGGGCGCCCAGCTCGCCCACCCGGACCGCCCGGTGGCCTGCGTTACTGGCGAGGCGTCGATCCAGATGTGCATCCAGGAACTCTCCACCTGCAAGCAGTTCCGCCTGCCGATCAAGATCTGCAACCTCAACAACGGCTATCTGGGCATGGTGCGCCAGTGGCAGCAGATGTTCCACGGCGGCCGCTACTCCGAGTCCTACATGGATTCGCTACCTGATTTCGCCCGGCTGGCCGAATCCTACGGCCACACCGGCATCAAGGTGGAACGGCCGGGCGACGTGGAAGGCGCGCTACGCGAAGCCTTCGCGCGCAAGAACGATCTGGTTTTTCTCGATTTCCAGGTGGACCCGACGGAAAACGTCTATCCCATGGTCCAGGGCGGCAAGGGCCTGACCGAGATGATCCTGTCCGCCGAAGACCTGTAATCCCGCGGCCCGCCCCGCAGCCCCGCGCCACCGGCTTCGCGCCGCGGCGACAGGGCGGGCGGCCTGACTTTCCATCAGACCAGCACACCACGAGCGCAACATGAGACACGTCATCTCCCTGCTCATCGAGAACGAATCCGGCGCGCTGTCCCGCGTCTCCGGGCTGTTCTCGGCACGCGGCTACAACATCGAATCGCTCACCGTCGCGCCCACCGAAGACGCGTCGATGTCGCGCATGACCATCGTCACCACCGGCTCGGACGACATCATCGAGCAGATCACCAAACAGCTGAACAAGCTGGTGGAAGTGATCAAGGTGGCCGACATTTCCGAAGCCGCCCACATCGAACGCGAGCTGATGCTGCTCAAGGTGCGCGCCACCGGCAAGGAACGCGAGGAGATGAAGCGCACGGCGGACATTTTCCGCGCCCGCATCATCGACGTGACCGACGCCTCCTACGTGATCGAACTCACCGGCAACCAGACCAAGCTCGACGCCTTCATCGCCGCCATCGGCGCGGGTTCGATCCTGGAGACGGTGCGCTCCGGCATCTGCGGCGTCGGCCGCGGCGACCGGGTGCTCAAGGTATAACCCGCCAGCCATAACCGCCAGCCGGATTTTGCCGCCCGGCGCGCGCGCCGCTATCATGGCCGCCGCCAGTATTCCAGACCACAGAAAACAGAAAGGAAACCCATGAAAGTCTATTACGACAAAGACGCCGACCTCTCCCTGATCAAGGGCAAAAAAGTCACCATCGTCGGCTACGGCTCCCAGGGCCACGCCCACGCCCAGAACCTGTCCGACTCCGGCGTCAAGGTCACGGTCGGCCTGCGCAAGGGCGGCGCGTCCTGGAAGAAGGCTGAAGCCGCCGGCCTGAAGGTCGAAGAGATCGCCAAGGCCGTCAAGGGCGCCGATGTCGTCATGATCCTGCTGCCGGACGAGAACATTCCGCAGGTGTACAACGAAGACGTCGCGCCGAACATGAAAAAAGGCGCCGCGCTCGCCTTCGCCCACGGCTTTAACGTGCATTACAACCAGGTCGTGCCGCGCGAGGACGTGGACGTGATCATGGTCGCGCCCAAAGGCCCCGGCCACACCGTGCGCTCCGAATACCTCAAGGGCGGCGGCGTGCCGTCGCTGATCGCCGTCTACCAGGACAAATCCGGCAAGGCGAAGGACATCGCCCTCTCCTACGCCGCAGCCAACGGCGGCACCAAGGGCGGCGTGATCGAAACCAACTTCCGCGAAGAAACCGAAACCGATCTCTTCGGCGAGCAGGCCGTGCTGTGCGGCGGTGCCGTCGAACTGGTGAAAATGGGCTTTGAAACCCTGACCGAAGCCGGCTACGCGCCCGAAATGGCCTACTTCGAGTGCCTGCACGAGCTGAAGCTGATCGTCGACCTGATGTACGAAGGCGGCATCGCCAACATGAACTACTCCATTTCCAACAACGCGGAATACGGCGAGTACGTGACCGGGCCGGAAGTCATCAACGAGCAGTCGCGCGCCGCCATGCGCAATGCCCTGAAGCGCATCCAGACCGGCGAATACGCCAAGATGTTCATCCTCGAAGGCCGCACCAACTACCCGGGCATGACCGCCCGCCGCCGCCTGACCGCCGCGCACCCGATCGAGCAGGTGGGCGAAAAGCTGCGCGACATGATGCCGTGGATCAAGGCCAAGGCGCTGGTGGACAAGGCGAAGAACTAAGCCGCCGCTATCCGTCCAGGCCGGGGATCGCACGCGCGCCCCGGCCTTTTTCGTTTTCCCGGCCGAGAATCTCTCATGCCCGACAAGCACTACCCCCATCCCTTCATCGCCCGCGAAGGCTGGCCTTTCATCGGCATCGCGCTGGTTCTGGCGCTGGCCGCGAGCAGCACCGCAAGCTGGGTTCTGGCCCTGCCGCTGTGGATCGTGCTGGCCTTCGTCGTCCAGTTCTTCCGCGATCCGGCGCGCCCGATTCCGCAGGACACCAAGGCCGTGCTCAGCCCCGCCGACGGCCGCATCGTCGTCATCGGCCCCGCGCGCGATCCCTGGCTTGACCGCGACGCGGTAAAGATCAGCGTGTTCATGAACGTGTTCAACGTTCACTCCAACCGCAGCCCGGTCGACGGCGAAGTGCTCCGGCGCTGGTATCACCCCGGCCAGTTCGTTAACGCCGCGCTGGACAAGGCATCGACCGAAAACGAGCGCAACGCGCTGCACATCCGCACCCGCGACGGCCACGACATTACCTGCGTGCAGGTGGCCGGGCTCATCGCGCGCCGCATCCTGTGCTACGTCGAGGGCGGCGAGCGGCTTGCACGCGGCCAGCGCTACGGCTTCATCCGTTTCGGTTCGCGGGTCGACCTCTATCTGCCGCCGGGCACGCGCGCGCGCGTCGCGATTGGCGACAAGGTTTCGGCCACCAGCACCATCCTGGCCGAACTGCCCTGAACCCTTCCCGCCCCGGCCCCGCACGCGGGGCCGCTCCATGCAGGCCCTGAAACGTCCGGGCTGCTAGAATCGGCGCGTTCGCCAGTCCGCTCCGGCCCCATCGGGATCTTCACCGCATGCCCTTCATCTCGCCCGAAAAACAGCGCCGCGGGATTTACATCCTGCCCAACCTGCTCACCACCGCCGCGCTGTTCGCAGGCTTTTACGCCATCGTCCAGGGCATGAACCAGCGTTATGAATATGCGGCGGTGGCGGTTTTCGTCGCCATGCTGTTCGACGGCCTCGATGGCCGCGTCGCCCGCCTGACCAACACGCAAAGCGCCTTCGGGGCCGAGTACGATTCGCTGTCCGACATGGTGTCCTTCGGCGCGGCCCCCGCGCTGGTCGTCTACGAATGGGCGCTCAAGGACATGGGCAAGCTCGGCTGGATCGCCGCCTTCATCTACTGCGCCGGCGCCGCGCTGCGGCTGGCCCGCTTCAACACCAACATCGGCGTGGTGGACAAGCGCTACTTCCAGGGACTGCCCAGCCCGGCCGCGGCCGCGCTCATCGCCGGGCTCGTCTGGGTTGTGAACGACAACGGCCTTTCCGGCGCGGACGTGCGCTGGTACGCCTGCATGCTCACAATCTTCGCGGGCGTGTCGATGGTCAGCAACGTCATGTTCTGGAGCGGCAAAGACATCAACCTGCGCCGCAGCGTGCCCTTCATCGTCGTTATCGCCGTGGTCATGGCCTTCGCCCTGGTGGCGAGCCACCCGCCCGGCGTGCTGTTCGCGCTCTTCCTCGCCTACGCGGGTTCCGGCTATGTACTCTGGCTGTGGCGCTGGCTGCGCCGCCGCCGCCGCCAGGCGCAGCTGCGCGGACGCGATACGGCCGCGCCACCCGACGACGCCTGACCCGGTTTTTCCACGCCCCCACGGCACACATGGCAACGCGCCTGCTGCTCATCGAAGACAACCGCGACATTCTCGCCAATCTGGCGGACTACCTCACGCTCAAGGGCTACGAAACCGACTGCGCGGAAAACGGGCTTGCAGGCATCCATCTCGCCGCAACCCAGCACTACGACCTGATCGTGCTCGACGTGATGCTGCCCGGCATGGATGGCTACAGCCTGTGCCAGCGCCTGCGCGAAAGCGAACGCAGCAGCGTGCCGGTCATCATGCTCACCGCCCGCGATTCGCTGGAAGATCGCCTGCAGGGTTTCCGCGCCGGCACCGACGATTACCTCACCAAGCCCTTCGCCCTGTCCGAACTGGCCGCCCGCATCGAAGCCGTGCTCAAACGCAGCCGGGGCGGCGGACGCCGCCTGCTGCAGGTGGCCGGGCTCGAATACGACCTTGACACACTGGCCGTCACGCGCGACGGGCAGGCTTTGCACCTGGGCCCGACCGGCCTGAAACTGCTCGCCGTGCTGATGCAGAAAAGTCCCGGCGTGGTACGCCGCGAGGTGCTCGAAAGCACACTGTGGGGCGACGCGCCGCCAGACAGCGACAGCCTGCGCAGCCACATCCACGTGCTGCGCCAGCAGATCGACAAGCCTTTTCGGACGATGCTGCTGCATACCGTTCATGGCGTCGGCTACCGTCTCTCTCCCTCCGTAAATGAACGCTGAACAGCAGGGGAAAACACCTGCCGGAACCACAGTGCAACCGGGCACACGGCCACTCTCCGGACAGAGCCTCGCCCGCCGCATCGTCATCGCCTTTGCCCTGAGCGGTACCATCATCGCCGGGTTATTTTCCGCCGGTGTGGTGATCGCCATCGAACTGGCGGAAATCCGTCTTGTCGTCGAAGCCATGGAGCGCCAGCTCGATTTCGCCATCGCCAGCAGCGACGATGTCTCCTTCGACCAGATCAGCCCCAGCCTGTCCCTGTACCGCAGCAGCCTTCCCGGCGACCCGCTCCTGCCAAACTGGCTGAACGGCTACGCGCCCGGCGCTTACGAAGTCGAACAGGACGACCAGGAATATCAGCTTCTCGTCCGCGATCACAACGGCCGGCACTACGTGCTGGTACTCGACCGCTCGGACTTCGAACAGCGCGAGCAGCTCATCTTTTCCATTGTCGGCATCGGTTTCGTGCTGAGTTCCCTTGTCGCTTTCGCGCTCGGCATCGTGCTGGCGCGGCGCGTCATCGCCCCCGTCACCCGACTCGCCGGCCAGGTGCAACACCGCGACCAATTGTTGCCGCTGGCGCCGCCGCTCGCCGCCGATTACCCCAACGACGAAGTCGGCCAGCTCGCCGCCGCGTTCGACCACACGCTGGGCCGGCTACGCCAGGCGCTGCAGCGGGAAACCCTGTTCACCAGCGACGTCAGCCACGAACTGCGCACGCCGCTGATGATCATCGCCAGTTCCTGCGAACTGCTGCTGGATTCGACGCCATCGGATTCACACCAGCATACCCAGTTGTTGCGTTTGCAAGACTCCTGCGAGGAAATGCGCGAACTGGTGGAAACTTTTCTGTGTCTGGCCCGCGGCGGCACCCCGACCGCGCGGGAAAACAACGTTTCCCTGCGCACCGTCGCCGCCGCTCAGATCAAACACTGGGAGGAGGAAGCCCGACGGCGCGGGCTGGCGCTGGAACTCGAAACCTGCGCGGCCCCGGACAACAGCGTCTATCCGGCGCCGCTGTTGCGCACAGTCGTCTCCAATCTGCTGCGCAACGCCATCCACTACACCGACCGCGGCGAAGTACGGCTGATTCTGCATGCGGACGGTTTCGACGTCAGCGACACCGGCGCCGGCGTTCCCCCGAACGAGCAACCCAGCATCTTCCAGCCCTACGTGCGCGGCGGCGCAAGCCGTGGCGACGGCATCGGACTCGGCCTGTCGCTTGTCCAGCGCATCTGCCAACAACAGGGCTGGCGCGTATGGCTGAGCGAGCGCAACGGTGGCGGCTGCGTCTTTCATATCCGCTTTCTGCCCGCTCCAACCGCTTGACGAATTCTTGACGCAGCGCTCACGCCGGGACGACGGCGGCCCGCGCAAGCTCTCCGTATCGCCCCCATACGGAGTGACTCCATGTCTGCCAACATCATCCCCAACCGGATCGAGCTGCCCTTCTCCGCCAGGTACGACCATGCCCACGCCCAGGCTTATCACCACAAGCATCACGCCGCCCTGGCGCGCCGCCTCTCCCATCAGCGCGACGAACAACTGGCCCGCAAGGCGCTCCATCTGGCCGGGAATCCCACCCTGGTGCTCGATCTGCCGTGTGGCGCAGGCCGCTTCTGGCCCCTGCTGGCCGAACAGCCCCGTCGTGTGATCATCGGCGCGGACAATTCGGCAGCCATGCTCGACGTCGCCCGCCAGGCGCACCCGCCCGCATTGCTTGCCCGGGTGCGCACGATGCAGACCTCCGCATTCGATATCGAACTGCCCACACGCTCGGTGGACTGCATTTTCAGCATGCGCCTGATGCACCACATTGGCGACTCGGGCCATCGCCGGGCAATGCTCGGCGAATTTCACCGCGTGACGCGCGATACCGTCATTCTGTCGCTGTGGGTGGATGGCAATTACAAGGCGTGGAAACGCGCCCGGCTGGAACAAAAGCGCAATCTGCGCGAAAACCGCGCCTCACAGAATCAGAACCGCTTCGTCCTGCCCGCCGCGCAGATCGAAGAGGAATTCCGCAGTGCCGGATTCACCCTCCTCGGCCATCTCGATTTTCTGCCGCTATACGCAATGTGGCGGGTCTATGTCCTCCGCAGGGCAGCCTGACAGACCTTCGGCGAGCGCTTGATGAACATAGCCGCTTCCTCTCCCGCTCCGACCGTTGGCCAGCCCGCCGCAAGCGGCGACTTTGCCTACTGGTGGTCGTTGCCGGGCGATTGGGTGGAGGCGCCGAACGAACGCCGCAACGGCTGGAGCGGCATGATCCGCACCCATGTGGATGGCCGCACCTATTACATCAAACGCCAGCGCAACCATTCCTGCCGCACCTTCAGCCACCCCTTCGGCTGCCCGACCGCGAGCCGCGAATGGCATTACCTGTCGCGGCTGCACAAGCTCGGCCTCCCCGTGCCAACCCCACGCTATCACGGCACGCGGCGCACGGCAGAAGGGCTGGAAGCGGTACTCGTCACCGACGAACTGAATGGCTTCACCGCCCTGGACGCCCAGAAAACGCTCGACGCGGCGCAGCGCATCCGGCTCGCCGCCACCATCGGCGCGATGGTTGGCCGGTTGCACCGCGCGCGCCTGCAGCACGGCTGCCTTTACGGCAAGCACATCATGGTGCGCTGGCAAGACGAAACGCCGGAAATCGCACTGATCGACCTGGAAAAAATGCGCGCCCGCCTGCGCCACAGCGCTGCCACCAGACACGATCTGGACCAGCTCGCGCGTCACCAGACGATCTGGTCGGCCGACGAATGGGCCGTTCTGCTCGCCGCCCACAGGCGCGGCCTCTCGACGCCCTGAGCACCCCGGGCATCCGCGCCATCGTTACCGGAGGATCAAGCCGTGCGGACCGTGTTTTTCAGGCGCGGACATGGTGCTGCGCATGAAGGATCTTGAGCCGCTCCCGCGCAACGTGCGTATAAACCTGCGTGGTTGAAATATCGGCATGGCCAAGCAGCATCTGCACCACGCGCAGGTCGGCCCCGTGGTTAAGCAGGTGCGTGGCGAAGGCATGGCGCAGCGTATGGGGCGATATCCGCTCCGGCGCCATGCCCGCCCGCAGCGCGTGTTTTTTGATGATGCGCCAGAACATCTGCCGCGTCATCGCCGCGCCAAGGCGGGTAACGAATATTTCATCGCAGGCGCGGCCGCCGAGCAGAACCGGGCGGGCTTCCCGTACGTAACGGACCACCCATTTCGCGGCGGGTTCGCCGAATGGAACCAGGCGCTCCCGGCCGCCTTTTCCCGTTACGCGCACAACGCCTTCATTGAGCGATACCGCATGCAGCTTCAGCCCGGTCAGCTCAGACACGCGCAAACCGCTGGCATACATCACCTCCAGCATGCAGCGGTCGCGCAGCCCCTGGGGCGTTTCCGTACCGGGGGCCGTGAGCAGCGCTTCGATCTGGCTTTCCGGCAAGGTGCGCGGAAAGCGCTGCGCCTGCGGCGGGGGATCGACCGCAAGCGTGGGATCTTCGGCAATCTCGCCCTGCGCCAGTTTCAGCCGGTAATAACGCCGCCAGGCCGAAAGAAGCCGCCGCTGGCTCGTGGGCTTCGCCCGCTGGCTGAATGCGGCGAGATAGGCTTCGAGATCCGCACGCCCAGCCTGGCGCAGCCCACTGCCACGCCCCGCAAGCCAGACGGCGAAATGCGCCAGATCGCTGCGGTATCCGGCAAGCGTATTTTTTGCCAGCCCCTGTTCGAGCCACATGGAATCGGTGAAACGGTCCAGCTCCGCCCGCTCTTCCGCGTCAAGGCGGTTTTCAGCCGCGATCACAGAACGCCCTCGTTAGCCAGCAGCCAGCGCTTTGCCGCCAGCAGAAAACCATCCGTCGCATTGGCGAAACCGCCAATACCGCTGGCCGCCACGACGCGATGGCACGGGATGGCGAGCGGAAACGGATTGGCGCCGCACGCCTGCCCCACCGCCCGGGCCGCGCTGCCGAGGCGGACAGCCAGCGCGCCGTAGGTGATGACGGAGCCGCAGGGAATGGCGCTGATCTCGCTCCATACGCGGCGCTGGAACGGCGTTCCGCACCCGGACAGGGGCAGTGCAAGACTGCCGCCGGGCGCGAAAAGCCACTGTTCGATGCGTCTGGCGATGTCATCCGCGCAAGCCGTCGCTGGCGCAGAGACGGGCGTTCCGGGAGGAAGAAATGCCATCGCGGCGACGGATTCGCCATCGAGGCGGACGCCGAACGGGCCAAACGGCAGGGACAGCACCATATCCCATGAGGCGGAATCAGCCGGCATGTCGCGCGTACTCATGAGAACCCTTTATGGGCAGGCGGCGGAAACCAGAATGACGGGCGGCGCACCGGACTTTGCATATCGCGCGGATGCGCCACATCCCTCTGCCCTATTTATGTATGCCGCCACAACTGCCGCCGGTTGCGTTCGATATCGATGAGCGCCCGCGCGCAGCCCGCTCCGTTCTGCAGCCCCCTGGCCTGGACGGCCAGAAACAGCTGGCCGATGGCCCAGGCGTCGCCCAGGGCGCGGTGCTGCGGGAGCGTTTCGATGCCAAAAATATTGAGCCAGTCGCCAAGCCGCACCGGGGCGCTGATCCGCTCGGGGAAAAGCGCTGGCAGGACAAAGTAAAGATCAATCCACGGCAGTCCGGTTTCAATGCCAAGCCGGGCCGAGAGAGCGCGTTCCAGCATGCCGCGGTTAAATCCGGCGTTGAATACGACCAGCGGCCCCTTGCCAACAAAAACGAGCCATTCCCGCAGCGCCGCGTCCGGGTCCGGCTCAAGCCGCGCATAACAGCTTTGCGCCGGGTCAAGCAGCCCGCCGTCGACGGCGACCGCAGCCACGGAAAGCAGCTGGTCGCGCTCCAGATCGAGCCCGGTGCTTTCGGTATTGACGACGCAGTAGCGGGTTTCGAAATGCGCGCGCGTCGGGTCGGCCACTGGCAGGGCCAGCCAGTCGCGCAGCGCCCCCGCCTCTTCGGGCACGGGGCTTTCACGGTTAACGAAACGGCCGAGCCAGTTCATAGCTGGTAATCCAGTTTCAGCCGCAGCTGGAGCTTGCGCGCCTGGCGGAAGGCTTCCTTGAGGATGCGGCGGTCAAGCTCATTGAGCGTTTCGGGGTTGATCCTGTTGTCGCCCGGCGAATCGTGTTCCGTTTCGAGGTGCTGCGAGCGCAGGCGCAGCAGCTGGATGAAGTGGAAGCCGTCGATCATGGCGGCAACCTCTTCCGCCTGGATTCCGATCTTCGCCGCGGACTGGCGCAGGCGATGGACCGTGGCGCTGGAATCGACGCCGGTGCGCAGGGAGAAGATGCGCGCGACATCGACGAACAGGCGGGCGCCGGATTTTTTCAGATCGATGGCGCCATCGCTTTCCACCAGAAAATCGCGCAGGCGGCCCAGCGGCGGGGCGACCTGCAGCGCGTTGGCGGCCATCATGCGCAGGAAGGCGGTATTGGTTTTCGCCGTGCGGTTGAGCCACACCCGGAGCTGGTCGCCGAGGCGTTCATTGCCGTGCAGAACGCGGAAATCGAAAAAGATCGTGGCGTTGAGCAGCGCCTGCGGCGCGGGTTCGCGTATCCACTGCCCGAAGCGTTCGCGCCATTCGTCCAGCGTCAGGCACAGTTCCGGGTTGCCCGCCATGATGTTGCCCTTGCACAGCGGGAAACCGCAGGCGGCGAGGTTTTCGTTCACCTCGCGGGCGAACGCCAGCAGGCGCTGGCGCAGCGGCTCGGGGTCCTCTCCGGCGGGGCATTGCCAGATGATGCCGTTATCCTGGTCCGTGGAGAGCGTCTGCTCGTGACGGCCCTCGGAACCGAACGCGACCCACGCGCAATCCACACCGCACAGTTCGTGGCGGTCGAGCGCGAGGTCGATGATGCGGCGCGTCAGCGCATCGTTGAGCGCGGAAATGAACTGCGTGAGCTGCTCCGCGCCAATGCCCTGGGCCACCAGGTTGAGCGCAAGCTGGCGGATATCCTGGCTGGCGCGCTGCAGGGCCTCAATGTCGCTGGCGCTCTCGATGCCGGCCCGGATCTGGCGCAGGCTGATGCGCTGCAGCGAAAAAAGATCGCGCTCGGAAACCACGCCTTTGAGCCGGTCGTCCCCATCGACCACGAGCAGGTGGCGCACGCCATGCGTCGCCATTTCAAGCGCGGCGTCGTAGGCCGAGGCTGTTGCCGGCAGTTTGTGCGGGGCGGCCGTCATCACCTCGCCGATCGGCCGGGAAAGATCGAAACCGGGCAGCACCACGCGGGGCAGCAGGTCGCTCAGCGTCAGGATGCCGAGCGGGCGCTGTTCCGCGTCGGCGATCACCATGCAGCCGATGCGCAGTTCAGCCATTTTTTCCAGCGCGGCGCGGGTCAGCGTATCCGGGGTCACCGAAACCGGCGTCTGCTTCACCACCTGCCCCAGCGGCGCGGTCATCGTCTGCTGTTCGGCGGCGCGCTGCGAGAAGGTGACCTGCAGCTGCTGGCGCGACTGGTTGAGCAGGCTGGCGATGTACCGGGTGCAGAACAGGTGGAAGACCGGGCTCATCTGCATCAGCTGCAGAAAGTCTCCGGCGCTGATCTGGAAACAGTAACTGTCCTCAAGCGCGGTATAGGCGTTGGTGGAGGGGCGGGAGGCCGATATGGCGCCGATAGGGAAACATTCACCCGGCCCGAGCGTCATGCTCGAATATTCCGTCACGGCGGTCGCGCCCGCCTGGCGCGCCTGGACCTTGCCCCGCTGGACGATGAAAAAATGGCGCGGCTGACCCATTTCCGGCGTCAGTATCCCGCTGCCGCGGGCGTGGAAAGCAAGCACGGCCCGCTGCGCGAGAAAATCCAGCGCTTCGGGCTCCATGCGGTCGAAAGGCGAGAAACGCCTGAGGAACTCCGAACTGGCTCCAGCCAGCATCTGGGCGGCGGTGGCGGTCATGGGGCGGCAGGGACAAGGGGAGGGAAAGCGGCATTATATGCCGTGGGCCGAACCATGCCTTGCCTCACACCGTAAAGGCTGGGGGTTGCGCGGCGCGGCCACGGGCCACCCGATGCCCGGGTACGGAACATCCTGCGCCAGACCACGCAACGGGCGGAGCCGGTGCCGGGATCAGCGCCGGAAGCCACCGTGAAAGCCGCCGCCGCGAAATCCGCCGCCGCCAAAACCTCCAAACGACGGCCGGGAAAACTGCGCCCCGTGGTTACGGAAAGCATCTGCGCGGGCATTACCCATCTGACGGTTTTCCCAGTCACGGTCGAACGAATCGCGCCGCGCGCCAGCCTCTTCCATTCCCATCGGCTGCTGCCGCTCGCCAGAGTCTGCGCCGGGACGCTCACCGGCTCCGCCGCCGGGCCGCTCTCCGGCCGTCGCCCCCTTCACCATCGACTGCCATTGATGCGTGTTCTGGTCGTAGTGGTAGACGTTCCCGTCCTTGCTGGCGAAAACATTGTCGTTGATATGGCCGATGCTGTTTCCGCCGCTGCCCGTGATCCGCCCCACATCGGCGCTCTGGCCGGTCCGGGTCGAATAGATATCGGCATGGCTGATCGTCGCAGAACGGCCCGTCGCCTCGTTGCCCACGGTAACGCTGCCGCCGCGCGAAGCGATACCAGTCTGCGGATTGAAGCGCGCGCCTTGCCCGCCCGCCGCGTAATTGCCGGTATAGACGTTCTGCACCGCGCCCTGGCGCCCCACCGTTACCGCGCCGGTGCGGGAGTTGTACGCAGCGCCGTAGCGCCCCGCGAACTGGTTTCCGGTCCAGGCGTCGAACCCGGCCACGCCCCGGCTCACGCTTTGCGCATTGCCCCAGCGGTTATAGACGTTGCCCGTGGTGCCCGCCCAGCCGCCGGGGCCCCACGCGGTAACCCCGCCATAGCGGTTGTAGTAGGCGCCGCCCCAGTACGGCCCCCACCACGGCGCGGGCGGATACCACCAGCCGTAGTCGGCCCAGGCCCAGGCCCAGCCGAAGGCGAAACCGAACGCCCAGCCGTCCCACGGCGTCCAGCACATACTCGCGCCGGCCCCATAGCTCACCGGCTGGCCGTACCAGTAATCACCAGTCCAGGAGTCGTAGACGTACCCGGTGCCATAAACCACCACACCGTCAGCAGTGACGATGCTGCCGTAATAGCCCGGGGTATAGCCGAGAATGACCGTGGTCGCCGTCACCCCGTAGATTTTCACGTAGGTCACGTAATGCAGGGGCGAGGACACGGGAATGGCGTAAATCTCCGCCGGCACCGACACGGCCACCGACCACGGCCCGGCCGCCCGCGCGGCGACGAACCACACGCCGTTGTGCAGCGCATACCAGTCCGTTTCACCAACGCGGATAATCGGATCAGCGGCATTGAACACGTAGGCCATGCTCGTGCCGTCGATCTGGCGCAGTTGCGGGCCGCCGTCGATCACCGGGGTAAAGGTGGTCTTTGCCCGGTCGACCGTTGCCGTCTGCGGAATCTGGCTGGCGATAACCGCTTCCTTCGCCTGTACCGTACCAGGCACCGACGCCTTGACGTTTTCCTTTGCCGAACCGTCCGGAATACGCGCGAACCCGCCCGGCAGATCGCCCGGCGGCACGTACTGCCACGGCCCGTCGAGCGATGCGGCGCGGAACCAGCGCCCGGAGAGCAGCACGTAACTCTGCTGGCTCTCCATATCCTTGAAGATGTTGCCGCTGGTGTTGTCGACATAAAGCAGGTTGGTGCCCTGCAAAGGCACGTAATTCGGCTCACCGTTGGTCACGAGCAGTTCCGCTGGCCGGGTTTCGACAAAGACGGCGGGCGCGTTTCCGCCGGGAAGCTGGCTCAGCGACGGCCGCTTGCCGCTTTTCTGATCCGCCTTTCCGGCAAGCAGATCGGTCTGCCTGTCGTCGGCGACCTGTGTTTCGGCCGTGCCCGCGCCGACCGGGCCGCCGCGCGCGATGCGCCACGGGCCGGCAAGGCTGTCAGCGGTGAGGTAGCCATCGAGGTAATGCAGGTAATAGCGGTCGGCGGGATCGCGCAGCAACAGCACGCGGGTGTTGAGCACGCGCTCCAGCGGCGTATCCGCGACCTTTGCCCAGCGCGGCTCGCCATCGACGTAGATCATCAGCGCCGGCTGGCGGGAAAAAACGATCTGTGGCGGTTCGTTCCTCACCGGCTGCGCCTGTCCGCGCCGCTCGGCCTGCAGGATGGAAAGCGCGCCTTCGAGACGATCGAGCGCGATGCCGTCCACGTCGCGCACCATCGCCTCCTGCATGCTTTTGGTAAAGCTCGCCTCGCGCTCGGGCGCGGACGGAAACTTCACCGCGAAGCGCTTGACCCGATCGAACCAGACGGTGCGCGAGGGGCGATCCACCTGCATGGAGGCGTCAAGGTAGAGTGCGCCGTAGATCGGCGCCTTTTCGCCGGGGAAGGTCGCCGCCATCGCCGAATGCGCCTGGATGTCGATGCCATCCCAGGCGTCGAGCTGCGGCTGGAAGATCTCCACCGAGATGCCATTGGCCTGGACCGTGCGTGGCCAGGCGCGCGGTTCGCCCACGGGCGCGGAGACCGCCCATGCAAAGGACGAGCATGCGAACAAAAGGGACAGAAGAAAACCGGATAAGGCCGGAAAAAACGTAAACCCATTTTTTGCCACGGCGGCTCTCCCAAACGTGAACATGAAAACCCGGCGCTCCGGATTACGGCATCACACCGGATTGCCGGATATTCCCCGTAATGCCCCGGAGCCGTCGCCAGGCGTCCGTCGTAAAACCGGCCCCATCCCTGACTCCGGACGAATAGCCCTGTGACTGCCATAAAAGCATGGGGTTCTGGCAACGGGCGGCAAAACCTGGCGACATGCCCAGGTCTGGGCAAGAAGGCACAGGCCTGCGCCCGACCCGGCAGCCGCGCGATCTCCCGCGCGAATTGCCCGCCCGGACCTCATCTGCAACAATCCGGGGGCCATTGGGAGAAAAAACCTGTGTCCCTCCGTATTCACCTGTTTTTCGCCCTGCTCGGCTGCGTGGGCCTGTCCGGCTGCGGAAGCCAGGAAGAAGCGCCGCTGGCAGCCGCCCCGGCATCCGCGCGGCACGCGCCGCTCATGGAGGCGAAAAAAGAGGCTCCGGCAGCGTCTTTTGCCAGCGAATCCACGGCTCCCGTACGTTATCTGGCGTTGCGCTACAAACGCGAAATCACGCTTGAGGGCAGCCAGATCGAATCCCGCTGGCAGGCCGCGGTAATGCGCTGCGAGGAACTCGGCTGCAATCTGCTTGAATCCCGTTTCGAACGCCCGGACGCCGACACCGCGCCAACAGCCCGCCTGCACGCCCGCATCGCCCCGGAACGCCGCGAAACCCTGTTCGCACAGGCTGGGCAGGGGGGCGATATCGTCAGCGACACGGTAAGCAGCGAAGACAAAACCTACGAGATCATCGATACCGATGCGCGCCTGAAAAACCTCACCGATCTGCGCGCGCGTCTGCGCCAGCTGCTTGCCACACCCGGCGCAAGGCTCAAGGATGTGCTCGAAACAGAGCGGGAACTCGCGCGCGTGCAAAGCGAGCTCGACACCTATGCCGGCATGCGCAAAACGCTGGCTGAACAGACGGAAAAAAACGAAATCACCCTCACCTTCACCGCCCGCCGCAGCCCTGTCCAGCGCGACAACCTTTCCCCTCTCCGCCACGCCTGGAACAGTCTCGGCCAGGTATTCGCCGAAAGCCTCGCCGCCCTGCTCCAGTTCATCGTGGCGGCGGCTCCGTGGGGGCTGCTGGCTGCGCTCGCCTGGCTGCCCTGCCGCCGCTACCTGCGCCACCGGAAAGCGCGCGCCTCTCTTCCGCCTGAACCCTGATCCGATGACCACGCCCCTTCCTTCCTCACGCCAGGCCGCCCAGCAGCGCACCGACCAGATTCACGCCTTTACGCGCGAACTGGCGCAACTGGAAGCGGACGCCGTGCTCGCCCTGCCGGAAGCACAGCGCGCCCGGCTTGCCGCGCACCATCAGGCCCTGCTTGCGGATTACGCGCGGCTTTTCGATGTAGACCATGACAGCCAGGCCCGGCGCCTGTCGCTCGGCATGCGCATCAGTTCGCTCTTCGGCGCACTGGCGCTGGCGGCAAGCGTGTTTTTCCTGTTCTACCAGTTCTGGGGCCATTTTTCCGAAACGGTCCAGGTCGCGATCCTGGCCACCGCCTCGCTCGCCACCCTGGGCATCACGGCATGGCTCCGGAATCACGACGCCAGCGGCTACTTCGCCCGGCTTGCGGCCCTGCTCGCCTTTGCCTGCTTCGTTCTCAACGTCGTCATGCTCGGGCAGATCTTCAACATCACGCCCTCGCCGCAGGCTTTTTTTGTCTGGGCCGCGCTCGCCCTGCTCCTTGCCTACGTCTGCGACCTGCGCCTGCTGCTCGTGGCAGGCCTGGTCTGCGCAACCTGCTTCGTCACTGCCTGGATCAACGTCTGGAGCGGGCTGCCGTGGAGCGCCTTCGATACCAGGCCGGAGCACTTTTTCCCCATCGCGCCACTTCTGTTCTGCCTGCCGCAATGGCTACGGCACCGCCAGCGTGAAAATTTCATGCCGGTTTACCATGTCTGCGCGCTGGTCGTACTGTTGCTGGCGATACTGGTTCTCTCCAAAAACGGCGATCACAGCTATCTGGGCTGGAATACGAAAATTGTGGAGGGCGCTTACCAGCTATCCGGTTTTGCGCTCAGCGCGGCGGCGATCTGGCTGGGCCTGCGGCGGCAATGGGCTGAAACAGTCAATACCGGCGTGGTTTTCTTCCTCATTTTTCTTGCGTTCAAGTTTTACGACTGGTGGTGGGAACTGCTGCCAAAGTGGGCTTTTTTCCTGCTCGTGGGACTCATCGCCCTCGCCTGCCTGCTGGCGCTGAAACGTTTGCGCTACGGCAATATCCCGCAAGGAGAAACCTGATGCGCTGGACGGGAAAACGACTGTTTCTGTGCGGTTGCGCGCTGATCGCGCTGACGCACGGCGTCACGCTCGCCGGCGTGGCCTGGAACCGTGGCGGCACGCCCGTGGCGACACTGAAGCTGGGCGAACGGGAGTTGCGCCAGTGGCGCCCCGCACACGACGAAAACAGCCAGCTCACCTTTCATCTGAACTGGCGGGTAGAGGGCGTTTCAGACAGCGATGTTTACTACGATGTCTGGACCAGAAAGCCCGCATGGCTGGATCGCGCGGCGCTCGAACGGCTGGGGTTTGATCTTTCGCTGCCTTACGAAAACGGGAAAACGCTGTTTCTGGTGCTGGAAATGGATGGCCCCACCTACCAGCGGGCGCTGCGGCGGGCGCGGGAGCAGGTCGGCAACGCGGAGCGGCAGCTGGCCGCGGCCCCGCAAACCGGCACAAAGGCGCGCACGGATGCGGAGCAGGATCTGGCCAGAACACGGGTCCGTCTGCGGGAAGAAGAAAACGACAACAGCCGCCTGTTCGTCGTCGCGGCGGGGCTTGATGCCGAAACACTGCGCGCCGCCCATCCCGGGTCTGAATACGCCGTCGTGCGTGGTGAAATCACCGTCCGCCAGGACGACCGCGACACCAGCCCGACGCTGAAAGCCTTCGTTTCCGCCCTGAGCGTCGAAAACATCAATGTGCCTTATGCCCTGCGCACGGCGGTTGAATCCTGGCTGGAAGCATGGAAAAAACGCCGAAAAAACGAAGATGCGCACCGTCCTGACTCAACCCCCGTGTTCACCTTCGCCTGGGGGCCGCGTCTGGAACCGTGGCTGGCGGCGGTGGATGCTCCGGGCCAGAACCAGTAGCCGGAGACGCATCCCGGCGGGGAGCCTCCGCCGCCCCCTGGCGGCACGGCCGCCCCGCCGCGCATCGCCGCTCAGTCCACCTGTGTATCCAGCCCGGCTTCCGCCATTTCGGCCGCACGCAGCATCGCGCGCGCCTTGCTGCGGGTTTCCTGCCATTCCGCGTCGGGGTCGGAGTCGCTGACGATGCCCGCGCCGGCCTGGACGTGGATATGGCCGTCCTTGAGCACCGCGGTGCGGATGGCGATGGCAAGATCCATGTCGCCGTGAAAACCGAGGTAGCCCGCCGCGCCGGCATAGACGCCGCGCTTGACCGGCTCCAGCTCGTCGATGATTTCCATCGCCCGCACCTTGGGCGCGCCGGAAACGGTGCCGGCGGGAAACGCTGCCCGCAGCACCGCGAGCGCGTTGAGCCCGGATTTGAGCCTGGCTTCGACGTTGGACACGATGTGCATCACGTGGGAGTAACGCTCGACGGTGAACTGCTCGGTCACGCGCACCGAGCCGATTTCCGCCACGCGACCGGCATCGTTGCGGCCGAGGTCGAGCAGTTGCAGGTGCTCGGCGCGCTCCTTCTCGTCGGCCAGCAATTCCTGCTCCAGCGCCAGATCTTCGGCCGCGTTGGCGCCGCGGCGACGCGTGCCGGCGATGGGCCGCACGGTCACGTTGTCGTCCTCCAGCCGCACGAGGATTTCCGGCGAGGCGCCGACGACGTGGAAATCCTCGAAATTGAAATAGAACAGATAGGGCGAGGGGTTGAGCGTGCGGATCGCGCGGTACAGCGCCATCGGGCTGGCCGCATAAGGTTTGCTCATGCGCTGCGACAGCACCACCTGCATGATGTCGCCATCGAGAATGTACTGCTTGGCGCGGCGCACCGCGTCCTTGAACGCTTCTTCGCCGAAGCTGGAGATTTCCGGGCTCGACTCGGCGCGCGTCTCGGCCGGGATTTCCACCGGCTCGCGCAGCCGCGCCAGCAGCTCGCGCAGCCGCCGCCGCGCGCGCCTGTATGCGCCGGGCACTTCGGGCTCGGCATACACCACCAGCGTGAGCTTGCCGGAAAGGTTGTCGACGATGGCGATCTCTTCGGACAGCAGCAGCAGGATGTCCGGCGTGCCAAGCGCATCCTTTTTTTCCGTCTTCGCCAGCTTCGGTTCGATATAGCGCACGGTGTCGTAACCGAAACAGCCGACCAGACCGCCGGCAAAGCGCGGCAGGTTTTCGTTCGGCGGCACCTTGATGCGGTTCATGAACTCGCCGACGAAATTGAGCGGATCACCGTAATCGCGACGCTCCACCAGACGATTGCCGGTAAGCAGCAAGGCCGAGCGGCCATAGACCTCGATGCGCGTCGGCGACGACAGGCCGATGAAGGAGTAGCGGCCGAACCGTTCGCCGCCCTGCACCGATTCGAGCAGGTAGGTGTACGGTTCGTTGGCAAGCTTGAGGTAGATCGACAACGGGGTGTCGAGGTCGGCGAAGGTTTCGAGCGTCAGCGGAATGCGGTTATAGCCCCTGGCCGCAAGGGCGTTGAATTCTTCTTCGAGCATGGTGTCTCCCAAATTACATAAAGTCTGGACCGGATGAAATGCCGCCACGGAAAGCGGCATGGGTCGCGGCGCACGGCGGGCGGAATCCGGTGCGTGAGGCTGGCCAGCGGCGGCCGCGAAGAGGAGCGCGATTTATTGGCCCGCAGGCCAGCGTGCGCAGCCACGCCACCCGAGGCGGGCGGAGCTGTTATGAATCGTGGCGCGCGCGGAAATCACGATGCGGGTTTTGTCCGGTTAACGGTTATGTTGGGCAACGATGCCGTGGCTGCCATTTTTATACCGGTGCGATCAGGGGCAGCATCTCCAGCGCGTTCGATAGTAGCCCATCGCATTCGATGGCGTCCACCGCCATGCCTTCGCTGTAGCCGTATTCCACCAGCAGCACCGGAGCGCCAGCGGCGCGCGCGGCCAGCGCGTCGTTGGCCGAATCGCCAACCATCAGCGCTTCGCCCGCGGTAACGCCCAGCAGCGCGCAGGCGTGATGCAGAACCGCGGGGTCGGGCTTTTTCACCGCCAGCGTATCGCCGCTCACCACCGCGTCAAAATAGTCCGCCAGCCCCATGCGTTCGAGCAGCGGCACGGAAAACGCGCCCGCCTTGTTCGTGACCACAGCCAGCTTCAGCGCACGCCCGCGCAGCGCGGCGAGCGTTTCTTCCACGCCGGGGTAAATCCGCGTGGTCTTGCCGTTAACCACCGCGTAATGGCGGCGGAAAAGGGTTGTGGCGGCGCGGGTTTCGTCGTCGGCCTCCTCCTGGCCGAGACAGCGCCGCACCAGATCGGGAATGCCCCGTCCGACGAAGCGGTGAATCTCTTCCTGGCTGCGCGGCGACCGCCCCAGCTCGCCCAGCATGAGATTGGCCGCGGCGGCGAGATCGCCGATGGTGTCGAGCAGCGTGCCGTCGAGGTCGAACAGCACCGCGCGCGGAGCAAAACGGGGCGCGCTCACCGTTTTGTTCCGGCTTTTTCCAGGGCGCGGCGCAGTTCGCCCATCACCGAATCGTAACGGTGGGGGTCCTCCGCCCTGGCCGCGCCAAACACAGCGGAACCGGCCACGAAGGTATCGGCCCCGGCGGCGGCGATTTCCGCGATATTGCCCGCATTCACCCCGCCATCGACCTGAAGCAGGATGCGGCGACCTCTGTCCGCCTCGTAAGCATCAAGGCGCGCGCGCGCGGCCCGCAGTTTCACAAAAGTTTCGGGAATGAATTTCTGCCCGCCAAAGCCGGGATTCACGCTCATCAGCAGCACGACATCGAGCCTGTCCATCACGTGATCGAGGTAATGCAGCGGCGTGGCCGGATTGAACACCAGCCCGGCCTGGCAGCCGGAATCGCGGATCAGCCCAAGCGTGCGGTCGATGTGTTCGGAAGCTTCCGGGTGGAAGGTGATGAGATTCGCGCCCGCCCTGGCGAAATCCGGCACGATGCGGTCGACCGGTTTCACCATCAGATGCACGTCGATCGGTGCCTTGGTGAGCGGGCGGATCGCCTCGCACACCATCGGGCCGATGGTCAGATTGGGCACGTAATGATTGTCCATCACGTCGAAGTGAATCCAGTCCGCGCCCGAGGCGATGACGTTGGTCACTTCCTCGCCCAGGCGGGCGAAATCGGCGGACAGGATGCTGGGGGCGATGCGGTACATGAACCGGCTCCGTGAAACGGCGACAAGGCCGCGATTTTAACCGCCCCGCCGCTGCCTGGCCGGATCAGAACTCGATGACCTGCCCCATTTCCAGCCGCCGCGGCCTCAGGCGGCCCGGATAAGCGCTGATCTGCTCCATGATGCGATCACCACCGCCGGGCTTGAGGTGGCTGATATGCACCTGCGGCGAAACCGAGATTTCGTCCAGCATCGCCGCGAGCAGCCGCGGGCAGAGGTGGCGCGAAGCGAGCGCAAGCCCGTGCTGATCGTCGCCAAAAGCAGTTTCGACAATAAGATGGCGCAATCGCGGGAGACGGTTGATTTCGGCAATCAGTTCAGGACAGTAAGTGGTGTCGCCGGAATAAACCAGCTGCCCGTCGCCACCATCCAGGCAATAGGCCGCCGCCGGCACGGTGTGATAGGCCGGCAATGCGGTAATCACCCGGTTTCCGAAACGGATCGACTCGCCTACGTTAAACGGCTGAAAGCGCAGAAATGGCCGCGCACGGTCGGGAATGGCGGAAAAATCCGGCCAGATAAGCCAGTTGAAAATATGCGAACGCAGGATATGCACCGTTTCCGCCGGGGCGTAAACAGTGAGCGGAAACGCCCGCCCTTCCCCAACCGAATCAATCAGAAGCGGAATGGAGGCGATATGGTCGAGGTGGGAATGGGTGATGAAAATGTGGTCGATGCGCCGCAGCGCATCAAGCTCAAGATCGCCAACACCGGTGCCGCAGTCAACAAGGATGTCGTCGTCAACAAGAAACGCCGTTGTGCGTTTTTTTGCACCGCCGATTCCGCCGCTACATCCCAGCACCGTAAATTTCATGGATAACGATCACCGGACACCCATTATTCCGGGCTCCCGCCGCCTCCTCAAGATCCTGCGCAGGACCTTAACATTCGCCCGTTCCGGATCCCATGGAAAAAATCACATTTTCCCCGCGCACATTACGGCTGCAGGAAAAACTCCATTTTCACTCCGGCAATTTCAACCACATCGTGATCGGAAAGACGATACGCCTGGGCATCCAGCGTTTTGTCATTGACTACGGGGAATGAGGCCCCCTCTACATGGGTAATGAAATAGCCATGGGAACGGCGGGTTATGACCGCAACCTGGCGCCCCGGCTTTCCCAGGGTGGTAAGGGATTTGGTCAGTTCAAGCACACGCCCGGCATTGGCGCCACTCAGGATCCGGATTGATCCCTGCCGCTCGGGCGGGATATCGGCCAGTTCGCGTTCATACCTGCCGGGGGGAAGAAGCTGGGTCCGCGCGGCCGCCGCATCGGACGCGGCGGGCAGCGACGACGCGCCCAGATCACTGCTGACAGCCGCGATCTCAAAAGGCTTGAGCGCCGCCGTGTCGATCATTTCCGATGCGGAAACGCCCGGCGAGGCCGCATCACGGAGAAATTTCAGCCGGTATTTGCCCAGCTCGATAACGTCGTTGTTCTGCAGCACGTGTTTCTTGACCGGCTGTCCATTGACGTAGGTGCCGTTGGTGCTGTTCTGGTCCTCCAGAAAAGCATCGTCGAGCACACAGGTAATCACTGCATGCTGCCCGCTGATCGCCAGATTGTCGATCTGGATATCATTGACCTGTTTGCGCCCGATAGCCGTGCGTTCCTTGGAAAGCACGATCTCCTTGAGCACCAGCCCATCCATACTGAGAATCAACTTCGGCATTGCGTATACCCGTTTTCAGATTCGCGCACAGAGGCGCAGAACAGTCTTTGTCACCATGTCACCCCGGCGGCCGCACGACGATGACGGAGATATTATCGCGGCCACCGCGCCTGTTTGCCAGTTCCACGAGCGTCTGGACAGTCTGCTCGGGCGAAAGCTCCCTGGCAAGCTCGTTTTCAACCTCCTCATCCGCCAGCATATCGGTCAGGCCATCGGAGCACATCAGATACAGATCCCCCGCCTCAATGTCATGTTCCGCCATTTCGGGATCAACCTCTGCCACCACACCAAGACCACGCGTGAGCATCCCCCGGAAATGGGCGCGGCGGGCAACGTCCTCCTCAATGAGGCCCGCGTTCACAAACTCCTGCAGTGTGGAGTGGTCACGTGTCAGAAGCGAAAGTTTTCCGTCACGGAACCGGTACAGGCGTGAATCGCCCGCATGGGCGCAAAAAAGGCGTCCGGGGAGAAAAACCGCCGCCACGACGGTCGCCCCCATGCCTGACAGATCAGGATCCGCAAGACTGGCGCGAAAGATGCAGGTATTGGCCGCCTCAACCGAGCGGCGCAGCACCCCGCTCACGCAATCCGGCGGGATGCCGCCACTGGAGGCAGATCCGGCCTCAAGCCCCTGCATAACCTGCGCCACCGCCAGCGCAGCGGCGACATCGCCTCCCCGATAGCCGCCCATGCCGTCGGCCAGCACCGCCCAGCCCCGTTCTGGAGCAACCTGCAGCCTGTCTTCGTTGCGCGCGCGTACCCGCCCTGTATCAGAGCGGCTGGCGAACTGAAAGCGGGAAGGGGGACAGGTCGGATCCATTGCAGCGCAACAGCCTATTCCAGATGGAGGGGCGAAGCAATTTACGAGAAAAACCATCCGCAACCGGGCGCCTGACTTATTCAGGCAGCCGCTTTTACAATCCGCTCAGGGCGAACGTCGACAGCTTAGCCCGGGCCGCTATCTCAATCCAGCCGACGCGGACAGCACTGCGGTCGCATAGCCCGGCAGCCCCGGTTACAGCCAGAAAAAAGGGCGCCAGATGGCGCCCTTTTTTTACCGTTACCGCGGCGGTTACAGCTTCGCTTTCAGCAGCCGGGCCATTTCGGACGGATTGCGCGTTACGGTGAAGCCGCATTCTTCCATGATGGCGAGCTTGGCGTCAGCCGTATCGGCGCCGCCGGAAATCAGCGCGCCCGCATGGCCCATGCGCTTGCCCGCCGGAGCGGTCACGCCGGCGATGAAGCCGACGATCGGCTTCTTCATGTTGGCCTTGCACCACTGCGCGGCTTCGGCTTCATCGGGGCCGCCGATTTCGCCGATCATGATGACGGCGTCGGTATCCGGATCGTCGTTGAACGCCTTCATCACGTCGATATGCTTCAGGCCGTTGATCGGATCGCCGCCGATACCAACCGCCGAAGACTGCCCCAGCCCCAGTTCGGTAAGCTGCGCCACGGCTTCGTAAGTCAGCGTGCCGGAGCGGCTGACCACGCCAATGCGGCCCTTGCGGTGGATGTGCCCCGGCATGATGCCGATCTTGATTTCATCAGGCGTGATAAGGCCCGGGCAGTTGGGGCCGAGCAGCAGCGTCTTCTTGCCACCTTTGGCTTCTTTCTGCTTCATCTTGTTGCGCACCACGAGCATGTCGCGCACCGGGATGCCTTCGGTGATGCAGACCACCAGATCGAGATCGGCTTCGACCGCTTCCCAGATTGCATCAGCAGCGCCGGCGGGCGGCACGTAGATCACCGACACGGTGGCGCCCGTCGCGGAGGCGGCGTCTTTCACCGAGGCGTAGATGGGAATATCGAAAATCTTCTCGCCCGCTTTCTTGGGATTGACGCCGGCGACGAAGCAGTTCTTGCCGTTGGCGTACTCCTGGCACTTTTCAGTATGGAACTGGCCGGTCTTGCCGGTAATGCCCTGGGTGATGACCTTGGTGTCTTTATTGATGAGGATGGACATTCGGACTCTCCTTACTTGACCGCGGCAACGATCTTGGTCGCCGCATCCGCCATGGTGTCGGCCGAGATAATCGGCAGGCCGGATTCGGCCAGGATCTTCTTGCCGATATCTTCGTTGGTGCCTTTCATGCGCACCACCAGCGGAACGGAGAGATGCACCTCCCTTGCCGCCGCGACCACGCCGGTGGCGATGGTGTCGCAACGCATGATGCCGCCGAAGATGTTGACCAGAATGCCCTTGACCTTGGGGTTCTTGAGCATGATCTTGAACGCCTCGGTCACCTTCTCGGTCGTGGCGCCGCCGCCGACGTCGAGGAAGTTCGCGGGTTCCGCGCCGAAGAGCTTGATCGTGTCCATCGTCGCCATCGCCAGGCCGGCGCCGTTGACCAGGCAGCCGATGTTGCCGTCGAGCGAGATGTAGGCCAGATCGAACTTGGAGGCTTCGATCTCGTCCGCGTCCTCTTCATCCAGATCGCGGAAGGCGACGATGTCCGGATGGCGGTACAGCGCGTTGGAATCGAAGTTGAACTTGGCGTCGAGCGCCTTGATGTTGCCGTTGCCTTCGAGGATCAGCGGATTGATTTCCGCCAGCGAGGCATCGGTTTCCATGTAGCAGATGTAGAGCTTCTTGAGCGTATCGACCGCCTGGGCGATGGAGCCATCCGGCACGCCGATGCCCCTGGCCAGCTCGGTGGCCTGCGCGTCGGTCAGGCCGGTGAGCGGATCGACGAACACCTTGATGATCTTTTCGGGGGTGTTGTGCGCGACTTCCTCGATGTCCATGCCGCCTTCGGAGGAGGCCATCATCGCCACCTTCTGCGTGGCGCGGTCGGTCAGCGCGGCAACGTAGTATTCCTTTTTGATGTCCGCGCCTTCCTCGATCAGCAGGCGGCGAACCTTCTGTCCTTCCGGGCCGGTCTGGTGCGTCACCAGCTGCATGCCGAGAATCTGGCCGCCGATGGTCCGCACTTCGTCGAGCGATTTCGCCAGCTTCACGCCGCCGCCCTTGCCCCGGCCGCCTGCGTGGATCTGGGCCTTCACCACCCAGATCTTGCCACCCAGCTGCTCCGCCGCCTTGACCGCCTCATCAACGGAAAAGCAGGGGATGCCGCGCGGCGTGACAACGCCGTATTTTCTCAACAGTTCTTTTGCCTGATACTCATGAATCTTCATGATTGCCCTTCGATCGGAGCCGCGGCTCCAAAATGGCCGCTGGCAGGTTGATGGGACGTTTCGGAGCGTGGCTCCGCGGCCGACGCCGTTTTTCTCTTCTGGCGTCACCCGCCGGACGGGCAAAAGCAGCCCGCCGCGTCTGCTGGCTGCCCCGCAAAAAGCGGCGCAACACAAGGGGCGTAATTATACCCGGATTGCACGAAGCGAAGGAGCCCGCGCCAGAACGTCAGTCCGCCCCGTCATGCTTCCTGTACCACTTCGGGTAATAGCGCCGCACCGTTTCCGAACCGGTTTCCAGCGCATGACAGCGGTCGAGCTGGAAGGGTTTTCCGCCACGGTCCGCATTTTCGCGCACAAACGTCGCCTGGGTCTGGATCGCCGCCGTCGGCAGGCTCAGCAGCAGCTCGGTCAGATGCGAACAGCCGCGCACATCCGCGAACATTTCGCCCACCGTGCGGCGGAAACCTCGCAGCAGATTCAGGCCCACCAGCCTGCCGTACTCCGGGCCGATGGTGTCGCAGCCGCCGGGATAAGGCACGCGGTCGGAACACGCCTGCGCCGCGACGATGGTGAAATCCGCAGCGATCGTAATCCGCGCCCGCAGGTGATGCACCGGCTCGCCCGCCGGGCGGACGCCGGAGGCGAGCGGGTAATCGGCATCCTTGACATCGATGAGCGCCGCATCGAGTTCGAGCAGCCCGTCATCGCGCAGGAAGCCTTCGATCTCGATACGGCGGACGTGGGCGCGCCGACGCCCGGCGGCGGGTTCTGGAAGGGGCATGTCTGTCCGGTTTTTATTTTATGCGGAGCCGCATCTTACCCCGGCCCGCAGCCCTGTCCAGGAAGGCCGCTCCCCAAAATGGCCCGGGGGCGTCCCGGGAAAAATCCGCCTCACCGCCCCGCGCCATTCATGGCGGCGGATTCCGGAGACGCCTCTCCGGCAACGGCTGCGCGGCCCAGCATGGCTGGCAGCGCCGGGGCCATTTGCCGCCCCAGCCAGAAAGAGCCGTCGAGCGACAGGTGATCGTCATCGCGGTACAGCAGCACCCCGTCCCGGCGTCCGTAGCAGGCGGCGTCGTCGCACATCAGCGGCACCGGATCGAATACCAGAACCTGCGGATATTTCGCCAGGATCCCGTCGAGCAGCGGACGAAATTCCAGGGCGCGCGCATCGGTCAGCGCACGCGCTGTCTGGCAGGCCGGGCGCGGCGTCCGGCTAACGAAACGGTTGGGCGCCCACGCGATGCATTCGCGGGCATTGAACGGCAGCTCCGGCACCGCATGCAGGAAAACCACCCTCTTCCCCGCGGAAGTGAGACGGCGCAAGGTTTCCTCCAGCGCACGCGTGAAAACCTCCCCGCGCCCCAGCCGCTCTGCTCCCGGCTGCCCCGGCAGCAGAAGCGTTTCTCCCGAATCATGTCCCGGCGGATCCTTCAGCTCCCGACCCGATACGTAGGCCATCCAGCGCCCGCCAAGGAAAACGGTTGAGATTTCCGGCGAACTGGCGGCGTAATCAATCGCCGCCTCCATGATCTCGCGGCAGTTATTCAGCTTGCCCTCGTGGAGGATGGACATCCCGTAAAGCGGCCCACAGCCGCCATCCGACAGCTGCACCAGGTTAACGCCCTGCCCGGCCAGCTCCCTGCCCAGCCCCCAGTAATAGTGGTTGGCATGACTGTCGCCAAGCAGCAATGCCCCCGGACGGGCGGCGGGATTGACGACCAGGCACAGCCCAGGCATACCCGGCGGCAACACCGCGACACAGTCAGATGAAAAGCGCTGGCTTTCGCCCCATGCCAGCGCGGCTGCCTCTTTTTCCGCCTGCGCGTTTTTGAGGCGGAAAGCCAGCCCGTCGCGCATGAACACGTTGCTGGAACACCCCGCCAGCACCAGCCCGCAGACAACAAGCGCGCCCACCGGTTTCCAGCCGCGCTGGCGGCGGACCGGCGTTTCGAGCAGCCGGTAACTGAGCCAGGCGCAGAGCACCGCAGCGGCGACAGCGGCCCCAAGGTACAGGGGCGACGCCTCCCCGCCCCGCACGATCCGCACGAAAGACAGCAACGGCCAGTGCCACAGGTAAAGCGGAAAACTGATCAGCCCGATACCGGCCATCAGCGGATGGGCAAGCAGGCGGCAACGGGTGCGCGCGCCCTCGCCCGCCGCAATCACCAGCACCGCGCCAGCCACCGGCAGCAGCGCCCACCAGCCGGGAAATGCCCGGCTCTGGTCGATCACCACCACCGAAAGCCCGATCAGCGCCAGCCCGCATGCCGCGGCCCGGCGCCCGCCCGCACCATCACGGGCGAACAGCGGCCCGCTCCGGTGCAGGCGCAAGGCCAGCGCCGCGCCCGCCAGCAGTTCCCACGCCCGGGGCGGAAGCAGAAAATAACCGGCCTCCGGCGCCCGCGAAACAAGCGCGATATTCAATGCGAACGAAAGCGCAGCCAGCGCCGCGAGAACGATCCAGAAACGCTGCCGCAGCCGCCACGCCAGCACCACCGCCAGCGGCCAGACGATATAAAACTGCTCCTCCACGCCGAGCGACCACAGGTGCAGCAGCGGCTTGAGCCCGGCGGCGTCATCGAAATATCCGGCTTCCATCCAGAAAACGAGATTGGCCACAAAACCCAGGCCCGCGGCAGCATGCTTGCCCAGCTGCGCGTACTCGTCGGGCAGCAGCACGCCCCAGCCAATCACCAGCGAAACAGCGGTTACCAGCAGCAGGGGCGGGAAAATCCGCCGTATCCTGCGCGCATAAAAATCGGAAAAACTGAATTCGCCACAGGCCAGCGACCTGAAAATGATCGAGGAAATCAGATACCCGGAAATAACGAAGAAGATATCGACGCCCACGAACCCGCCCGGCAGCAGCGCCGGGAAAGCGTGAAAGATCACGACGGCAAGCACCGCGACGGCGCGCAGGCCATCAATATCGGGCCGGTAGGCAAGATGGGAATTCGGGTGAGCCATGCAGGCGGGGCACACCATGCCGCGCATGATGTTCCGGACAATGAAAGCGCGGGATTATATCGCTGGATCAACGGGGAAAACGCATCATCCCAGACCGCGTATCCCGTGCGGAGAATGGCCGGAAGCGCATCCGGCAGCATTCCGGCGGCATTCCGGCGGCAGGTCATTGCCGCTCATCCGCGCCATGCCGAAGCATCCGCCACAACCGTGGCGAACCGGTCGTGGAGCGCGGCCAGCGTGGCGCGATGCAGTCCGGCGGCGCTCACCGGCACACCGCCGAGCGGATCGGGCAGATCGCGCGTGGCGCAGCCACCGGCCACCAGGGTAACGCGGTAACCGTGGTCCAGCGCGGAACGCACGGTGGCGCTGACGCACATATGCGTCTGGAAGCCGGCGACGATCAGTTCCTTGCGCCCCGTGGCCGCCAGCCGCTCCGCCAGGCCGGTGGCGGCGAAACTGTTCGGCAGATGCTTGATTACCGTCTGCTCCCCCGACTGCGGCGCAAGCGCCCCAACGATACCGGCGAAGCCGCCCGCCGGATCGAACAACCCGCCCGCCCTGCCGTGATGAATCATGTGGATCACCGGCGTCCGCTGCGCGCGGGCCAGGGCCAACAGTTCGCCGCAGACGGCCAGCGCATCGGCCATGCCGTGCAGCGGCAGCGCGCCGTCGAGGTATTCGCGCTGGTGGTCGACCAGCACGAGCACGGCGTCTTCCCAGGCGGAAGGTTCGCGGCTGGCGCCAGCGGCGTCGAGCAGGGTGAATGGCCGGGACATGGCGGAGAACATGGCGAAAATTCCTTTATGATTGAAAACGTTCCGCTATCCTGGAGATAAATGCTCCGCGCGGGAATTCTCAACAAAATCACGCCGCCTGTGCAAAAAAGAACGGTTTCCTGGGACGATCTGCTGACGCTTTCCACTCTGCTGCGCTGCGGCAGCTACGCCGCCTGCGCGCGGGAACTGGCGCTTACCCACGCCACCGTGATCCGCCGCATCCGTCGGCTCGAAGCCGCACTGGGCCAGCCCGTCGCCACCCGCACCGACGGCGCGTTCGCGCTCACCGCCGCCGGACGCGACGCGCTGGCGGCGGCGCGGCAGATGGAAGCCGCCGCCGGGCGGCTGCTGCGCGAACTCGAAGGCGCGGGCGGGGGCGTTTCAGGCGTGGTGCGGATCGCCGCCACCAGCGCGCTCGGAAGCCATTTCCTCACGCCGCGCCTGCCAGCGCTCTGCGCGGCGCACCCCGGCCTGGACATCCGACTGGAAGTGGATAACCGCATCGCCAGCCTGGCGCGGCGGCGGGCGCACATCGCGGTGCGGCTGGCGCGTCCGGTGGAAGACACGCTGGTGGCGCAGCGGGCGGGCGCGCTGGGTTTCGGCGTTTATGCCGCAGCGAACGACGCGCGCGCCGAAGCCGATGCGCCGCTGTGCGGGCTGCTGGACGAAGGTTTCGCGCTCCCCGAGGCGGCATGGCCGCAAACGCCGGGGCGGCGCTTCGTCTACCAGTCGAACAGCCTGCTGGCGGTACGCGAGGCCGTGCGCGCGGGGCTCGGCGTCGCCCTGCTGCCGCACTACATCGCGCGGAACGATGCGGGACTGAAGCGGTTGCGCGACGCACCGGAAGTTACCCGCGAAATCTGGCTGGCCTATCCCGTAGAGTTTCGCGGCGCATCACGCTTCCGCCCGGTGATCGACTGGCTGGCTGCAAGCCTGGCGGACTGCCCCTGAATGCACCGCCCGGGCGCGCCATTCAGCGCATCCGCTCAGTGCGCCTCATCCCAGTTGCTCCCTGCGCCCACTTCCACCAGTAGCGGCACGGACAATTGGGCCACGTTGCCCATCAGATCCGGCAGCCGCGCCCGGACAGTTTCCAGCTCGGCTTGCGGGACTTCGAGTACGAGTTCGTCGTGCACCTGCAGGATCAGGCGGGATTTCAGGCCGCCGGTCGCCAGCCAGCGGTGTGTGGCGATCATCGCTTTCTTGATGAGATCGGCGGCGGTGCCCTGCATCGGCGCATTGATCGCGGCGCGCTCGGCGGCCTGACGCCGGCCTGCCTGCTGGGCGCGCAGGTCCGGCAGGTGCAGGCGGCGGCCGAATACGGTTTCGACGTAGCCCTTGTCCCTGGCGTCGGCCTTGATCCTCTCCATGTAGTCGGCCACGCCGGGGTAGCGGGCGAAATAGCGGTCGATCCAGGCTTGTGCCGCGCCGCGTTCGATACCGAGGTTTTTCGCCAGGCCATGGGCGCTCATGCCGTAGATGAGGCCGAAGTTGATCACCTTGGCGTAGCGGCGTTGCTCGCTGCCGACCTCGCCTGGAGCGACGCCGAACACCTCGGCGGCGGTGGCGCGGTGCACGTCTTCGCCACGAGCGAAGGCGTCGAGCAGGCGGGCGTCGTTCGACAGGTGCGCCATGATGCGCAGTTCGATCTGCGAA
>JAVBTY010000079.1:0-23317 GCA_031555955.1 Rhodocyclaceae bacterium | reverse complement strand
ACCGCCGGCACCGATCCGGCAGCATTGGCAACCCTGCGCCCGGCCGGCATCGGTGCCGCGCAGGAACTGGCCGATACGCCGGCGCTGCCGGCAGCCGTCGCCGCCTGGCTGCAAGCCGGCGCCGGCCGGCCGCTACGCCTGGGTTCTCCCGCCGCTCCCGGGCTGGCGGTGGAGTTCATCCAGCCCTGATCCGGTTCAGCCAGAAACTGCAGGCGGCGCGACTGGGCGCGGGACCGGCGCGCACCGTCTCCGTCTCTGCCCGGCCTGTATAATGCGGCGCTTCTCAATCGCTTACGGTTGCGTGGAAGGAACAACATGGCAGGGCATTCCAAGTGGGCGAACATCCAGCATCGCAAAGGGCGTCAGGACGCCCGGCGGGGCAAGATTTTCACCAAGCTGATCAAGGAAATCACCGTCGCGGCGCGCATGGGCGGCGGCGACCCCAACTTCAACCCGCGCCTGCGCCTGGCTGTCGACAAGGCCAAGGCGGAAAACATGCCGGGCGAAAACATCGATCGCGCAATCAAGCGCGGCACCGGCGAACTCGAAGGCGTGACCTACGAGGAGTCGCGCTACGAAGGCTACGGCATTGGCGGCGCGGCGGTGATGGTGGACTGCCTCACCGACAACAAGACCCGCACGGTTGCCGACGTGCGCCACGCCTTCTCCAAGTACGGCGGCAACATGGGTACCGACGGCTGCGTGGCCTACCAGTTCAGGCATTGCGGCCAGCTGCTGTTCGCCCCCGGCACCCGCGAGGATGCGCTGATGGAAGCGGCTCTGGAAGCCGGCGCCGAGGATGTTGTCGCCAACGACGACGGCTCCATCGAAGTCGTTACCGGCCCGTGGGAGTTCACCGCGGTCAGGGCCGCGCTGGAACAGGCCGGTTTCACCGCCGAGTTCGGCGAGGTGACGATGAAGGCGCAGAACGAAACGGAACTCTCGGGCGACGACGCGGCGCGCATGCAGAAACTGCTCGATGCGCTGGAGTCGCTGGACGATGTGCAGGAGGTGTATACCTCCGCGGCGCTGGATGAGTGAGCCCTGATGTTTCCCCCCGCCTTGCACGGCGGGGGGAAACCCGTCAGGGATGCCAGGCGCAGCCGGTGAGTTTCACGCCCTGAACGTCCGCGCTGGCCGTCCAGCCGGTAACGATTCCGTCTTCAGGCTGGTGGCACAGCTGCTGGCGCAGTTCCCACGCGTATTCCGGGCTGGCCTGGACGCGGAGCGCCGTGGCGGATGAGCCAGGCTGCGGGGTTTCGGTGAATTTCCCTTCGATGTCGGGGCGGCCTTCCTGCTGCAGGCGGAGGGTATCGGCCGTGGTGGTCATGTTCCACGCCGGATTGCGGCCGACGGCCCGCCATTTGCCGTGAGTCTGACGCAGCGCGTGGCAGCGTCCCTCGGTGTGGGCAAAGTTGATGCCTTCGATGCGCAGGGCGCCGCCGCTGGCTTCGCCGGACAGTTCCACGTAAAGCGGTTTTCCTTCGGCCAGCCCGAGTTTGCGCAGCGCCGCGCTGGCTTCCTTGCCGGGCGAAACATCGTCGGTTTCAACGTAGCTGGGCTCGCGGCAGGGGGAGAAAATGAGTCTTTCCTGGTGAAAAAACATCAGCCCTTTTGCGATTTTCCCGGCGCTGGCGCTGTTTCCGGATTTCTCGCCGTTTGCGGGCGTGTCGGCTGCCAGGAGGCTGGATGAAGCAATAAGGGCGGTGAGCAGCAGGGTGAGGGATGTTGTTGTGCGCATGCGGAGGAAACGTCTCGATGTGTGCAGGGTGGATGCGGGAGCGTGCGCTGGCGGGACGTGTCGTCAGTCCCCGGCCAGGGCGCGGATTTCGGCGGCGATCTGCGATGGTGGCGCGCCGTAGCCGAATTTCTTGATGAATTCGCCGCTTCTGCCGAGCAGGTAGATGCCGGATGAGTGGTCGACCGAATAAAGGTTGGCTGCGCCGCCGCGGTCTGGAACCTTGGCATAGCGGATCCGGAAGTTTTTCGCTACCCGCTGGATCAGGTCGGCGGAGCCGGTGAGGCCGAGGATGCGTTTGTCGAAAAAGCGGGTGTAGGCGGCCAGGGCCTGGGGCGTGTCGCGTTCCGGGTCCACGGAAATGAAGAGGACCTGCACGCTGTCGGCCCGGTCTTCCAGCAGGCGCAATACTTCCGCCATTTCCACCAGCGTAGTCGGACAGATGTCGGGGCAGAAGGTGTAGCCGAAAGTCAGCAGCTGGAAGCGGCCGCGGAAATCTTCGTCGCTAACCGCGCCGCCATCGGGGCCGACGAGCAGATAACGGGTGCGTATTTCTGCCGGTGCTTCGCCCGCCAGGGCATGCGCCGGCGCGGTTTGCGCCAGGGCGGCTCCGCCCGGAAGCAGGCACAGGAGCAGGGCCGTGGTCCGGAGCATGCCGCAGGTCACGGCTTCGCTCCCGCCGCGCGGCGCAGTTCTTCGCGGGCGAGGTCGATCTGGCTCGCCAGCGTCCGGGCGTCCGGACATTCTTCGCCGGAGGCTCCGGAGGAGAGGAAGGTTTCATTCGTCGCCTGTTCGAACAGCTCGCCAATGCTTCTTTCCTTGGGCGCGAGTTCGATGAGGGTTTCGCGCGCGCGCGCGGACAGCGCGCCCTGCTTGCAGGCCAGCGCGGCGCCGTTGAGCTTGCCCAGCCGGGTGACGGCCTGTTCCAGCGCTTCCCCGGGGTTCGCCTGGGCGGCGGTTGCGGCGAAAAGGCCGATGAGGGCTGCGATGAGAGCCGCTTTCGACAAAGTACGGTGGCTGTGGATCATGAATCCTCCTGTCCGGTGCGTTTCAGGCCGTCTGGCGGCTTCAGGGGTGGGGGCGGGGATGCAGGGTGGCGATGGTCTGGCCGTTGCGCCCGTCAATGAATTCGATGCGCTGGAGAAGTCCGGTGAGATAGCGTTTTTTTAGCGTGAAATCCACCGGGCTGCCATGCGTGGCTTTCCAGAAAGTGGTGCTTTCCCGGGTGACGGGCGCGGTGAGGCAGGCATGGGCCCGCAGCTTCACCGCCTCGGGCGGCACCTGCGCGGCGGGGCTGACCAGATCGGGCTCCTCGCTGCCGGGTGCAATGAAGCTGGCGAGATTGGGAAAAGCCAGAAAATAGTCGTAGCGCCAGCGCACCCGCATCTGTTGCGGTTCGCCGATCTTGTCTTCCTGCTGGTAACTGCCGCGCTCCTCGGTTTCCGAACCCAGCGGAAAGTATTTGAAGCGGAAGTAATCCATCCCCTGCTGTGCGGGGGTTTCGGGCCAGCTCCATCCTTCGGCGATGTCGTTGTAACGCATGGGGTAATGGAGCTGGGGGCTGTTTCCCGGGGAATCGGCGCTGAAAATTTCGCCCGGGGGGATGTCAAGGTCAACGTCGATGCATTCACCGGGCTGCGGGTGAGCCGCCAGGCGCGCATAGAGCGCGATGCCTGAGGCCGCGTGGGCGTAGAAAGGGGTGGTCGTTATAGCCAGGAGAAGAGAAAGGGGGCGAAGCAGGCGCATGACTGGATCAGAGAGAGTTTGTGACGGGCGTTATCCGGATCCGGAGCGATGAAACGTGGCGGGCGCTGCCCGCTTTCACGCCTTATTTCCCGGCGGGCATCTGTCCCATGGAGGGGCGCATGATTCTGGCGTCGACCTGCATGCTCGACCCGTCATCGAAGGTGAGTGTAAAGGGGATGGTTTCGCCTTCCCGCAGCGGGGCTTTCAGGTCGATCAGCATGATGTGGAGCCCGCCCGGGCGGAGAACGGCTTCGCTTTTCGCCTTGATCTCAATGGAGGGAACCTGGCGCATTTTCATGACGCCATCCTCGTGCGTGTGGGCGTGCAGCTCGGTGAGGCGGGATGCGGGGTTGCTGACCCTGAGCAGGCGGACATCGGTATCGCCGCTGTTTTTCAGGGTCATGAACGCTCCGGTTGCGGCGGCGGACGGCGGCGCCTGGCGGACGTAAGGGTCGGTGGCGGAAACGTGGTCACCCGCGCCAGCGAGGGTGAGGCCGGATGCGGCAAGGCTCAGGGCAAGGGCGATACTTTTTTTGATCATGCGGGGGCCTTTATTCACTGCTCAACGATTTGCGGATGGCCTGCGCGAGCCGGACCGGCGGCATGCCGTGAGAAATCCTTTCAACGATCCTGCCGCTTCGGCCGATGAGGTAGCTGTCCATTGAGTGGTTCACGATGTAATCCCCGTTTCCGTCCGCGGGCTGCCGCTCATGCAGCACGCCGTAGCGGCTGGCCATGTCGGCGATCTGCGCGCTGTTTCCGGTTGCGCCGGTGATGCCGCCGCCAAAGGGCTCAACGTACTGGCTGAGGCGCTGCGGGGTATCGCGCTCCGGATCGACGGAGACGAAGAGTACCACCAGCCGCTCTTTTTCCCCGGGTTCGAGCTGTTCAATTGCGTCGGCGGCCGTGCGCAGGACGGCCGGGGAATCGTCGCCGCAGCGGATGCAGCCGAAATGCAGCAGCACGGCCTTGCCGCGAAAATCCCGCAGCGCAAGCGCGCCATCCGCGGTGTGCAGTGTGAAATCCCCGCCGGGCGGCAGTCCGGGGGCGGGAAGGGGGCGTTCCGGAAAGGAGGGATTCCAGAACAGCGCCATCCATGCGGTTGCCAGCGCGAGCAGAAACGCGGTGATGGCAAGGGTCCGGTTCGACACGTCAGCGATTCGTGCCGGCAAGAAACTCATAGGGGATGACCGTGCGCTGATGGCCTGTGTAGAGAATGATGGTCGCGCGCCATTTCATCGCTCCGGCGACACAGGCGGGAAGACTGGTTTCCGCCCCATGGCTGCCGCTGCCGGTGCCGGTGCTTCTGAAGGCGGTCCGGTTGGGCCCCATGTCCATTTCCATGCCGGCAAGGTCGATTTCGATCCTGTCGGGGCTGATGCCCTGCGTAGTGAGCGCGACCCGGAAGGGTTTGACGAGCGGAACCGGGTGCGTCAGAAACTC
The DNA here is from genome assembly GCA_031555955.1 of Rhodocyclaceae bacterium. Classification (GTDB taxonomy): domain Bacteria; phylum Pseudomonadota; class Gammaproteobacteria; order Burkholderiales; family Rhodocyclaceae; genus Azoarcus. The sequence continues at coordinate 18,390 of JAVBTY010000079.1, read as the reverse complement.
GAGGCGGACTGTCCCGCCGGGAACATTCGCCACACAGGCGGACAGGGCAACGTCGCAGCCGGGTTCGGGAGCCGCCACGATATCCGGAGCCGGGAACAGGGCTGGCGACAGCTTGTAGGCGGCGATGGCCGGAAGGCAAAGCGCGAACATGCCGATGAGGGCCAGCAGGGCCCTGCGCAGGCGGCGGGCGGAGCGCGTGGGGGCCTGCCGGATGGCGCCGCGCAAAAACGGCGCGGAGAGCACAATTTCTGGCGGCGGATTTTCCAACGGAGGCAACCTTTATCCTGGAATGCGGGGCTTGCGGGCAAGCATTGTCCGGTTATACCCGATCTGGCGCAGATTTGCGCTGGTGCAGGTCTGGCGCGAATGAAGGCTGGAGGTGTGCGGGGGCTAAAGGTAAGATTGCCTTCGTCGCATAAGAATATTCCTGTGCGACAGGGGCTGTACTCCAGTGCTGGCGTCTGATGCTCCGGAAGAACTGGGCATATTGAAGGAACCGGCATGGCAGTGGGGAGGGATGAAAAAAACGTGTGGAAGGAGGGGGCCGGGGCGGAAGTATTGATCGTCGATGATGTCGCCGCATCGGTCAGTCTGCTGGATGAAATGCTTTCTGCCGCCGGTTATGTCGTCACGGCTGCGCGGGATGCGCGTGCGGCGCTCCGCCTGGCAAGGGCCTGTCCCCCGGACCTGATCCTGCTGGATGCGGGGATTGCACAGACGGACGTGGATGGCAGTGAGCTATGCCGCCTGTCAAGCGATGATCCGGAGGGGCGGAATATTCCGGTGATTTTCCTGCCCGCCTCCCGCGACGCCGGGGACATGGCGCAAGGTTTTCCACCCGGCGTGGTGGATTGCATTGACAGGCCCTTCCGGGCGGGCGAAGTCCTTGCACGCGTCAAAGCCCATGTGGAGAGGCGCCAGCTGCAAACCCGTCTGGAGGCGTGCGTTGAAGCGCGCACGGAGCAGTTGCGCCACTCGGAAAACGAACTGAGGCTTTCCCGGGCACGCCTGCAGGAAATGACCCGTTTTCTCCAGACTGTGCGTGAGGACGAGCGGACTTCCATCGCGCGCGAGCTGCATGATGAGCTGGGACAGACGCTGACCGCATTGCGTATCGACCTGGGCTGGATCCGGGGGCAGTGCGCAGGGCAGGATGCGGCATGCGCCGGACGCGCTGATTCGGCGCATGCGCTGGTGGAGCGGGCCATTGATGCCCTGCGGCGGATTTCAGAGGGATTGCGGCCTGGAATGCTCGGTGTCCTTGGCCTGTGCGTGGCCCTTGAACACCAGGTGGTAGAATTTTCAGAGCGGACAGGCATTGCATGCGGGTTTTTTGCAGACCGTGATGAATATGCCCTGGAAAGCGGATGCGCAATCGCGGTGTTCCGGCTCGTCCAGGAGGGTTTGACCAACATTTTCCGTCATGCCGGAGCAACGCAGGCTAACGTACGTCTGAGCGGGATAGACGGCTGGCTGGAACTGGTCATCCAGGATAACGGGACCGGATTTGACAGCAGGGGGCCCAGAAAAGGGTTCGGGCTGCTGGGGATGCGGGAACGGGTGTGTATGTTTGGGGGTGAAATGCGCGTAGAAAGCAGCGGAGGAACGCGGATTACGGTCAGGCTGCCTCTGGTTTCCGGGGGCGCGGCGTGATACGCATCCTGATCGCGGACGATCACGACATCCTGCGCGCAGGGCTCAGGCACATTCTCAATGAATCGGGTGACATCGCCGTCGGCGGCGAGGCGGGCAATGGCGCGGAGGCCATGGTCATGCTGCGCAGCGGGCAGTGGGACGCGATTGTTCTTGATCTCACCATGCCGGGCCGGAATGGCATTGAACTGATCAAACAGATAAAAAGCGAATTCCCCGGTCTGCCGGTGCTGATACTCAGCATGCACAAAGAGGATGTTTACGCCGTCAGGGCGCTGAAAGCCGGGGCAGCGGGCTACCTCTGCAAGGATAACGCGGAAACCCAGCTGGCAGAGGCGATCCGCAAGATTGTGGGCGGAGGCCTGTTCATCAACCAGAACGTGGCGGAAAACCTGACGCGGGATGTTCTGCAGGGCGGTCACGCCGTGTTGCCGCATAACAGGCTCACAGACCGCAACTACCAGGTTTTCATGATGATTGTCCAGGGGATGGGCGTATCTGAAATCGGACGCAGGCTGAATCTCAGCGTCAAGACGGTCAGCACGCACAAGACGAATATCCTCACGAAGATGGGACTCGGCAGTACCGCTGAAATGGTCAGGTATGCAGTTCGCCACCACCTGGTTGAAGACGATGCCCCCCTTTTTACGTAGGAATATTCCTGTTGCCTGATTCCTGCTTTCCGGGGTTTAATCAGGATTACTTACCTTTCGGCAAAGGGGTGTCAAAGCGCAGAATATCGAAGGATTTACTGTAGGTACGGTCACCATGGGAGGTTTGTGTTCTGGTGGCCGGATAAGGAGTTATTCTTCTTTCAAGGGAGATGCAAGATGAAAAGCCTGGCAGTCAAAGCAACAGCCCTGTTGCTGGCGGCGGGAATGGGATCTGGCGCGGCATGGGCCGCGGAGTCCCTGCAGGATGTGATGAAGCGCCGGAATCTGAGTCAGCAGGATCTGCTCGCAGCGGCCAAAACCTATGTCCCCACCGGGAAGCGTGACGAGTTTCTGGCGTTCAGCTCCGGCGGTCAGTCCGGACAGGTTATCGTCTATGGGATCCCGTCCATGCGGATCCTCAAGTACATCGGCGTGTTTACGCCGGAACCCTGGCAGGGCTACGGGTTTGATGAAGACTCCAAGGCTGTCCTGAAGCAGGGCTGGATCGACGGCAAGGAAATCACCTGGGGTGACACGCACCACCCGGCGATCTCCGAAACCAAGGGGCAGTATGACGGCCAGTTCCTGTTCATCAACGACAAGGCCAATCCCCGCCTGGCGGTTATCGACCTGCGCGACTTTGAAACCAAGCAGATCGTGGCCAACCCGATCTACAAGTCCGAACACGGCGGTGCTTTCGTAACGCCGGATAGTGACTATGTCATCGAGGCGGCGCAGTATGCGACGATCCTTGAGAACAGGAAGTTCGAGCCGCTCGAAGAATTCAACGAAAAGTATCGCGGCGGGGTGACCTACTGGAAGTTCGACCGCAAGGAAGGCCGCATTGATCCGGCCCAGTCCTTCTCGATCGAACTGCCGCCCTATTCGCAGGATCTGTCGGATGCGGGCAAGGGTCCGTCCGATGGCTGGTCGTTCACCAACTCGTTCTGCTCCGAGCGCTATGTCGGCGGTATCGAGAAGGGGCGCCCGCCGTATGAAGCCGGCTGCTCCGCCAAGGACACCGACTATCTGCACATGATCAACTGGAAGAAAGCCGCCGAGCTGGTTGCCCAGGGCAAGGCCGGGAAGATCAACGGGCATAACGTGCTGTCGATCGATACGGCCGTCAAGGAAGGCATCCTTTTCCTGATTCCGGAACCCAAGTCTCCGCACGGCGTGGACGTTACGCCCGACGGCAAGCTGATCGTCGTTTCCGGCAAGCTGGATACGCACGTTTCGGTCTACTCCTTCGAGAAAATCCAGGCGGCGATCAAGGCCGGAAAGTTCGAGTCGAAAGACCCGTACGGCATCCCCGTGATCGGCATGAAGGATGTGCTGCACACCCAGGTACAGCTTGGTCTTGGCCCCCTGCATACCCAGTATGACTCCAAGCCCTGCGTTGCCTATACGTCGCTTTATGTCGATTCGCAGGTCGCCAAGTGGAACTACTGCGAAGGCAAGGTGCTCGACAAGGTTTCGGTGCACTACAACATCGGCCACCTGATGACAATGGAAGGCGACTCCGTTGATCCGAAGGGCCGCTATCTTGTGGCGCTGAACAAGCTGTCGATCGACCGCTTCAACCCGGTTGGCCCCCTGCATCCGCAGAACCACCAGCTGATCGACATCAGTAACGACAAGATGCAGCTCCTGTACGACATGCCGCTGCCGCTGGGTGAGCCGCACTACGCTGTCGCGATCGAGGCTTCGAAGCTGAAGCCGGGCGTCCGCTACAAGGTGGGCACCAACAGCCGGACCGACAAGCCGCACCCCGGCGCCGTCCGCGCCGGCGAAGAGCGCATTGAGCGTAACGGCAACCAGGTCACCGTCTATGGCACCCTGATCCGTTCGCACATCACGCCGGAAACGATCGAGACGGAAGTGGGTGATGAAGTCACCATCAACCTGACCAACCTTGAGCGCGCCCAGGACGAAACGCACGGTTTCACGGTTTCGACCTACAACGTTCATGCGTCGGTTGAGCCGGGCAAGACCGTAACGGTGAAGTTCAAGGCAGACCGCGAAGGCGCCTATCCGTACTACTGCACCGAGTTCTGCTCCGCGCTGCACCTTGAAATGCAGGGTTATCTGCTGGTCAAGCCGAAGGGCTGGAAGCCGACGAAGACGGAAATGGCGAAGGGTTCCTACACCGAAGCTGACTATCAGGCAACGCTGAAAAAGGTTGTGGATACGCAGGCGGTCATCGACTCCGTCGTGGGCTTCATCACCAGCACCAACTACAAGGACTTCCCGGATGTGGTCAACATGGTCGAGGATGCAACCGACCAGCTGAACAAGGTTCCGGATGCCAAGCTCAAGCATGAAACAGCCGCTGCCAAGAAGGACTGGGAGCAGGCCAATCTGTGGGCTGAGCAGGTGTGGCAGTACCAGGTCAAGGCTGCCGACATTGGTCTGCGCGCCAAGACCTATCTTGAACAGAACGGCGCCAAGAAGATCAAATAACGCACCACCTTCTTGGTAATCTGTTCTACCGGCGGGGGGCGACCCCCGCCAGTTTTTCCAGAGAGGAAATTGATGAAACGACTGGTAATGGCGCTGCTGGGCGGAGTGTTCTTTTCGGGGATGGCGGTTGCGGCGCCCGATGGGGCGACGCTCTATACTGAAAAAACATGCAACGCCTGTCATGGCCCCAAGGGCGACAAGCCGCTGCTGCCGAGTTACCCGAAAATCGCGGGGCAGAATGCGGCTTATACAGAACAGCAGATGAAGGACATCAAGAGCGGCGCCAGAAACAATGGCCAGACCGCCGCGATGAAAGGTGTCATGCATCTTGTGAATGACGAAGAAATCAAGGCTCTGTCCGAGTATCTTCAGAAACTGAAATGATCATCCTGTTCAGTGCGGTCGTGCCTGTGCATGGCTGCCGGACTGGTGGTGTTGATCGGCCCGGCGTTTCGGGCCGCTTGTTTTGAAAGGATCCGCAACATGAAAACGAAGGTTTCACTGCTGCTTGTCAGCCTGCTGGGCGCCGGGCTTGTTTTCGCCGCTCCTCCCGCGCCCAAGAAGGGGGGCATTGAAAGCCAGGACTACAAATGGAATGCGCAGGAAGGCGAAAAAATCGAGGCGCTCAAGCTCAAGGGTGACAAGGTCGCCGGAGAGGAGGCCTATGAGGTTTGCGGCGCCTGTCACCTGCCGTCTGGCGCGGGTCGTCCCGATGGCACTTTCCCGCAGCTTGCCGGACAGCACACAACCGTGCTGATCAAGCAGATGGCTGATATCCGGGCGGGTCTGCGTGACAACCCGACGATGTACCCGTTTGCTGCGACGCTAACCGATTCCCAGGAGCTGGCGAACGTTTCGGCCTATATCGAAAACCTCTGCATCCCCACCAACCACGGCAAGTATGAAGGCGCCGATGCCAGCATTCAGGTTTCGAAAGGCAAGGAGCTGTACGAAAAGCAGTGCCTTGAGTGCCACGGCAAGAACGGCGAGGGCGACAAGGCAAAGTTCTACCCGGTTATTGCTGGCCAGCACTACAAGTATCTGCTGCGCCAGATGACGGAAATCCGTGACGGTCACCGCCGTAATGCCAACCCCGACATGGTCAAGGTCATCAAGCCCTACACGGATGAGCAGCTGGTTGCCATTTCGGCCTACCAGTCCAGCCTGACGATGCCGGGTTCGATGTGCAAGCCTAAAGAAGCCAAAAAATAAAATTTTGGTCGCAGACAATAAGTAAATTGCGCTGCCCGCCGTGTTGCGGGCATGGCGCGCCTCCGGCGCTTGCGCCGGAGGCCACCATTCAAAGAGCAGCACGACAGAGAGAGCAACACGATGGAGCAGCAGAACAGGATTATCGGCGGGCTTACCCTGATCGCATTGATCGCGCTGGTGGCCGCCTATTTTGCCCCGATCTGGTGGGTGTCGCTTACCGCGCCCAACTATCCGGAAGACGCTTTCCCCGACGGCATCCGGATTCATTTCCATTTCGATGGCGTTTATAACGGTTGCCGGGCGGCTGGGAAGGGCACCCGGATGGCCGATGAGATCATCCAGAAAGATCTCGCACATGATGATGAGCGCTGGAACCCGGTGCTGGATGCGCAGAAGAATGTCGACAAGGGGGCCGAGGGGCTGGATTGTGTTCATGAGATGAACACGATCAACCACTATGTAGGCATGTTCCCGATTGCAACCGGCGCACCGGTTGAAAAACCGCTGGCCAAGTTCTTTTTCGGTTTTTTCGCCGTGATGATGGTGGCGTTTTCGGTGGCGAAAAGAAAACCCCGTCTTGCGGTCCTGACGGCCGGATTCATTGGAGTCGCGGGATGGATGATCGTTGACCAGTTTGTACTGGGCCATCTGGAAAGCCATGTTCAGGCGTATATGAACGAGATCGGCACCTATTTCAAGGAGCCGGACAAGATCACGGTCTGGGGGAATAACGTTCGTGTGATTTCGCAGATTGTCATCGTCGGGCTGATCGCCATCATGGGTGTGGTGATCGCGGGCGTTGCGAAAATGCGGAATTTCCAGCTGCTGCTTGCCCTGGTTCCGGGGTTGCTGCCGTTGTTTTTCGTTATCACCTATGCGGCCTGGCTCTGGTTTTTTGGTCACAACCTTCACCCGTGGGGCGCCTTTACTGTCAAGCCTTTCATGCCTACAGTGTTTGGTGAGGGCAAGGTTGCCCAGTTCTCGACCTTTTCCTATCCCTACTGGGGATATGGCCTGCTGGTCCTGATTTTTGTATGTATGGTTCTGGCGCTGCTGATCCGTCGCAAACAGCTTCGTGAGAATCCCGCAGCGGAGTAAGTTGTGTCCGCGTCGTCCCGTATCGCCCGTGTGTGCCTGGGGGCTGCGTTGCTGTCCGTCTTTTCGGCGGGCAATACCGATCAGCAGCCTCCGGGTACCGATCATGGCATGGCCCCCCGCGTCACCATCGACCGCCCCAAGCCGGTTTTCATGCTGGCCGAGCGCGACAGCCGGGTGCATGGGCTGAAGCCGTTCCAGGACCTGGTTGATGCCGCGGCGCCGGGCGCGGTGCTCCGTCCCCCGCCGGGCGTCTATGCAGGCCCTGTAACCATCAGCAAGCCGCTAACGGTTGAGGGTGACGGCAAGGTCACCATCGAGTCCGGCGACAAGGGATCGGTGCTGCTGCTCGAAACGAATGGCGCGGTGCTGCGCGGACTGCGTCTGACCGGTTCCGGCGATTCGCACGACACGGATGATTCCTGTCTTGATGTGCGCGGCAATAACAACGTAATCGAAAATCTGGTCGTCGATAACTGTCTGTTCGGAATCGACCTCAAGCAGTCGAACAGCAATGTCCTGCGCGGCAACCGGATCAGCTCGAAGAATCTTGAACTCGGCGTGCGCGGCGACGGCCTGCGGCTCTGGTACAGCAACAACAACCTTGTCGAGAAGAATGAAATCATCGATTCACGCGACATGGTTGCGTGGTATTCCCATAACAACGTACTCCGCGACAATGTCGGGCGGCGCAGCCGCTACTCGATCCACTTCATGTTCGCCAACGACAACGTGCTTGAAGGCAACCGCTTTTACGATAACGCGGTAGGCGTTTATTTCATGTACACGGAGGGCGGCGCGGCGCGCAACAACGTCATTTCCCACGCCACCGGCGCGGCGGGGATGGGGATCGGGTTCAAGGAAGCGTCCGGGACGCTTATCGAGAACAACGAAATCATTTATTGCGCGATCGGCATTGGCTCGGATCTTTCCCCCTTCCAGCCTGACACGACCATCGAGATAACCGGGAACCGTTTCGCATTTAATGGCGTCGGCATCCAGTTCACTTCGGAAACCGGCGGCAACAATATTCACAACAATATTTTTGAAGGAAACCTGACTCAGGTGACCTATGGCAGCCGCAGCAGCGATGCGGGGAAAAACTCCTGGGAAGGGAATTACTGGGACGACTATCAGGGATTCGACCTCGATGGTGATGGTTACGGTGACCAGAAACACGAGCTTTATTCCTATGCCGACCAGATCTGGATCGAACTGCCGATGGCGCGTTTTTTCCGTAATTCTCCCGTGATGGAGCTGCTCGATTTTCTCGAACGGCTTGCCCCGTTTTCCGCGCCTGAACTGATCCTGCACGACGACAGGCCGCGTTTTGTTAAACCCCAGCATGGGAAGGCGGTGTCATGAGCACTTCCGATCCGGCAGCCCCCGGCAAAAAGGGCAAGCCGAACGTTTCAATTGAAAAGGCCCGCAAGGAACGGCGCAAGTTCATCCAGTCCGCCGGTCTGGCGGCGGGTGTGGTCGGGCTGTCCATGCTCGGCTATGTTCCGGTCAGCAACGCGCGCGACCCGCGGCTGCGCCCGCCCGGCGCGCTAAATGAAGACGACTTCCTTGCCTCCTGCATCAAGTGCGGCCAGTGCGTGCAGGTCTGCCCGGTACAGGCGATCAGGCTGGGAGATATTGGCGACGGGTTCGGCATCGGCGTGCCCTATATCGCGCCGCGCGACCAGGCGTGCGATTTTTCCTGCGACGCGGTGCAGTGCATCCTTGCGTGCCCGACCGGCGCATTAACGTACGAAAAACCGGAATTCACCGGGGTGCGCGAAGGCGCGCCGCTTGCCGCGCGTCCGGTGCTGAAGGCCAAGGAAAAGGACGCGGAGCCGACGTTGAACCTGAAAGAGCGCTTTGGCGTCGCCCGGCTGGCTCGCCCGGAATCCTGTCTTGCCGTGCAGGGAAAGGGGTTCAGGGGGCAGGCGCGCGGCCCCGCGTTCAAGGGGCAGATGCGTTACATGGATGTGGATCGCTGGAAGCCGGTTCGGATCAGCGACCATCCCTATGAGCGCGACCTGTGCGATCTGTGCGTGACCGAATGTCCGATCAAGGATGCCATCAGGATGGTGCCTTACACCGAAGGAGACGGCGGCAGGCGCGCCAGGCCGGAGGTGCTTGAGCAGTGCGTCGGCTGCGGCGTGTGCGAGATGGTCTGTCCGGCTGAACCGGCGGCGATCGTGGTCGATGCCCAGGCCGTCTGGAAGGAGGCCTGAGCATGAGCCGTTTCGTTGATCTCTGCCTTGGCATGCTGGGTGCGGCACCAAAGAAACCGGAAAAGGTTTCCGAGAAAGTGCGCCAGATCATGCTGGTCAAGTACGAGGACAAGGACCGCTACATCAAGGAAAAGCTGCATGCGCGCGAGCACCACATGCAGAGCGGAAACCACAAGTGGCGCAACCGGCGCTGGGCGGTGCTGGCCGTGGTCAATCTGCTGTTCGTGTTCTCGTTCTGGCTCGATATCCAGATTCTTGAAGGCGCGCTGACCGCGTCGCGCTTCGTCGGTTTTCACCTGATCGACCTGAACTCGGCGCTGCACGTGATGCTTGCCCACAAGCACATCATCGTTAACCTGATTATCGGCACCTTCACCGTTTTCATACTCTGGGTGCTGCTGGGAGGGCGGACGTTCTGTTCCTGGGTGTGCCCCTACCATCTGGTTGCCGAACTGGCCGAGAAGCTGCACCTGAAGCTGGTGCAGAAAAAAATCGTGACCGACCATGAATTCCACCGCGGCACGCGGACGGTGTTCTGGGTGCTGTTCGCGCTGATGTCCTTCATCAGCGGCTACACCGTGTTTGAAACGATCTCGCCCACCGGCATCCTTTCGCGCGCGCTGATCTACGGGCCGGGGCTGGCGCTGGGCTGGGTGTTCCTGCTGCTGCTGTTCGAGGTTTTCTGGTCCCGCCGCGCGTGGTGCCGTTATGTGTGCCCGATCGGGCTGACGTACGGCGCGGTTGGCGTGCTGTCGCCGCTGCGGGTCGCGTATCACGTCGAATCGTGTTTCCACGAAGGCGACTGCCGCAAGGTTTGCCTGGTGCCGCATGTGCTTGATGTCACCATCAAGGGGCGCGCGCCGGAAGAAACGCTGGGGCTGGGCCCGGACTGCACGCGCTGCGGGCTGTGCGTGGATGCCTGTCCGACGGGCTCCCTGCAGTACGAAATCAAGGGGTTGTCGAAACTTCTGTAAAAACCAGGCTTTACTGAACAGATCACTGCCGCTCCAGACCGCCGCTTATTACACGCCCACGACACGACCGATTCCATGATTACGTTTGCCCATCTCGTCAAAACCTTCAGGCGCACGCGGGTGCTCGACGGCATCGACCTCCAGATCGGCCTGGGCGAGCGCATCGCCCTGATCGGCTCGAACGGCGCGGGCAAAACCACGCTGATCCGCTGCCTGCTTGGCGAATACGCCTGCAGCGGCACGGTCCGCGTCGACGGCATCGACCCGCGCGCCAACCGCAAGGCGGCGCTCGCCAGCATCGGCTTCGTGCCGCAGCTGCCGCCCCCGCTCAGAATGCCGGTGGGGCCGCTGATCGAGTTTTCCGCCTCGCTGTGCGGAGCAGACCCCGCCCGCATCGGTTCGATCGCGAAGCAGCTCGGGCTCGATGTCGAATCCATCCGCACGCGCCAGTTCGTCCGCCTGTCCGGCGGCATGAAGCAGAAACTGCTCATCGCCATCGCGCTGGGCCGGGGCGCGAAGGTGCTGGTGATGGACGAACCGGCGGCGAACCTGGACCCGGAGGCGCGCAAGATCTTTTTCGACCTGCTCGCCGAGCGTCTGGACGATGCCACGATGATCATTTCCAGCCACCGCCTCGACGAGGTGTCGTCGCTGGTGAACCGCGTCATCGAAATGGATATGGGCCGGATCGTGCTCGACGACAAGGTCGCCGAGGATGTGGCGCTTACGGGCATGCTCGCCTGCCGTATCGTGCTCAGACGCTTCGAACCCGCCTTCGCCAGGGCGGTTGAGGGCTGGAAGCTCGCCGCGGACGCGGACCGGCTGGTCTGGCAGGGCCAGGTCGCCGGGCCGGACCGGCTGCGCTTCCTCGGCACCGTTACCCGCTACACCGGGCTCATCAGCGATTTTTCGCTGGCCGAGAACTGATATGCGCCGCTGTTGCCATCAACCGGGGCATCCGCCCGCGCCGCACGCCTGCCGCGCGGACTCGCGGCGTGACTTCCTCGCCCGTCTTGGCGCGGTCCCCCTGCTGCTGACGCCGCTTGCGGCGGCGCTTTCCGGCTGCGCGAAAAAGGGCTGGCCGGAGGGTATGGCGGAAATCAAGTGGGACCGCGATACCTGCACCCGCTGCAGCATGGTTATTTCTGATCGCCGCTTCGCCGTCGAACTGCGCGGCGGGCCGGGCGATAGCGCCTACAAGTTCGACGATATCGGCTGCATGGTGTCGTGGATGCAGGACAAGGCCGAAGAGCGCAAATGGGCGCATGACGCGGCAACCCGTATGTGGGTCGCCGACTTCGACAGCAAGAGCCGCGAGCAGATGCGCTGGCTCGATCCCCGGCGCGCGTTCTTCGTGACGCGCACCTCGCCGATGGCCTACAACTTCGCCGCCGTCGCCGTGCCGCAGGCCGGCGCCCTCGATTTCAACGACGTCCGCCAGCATGCGCTGGCCAAAAGCAGGTAAGCAGGTACATGAAGCAGCTCTGGTTAACCGCAAAACTGGATATTGTCGAATCCCTGCGCGCGCGCTGGTTTCACGCCTACACGCTGGTGTTCGGCGGCATCGTCGCCCTGCTGTTCGTGTTCGGCCTGACCGAATCACGCGTGCTGGGTTTCATCGGCCTGTCGCGCCTGCTTGTCACCTACATCCAGCTGACCATGGCGATCCTGCCGATTTTCGTGCTCATCACCACGGTCCGTTCGGTGGCGGGCGACCGCGAAGCAGGCGTATTCGAATACCTGCTCTCCCTGCCGGTGTCGCTGGGCGCATGGTTCTGGGGCAAGATCATCGGGCGCTACATCGTTGTTTTCGCGCCTGTTTTCATCGCCATGCTGGGCGCGGTGATCTGGGGGCATCTCGACGGCATTGAAATCCCGTGGAACATGTTCGCCTACTACACCGCGCTGCTCGCGGCGATGGCGCTGTGCTTTCTCGGCATCGGCATGCTGATATCGACCGTCGCCCGCTCCACCGACGTGGCGCAGGGCACCGCCTTTCTCGTCTGGCTGACGCTGCTGCTCTTCCTCGATCTGATCCTGCTCGGCGTCCTCATCCAGGAGCGGCTCGATCCGGAATGGGCGATCCTGCTCGCCATGGCCAATCCGCTCCAGGTGTTCAGAACGGCCGCGCTGGCGATGTTCGACCCGCAATTGATCGTGCTCGGGCCGGCCGCCTATACCGTTATCGACACATTCGGCGCGGAGGGCTTCCGGCTGTTCGCCCTTGTCTACCCGTCCGTGCTTGGCCTTGCGTCGGCGCTGGCCGGTTTTTATATCTTCCGCCGGGGGGATCTGCTGTGAAACGTTTTGTAGCCGCATCGCTTCTTTCAGTCTTTGCCCTTTTCAGCACAGCGGCCGTCGCGGCCGGGACCGAATCCCTCTTCGCGGCCACGCTGACCTCCCCGGACGGGCAGGAAGTCCGGCTGGGCGATTACCGCGGCAAGCCGCTCATCGTCAATTTCTGGGCGCGCTGGTGCGCGCCGTGCCGTACGGAAATTCCTGAACTGGTCCGGCTGCGGGAACGCTTCGGCAAGCAGGGACTGAACGTGATCGGCGTGGGCGTCGAGGACGATCCCGTCGCGGCAAAGGAATTTCTCGCCGGGCTGGGCGTGAACTACCCGGTTGGCCTGAGCCGCCACAAGGGCATCTGGATGATGCAGGCGCTGGGCAACGCCCAGGCCATGCTGCCCTTTACGCTCGTGATCGACCGCGATGGAGAAATCGTCGTGCACAAGCTGGGCGTGTTCAGGGCGGAGGACTTCGAAGCGGTCGCCGCGCAGCTGCTGCAGTAACCTGGCGCGTCAACGTATAACCCGGTAGCGTTTTTTCACCGCAGATGTCAGGTCCGGAAAGCACGGCAAAACCCTCCGCCACCTTTGGCAAGCTCCTCGTTTCGCCCCAGGAGCGGCGGCGGCGCATCCGCGCCGTGTTCGAGGCCGTGGCGGGGCGCTACGACCTGATGAACGATCTGATGAGCTTCGGCATCCACCGGCTCTGGAAGCGCACGCTCGCCCGGCGCTGCCGGGATCTTTCCGGCGTGGTGGTCGATCTCGCCGGGGGCACGGGCGACGTGGCCGGGCTGCTGCGCGCCGAAGGCCGCCAGATCATCGTCTGCGATCCGTCGTGGTCGATGATGGCCGTGGGCCGCCAGCGCTGGCGGGATATTGCGTGGAGCGCGGGCGAGGCCGAGCGCCTGCCCTTTGCTGACGGCAGCGTCGATCTGCTCACCATCTCGTTCGGGCTGCGTAACGCCACCGACATCGACCGCGCGCTCGGAGAAATCCGCCGCGTGCTGCGCCCGGGCGGCGCTTTCGTGTGTCTGGAGTTTTCCCGCCCCGTGTTCTGGCTGGCCCCGTTCTACGATCTGTATTCCCGTCTCGTCATTCCCCGGCTGGGCGCGGCCGTCGCCGGGGAGCCCGCCGCCTACGATTACCTCGTCGAATCCATCCGCCGCTTTCCCGGGCAGAAAGCATTGGCGCAGACGCTCACCGCGAACGGCTTCGAGGCCGTGCGCTGGGAAAACCTTTCCTTCGGCATCGCCTGCCTCCACTACGGCAAGCGTCCCCTGTGAGCCGCGTGGCGTCTTCCCCCGCGCCGGGTCTGCCGCTCATCTGCTGGGCCGCCATCCGCCCGCGCACGCTCGGCATCGCACTGGCTCCGGTGGCGGTGGGCACGGCGCTGGCCGTGGCCGACGGCGCGACGCTCAACGGCTGGGTGCTGCTGGCGACGCTGCTTAGCGCGCTGCTGATCCAGATCGGCGCCAATCTCCACAACGACGCAGCCGATTTCGAGCGCGGCGCCGACGGCCCCGGCCGCACCGGGCCGCTGCGGATCACCCAGGCAGGCTGGGCCCGCGCCGCCACCGTCCGGCGCGCCGCGCTGGGCAGCTTTGCCCTCGCGCTGCTGCTGGGCATTTATCTGGTCGCGGCTGGCGGCGCGTTCATCCTTGGTATCGGCATTGCATCGCTCATCGCGGGGTGGAGCTATTCCGGCGGGCGCTGGCCCATTTCGCATACCCCGTTCGGGGAGCTGTTCGTACTGGTATTTTTTGGCGTGCTGGCCGTCGCGGGCAGCCACTGGCTGCAGTCGCCGCGTTTTTCCGGCGTCGACCTGCTGGCCGGACTCGCTGTCGGCGCGCCCGCCGCCGCCGTGCTTCTGGTGAACAACTTCCGCGATCTGGAAACCGATCTCCGCAGCGGACGGCGCACGCTGGCGGCGGTGCTGGGACGCCGCTTCTGCGCGCCCGCCTTCGCCGCGCTGGTTTTCGCACCCGCGCCGCTGCTCGTGGCCATCGCCGCCATGGGCTTTCCCGGCGCGTTGCCGGGGCTGCTGGTCATGCCGCGCCTGCCCGGCCTTGTCCGGCGTTTCGCCGCCGTTTCCGGCCCGGAACTGAACGGCGTGCTCGCCGCCACAGCGCAGAACGGTTGCCAGATGGGGTTGCTCATGGCGGCCGGAATCGCGCTGTCCTCGATGTTTTAGGAGCGGACGCGTGATCGCTGATGTCCTGCTGCCCGCCGCGCTCGCCTTCATCATGTTCTCGATCGGCATCGCGCTGAAACCGGGGGATTTTCGCCAGGTGTTCGCGCAGCCGGCGGGGCTGGCGATCGGCATGGCCGGGCAACTGCTGCTGCTCCCGCTGGGCGCGCTGGCGGTGGCGACGCTCGCCGGTTTGCCCGTGATGCTGACGGTGGGCCTGCTGATTCTCGCCGCCTGCCCGGGCGGCGCCAGTTCCGCCTTCCTCACCCACCTGGCGCGCGGCAACACCGCGCTGTCGCTGATGCTCACGGTGATCAGCAGCCTGGCCGCGCTGCTTACCTTCCCGCTGCTGGTGAAACTGGTGTTCGTCAATCTGGGCGGCGACGGCTTTGCCGATGGCGTGCGCCAGATCGGCGATCTGCCCGCGGGCAGGCTGATTGGCAGCGTGCTGGTGGTGACGACGCTGCCCATCGTCGCCGGCATGTGGCTGCGCCGCGTGGCGGAAGGCTTCGTCCTGCGGCGCGAGGCGCTTGTCGGGCGGATGGCGACAGCGTTTTTCATCGCCATCGTGTTCGGCACATTCTTTTCCCATCAGCAGATCATCCTCGCCAATCTTGCATCCGTCGGGCCGGTCACGCTGCTGCTCAACCTGCTGGTGATGGCGGCCACCTACGGGCTGACCCTGCTGTGCACAGCCTGCCCGCGCGACGCCGTCGCCGTGGCGATGGAAAGCGGACTGCAGAACGCAGGCCTTGGCATTTACGTATCGCTCGTCCTGCTGCGCCAGCCCGAATTCGCCGTTCCCTGCGTCGTGTATGCGCTAACAATGAATATCGGCGCGCTGGCGCTTGTTTTCTTCTCGCGCCGCAGCCAGGCGCGCCGCGCATTGGCCGCGGGCTGAGGCGCATCGCGCCTGCAGCCATGACTGGCGCGCCCGCGCCCGCTATCCTGCGCCTTCCTCCATTCCGCCCGGGACCGCGCCCATGGCTGCCCGGAATCTGTTTCAGCGCGCCGCGCCACTGCTGTTCGTACTGCTGTGGAGCACCGGCTTTGTTGGCGCGAAATACGGCCTGCCCTATGCGGAGCCGCTAACCTTTCTCTCCGTGCGCTATGGGCTCGTCGTGGTGCTGATGGCGGCGCTCGCGCTGGCTACGTGTGCGCCGTGGCCGCAAAGCCGCGTCGCGGTATTTCACATCGGCGTCAGCGGCGTACTGATGCATGCCGTTTATCTGGGCGGAATTTTCACCGCGGTGCACCGTGGCCTGCCGGCGGGCGTGGTCGCACTTGTCGCGGGCATGCAGCCGCTGCTCACCGCCCTTGGCGCAGGCGTTTTTCTTGGCGAACGCGTGTCGGCACGGCAGTGGATAGGGTTGATCCTCGGCTTCGCCGGGGTGGCGCTGGTGGTGGACCGGTTCGCCATGGGTGGTGCCGGAACGACCGGGCTGGAACACATGCTGCCGCCAGCGTTCGTCGCGCTGGGGAGCATTGCAGTTCATCCACCTCGCCTTCCTTGTCCTTCTGCTCAAAAAATCGTGAACAGGTTCTATAGCTCCGGCCCTCATTAAGTTTGATTTTCACGCTTATAAGCGCATGTTTTTCATACACAAAATATGCGGAAAAGCACTACACAATGCGGGCCGGATCAATAAGTGTTTAGTCCCACACGGAGAGTGTGCATTGCAACACGCTTGTACGTATAATGCGCGCTCCCCGCGGACGCACGCTGCCGGATGCGGAGAGGTACCGAAGTGGCCATAACGGCGCCGACTCGAAATCGGATGGTCAGGGAAACCTGGCACGTGGGTTCGAATCCCACCCTCTCCGCCAGATCATCAAATAACTATATGATTTTGCTTGATTTTGCCTAGGGAATAAATCTACCCACGTTTCTACCCATGCTAATTTTATTGGCTGAGTAGCGCGCCTATCCAGGTTGGCACCACACCCCGCGCAGATGCGGCCCCCAATCCTGTTCGCGTCCCCGCCGACGCGCAATCACCCACACCGTCAGCCAATAGTGATAGCGGCTGACCGCAGACAGTGATACTGTCCGCTGTTGCAGGAACCAGCGCAGATGCTTGACGCGCCAGGGATCATCCAGGCTCCAGCATTCATGGATCGCGGCCTGGATGATCCGTGCCCGGTGCAGATGCCGTTCGCGGCTGGCATGCGCACCGGTCAGCACGCAGCCAAGAAACACGCGTATGTCGGCATTCATCACCGCCCGCCCACATAGGCTGATACCACATCGATGCGGTGATGGCCGAGTTCCACCGCAATCTGCTGGCGTGCGGCGTGATCCAGCGCGCGGTCGTTGTGATGCAAGGCACCGCCGAACACGGGTGCCGGGTGTCCCGTCAATTGCGCATAGCGCTCGCAGGCATAGGCGGCACGCAGCTCATGAAATCCCTTCAGGCCATGTCGATGCAGTACCTCACGCGCCGGACGCACGATCCGATGAATGAAGTTTGCATAGTGCTCATCGCCAGCCAATAAATGACGGCTGCCGTTTGGCGAGGCCGCACGGGCTTGCGCCAGTGCGGCATGAAGCGCAGGTCGTGGGCACCCAATGCGGCGCCAAAGCGCCACGCCGCCCGCCCTTGGCGCCATCCTGACGTTGATCGCCCCATGCTGCCGTGCCTCGCGTTGCAGGCGCGGCAGACCGGCCAGGATGGCCTCGCGCAGCTGCATGCCACTGCGCGCGCCAGCACCACAATCGCCACCAAGCGTGGATCGCGAGACTGTAATGCGGCCTGCAAGGGTGCCAGCGCTGCGGCATCGCCGCCGCCGGGTGCCTGCTGCCGCACCGTGCGGCGCCTGTTCCAATGCTGTACGCGGACTGGCGATTCGCATCCGCCGATCACCGCGCAGCGCCTGGAGTGTTTGATTGACGCTCGATAGCCGGTTATGTGCGGTCGTGATCGCCACGTCGCCACGTCGCTACGTCGCCGCGCGTGGTCGCTTCGCGCAGTGATTGCGCATAGCGGGCGAGCACTGCAGCATCGAGTTTGCGCGCATCGCCGATGTTTGCCTGCGTACGGCACCAATCGGCGAATAAACGCCAGTGTTCCGCATGCGCTTGCACCGTCGCAAAATGCCCGCCGCCGAAATGGGCGCGCAGCGCCTGCGTACCGGCGTAGTCCAGCCGCCGACCAAACCCAAAATTGCGTGCCCGAGAATCGGGATGTGCCGCCATTGACAGACCCCAACAGATGAAAAGTCACGATCACCGGAATACGCAGATGGAGGACATGATGCGCAAGCCACGGGACTTTGATGTGGAACTGAAGGCGCTGGAGGATAAGGCGCGAGATTTGAAAACCCGCAAGGTGCAGCAGCTCGGCGAATTGGTCATCTCAACCGGAGCCGACGCCCTCAGCACCGACGAACAGGCGGGCGCGTTGGTCGTGCTGGCCGAAACGAAGGATGCCGGAAAGAAGGAGGCGTGGGCGAAGCGCGGGGCCGCGTTCTTTCAAAGTCGAGCGCGGCGATCCGCGTCATCTGTAGAAGTACAGACTTGATCTGACAGTTCTCCGTTTTGACGGTGCTGGATTGTCAGATCAAATTGAGGTTAGCGACGTTCTCGTTCCACGCCTCCTTTCCTGCGATCAGAGTTTGCAGGGGCGTGCGACCGCAGCACAT
>JAVBTY010000066.1:0-3645 GCA_031555955.1 Rhodocyclaceae bacterium | reverse complement strand
CACGATCCTCATCGACGGCGCGGGCGAAGCCGGCCGCATCGAGGCGCGCGTCAAGCAGATCCGCGTGCAGATCGAGGAAGCCACCTCCGACTACGACCGTGAGAAGCTGCAGGAGCGCGTTGCCAAGCTCGCCGGCGGTGTCGCGGTGATCAAGGTTGGCGCTGCCACCGAAGTCGAGATGAAGGAAAAGAAGGCGCGCGTCGAGGATGCGCTGCACGCTACCCGCGCCGCGGTGGAAGAAGGCATCGTGGCTGGCGGCGGCGTTGCGCTGCTGCGTGTCCGCGCCAACCTGAAGCTGAAGGGCGACAACCACGACCAGGATGCCGGTATCAAGATCGTGCTGCGCGCGATGGAACAGCCGCTGCGCGAAATCGTCGCCAACGCGGGTGACGAGCCCTCTGTGGTGGTCAACAAGGTCGGCGAAGGCAAGGGCAACTTCGGCTACAACGCTGCGACTGGCGAGTACGGCGATCTGGTCGAGATGGGCGTGCTCGATCCGACCAAGGTGACCCGCACCGCGCTGCAGAATGCGGCTTCCGTCGCTGGCCTGATGCTGACCACCGACTGCATGGTGGGCGAACTGGCCGAAGACAAACCGGCCATGCCGGGCGGCATGGGTGGTATGGGTGGTATGGGCGGCATGGGTGGCATGGATATGGGAATGTAATTCCCCGTCCGGCGGCTTTGCCGCTGATAACGGCCCCGCCCAGGCGGGGCCGTTTGCGTTGACGGCGCGGGGAATGTCTTCCCCGTGATGTCCCGGGGAAAATACGCAAGCGTTTCATGGAGTAAGCGTGGGATAATCGTCTGGCTGGCGGATGCAGGTCAGGTGCGGTTTTCCCGCCGCGTCTGCGATAGCAGCCACAAGAGCCTGGCGGAGACCGGGCCGGAAGGGAGGGGCGGAGCCGTGTTTTATCCGTCTTGCACAGATCACAGCCAGGGCCCTATGCGCATCCTTCTTGCGGAAGATGATCCAGTCATTGCCGATGGTGTCGGCAGAACACTCAGGCGCGGCGGTTATGCGGTCGATCACGTCGCCACCGGGGCCGATGCTGATGGCGCCTTGGCATCGCAGCCTTACGATCTGCTGATTCTCGATCTGGGCCTGCCGAGGCTACCCGGTATCGAGGTGCTGAAGCGGCTGCGTGCGCGCAAGTCGACGTTGCCAGTGCTGATCCTGACTGCGCAGGATGGTATCGACGAGCGGGTGCGCGGGCTGGATGCCGGAGCCGACGACTACCTCACCAAGCCCTTCGCGCTGCCTGAACTGGAAGCGCGCGTGCGGGCCCTGACCCGGCGCGGAACGGGGCAGCCGCGTTGCCTGGAAATCGGCAATCTGAGTTACGACCAGGCCGACCGCGTGGTAAAGATCGGCGGGCAGGTGATTGATCTGTCCGCGCGCGAAATTGGCCTGCTCGAAGTGTTCATGCTGCGCGTGGGCCGCCTGGTGAGCAAGGACCAGCTGGTCGACCATCTGTGTGGCTGGGGTGAAGAGGTGTCGAGCAACGCCATTGAGGTGTATGTCCATCGCCTGCGCAAAAAACTGGAAGACAGCGGCGTGCGCATCGTCACCGTGCGCGGTCTCGGCTATTGCCTGGAAAACCCGGATGCTCCCCAGGCGGCGAAAGCCTGAGCTGCCAGGCGGCGGCTCGCGCCCGCGCGCCCAGCCCAATTCCCTGTTCGGGGAAATTCTTGACTGGATGCTTGCGCCGCTGCTGTTTCTGTGGCCGATTTCCATCATCGTCACCCACAACGTCGCCGACAACATTGCCACACAACCCTATGACGGCATGCTGGCCGACAGCGCGCGGGTGTTGGCGCGGCTGGTGAGGGTGGAAGAGAACGGCCGGGTAGGCGTGCATTTTCCCGCGCCGCCGCGGGCGCTGTTCCGCGCGGACCAGGATGACGCCGTCTATTACCAGGTGGCGGACAGAAACGGCGCGCTGCTGACCGGCGACCGGGAAATTCCATGGATTGCGCCGCCGGATTCTTTCGGCGAAGAGGTTTTTTTTCGCGACGACGTGATTCATGGCGAGGAAGTGCGTATCGCCTATCTCTACCTCCGGGCCGGCCCCGCGCTGGACGGCGAGCCTACGCTGGTGCAGGTGGCTGAAACGCGCAATAAACGTTCCGATCTGGCCTCGCGCGTGGTGACTGGCGTGCTGCTGCCGCAGTTCGCCATTATTCCGCTCGCGGTCGTGCTCGTGTGGGTGGGGCTGACGCGCGGCATCGCGCCGCTTAACCGTCTGCAGAGCCTGATCCGCCGCCGCCGCCCCACCGACCTTTCGCCCGTGGAGCCAGCCAGCGTGCCGGAAGAAGTGAAGCCGCTCATCATTGCGTTTAACGACATGATGGCCCGTCTGGAAGAAAACCTGCAGGCGCAGCAGCGCTTTATCGCCGACGCCGCGCACCAGATGCGCACGCCGCTGACTGGTCTCAAAATGCAGACTGAGCTTGCGCTGCTGGAGAGTGATCCGGCGCAGTTGCGCGAATCCCTGACGCGCATTGCCGAGAGTACCGACCGCGCCGGCCACCTCATCAACCAGCTGCTTTCACTGGCCCGGGCCGAAGCAAGTTTCGAAAAGCTCTACACGGTCGAACCCGTCGATCTGGAAGCCGCCGTGCGCGAAGTGGCGCAGGATATTTTCCCCCGCGCCCTCGCAAAGGGCATCGATCTCGGCGTGGAAGGCAGCGGGCGGGCGCTGATGGTTGACGGCAATACGGTGCTGTTGCGTGAAATGATCAAAAACCTGATCGACAACGCCATCAAATATACGCCGCACGGCGGCCGGGTAACCGCGCGCACCCGTTACGCGGGCGCGCCGGTGCTCGAAATCGAAGACAGCGGCCCCGGCATTCCCGAAGCTGACCGCGAGCGGGTCTTCGAGCGTTTCTACCGTGTGCTGGGCAGCGGCGTCGATGGCTCCGGCCTGGGGCTGCCCATCGTGCGTGAAATCGCCGAACTGCACCGCGCCACGGTTACGCTTAATCCGTATCCATCCGGGGAAGGCACGATTGCCCGGGTCGTCTTCCCCCGCAGCCAGCGGGAGCCTCCGCCCCCGCCTGTACATGGGGATTTTTTCTCTCCGACCTGAAAAAAATTTGTTGCCTGTGTATACCGGAGCCCGTCTTCCAGAGCGTTTTTTGTGATGGGGGCATGGATATCTTCTTCCCCGGGCCCTTGCCGGAGCGGGACTGGCAACTTTTCCACCGATGGGCCGGAGGCAGTGTCTGCCGCCGGGCGGCGGCTATTCTGGTGCAGGGGAGTGGCGCGGTTTGCAGTCTTTTGCGGCTCTGGTCCTTGAAATGCGTAGAGGGGCTCCGGGAAAAGACCCATAAACCAGACTGGAAGACAGCCCCTGAAAATCAGGAGGCTGTCTTTTTGACTGGCGGAGCGGACGGGGCTCGAACCCGCGACCCCCGGCGTGACAGGCCGGTATTCTAACCAACTGAACTACCGCTCCGCGCGGACCTGCTCTGACCGTTTTGCGGCCAGCCGTGCGCCTGCTTGCGCCAGCGCACAATGTTCTGGCGTCCCCACGGGGATTCGAACCCCGGTTATCGCCGTGAAAGGGCGGTGTCCTAGGCCTCTAGACGATGGGGACCTGGATTTTCCAGCCAAGGCGCCGGATCTGCTCCGTAGTC
>JAVBTY010000077.1:0-2963 GCA_031555955.1 Rhodocyclaceae bacterium | reverse complement strand
CGCCCGCGCCTTGCGTGAAATGCAGGAAGCCGGCATCTGGGTCGTCGGCGCCACCGCCGAGGCGGAAAAGGATCTGTTCCAGATCGACCAGCGCATGCCGCTCGCCTGGGTGCTCGGGGCCGAAGGCGACGGCCTGCGCCGACTCACACGCGATACCTGCGACCAACTGGCGCACATTCCGATGTACGGCAGCGTAGACAGCCTCAACGTTTCGGTAGCGAGCGGGATCTGCCTGTTCGAGGCGCGGCGCCAGCGCAGATAAGCACCTGCCCGAAAAATGAGGCAATACCGGAACGGCACGCGGGAATCTCTCCGCCGCCGTCCTGCGCATGCAGATCGCCAGCGCCGCCAGTTCGACCCGAAGCGCGCCGGGAAGACACGACACGCCCGTCGTGAATCTAGCGCGGTAGCTCGCGGGCGTACTGCGTGACCGTATGTGTCGATCCGTCGATCAGCGTGGCAACATCTATCCGCTCGGAACCCATCGCGTTTTGAACAAACCTCACCTGATGCAAAGCCATGCTGCGCGGACTATGTATCCATCCGCTCAAGCGACTCCCCTCTACATCGATATGGCAGGTGATCGACACCGGAAAAGGGTGGGGGTTTTTCAGGCGTAAATCCTTGCTCCCCCATACGACAGTGGCGTCGGCCCCCAGCGGCGTGAAGCGCTGGTGCTCCTGATAAATATCGACGCTGTGCGGATGGCGTTCGACCACTTCGAGCCCTGCTAGCAAGGCAAGGTGGTAAATCAGGCCGCTGAGCTGGCACAGGCCCCCACCTATTTGCCGCGTCAGTTGCCCGTCGACGATATTGCGCCCCACCGCAAACCCGTTGTTTCCCGAAGGCTTGCCTACATAAGCCCAGAAAGACCACTGGCGGCCGGGCTGGATCAGGCTGTGCTCGATCGACGCAATGCCCCGTCGCAGATTGACGAGCTTATTCTGAAGAAACTCGCCTGCCATGATGGGCTGTTCCAGCGTAATGCGCGGCGGCCAGCGCGCATCCGTGCGCTCCCGCGCCAGCCGCGTGCCGCGCACCGCATCGCGCAACCGGCGGCGCACATACGCATAATGCTGGCGCGCTTCCAGAGGAATGCCCGCGCGCAGCCAGCGGCGCAAACGCAAGCTCATCCTCGCGGCCTCATCCTACAACCGCTCCAGTTCGCAGATGTAGTACGAACTCCATCGCGCCAACAAGGATTTACCGATCCACGCATCGCAACGCCGTAGCGGCCTGCGCAGCATGGCAGGCAGACGGTGGATGGGAAAAAACAGAATGCCCTGCCAGCCCACAAGCCGCCACTGCGTGCCGGCCCAACGACCGACATCCGCCAGGCTGGCAGCCTGATCCCCGTGCCAACCGGAAGCCTGCCTGTGCAGCAACGCACGACGCGGGCGCGAGGGAATATCGAAAATCAACCGCCCGCCGGGGCGCAAGACACGCGCGGCTTCCCGCAGGGCCGAAGCGATCGCGGCCTCGTCCAGGTGCATGAAAACGTGGAAGCACAGCGCCGCCCCATAGCGCCCGGACGGCAGACCCGTCGCGTCCAGGCTGGCGAGAATCAGTTCGCGGCCGGGGTGCTTCCTGCGTGCCTCGTCCAGCATGGCGGCGGAAGCATCCACCCCGGTCATCGCGTAGTCCAGCAAACGTCCTGTTCCGCACCCCAGATCAACCACATCTTCCGGGGGCGCGTTCCTCAACCGCGCGGCCAGCGCCTGCCGTTCCTGCCAGTCGATATACCGCCCATAGGTATTGCCAAAGCGGGAGGCGTCATAGGTCGTCGCAATGCTTTCGTAGTATTCGTGAATGGGTTGCATCGGTGATTCACATGTAATTTTCTGACGCCCACTCCGGCAGCCAGCCAGACAACAAGCGCTTGCGCAGATTACTTGAGATCGAAGCCGCGATTGTGCAGCGCCTCCGCCAGGCGGTCGCGCCCGAAGAGCGCTTCTGGTCCGGCTGCCCGTTTGGCTGAATGCACCGCCCAGGTGCCGCGCACGTTCATTTTCTGCGCTTCGTAAAAACGCGCCATGGCGGCGTTGTAGGCGGCAATCCCTTCATCCTGGGCGGCAAGCGAATAGGTTTCGTGGTGCAGCACCACCGTTTGCGGCGGGCGCGGCTTGATGTCAGCCGGTTTTGCCGGATCGGCGTAGCCCACGCACATGCCGAATACCGCCACGACCTTCGGCGGCAGTTCGAGCAGGCTGGCGACCTCTTCCGGATGGTTGCGCATGGCGCCGATATATACGGTGGACAGTCCGAGCGATTCGGCCGCAACCGCGGCGTTCTGCGCCGCCAGCGCCGCGTCGATCGCGCCGGTCAGAAACATTTCCAGATAATCCAGTCCGGCGCTCGGGCGTCCGTTTGTTTCAGCCAGGTGCGCCAGCCGGGCCAGATCGGCCAGCCACACCAGCTGCAGCGGCGCTTCGCGCACATGCGGCTGGTCTCCGGCGTATCCGGCCAGCGTTGCGCGCCGCACCGGATCGCGCACCGCGACCACGCTCCACGCCTGCAGGTTGGATGAACTGGAGGCGGACTGCGCTGCTGCGATGATGGCGGTGAGCTGGGCATCGCTCACCGCGTCGGGCAGGTAGCTGCGCACGGAGCGGTGTCCGAGCAGGTGTTCGATGACGGGCGACCAGGCGTCTGGCGCGGGCAGGGTATCGTCGCCATAGCGGGCCTGGAAAAGTTGCCGGGCTGTGTTCATGCGGATTCCTTGGGGTGGGGGAGTTGCGCCGAATAGATTACGCTGAGTATACGGGCCGGGGGCCACGGGAATATGAAACCGAGGAAAGCGCCATGCCATCGGGCACGACGCCGGGCGAGCTGATACAATCCGCGCCGTGGCGGGTCTCCCCGCATTGCAGCGCGGTGAACCTGGTCAGGGCCGGAAGGCAGCAGCCACAGCCGCTTCCTGCAAGTGCCGGGGGTCGGGCTCGCCACCCAGAACAGACAGCGGG
>JAVBTY010000113.1:0-39634 GCA_031555955.1 Rhodocyclaceae bacterium | reverse complement strand
CCACGGCTTCATCGGAGGCGTCGAAGGTGTGTTGCAGGTACAGCAGGCCGACCACCAGGCGTGGCAACAAGGCGGGCCGACCGCGTCCCGAGGTGAACGACACCGCGAACGCGCGTTCGATCTCGCCCCAGTCGATCAGCGCGGCCAGGAGTTTGGTTTAACGGCGCATATCCGCACACAAGGCGAAGAAACCAGGGCCATTGTTCGGGAGGCCCACTTCAAGGCTCGACGCTGGGTGGTGGAGCGCACGCATAGCTGGATGAACCGCTTCCGGCGCATTCTGGTGCGTTTGGAAAAACGGGCCGACACCTATCTCGCCATGCTCCATTTGGCCTTGGGCATCATTACTTGGCGCTCCACAGGCCTATTGCGATAGGCTTAGTGAAACGCAGCGGGTTTGCCCACACGCAGTCATTTCAGAAGCGAAGGGGTCCCGGTACGGCCAGATATTTCAGGCAGGTACGGCAAGAATTCTGCCGCGCCGGTGGCGAACGCCAATACCCGCAAGACCGGCCAGACCATATCCCGCATGGGCGTGGCAGATGGCGCAGGCCAGGGCGTCGGCAGCGTCGGGGCCAAGGCGGCCTTCAATATTGAGCAGGCGCAGCACCATGTGCTGCACCTGTTCCTTGGCGGCCTTGCCGTGACCGACCACGGACTGTTTCACCTGCAGGGCGGTGTATTCGGCTACGGGCAGATCGCGGGAAACGGCTCCGCAGATAACGGCCCCGCGCGCCTGGCCGAGCAGCAGGGTGGATTGCGGGTTGACGTTGACGAACACTTTTTCTACCGCTGCGACATCGGGTGCATAGGTGGTGATGATTTCACGTACGCCGTCGAGCAGTGTCCTGAGGCGGGCGGGTAGTTCGTCGCCCGCGGTTTTGATGCAGCCGCTGGCGACGTAGCGCAGTTGGCTGCCCGTCACATCAATCACGCCGAAGCCGGTGGCGCGCAGGCCGGGATCAAGCCCGAGGATGCGCGCGGAAATTCCTGCCTGTGCAGAACTCGTCAAGCCGCCACCACCGCGGTGCCGCTGACGCAGACCATCAGCATGCCGTTGTCGGCACCGAGCACTTCGTAATCGATGTCGATACCGATGA
The DNA here is from genome assembly GCA_031555955.1 of Rhodocyclaceae bacterium. Classification (GTDB taxonomy): domain Bacteria; phylum Pseudomonadota; class Gammaproteobacteria; order Burkholderiales; family Rhodocyclaceae; genus Azoarcus. The sequence continues at coordinate 38,534 of JAVBTY010000113.1, read as the reverse complement.
TGGCGTTGGCCCCAAGCTTTTTCGCCTGCTCAGCCATTTCTTCCATTGCCACCTGACGCGCATCGGCAAGCGTGCGTTCATAAGCGCCTGCGCGGCCGCCGACGATATTCCGGACCGATGCAAACAGATCCTTAACGATATTGGCGCCGATAATGGCTTCACCCGTAACGACGCCGAGATAGCGCTGGACCGGATGTCCTTCGAGTGCCTGGGTGGTCGACATCTGCATGATGCGGGCTCCTGTAATGGGTAGTACGAAAGGGGGTTCTGCTTTTCCTGGAGTTATTCCGGTATGGCGTGCCACACTGGATTCTATGGTAATCCAGCCATTTTGATGGAATGTCGGAACGGGAGGTTTTTCCCGCGATCTTATGCTTTCGTACAGCGTTTCACGTGAAACAGCATGGTTGCTGATCTTTCCCTCATTGTTCTTGGGCTGGCGGCATTTTGCGCCGGGTTTGTGGATGCCGTGGTGGGTGGGGGTGGGCTGATCCAGATTCCCGCCTTGTTTACCGCTTACCCAGGGCTTTCCCCGGCGGTGCTGTTTGGTACCAACAAACTGGCTAGCGTTGTCGGCACGACAAGCGCGGCAGTGCAGTACGCGCGCCGCATTTCCATTCCATGGCGTATTGCCCTGCCCGGTGCGGCTGCGGCGCTGATCGGGGCATGGCATGGCGCAAAAGCGGTTGCCCTGCTGTCGCCGGAGTTTTTACGTCCGTTGGTTCTCGTGCTGCTGATCCTGGTTGCGTTGTATACCTTCCTTCACAAGGATCTCGGGGCTGCATCGGGTAATGCAGTGGTATATGGTTGCCGCTCTGTCTGGATCGCAGTTGGCATTGGCGGTGTCATCGGGTTTTACGATGGTTTTTTCGGCCCTGGAACCGGGAGCTTTCTGATTTTTCTGTTCATCCGTTTTCTGGATATGGATTTTCTGCGAGCCTCGGTGGCAGCAAAAATACTGAATGTTTCCACCAATCTGGCGGCAATCAGTTTTTTTGCCAGTCATACGGAACTGCTCTGGCTGACTGGCGCGACCATGGCGGTATGTAATCTGGCGGGCGCGGTGGCCGGATCGCGTATGGCGCTTAGGCATGGCGTGGGATTTGTGCGAAAAATGTTCCTGTGCGTTGTGTGTGTTCTGATTGCGAGGATGTGCTACGACCTTCTGTCTGGATGAGTGGGCCTGTTTCACGTGGAACAGGGTCGATCTCCGCATAAAAAACACCCAATAATATTAATAACTTGTATGCGTGATAGAATGTCCGGTTCCGGGTTATTTATTACTGCGATGAATGGACTTCATTTGATCGCCGATCTTTATTGCTGCGGCGGAACAGACGGCGCCCTGCGCGAGCGGGAAATCCTTGAGACCATGTGCGTGCAGGAATGCCGCGACGCGGGGTTAACGCCGCTGGGCGCATATTTTTACCAGTTCTTTGATGACACGGGCGAGGCTGCGGGGGTAACGGGAACGGTGGTGCTGGCCGAGTCCCATCTGGCGATTCATACATGGCCGGAAAGCGGTGACGTGACCCTTGATGTGTATGTCTGCAACTATTCCCGCGACAACAGCGACCGGGCGCGCAGGGTGTTCCGCCGCGTAATCGAAAAAATGTCGCCGGAAAATTCGATTGTGCATACCGTGGTGCGTGGAGCGCCCCCAGAGGCGGACGGTCGTGCCGCGGGCGCACCGCAGCGGGAAACTCCACTTTCACCAGACAGGCCGGGGCGGAACGCCGGGGCCCCTTCATGACCGGGCCGGGCCCGCTGGCAGGGGAAAACCTGCTGTCCGAATATCTGAATGACGACGTGGGGTTTTTCATCCGCGGCGGACGCCTGCTTGAGCGGGGGCGTTCCGCGTTCCAGGACTATGAGGTCTGGGAAACGCCCACGTTCGGAAAGCTGTTCCGCCTCGATGGCTGCTTCATGACCTCGGAGCGCGACGAGTTCTATTACCACGAGAACCTGATCCAGGCGCCGATGCTCGCGCACCCCGACCCCCGGCGCGCGCTCATTATCGGCGGCGGCGATGGCGGTTCGGCGGAAGAGCTGTTCAAGCATCCCTCCATCGAAAACGTCGTGCTTGTCGAACTGGATGAAAAGGTGATCGACATCGCCCGCGTCCACCTTCAGTCCGTGCATCGCGGCGCGCTTGATGACCCGCGGCTGCACATCCGGCCCGGCGATGGTCTGGCCTATGTCCATCAACATGCGCCCGCCGCCGGGGAAAAATTCGACCTGATCGTGCTGGATCTCACCGACCCGGTGGGCCCGGCCGAAGCCCTCTACAGCACGGATTTTTTCCATGCCTGCCGCCGCCTGCTGTCGCCGGGAGGGGCAATCACCCTGCATATCGGCGCGCCGGTGTTCCAGCCGCAACGGGTAGCGGATCTGGTGGCGGCCCTGCGCGCCGTATTCGCACAGGTGCGGCCTTATTTCCTCTACATTCCGCTGTACGGCAGCCTGTGGGGCATGGCGTGCGCATCCGATACGCTGGACCCGGCGGCGCTCTCCGCGGCGGAAATCGAAAGACGCATCGCCGCAAGAAAAATTTCTCTTCTCCAGCATTACAATGGCGACATTCATTGCGCCCAGTTTGCTCTTCCCAACCATCTGCGCACCCTGCTTTCCTGCTGACGCAGACGGTAGCGCCCGCCCTTTCGCGCCCGCCCGCCTCCTGCCGTGACCCGATCTCCCCGCCGCGCTCCCGCCCGCCCGCCACTGCCACCAGACAGCCTTGGCTATGCGCTGCTGCAGGCGTCCCGGCTTGTCGCAGAGGTGCTCGATGGCGGCAATCTGACCGACGCATTCGAGATGATGCGCGATGCGCACACCACAACGTGGAGCGACGCCACGCGCGGCGCGGTGCGCGATCTGGCGTGGACCACGTTGCGCGACTATGGGCGCGGCGATGCGGTTTTGCGTCATCTGCTGCGCACGCCGCCGCCCGCGCTGATCCATGCCCTGCTGCTGGTGGCCCTGCTGCGGCTGGAACAGCGTCCGGAGCAGGCTTACGTGACGGTGGATCAGGCTGTCGAGGCAGCGGCTTCCGTCATGCCCGGCTTCAGGGGCATGGTTAATGGCGTGCTGCGCAATGCGCTGCGCCAGCCGGATGCGCTGGCGGCATGGCGCGATGCCGATGAGCAAGCCCGCTACCGCCATCCCGCGTGGTGGATCGCCAAAGTGCGCAGCGCGCATCCAGAACAATGGGAAACCGTGCTGGCCGCGGGCAACAGCCATCCGCCAATGAGCCTGCGGCTGAACGCGCGCCGGGATGCCGCAGAGGCAGAAGCACGCCTGCGTGATGCAGGGCTGAATACGCGCCGCCTGCGCAACGGCGCGCTGCTGCTGGAACAGCCGGTGGCGGTTGCACGCCTGCCCGGGCACGCGGCGGGTGATCTTTCGGTACAGGATGCCGGCGCGCAGTGGGCGACCCTTCTGCTCGATCCGCAGCCCGGTGAGCGCGTGCTCGACGCCTGCGCCGCGCCGGGCGGCAAGAGCGCACACCTGCTGGAGCGGGCTGATATTGAACTGCTCGCACTCGATATTGATCCCCGGCGCGCCGCGCGCGTTCGCGCCAATCTTGACCGACTTGGCCTCGATGCCGGAATCCGCGTCGCCGACTGCCGCGATCTTTCCGCCTGGTGGGATGGCCGTCCGTTCGACCGCATCCTGGCGGACGTGCCCTGCTCCGCATCCGGAGTAGCCCGGCGCCATCCGGACATCAAATGGCTGCGCCGCAGCGAGGATATCGCCGCGTTCGCTGCGCAGCAGCGGGAGATTCTCGATGCGCTCTGGCAGACGCTGGCGCCAGGCGGAACGATGCTCTACGCCACCTGCTCGGTTTTCGACGAAGAAAACCGCCTTCAGACCGGTCAGTTCCTGACCCGCCATTCCGACGCGGAGCGCGCGCCGGTCGATGGCTGCCCCGAATTCCAGCTGCTGCCGGACTCCGCGCATGACGGCTTCTACTATGCCCTGCTGCGCAAACGGAAATAGCTTCGCGCCGCGGCGGCTGCTTCAGGCCTTGTCCGTCCTGCTGGCCGTTCTCGCGGCCGCGGCCGCGCTGGCCGCCGGGCAGGCCGTGATCAGCCATGCGGAGGTTGTGCCGGACGGCGAAGCTTACGTGCTTAATGCCGATATCGATTTCGAACTCAACCCTCGCCTGGCCGATGTCGTGGAGCGCGGCGTATCGCTTTACTTCGTTACCGAGCTGACCATCGAACGGCCGCGCTGGTACTGGTTCGATGCCGTCGTGGCGGAGCAGGCGCTCAGTTACCGCCTGTACTACCACGCCATTACCCGCAGCTACCGGCTTTCCATCGGCAGTCTGCACCAGAATTTCGACACGCTCGAAGCTGCTGTGCGGACCATGCAGCGCGTCCGCAACTGGCAGATTTCCGATGCAGCCCCGTTGCAGCCGGGAATCTCGCATGAAGTCGCGCTGCGCTTCCGGCTCGATACCAGCCAGCTGCCCAAGCCTTTCCAGGTGACCGCGATCGGCAGCCGCGACTGGGATCTGGATTCCGGCTGGCTGCAGTGGACCTTTCTGCCCGGAGCGCCGCTGCCACGATGAAACGCATCGCGCTCATCATCATCGCCGCCCTGGCCGGCATTTCGCTGTTCCTGCTGACATCGGCGAGCGCCAATACCGATCTTTTCGCCAGCATCTACCCCTACCTGCTGGCGCTCAACGGCATTGCCGCCGTGGCGCTGGCCGGGCTGGTGGCCGTCCAGCTGCGCGGGTTGTGGCGGGAATGCCGCGCGCGCAAATTCGGCTCCCGCCTCAAATACCGGCTGGTGCTGATGTTCGCGCTGCTCGCGCTCGTGCCCGGCGTGCTCGTTTATGCAGTGTCGCTGCAGTTCGTCGTGCGCAGCATCGAATCCTGGTTCGACGTGCGCGTGGATTCGGCGCTGGAAGGCGGCATCGCCCTTGGCCAGAACGCACTCGATTACCTTGTTGGCCAGGTCAGCGCCAAAGCGCGCGACATGGCGCTTGACCTGGAAGACAGCGAAACGGTCGCCCCCGCGCGGCTGAACCGGCTGCGCGAGGCCGCCCAGGTGGACAGCGCCACGGTGTTTACCCTGAGCGGGCAGGCAGTCGCCGCCTCCACCGACGATGTTGCGCGGCTGATGCCCGACCCGCCCACGCTGGGGCAGCTGCGCCAGGCGAGGCAGACCCGGCATTTCCACGCCATCGACACCCACGCTGGCGGGCAGCTGGCGATCCGCGTCCTCGTGCCGGTAGAACCGCGCTCGCTGGCGGGCGATCCCTACATCCTGCAGCTGATCCAGCCGGTGCCAGAATCTTTTGGCCGCCATGCCGATGCGGTGCAGGAGGCCTACCGGGACTACCAGCAGCTTACCCTCGGCCGCGCCGGGCTCAAGCGCATCTATCTGCTGACGCTGACGCTGACGCTGCTGCTCGCGCTGCTCACCGCCGTGGCGGTGGCCTTCGTGCTGGCGCGCCGCCTGGTGGCGCCGCTGCTGATTCTGGCCGAGGGCACGCAGGCGGTGGCGCAGGGCGACTTCAGTCCGCGCCAGGCGCTGCCCGCGCGGGACGAACTGGGCGTGCTCACCCAGTCCTTCAACCAGATGACGCGCCAGCTGGAAGACGCGCGCGCGGCGGCCGAGCGCAACCGCGCGGCGGTGGAATCGGCGCGCGGCTATCTGGAAAGCGTGCTCGCCAACCTGTCCACCGGCGTGCTGGCGTTTACCGCCGAAGGCTCCCTGCGCGCCGCCAATCGCGGTGCGATGGAGATACTCGGCGACGATCTGGCCGGTTTCGAAAACATCGCTCTGGAGCAGTGGCCGCGCCAGAGCGCTTTCCGCGATGCCCTGCTGGAAGGATTTTCCGCCCACGAAGGCGACTGGCACGAACAGATCGAACTGACGGTGAAAGACCGCCAGCCGCTAACGCTGCTGGTGCATGGTTCGCGCCTGCCGTATGGCGGCGGATTCGTCGTTGTGTTCGACGACATCTCCCGCCTGATCGCCGCGCAGCGCACCGCCGCCTGGGCCGAGGTGGCGCGCCGCCTCGCCCACGAGATCAAGAACCCGCTGACGCCGATCCAGCTTTCCGCCGAGCGGCTGGCCCTCAAGCTCGCCGACCGGCTCGATGACGAAGGGCGCGCCATGCTTGAACGCTCCACGCAGACCATCGTGAACCAGGTCGAGGCGATGAAAAATCTGGTGAACGCCTTCCGCGACTACGCGCGCCTGCCGTCGCCGCAGCCGGGCGCGCTCGATCTGAACGGACTCATCGGCGAAGTGCTCAACCTTTACGAAAGTTCGAACATCCGTATCCGCACCAGGCTGGCGCACGATCTGCCGCCGGTTCAGGCCGACGCCACGCAGATCCGTCAAATCATTCACAATCTGCTGCAAAATGCGCAGGATGCGCTCAGTGCGGCGGATAGCGCCGCGATCGATGTTTTTACCCGGCGCGACGGTGACCGCGCCCTGCTGATTTTCAGCGACAACGGTCCCGGATTTCCCGCCGAGGTTCTGTCGCGCGCCTTTGAGCCTTACTTTACGACCAAGGCCCGCGGCACCGGGCTGGGGCTGGCGATGGTGAAGAAAATCGTTGATGAACATGGCGGGGATGTCCGTCTCGCCAATCACGATGGCGGCGGCGCCGAAGTACATATACGCCTGCGTCTGGCAACCAGTGGTGAAAACTGAACAATGGCAAAGATACTTATCGTTGACGACGAAATCGGCATCCGCGAACTGCTGTCCGAAATCCTGCGTGATGAGGGGCACGACGTTCTCGCCGCCGAAAACGCCGCCGCCGCGCGCGCGGCGCGCAATGCCGGACGGCCCGACATGGTGCTGCTCGACATCTGGATGCCCGATACCGATGGCATTACCCTGCTCAAGGAATGGTCCGCCAGCGGCCAGCTGACCATGCCGGTGGTGATGATGTCCGGCCACGGCACCATCGATACCGCCGTCGAGGCCACGCGTATCGGCGCGATTGACTACCTGGAAAAGCCGATCGCGCTGCAAAAACTGCTCGCCGCGGTCAAACGCGGCCTGCAGCGCCCGGCGGTGGCTGGTGTGCCCGCGCCGCTGACGCTCGCGGCCTTTACCCGCTCGACGCCGCTGCGCGAGCTTAAACGGCGCATCGACCAGATCACCGACAGTTCGCGCGTGCTGCTGATGCGGGTGGGCGCGGGCAGCATGGCCGAGCTTATTGCGCGCAGCGTCCAGCACCAGGAGGGCATGTGGCTCGATCTGGCGGGCGTCGCCGCGCCGCTCGACCTTTCCCAGCTTCAGGCCTGCCATGGCGGCGTGCTGTTCGCGGGTGAGCTGTCGCGCCTGTCGCGGGCGCAGCAGAAAAACCTGGCCTTCGCCATCGACCGTCTCGACCGTTACGACCTGCGTCTGGTGGTGGCGACCGACCGCAGTCTCGACGCCCTGCTTGGCGAAGGCTGGGATGAGGCGCTGCTGTCGCGCCTGTTCGAAGTGAGTCTTGCGCCGCCGTCGATTGCGGATATCCGGGACGATCTGCCCGAGCTTGCGGCGCAGATCCTGATGCACCTGGTGGAGGGCAGCGAAGTGCCGCGGCGGCGTTTTTCCACCGCGGCGCTCAACCACCTGCGCACCCAGGTCTGGCCCGGCGGCTACGCGGAACTGCGCGCGGCGGTGAAATCGCTCGCCCTTGGCACGCTGGAAGAAGACATCGGCCCGGCTGACGTGCGCCGCCTGCTGGCGCCTTCATCCGATGCCGGCGCGGCGGGCGTTTCGCTCGACCAGCCGTTGCGCGAGGCGCGCGAGGCGTTCGAGCGCATGTATTTCGAGCATCATCTCCAGCTTGAAGGCGGCAACATGACGCGCCTGGCGGAAAAAACCGGGCTGGAACGCACGCACCTCTACCGCAAGCTCAAGCAGCTGGGTCTGCAGGCCGGGCGGCGGCACGAGGAGACGTAGCCGGACGTATTGACGCCTGGAGATGATGCGGCGCAACATCCTGTTTCAGTATGCGGGCGGCGCGCGTAGAATCCGCCTCCCCGAATCCGCCAGGGAACCCATGCGGTGAAGATCATCATTCTCGGCGCCGGTCAGGTGGGCGCATCGGTAGCCGAAAACCTGGTTTCGGAAGCGAACGACATCACCCTGGTCGATACCACGGCCGACCGCCTTGCCGCGCTGCGCGAGCGGCTGGAAATACGCACCGTGCAGGGCAACGCCGCCTCGCCCTCGATCCTGCGCGAGGCCGGCGCCGACGATGCGGACCTGCTCATCGCCGTCACCCAGTCGGACCAGACCAACCTGTGCGCCTGCCGCATCGCGCGGACGCTGTTCAACCTGCCCACGCGTATCGCCCGCCTGCGCTCAACCGATTACGTTGATTACCCCGAACTGCTGGGCAATGACAATTTTGCGGTCGACTTTTCCATCTGCCCGGAACAGATCGTCACCGACTACATCAAGGGCCTGATTGCCTTTCCCGAAGCCTTGCAGGTGCTGGAGTTCGCTGGCGGCGTGGTCAGCCTGATCTGTGTGCGCGCGTTTGAAAGCGGCCCGCTGGTCGGCCATCCGCTCAAGGCGCTGCGTTTCCATCTGCCCAATATCGAAGTGCGCATCGCCGCGATCTACCGCAGCGGCGAGCCGATCATGCCCGAGGGGGATACGGTGATCCTGCCCGGCGACGAGGTGTTCTGCCTCGCCGCCACGGTGCATATCCGCCAGGTCATGCGCGAACTGCGCCGCACCGACCGGCCGATGCGGCGCATCATGATCGCGGGCGGGGGCAATATCGGCCTGCGCCTGGCGCGTTCGATCGAGCAGGATCACCACGTCAAACTGATCGAGGTTAATGCGGCCCGCGCCGAATGGCTGGCGACCGAGATTGGCAACACCCTGGTGCTGCGCAGTGACGCCACCGACGAGAAGCTGCTGGAAAACGAGGGTATCGACGAGACGGACCTGTTCGTTGCCCTGACCAACGATGAGGAGGACAACATCATGTCCGCCTCGCTCGCCAAGCGCATGGGCGCGCGCCGCACGCTGGCGCTGATCAACCGCAGGAGCTATGTGGATCTGGTGCAGGGCGGGCCGATCGATATCGCCATTTCACCCGCGCATGTTTCCATCGGATCGCTGCTCGCGCATGTGCGCCGGGGTGATGTTGTCGCGGTGCACAGCCTGCGCCGCGGCGCGGCCGAAGCGCTGGAAATCGTCGCCCACGGCAGCCCGAAGGATTCCAGGGTGGTGGGAAAGCGCATCGACGAAATCCCGCTGCCAAAGGGGGCGAGCATCGGCGCCATCGTGCGCGATGAAAACCGTGCGGATGGTTCGCTGATCCGCCGCGCTGTCATCATTCCGCACCACGATACGACGGTGGCGGAAAACGACCACGTCATCGTTTTCTGCACCCACAAGAAGCTGGTGCACAAGGTGGAAAAACTGTTCCAGGTCGGCTTCGGCTTCCTCTGAGCGGATTTGATGCGCTCCTACGCCCCCGCTTTCAACGCCCTGGGCCTGATCGTCATGATCTTCGGCCTGCTCATGGCCTTTCCGCTCACCGTTTCGGCGTGGCTGGACGACGGCGCGGCGTTCGCTTACGAACAGTCCATGGCCGTCACCTTTTTCGCCGGCCTGCTGCTGTGGGTCGCCACGCGCAAGCCCCGGCGCGACCTGCGGGTGTACGACGGTTTTCTTCTGGTGGCCGCGGCGTGGATCGTACTGCCGGTATTCGGCGCGCTGCCGCTGCTGCGCTTCCTGCCGGAACTCTCCGTGGTGGATGGCTATTTCGAGGCGACTTCCGGCCTGACCGCCACCGGCGCCACGGTGCTTTCCGGGCTGGATGACATGCCCGTTTCGATCAACCTGTGGCGCACCTTCATGCACTGGATCGGCGGCATGGGCGTGATCGTGCTGGTGGTGGCGATCCTGCCCCTGCTCGGTATCGGCGGCCGGCAGATGTTCAAGGCCGAGGTGCCCACGCCGATGAAGGAAAGCAGCCTGACGCCGCGCATTACCGAAACGGCGAAGGGGCTGTGGCTCACCTACTGCCTGCTGACTACCGCCTGTGCGTTCAGTCTGTGGCTCACCGGGCTGGGGCCGTGGGATGCGCTCATCCACGCCTTTTCCATCGCCGGGCTGGGCGGTTTTTCCAGCAAGGACGCCTCGCTGGGATACTTCAATAACGTCAACGCCGAAATGGTGGCGATTTTCTTCGCGCTGGCCTCGGCGCTCAACTTTTCCACACACTACCTCGCCCTGGCGCGGCGCAGCATCAAACCCTATCTGCGCGACCCGGAAATCCCCTTCTTTTTCGGCATGCTCGCCTTCAGCGTCGTTCTGCTCACTGCCTATCTGATGCAGTTCGACGCCCACGAAGACCTGCCCACCACGCTGCGCTACGTTGCCTTCCACATCGTCTCCTTATCTACTTCCCTGGGACTGGCGACCTACGATTACACCCTGTGGCCGATGTTTCCGCAGCTGTGGATGCTCTTTCTCGGCAGCTTCATTTCCTGTTCCGGCTCCACCGGCGGCGGCATCAAGATGATGCGCGCCATCATTCTCTACAAACAGGTCATGCGTGAAATCATCCGCTCCCTGCACCCGCACGCGGTGCGCCCGGTGCGTCTGGGCGGCCAGCCGGTGCCGGAAAACATCCTGCACGCGGTGCTTGGCTTCAGCTTCATGTACATGGTCACCATCGTTTCGCTCACACTGCTGCTCTCGGCCACCGGGCTCGACATCATCACCGCCTTCTCTGCGGTCGTGGCCTGCCTGAACAACACCGGCCCGGGGCTGGACGCGGTCGGCCCCTCGACCAACTACGCCTCGCTGGGCGATTTCCATATCGGCATCCTGTCCTTCACCATGATCCTGGGGCGGCTGGAAATCTTCACCCTGCTGGTGGTGCTTAACCCGGTGTTCTGGAAGCGCTGAGAAACAGCGCGGCGGCCACGCGGCCCGGATCCGGCACGGTTTGTCCGCAGGCCGCAGACATATCCGCCCGCTTTCCGCGATAATCCCGGTTTGCCCCGGTACGGTCGAACGAGAGGACCCCGACGTGAGCCGCCTGAAAAACGATACCTTTTTGCGTGCGCTGCTGCGCCAGCCCACCGAATACACCCCTGTCTGGCTCATGCGCCAGGCGGGCCGCTATCTGCCGGAATACTGCGAAACGCGCAAGCGCGCCGGCAGTTTCCTGCAACTGTGCAAAAGCCCGGCCCTGGCCTGCGAAGTAACGCTGCAGCCGCTGGCGCGCTACGACCTCGATGCCGCGATCCTGTTTTCAGACATTCTCACGGTGCCCGATGCAATGGGCCTTGGCCTGTATTTCGCCGAAGGCGAAGGGCCGCGTTTCGAGCGGCCGCTGCGCGACGAGTGGGAAATCCGCAATCTCAGCGCGCCCGATCCCCATGCCGAACTGCGCTATGTGATGGATGCGGTGGCCGAAATCCGCCGCGCGCTCGATGGCAGCGTGCCGCTGATCGGCTTTTCCGGCAGTCCGTGGACGCTTGCCTGCTACATGGTCGAAGGCGGCTCCTCCGATGATTACCGCAAGATCAAGACCTGCGCCTACAGCCGCCCCGACCTGCTGCACCACATTCTCGACGTGACCGCCAATGCCGTGATCGCCTACCTCAACGCGCAGATCGAAGCGGGGGCGCAGGCGGTGATGGTGTTCGATTCCTGGGGCGGCGTGCTGTCGGAAGCGGCTTACCGCGAGTTTTCCCTGCGCTATCTGGAGCGGGTCATCGCCGGACTTATCCGCGAGCGCGACGGCCAGCGCGTGCCCAGCATCGTTTTCACCAAGGGCGGCGGCCTGTGGCTCGAATCCATCGCCGCCACCGGCGCCGACGCAGTGGGTCTGGACTGGACCATGGACATCGGCCGCGCCCGCGAAATCACCGGCGGGCGTGTCGCGCTGCAGGGCAACCTCGATCCTGCCGTGCTGTTCGCGCCGCCCGAAGCGGTGGCTGCCGAGGCGCGCCGGGTGCTCGATGCCTATGGTCCGCACCCCGGACACGTCTTCAACCTCGGGCACGGCATTTCGCAATTCACCCCGCCGGAAAGCGTTTCGGTGCTGGTCGATACCGTGCACGAGCATAGCCGCAGGCTGCGCGCCAGCGCCTGAACGGCGCCTGTTTACGGGGTGTTGGCGCAAAGGCTGTCAAGCAGAAAATTTTCTGTGACAGCTTGACTTATGCACACCAGGGAGGTTCGCCGCAATCCACGCCCCGGAATGGGCCTGTTATGCGAACAAAAAAATAACAGCATGAATTTAAAGGGATTTTTATTTGCGTAATAATGGGGCAACGTAGCACAGATGCTTGTGCCGCCTTGGGTTGGCGGCGATCCGCCCAGATTTTCAACAAAGTTACCCACATTTTTTGTGGACAAGGAGAGAGCTGGTTGTACGGCAAGCGCTTACCCCTCTTTTGTGCGGCACAGCTTCAGCTTGATCGCACAACCTGCTGATTAATCTCTGCTTTCATGTAAACGCTCGTGGCTGGCATGCGTATCGTCCGCGTCGCACTTCCGGTACCGCTACCGCAACTGTTTGATTATCAATCCGAAGACGCCTGCGACGAGGATCTTGGCCGCTGCGTGCGCGTACCTTTCGGGCGCACGGAAAAAAGCGGGCTGATCGTTGCCCTGCCACCTGTTTCAGATATCGACGCCGCCCGTCTCAGGCAGGTGCGCCATATCCAGCGTGATGTGCCGCCACTTCCGGCCGACTGGCTGGCGCTGGCGGCCTTCGCCGCACGCTATTACCACGCGCCGCTGGGCGAAATCATCGCCCTTGCGCTGCCGCCCGGCCTGCGCCGTGCGGACAGTGTGAGCGGTGCGGACAACGATCCGCTGCTCACCGTTTCCGCCCTGGGGCATGCCGCGCTGGCGGAAAGCCGCCGCGCCAGCCGGGCGCTGGCGCTGCTCCGCCAGGCGCTGTCCGGCGCGTTGCCCGCGCGGCTCGGCGTGCTGCGCGCGCTGCCTGACGGCGCGGCGGTGCGGGATGCGCTCAGGCGCGGCTGGCTGGAGGCGGCGGACGGCGCGGAGGAGTCGCACGCCTGCGTCAGCGCGCCTGCGCTCACTGCCGGGCAGGCGGCGGCGCTTGCCAGCATCGAAGCCGCGCCGCCGGGGTTTTGCGCCTGGCTGCTGCATGGCGTGACCGGAAGCGGCAAACCGAGGTCTACCTGCGCCTTGCGCAGCGCGCGCTTGCGGCAGGGCGGCAGGTGCTGATGCTGGTGCCCGAAATCGCGCTTACGCCCCAGCTTGAAAGCCGGGTCGCGCAGCGTTTTCCGTTCGCCAGTGTGGTCAGCCTGCATTCCGGGCTGGCGGCGGGCGCGCGTTCGCGCGGTTTCGTCCAGGCGCTTGCCGGTGATGCGGATATCGTGCTCGGCACGCGGCTGGCGGTGTTCGCGCCGTTGCCGCGGCTGGGTCTGATCGTGATCGACGAGGAACACGACGCCTCCTACAAGCAGCAGGAAGGCGTGCGTTATTCGGCGCGGGATCTGGCTGTGTGGCGCGCGCGCCAGCAGGGCGTTCCGGTGGTGCTGGGCTCGGCCACGCCGTCGCTCGAAAGCTGGCGCCAGGCGCATGGCGGGCGCTATGCCCTGCTGACGCTGGAACAGCGTGCGGTGGCCGCCGCGCTGCCCAAAGTACGCTGCGTCGATACCCGCCGGGCGCGGCTGGATGAAGGGCTCAGCCCGGCCCTGCTCGATGCCGTCGGCCAGCGGCTTGGGCGCGGCGAACAGAGCCTTGTCTTCATCAACCGCCGCGGCTACGCGCCGGTACTGTCGTGCCCGTCCTGCGGCTGGGTCAGCGCCTGCCCGCATTGCAGCGCCAACCTCGTCGTTCATCTGGCCGACCGCCGCCTGCGCTGCCACCACTGCGGCTGTGATGGCGCGATTCCGCATGCCTGCCCCAGCTGCGGCAATCAGGATATCCAGCCTTACGGGCGCGGCACCCAGCGTATCGAAGCGCGCCTGGCGGAGCTGTTTCCCGCCGCCCGCGTGCTGCGTGTGGACCGCGATGCGGCGCGCACCCGCCCCCAGTGGGAAAGCCTGCTCGCCACCATCGCCGCCGGTGAGGCCGATATCCTTGTCGGCACGCAGATGATGGCCAAAGGGCATGATTTTCCCCTGCTCACCTTGGTGGGCGTGATCGGCGCGGACGCCTCGCTGCACGCCGCCGATTTCCGCGCGCCGGAACGCCTGTTCCAGCAGCTGATGCAGGTGGGTGGGCGCGCCGGGCGCGGCGAGCGGCCGGGCGAAGTGCTGATCCAGACCGATTACCCGGAACACCCGCTTTACCGCCATCTGGCGCGGCACGATTTCGACGCTTTCGCCCGCATGGCGCTGGACGAACGCCATCAGGCCGGTTTCCCGCCCCATACGCACCAGGCCATGCTGCGCGCCGATGCCCCGGCGCTGGATGACGCGGTAGCGTTTCTGCGCCGCGCGCGGCAGGCCGGGGCGGATCTTGGCGTGGAAGGCGTGCGTCTGTTCGACCCGGTGCCGATGCGGCTGACCCGGCTGGCGCGGCGCGAGCGCGCGCAGCTGCTTGCCGAAGCCGACCGGCGCGATGTGTTGCAGGGATTTCTGAAAAACTGGGTAGCCGCGCTCTACGCCCAGCCCGTCGCGCGCGAACTGCGCTGGCAGATCGACGTCGACCCGCTGGAGGTGTGAGCGCCGATGCGGCCTGGGGAGCGCTTCAGGGCTGGGGGCGGGGCGGCCTTGCCGTGCTGCGCCGTGGCGCGCGCGCGGGCGGCTCCTGGGCGGCGGCGGGTGGGCCGAACCCCGCGGCGGGATGGTAGCCGGAAGGGCCGCTGCGCCCGGCGGGCGCGCCCGGCGTGGTGATGTACTGCGGCAGGAAGGAGAAGATCACCATCGAGGCAGCCGAAACCAGAAAACCGATGAACTGCGGCGGCCACACCGCTTCCGGCGCGGCGGCTTCGAGTGAAAGCCAGGTCATCAGCCCGAGCACCATTGAGGCGACTGCGCCCTGCGTGGTGGCGCGTTTCCAGTACACGCCGCAGGCGAGCGGGATAAAGGCGGCGACGAAGGTGACCTTGTAGGCGTTTTCGACCAGGCCGTAAATCGTCAGCTCCGAATTGACCGCGATGGTGGTGACCACGGCGGTGAAAACGAGCACCACGGTCTGCATCACGCGCAGGAACTGTCTGTCGGTCAGATCGGGTCTGAGCGCGGCCAGCAGGGGGCGCACGAGGTTTTCGGAGAAGGTGACCGAGGGCGCGAGCAGCGTGGCCGAGGCGCAGCTCTTGATCGCCGAGAGCAGCGCGCCAAAGAACATGATCTGTGCGAACAGCGGCGCTTTTTCCAGCACCAGCTTGGGCAGAATCAGTTGCGAATCGGTTTCGAGATATTCGGCGACGAGATCGGGCGTGATGAGCGTGGCCGAGTAGGCGAGAAACATCGGAATGAAGCAGAAGCAGAAATAGAGCGAGCCGCCCAGCACCGAGGCGCGCACCGCGATCTTCTCATTCGCCGAGGACTGCACGCGCTGGAACACGTCCTGCTGCGGAATCGAACCGAGCATCATCGTCATCCAGGTCGCGATGAAGGGGATCGTGGTCGCCACACCCCATTCGGGCCAGAAATCGAACTTGCCCGCCGCCGCCGCGTGGCTGACCACCGTCACTACGCCGCCCGCCTGGTCCGAAACCTCCCAGCCGATATAGAGCAGGCCGATCACGATCACGATCATCTGCACAAAATCCGTGATTGCCACCGACCACATACCGCCGAACAGCGTGTAGATCAGCACCGAGGCCGAGCCCAGCCACATGCCCGCCTCCTGCGATACCGCGCCGTCCGAGAGCACGTTGAACACCAGCCCGAGCGCCTTGATCTGCGCCGCGACCCAGCCCAGATACGAAACAACGATGCAGATCGTGGTGAGCATCTCAACCGTGCGGCCAAAGCGCAGGCGGTAATAGTCGCCAATGGTGAGCAGGTTGAGCCGGTAAAGCGGCTTCGCGAAAAAGAGGCCGACGATGATCAGGCACAGCGAGGAGCCGAACGGATCGGCCACGACGCCCTGCAACCCTTCCTTGAGAAAAGTGGCCGGAATACCGAGCACCGCTTCCGAGCCGAACCAGGTGGCGAACACCGTGGCGGTAACCACATACATCGGCAGCGAACGGCCCGCGATGGCGTAATCCTTGGTGTTGTGCACCCGCAGCGCCGCATAGAGACCGATGGCGATCGAGATCAGCCAGTAAGCGATCACAAAACCTAAAAGCATGATGGAGACGGCTCCGCGAAACCCCTCGCGCGCCGCAGTGCGGCGCATCGTCCGGCAGGCGGTCCGCGGCGCTGGCCGGGACCCGGTCCCGCGCGCGTCCGGGGGCTTGCGGCTCCCCGCGCGGCGATCGGGCGCGATTATATAGCCGTCTATTCCACCTGGGTCTGGTGGATCGGGCCAAATTTTCTTCTCTCGGAAACGGAAGGAATGCCGGGAGGTCCGGTGTCTGGAAAGGGCGCGGCAGCGTAGTGGGTGGTATGCCCGGGCGGTCGCCTCGTACAGCATGAATGCGCAGGGAAACCGGGAAGGAAAGGCGGGTGAAACAGGGGCGCGAAGCCCCTGCGCGCCTGAATGGCTAGATGCCGAGAATCTTCATCGCCCTGGCCAGGGTGTCGACTGATTCCTGATGCTTGCCAGCCTTGTGGAGCGTCTCGCCTTCAGCGCGCAGTTTTTTGACTTCGGTCATCTGTTCGCTGCTCAGCGGCGGATTTTTTTCCAGCGCTTCGTCGATTTTCTTCATGTCCATCGGGCAGTGAAACGCAAAGGCCGCGCCCGACAGTATGGCGGCGGCAAGGCCCGCCATCAGGTGTTTGGTTTTCATCGTGCTCTCCGTTGGGGAAAGCGGGCAGATACCCGCGCCGCTTCGACCGGGCGGGGAGGCGGATGGTTGCGGCGGCTGCGGGGAGTCAGCGCAGCAGATCGTCCGCCAGCAGGCCGAGGAAGATCACCGCGCCCAGCCAGTTGTTGTGGCGGAACGCCCTGAAACAGCCGTCGCGGCTGCGGTCGCGGATCAGGCGGTAGTGGTAGAGGGCGATGACCGCTGCCGCTGCCAGACCCAGGTAATAGGGCGCGCCGCGCATTCCGGCCACGCCGACGGCGGCGAGGATGCCGAGCGCGGCGGCGTAGCACAGCATGACGGCAGCGACGTCGAAGCGGCCGAAAGTGATGGCGGAGGTTCTAATGCCGATCTTCAGATCATCGTCGCGGTCGACCATGGCGTACTCGGTATCGTAGGCCAGCGCCCAGAAGATGTTGGCGAGCAGCATCGCCCAGCCCACCGGCGGCACCGTGCCCTGGATGGCGGCGAAGCCCATCGGGATGCCGAAGCCGAAGGCGATGCCGAGATAGGCCTGGGGCAGGGCGAAGAAGCGTTTGGTGAAGGGATAGCTGATGGCGAGGAATAGCGCGGGCAGCGACAGCCAGCGCACCGCCGCGTTCAGCGGCAGGATCAGCAGAAAGGAGACCAGCGCCAGCGCCGCCGCCACGGCCAGCGCTTCGTGTGTGGCGATGACGCCGGTGGCGAGCGGGCGGTTGCGCGTGCGTTCGACGTGGCCGTCGAAATCGCGGTCGGCGTAGTCGTTGATGGCGCATCCGGCCGAGCGCATCAGCAGTGTGCCCAGCGCGAAAATCGCCACGATATGAAGCGGCGGCGCGCCGTCGGCGGCGATCCACAGCGCCCACAGCGTGGGCCATAGCAGCAGCAGGGTGCCAATGGGCTTGTCCAGCCGGACCAGGCGTGCGTAATGGGGCAGGCGTTCGGCGAGCGTCGTTATCATCGGGACGGACCGCAAAGCGGATGCGGAAGAAAACTGCCCGATGATAGCGCGGCGGCGGCGTCGCGGTGGCGTCTTACCTGGCGGGATCGCTGCAGGAACAGGCGAAAAGCGCGCGGATAAGCTGGCGGAACAGGGGCGTGATCTCGCTGGGCGCAAGGTGGGTATTGCAGACGCCGCGCACGGTCAGCCCTTCGAACATGGCGGCGAGCACTTCGTGCGCGGCGGTGGTTTCCGCGCCGGAAAACGGGCGCTGGCCGTGGGGGCAGCGCAGGGCGTGGAGCATCTGGAGGGCGCTTTCACGGATGCGCTCGTCGGCGGCGCGCACGATGGCGGCGATCCGGGGGTTGCGCGCGGCTTCGGCGAGGATTTCGAGCCGCAGCGCGGCGGCGTCGCGGTCGAGCTGGCGTTCGACCTTCTCGGCGGCGTGCTCCACCATTGCTTCCACCAGATCGTCGGCATCGCGCAGGCTGCCGATGATCCGCGTCACGCGCTGTTCGTTCTGCTCGACGATGGCGGCGATGATCGCTTCCTTGTTCTCGAAGTAATGGTAAATGTGCCCGGCGCTCATTCCCGCCGCTGCCGAAATCCGCGCGATGCTGGCGCCATGGAAGCCGTGCGCGCGGAAACAGTCCGCAGCGGCGCACAGGATCTGCGCGCGCCGGGCCGCCGCGCGGGCAGGCTCTTCTGTGGGTGCTTGAACTTTTTCCATGTCCTTCTGTTTTTTCCGGAAGCGTTTCCTTTCCGCCCGCGTCCGCAGCAGGAAATTTGCGTAAAGACTAGCATAGTATGAACGTTCAATCTAGAATGGCCGCTCTATAAAAACGTGAGCGCGCCACGGCCGTGGCCGCAGCCCATAAAAACCCGCCGGCGCCCGCGCGCCAGCCCTGCATCGAAGAGGCGATTCATGCGATTCACGCGAATCAGGAACACCATGCTGCCGATAACCGTTGTGCTGGCGCTGGGCGGCGGCCTTGTACTGGGCGGCTGCGGCAAGCCGGATGTGAAACCGCCCGCGCCCACGGTGCAGGAAGTGGGCATCATCACTGTTGAATCCCACCCGTTCGCCCTCACCGCCGAACTGCCGGGCCGCACCGCGCCTTATCTGATTGCCGAAGTGCGCCCGCAGGTCGGCGGCATCATCCAGAAGCGCGCCTTCACCGAGGGCGGCGAGGTGAAGTCCGGCGCGCTGCTCTATCAGATCGATCCGGCGATTTACCGGGCCGCCTACGACAGCGCCAGGGCCGCGCTGGCGCGCGCCGACGCCAATGCCGAGGTATTGCGCCAGAAGGCCGCGCGTTACGCTGATCTGGTAAAGATCGAAGCGGTGAGCCGTCAGGACGACGATGATGTAAAAGCCGCGCTGAAGCAGGCCGATGCGGATGTGATCGCCGCGCGCGCGGCGGCGGACAAGGCGCGCATCGACCTCGACTACACCCAGGTGAAAGCGCCGGTTCCGGGCCGCATCGGCCGTTCCGCCGTTACCCCCGGCGCGCTGGTCACGGCCAGCCAGACCGCCGCGCTGGCCACGATCCAGCAGCTCGATCCGATCTATGTCGACCTCAACCAGTCC
The DNA here is from genome assembly GCA_031555955.1 of Rhodocyclaceae bacterium. Classification (GTDB taxonomy): domain Bacteria; phylum Pseudomonadota; class Gammaproteobacteria; order Burkholderiales; family Rhodocyclaceae; genus Azoarcus. Next base: position 19,169 of record JAVBTY010000113.1, on the reverse strand, counting down.
AGCGCGGAACTGCTGCGCCTGCGCCGCGACCTGGAGAGCGGCCGCCTGCAGGGCGCGGGCAAGAACAGCGCGCGTGTGCGCCTGCTGCTGGAAGACGGCACGCCCTACCAGCACGAAGGCAAACTCGCCTTTACCGAAGTGTCGGTGGACCAGACGACCGGCAGCGTCACGCTGCGCGCGGTGTTCCCCAACCCGGAACAGCAGCTGCTGCCCGGCATGTACGTGCGCGCGGTGCTGGAACAGGCGCTGGCGAGCGACGCCATTACCGTGCCGCACAAGGCGGTCAGCCGCACGCCGCGCGGCGGCGCGCAGGCGATGGTGGTGAATGCGGAAAACAGGGTGGAGGCGCGCGCGCTGCGTGTCGACCATGCGCTGGGTGACCGCTGGCTCGTTACCGATGGCCTGAAGGCGGGCGACCGCGTTATCGTCGACGGGCTGCAGAAAGTCCGCCCCGGCGCCGAAGTCAGGCCCGTGCCCGCTGCCGCGCCTGCGGATGCCGCAGCGGCACCGTCGTCCGCGCCTGCTGGCGTGCGCTAAGGAGGCACCGGGATGGCCCGCTTCTTTATCGACCGGCCCATTTTCGCGTGGGTCATCGCCATCGTCATCATGCTGGCTGGCGCGCTCTCCATCCTGCGCCTGCCGGTGGCCCAGTATCCGAGCATCGCCCCGCCCGCCATCGCCATCAGCGCCACCTACCCGGGCGCGTCGGCGAAGGCGGTGGAAGACTCCGTCACCCAGATCATCGAACAGAAAATGACGGGGCTCGACGGCCTGCTGTACATGGCTTCGAGCAGCGACGCTTACGGCACGGTGTCGGTGACGCTCACCTTTGATGCCGCGACCAACCCGGACATTGCCCAGGTCCAGGTGCAGAACAAGCTTCAGCTCGCCCTGCCGCTGCTGCCCGAGGCTGTGCGGCAGCAGGGCGTGAAGGTGGCGAAATCGGCGCGCAACTTCCTCATGGTGGTCGGTTTTGTCTCCACCGACGGCAGCCTGACGCAGACGGACCTGTCCGACTTTCTCTCCTCCACCGTGCAGGATCCCCTGTCGCGCGTGGCGGGCGTGGGTGAGGTGCAGGTGTTCGGCGCGCAGTACGCGATGCGGATCTGGCTCGACCCGGCGAAGCTGAACAGTTTCAGGCTCACGCCCGCCGACGTGCGCGCGGCCCTGATGGCGCAGAACACGCAGGTTTCCGCGGGCCAGCTCGGTGGCGTGCCTGCCCTGAAGGGACAGGGTTTCACCGCCTCGATTACCGCCCAGAGCCGCCTGCAGACGGCGGAAGAGTTCGAACAGATTCTGCTGCGCACGGCGCAGCAGGGCGGTGAAGTGCGCCTGCGCGATGTCGCCCGCGTGGAACTGGGTGCGGAAAGTTACGGCGTGCTCGGGCATTACAACGGCAAACCGGCGGGCGGCATCGGCATCAAGCTGGCCGCCGGCGCCAATGCGCTGGACACCGCCACCGCGGTGCGGGCGCGGATCGATGAGCTGTCGAAATTTTTCCCCGAGGGCGTGCGGGTCGTGACGCCTTACGACACGACGCCTTTCGTGAAGCTGTCGATTGAGGAAGTGGTGTGGACGCTGATCGAGGCCATCGTGCTCGTATTCCTCGTCATGTACCTGTTCCTGCAGAACCTGCGCGCCACGCTGATTCCGACCATTGCCGTGCCGATCGTCCTGCTCGGCACCTTCGGCGTGCTCGCCGCGTTCGGCTATTCGATCAACACCCTGACCATGTTCGGCATGGTGCTCGCCATCGGCCTGCTCGTGGATGACGCCATCGTGGTGGTGGAAAACGTCGAGCGCGTGATGAGCGAAGAGGGGCTGCCGCCCAAAGAGGCGACGCGCAAGTCGATGGACCAGATCACCAGCGCGCTGATCGGCATCGCTCTGGTGCTGGCGGCGGTGTTCGTGCCGATGGCGTTTTTCGGCGGCTCCACCGGCGTTATCTACCGCCAGTTCTCGATCACCGTCGTCTCCGCGATGGTGCTGTCGGTGATCGTGGCGCTGGTGCTCACGCCCGCGCTGTGCGCGACCATGCTGAAACCGATCGAAAAGGGCCACGACATCGGCGCTGGCGGCTGGTTTTCCGGCTTTTTCGCGTGGTTCAACCGCATGTTCAAACGCAATACCGGGCGTTATGAGTCAGCGGTGGGCCACATGCTGCGGCGCGGCGGGCGCTACCTCGTCATTTACGCGGGCATCATCGTCGCGCTGGGCGTGCTGTTCGTGCGCATGCCGACTTCGTTCCTGCCGGAAGAAGACCAGGGAATCATGTTCATCCAGGCCATGCTGCCGGCCGGCGCCACGCAGGAACGCACGCTGGAAGTGCTGAAGAAGGCGGAAAAGCACTTTCTGGAAGACGAGAAAGAGGCGGTGGAATCCATCTTTACCGTGGCGGGCTTCAGCTTTGGCGGCAGCGGACAGCACATGGGTATCGGCTTCGTCAAGATGAAGGACTGGAGCGTGCGCAAGCGCGCCGATCTGCGCGTCAAAGCGGTGGCCGCGCGCGCGGGGGCGAAGTTTTCGGCGATCCGTGAGGCCATGGTGTTCGCCTTCGTGCCGCCTGCGGTGGTGGAACTGGGCACTTCCAGCGGTTTCGATGTGCAGCTGCAGGACCGCATCGGCCTCGGGCACGAGGCGCTGGTGGCGGCGCGCAACCAGTTCATGGGGCTGGCGATGGACGACAAACGCCTGGTGGGCGTGCGTCCCAACGGGCAGGATGATATGCCCGAATACCGGCTCGATATCGATCACGCCAAAGCCGGCGCGCTCGGTGTCAGCGTGGCGGACATCAACGACACGCTGAGCACCGCGTGGGGCAGTGTCTACGTCAATGATTTCCTCGACCGCGGCCGGATCAAGAAGGTCTATATGCAGGCCGATGCCCCGGCGCGCATGCTGCCCGAAGATCTGAACAAGTGGTACATCCGCAATAACTCTGGTGCGATGGTGCCGTTTTCCGCCTTCGCCTCCGCGCACTGGAGCTACGGTTCTCCGCGGCTGGAGCGTTACAACGGCCAGCCTTCGATCGAAATGCTGGGCCAGGCCGCACCGGGCCTGTCGTCGGGCGACGCCATGAAGGCGGTGGAGGAAATCATCGCCAGACTGCCACCGGGCATCGGCTATGAATGGACCGCTACCTCGTACGAAGAACGGCGTAGCGGCGCCCAGGCGCCCGCGCTGTTCGCCCTGTCGGTGCTCGTCGTGTTCCTGTGTCTGGCGGCCCTGTACGAAAGCTGGTCGGTGCCCTTTGCGGTCATCCTCGTGGTGCCGCTGGGCATACTGGGCGCGCTGCTGGCGGCGAGCGGACGCGGACTGTCGAACGACGTCTACTTCCAGGTCGGCCTGCTCGCCACTATCGGGCTGTCGGCGAAAAACGCGATCCTGATCGTGGAATTCGCCAAGGCGCTGATGGAAGAGCAGGGCAAGGAACTGGTCGAGGCGACGCTGGAAGCGGTGCGCATGCGTCTGCGCCCGATCCTGATGACCTCGCTCGCCTTCGGCATCGGCGTCACGCCGCTGGCGATTACCACCGGCGCGGGTTCGGGCAGCCAGAACGCCATTGGCACCGGCGTGCTGGGCGGCACGGTGTCTTCGACCCTGCTTGGCATCTTCTTCGTGCCGCTGTTTTACTGCACCATCAAACGCATATTCAGGGGCGCGCCTGCCGGGGCAGCCTCCGGCGCCGCGCCGCAAGAGGGCAAACAGCATGACTGAACGTTTTTCCGCACGCTTTCCGGTCACGGCGCTCGCCGCCGCTTTGCTTGCGGGCTGCGTCAATCTCGCGCCCGATTATGAACGCCCCGCAGCGCCGGTTCCTGCGGCATGGGGCCGCGCCGCAGCGGTGGAAGAAGGCACGGGAAATTCCGTCGCGCAGACCGCGGACGAAACCGGCTGGCGCGATTTTTTCGCCGATACCCGACTGCGCCACGTCATTGGTCTGGCGCTGGACAATAACCGCGACCTGCGTGTGGCCGCGCTCAACATCGAACGGGCGCGGGCGCTGTACCAGATCCGCGGCGCCGATCTGCTTCCCACCATCGGCCTTTCCGCCGATGGCAGCGCACAGCGCCTGCCAGCGGACCTGTCGCGCACCGGCGGGGCGGACATTTCACGCCAGTATGGCGTGCAGGCCGGTTTCAACGCCTATGAGCTGGACTTTTTCGGCCGTGTGCGCAATCTGCGCGATGCCGCGCTGGAGCGCTACCTTGCCACCGAGGAAGCACGGCGCAGCGCGCAGATAAGCCTCGTCGCCGAAACCGCCACCGCCTGGTTCACGCTCGCCGCCGACCGCGAGCGCCTGCAACTGGCGCGTGACACGCTGGAAACCCGCCGCGCCTCCTGGAACCTGACGCAGAAGAGTTTCGAACTGGGCGTCTCGTCCGCCATCGATGTTTCGCAGGCGAAATCGCAGCTCGAAAGCGCGCGCGCCGATGTGGCGCGCTACACCGCCCAGGTGGCGCAGGACGCCAACGCGCTGGCGCTCATCGCCGGATCGCCCGTAGCGGATGAACTGCTGCCGGAGGCGCTGACCACCGCCGTGAGCCTGCTGCCCGACCCGCCCGCAGGCGTGCCTTCCGAAGTGCTGCAGCGCCGTCCCGACATCCTCGGCCAGGAACGCGGGCTGCGCGCTGCCCATGCCGACATTGGCGCCGCGCGCGCCGCCTTCTTCCCCAGCATCACGCTTACCGCCGCCGCTGGCACCGCGAGCGCCTCGCTCGGCGGGCTGTTCGAACCCGGCTCGGGCGCGTGGCGCTTTCTGCCGCAGATCAACCTGCCGGTTTTCGATTCGGGCCGCCGTGAGGCTGAACTCGACGTCGCCCGCGCTGACCGGGAAATCGCCGTGGCGCAATACGAAAAAACGATCCAGGGCGCGTTCCGCGAGGTCGCCGACATTCTCGCCGACCGCGATACCCTGGCGGAACGGCTGGATGCGCGCCGCGCGCAGGTCGACGCCACCGGCCAGACATTCCGCCTTGCCGATGCCCGCTACCGTGGCGGCGTGGACAGCTATTTCAGCGTGCTCGACGCGCAGCGCACGCTCTACGCCGCGCAGCTCGAACTGATCGCCGTGCGCGCCTTCAGGGAAACAAACACCGTGGCGCTATACAAGGCGCTCGGCGGCGGCTGGCAGTAACAATAACAACGGCGACAGCCATGCGTGGCGCCATGACACCGGCACAGATGCGCGAAGCCGAAGCGCACCTGTGTCGGCACGACACGATCATGGCCGGGCTGATCGGACGGCACGGCCCCTGTAATCTGGCCGATTCGCCGTACGAACCTTTTCACGCGCTCACCACCGCCATCGTTGGGCAGCAGCTGTCGGCCAGGGCGGCGCAAACCATCGGGCAGCGGATCGCGCAGCTTGCGCCCGCGCCTTTTCAGCCTGGAGACATCCTCCGTGTTTCGGGTGAACAGCTGCGCGCGGCGGGCCTTTCTGTGCGCAAGGCGGCCTGCCTGCACGATCTGGCGCGGCGCATTGCCGACGGCCGACTGGCGTTCGCGGCGCTGGCGGGCTGCGATGATGAAACCGTTATCGCCGCGCTGACCGGGATTTCCGGCATTGGCGGCTGGACCGCGGAAATGTTTCTGATTTTCGGACTCAAACGCCCCGATGTGCTCGCCCCGGGCGATGCGGGCCTGCGGCGCGCCGTGCGGCAGCTGTACGGCGATGGCCGTACGCTGGCCCATGTCGCCCCGCCGTGGCGGCCTTATGCGTCGGTGGCTTCGTGGTACCTGTGGCGGCATATCGGCTGATCCCGGCCGTCCGGCAGGAAATCACGGCAAATGACGCCCGATTCGCCCCCCTTGCGCGCCGGGCGTGTTATAACATCGCCCCGATTGCGCACGTCGCGCCGGTATCGCAATACGTTTCAGAAGGAACGCAAATATGAACGCAACGGTTTCCCCGTCGCTGCCTACCGAAGCAGAACTGCTCAAGGCGCCCGAAGACGATTACATGTCGCCGCGTCAGCTTGCCTTCTTCCGTAGTCGGCTGCAGCAGGAAATGGACGCGCTGCTCGAAGCAGCGCACGCCACCACCACCCACCTGCAGGAAAACGTCGCCACTCCCGACCCGGCCGACCGCGCCAGCGTCGAGGAAGAGCACACCCTTGAGCTGCGCGTGCGCGACCGCGAACGCAAGCTGCTGCGCAAGATCGAGGAAGCCCTCACGCGCATCGACGACGGCAGCTACGGCTGGTGCGAAGAAACCGGCGAACCCATCGGCATCGGCCGTCTGATCGCCCGCCCCACCGCCACACTCAGCCTCGAAGCGCAGGAACGGCGCGAAAAGCTCAAAAAAATGCACGGCGGCTGACAGGCCGTCTGCGGAAAAGACGCTGCGCCGTCCTGCCCCTGTTTCCATGGCGGCGGCCCTGGTCACTGATCATGCTTTGCCCCTGACGTTGGCCGGGCGCGGTTTGCGCTGCCATTGCCGCCGGAATCACGTCCGTGCTGGTTGCACCCCTGTCCATAACGGCTCCCAAAAGCCGCACCATTCACACGGGTACCGCAAAAACCGGAAGCCGCTGTGCAATTTATTCCAGGCTGGAAAGGTAGGCGACCATGGCGTCGATATTGCTGCCGCCAAGCTGCGTTATTGCCGCGGTCATGGGCGGATAGGTGCGTTCGCCCGACTGCGTCAGGTAGCGTTTCAGGCTGCTGCGGAGGTATTCCGGCTGCTGCCCGGCAAGGCGCGGGTAGGTTTCCGCGCCGCGCGCATCGGCCTGGTGGCAATGGGCGCAGAGACGGGCGTAGTGTTCCGCGCCTTTGGCGGACAGATCACCCGGAGTCCCTGCGGGAACAACGCGGGCATTGGCGTAATAAAACGCGATCGTTGCCTTTTTCCGCGCGTTCAGAACCTTCATCAGCCCTTCCATGAACTCGTTCTTGCGTCGGCCGGAGAGAAACGCCTGGATCTGGTTCAGCACATAAAACGGATTCTGTTCGGCCAGATTGGGCACTTCGGGAATACGGCTGTTGCCGTTTTCACCATGGCAGTTCCCGCAGAAAAACGCCGCCTTGCGGCCCTCCTCGATAATGCCCGCCTGCTGCGCTGGATCCGCCAGAAGCTGCCGGAGGATCCGGGCGGCCTCGTCATCCGCAGAAACCGCGCCGGACCGCAGCGCCAGCAGGAAAAATCCCGCAAAGGCGCATGCTCTGGCAATTTTCACCCAAACGGACGCATTTCGTCCGCAGGCATAATCCGGGGCGCTGGATGCCATAAAGCTACCTGATCTGCGTGATTTTTCTCACAAGGCCGCAATAATAACCCTGTTTTTATTGTGAGCAATTCCCGGTAAAAACGGGTTCAGTCTCCAGCCGCACACCGAAGCGCTTTTCGACATCACCGCTGATCGTGCGCGCGATCCGGCGGACATCCGCGCCGCTGGCGCCGCCGTGGTTAACCAGCACCAGCGCCTGGCGTTCGTAGCAGCCCACGGGGCCGAGCCGCCGTCCTTTCCAGCCCGCCTGTTCGATCAGCCAGCCCGCGGCGAGTTTTTCACTGCCGTCGGCCTGCGGGTAATGGGGCATGTCTGGATGAAGCGTCGCAAGGCGGGAATACTGTTCCGCGCTGACGAGCGGGTTTTTGAAGAAGCTGCCCGCATTGCCGGCGGCCTCCGGGTCAGGCAGCTTGCGGCGGCGCACAGCGGCCACCGCGGCGGCGATTTCCCGTGGCCCCGGCGTTGTGCAGCCACGCTCCGCCAGCTCGCGGGCGAGGTCGGCATAAGCGGTAACGGGCTGCCAGCGCCGGGGCAGACGGAAGCGCACGTGGCTGATGAGCCAGCGCCCCGGATGACGCCTGAAAAGGCTGTCGCGGTAGCCAAAACGGCAGTCTTCCGCGCGGAATATGCGCAGGCCGCCCTCGACCAGATCGAACGCGCTGAGCGACTCGAAGCGCGCGGCCATTTCCAGCCCGTAAGCGCCGATGTTCTGCACAGGCGCCGCGCCAACGGTACCGGGAATCGCCGCCAGGTTCTCCAGCCCGCCCCAGCCCTGCGCCAGCGTCCAGGAGACGAAACCGTTCCAGTTTTCGCCCGCGCCCGCCTCGACGATCCAGGCATCCTCCTCCTCATCGGCAAGCCGACGCCCGGCGCAGGCTGTTTTCAGCACGATGCCGGGAAAGTCGCCGCTGAAGATGATGTTGCTGCCCCCCCCGAGCACCAGCCGCGGCAGTCCGGCCAGGGCTGGATCGGCCAGAACGCCCGGCAGCCGGGCCGGATCGCTCACCGTTACAAAGAAAGCCGCGCGCGCCGGAAGACCGAACGTATTCAGCGGCTGCAGATCAACGTCGCGCGCGATCACCGCGCCGCCCCGTTCATGGAGTCGTCCTGCGGAATCGGAAACACCCGGTCATAGCCCATGTTGAAGGCGAATGCATAAACGGTATAGGCGACGGCAAGCCCCGCATCGGCGACCAGCGCCGCCAGCCATCCGATGCCGGTCCACGCCACCAGCACCGGCAACGTCAGCAGCAGCAGGCCGCCTTCAAAACCGGCGGCGTGCAGGCAGCGCAGGGGCCACGGACGGCGATCCGCCGCGCGCCCGGTCAGGCGGCCCTCCACCTTGTCGAAGGCGGTGTTGTACACGCCGTTCCAGAGTGCGGCGATCAGCGCAAGCACCGCCAGCAGCCCCGCCGATTCGGCCAGCGCCACACCGCTCAGCCATGCGAACGGCGGTGAAATCAGCAGCAGCCCCCCGATTTCGAACAGTGCGATCTGCCGGAGGCGGTCACGGAAGGAGCGTAGCCGGGGCGGATGAGCGGACAAGACGGGTATCCATAAAAAATGGGGGAAAGAAAGATAGGTTCAGGGGGCGGCAAAAGCAAATCCCGGCCCATTGCGCCGCCAGCATGACAGATTCAGCCTGTCGGCAGACCTTTCCTGCTCTATCCTTGGATCCTGCCCTGGATTTTTTATCAGAATTGTCATGTCCCAGCTTCCCGCCGCCCCGTTTGCCGTACGCGATGCAACCGAAGAGGACCTGCCGGCCATCACCGCGCTGTATTCCCACTATGTTCTGCACGGAACCGCGTCTTTCGAGGAAACGCCACCCGGCGTGGCCGAGGTGCGCGCCCGTTTCGACGCCGTGCACGCCCGCGGCCTGCCCTGGCTGGTTGCCGACTGTCAGGGCCGTATCGTGGGCTACTGTTATGCGGGGCCGCACCGCATACGCCCCGCCTTCCGGCATACGCTGGAGAACTCCATTTACGTGGCCTATGACGAAACGGGGCGCGGCATCGGCAGCGCCCTGCTTTCCGCCCTGCTGGAACGCTGCGCCCGGGGGCCGTGGCGCCAGATGGTCGCGGTGATTGGCGACAGCGCCAACCGGGGTTCCATCGCACTGCACGCCTCCCAGGGGTTTCACGTTGTCGGCACGCAGCGTTCGGTGGGCTTCAAGTTCGGCCGCTGGGTCGATATCGTCATCATGCAGCGCGAAATCGGCGACGGTGACCGCACCCTGCCGCGCCACTGAAGCCGGGGCCACCGCGGTGCTCCGCTCAGGACGCGGCGAGCAGCGCAATGGCCGCATCCAGCTCCGCGGCCGTAACGCCTTCGCCGGGCGCACCGACGGTCGCACCATCCACCGTCGCCTGCATGGCGTCCCCAAGCCGCATCCCGCCCTGTCTGATCCGGGCGATGCATTGCCCGGCTTCCTTCGGGGATACAAAGCCCACACTCTGTAGCAGCAGGCGCGCGTGGCCATCAAGCAGCTTGAAGTAAAAGAGCCCGTCGGCCTCCCGGTACTGCTTGAACTGCGGCAGCGCGTCGGTTTTGGGCGGCGCTTTTACACGCGCTTCAGCCGCCTTGCCCAGGTTGCGCAGCCCTACCGCGTGACGCAGCTCCGCAAGAAACGGCGCGGACAGGGCGCGCGCTTTCTCCGCCCCCGTTTTCAGCCGGGCTTCGATCTGCTCCGGCCGGGCGATCAGCGCTTCATAACGCTCGCGCATCGGGGCCACAGTGGTGTCGATCAGCTCAAACAGCGCCTGCTTGGCATCCCCCCAGGCGATGCCCGCGGCAAACGCCGCCCGCATCTCCTCCGTTCCGGCGGGGGTTGCGAATGCCTGGTAGAGCTGGAACAGCGCCGAACCTTCCGTTTCCTTCGGCTCGCCGGGCAGCCTCGAATCGGTGACGATAGAAAAAACCTTTTTTTTCAGGTCGGCGGGTGACGAAAACAGGGGAATGGTGTTGTCGTAACTCTTGCTCATCTTGCGCCCGTCCAGCCCCGGCAGCGTCGCCACGGCTTCGTCGATGGCGGCTTCCGGCAGCACGAAATGTTCGCCGTACAGATGGTTGAAACGGGCGGCCATGTCGCGCGCCATTTCAATGTGCTGAATCTGGTCGCGCCCGACCGGCACCGAGTGCGCCCTGAACATGAGGATGTCGGCGGCCATCAGCACCGGATACATGAAAAGTCCCATGTTCACCCCGGCATCGGCGTCTTCGCCCTCCGCAAGGTTTTTGTCCACCGCCGCCTTGTAGGCGTGGGCGCGGTTGAGCAGCCCTTTGCTGGCGACGCAGGCCAGCAGCCAGGCCAGTTCCGGGATTTCGGGAATATCGGACTGGCGGTAAAACCACACCCGGTCGACATCCAGCCCGGCAGCCAGCCAGGTAGCCGCGATTTCCAGCGTCGAACGCTGGACCCGCGCGGGATCGCTGGTCTTGATTAGCGCATGATAATCAGCGAGGAAATAGAAACTTTCCACGCCCGCGGCGCGGCTGGCCGCGATCGCCGGACGCAGCGCGCCCGCATAATTTCCGAGATGGGGCGTGCCGGAGGTGGTAATACCGGTAAGAATGCGTCGCACGGACATGGCTTTGATCCGGTCTGGGAAAGCGGGCGAGTTTAGCCTTTCGCCCCCCTGCCGTGCTAACACGCACAGTCTCCCGGACTTTCGCATGTGCAAAATGCCTGCCCGTGTTCTTTTTTATTGGAAACAACCGGTCATCCATCTGCCCATGTGTGTGACGCATGCCACAAAGCGCTAAACTTTTTCAGATTTCCGCCGTTAGAACAATGATGCGTATGGTTGCCAGCAAAATTACGTCCCGCATGTCTTCCAGACTTTTTCGCCTTTTTGCGGTCTGGATCCCGTTCGCGATGCTGCCTCCGGCGGTGGCGGACGATACGGTTCATCCGCTGCCGGAAGACCAGTTCGCCATTGGCGCGGCCGCCTGGGGCATCGTGAGCTATACCCGCTGGCCGGAGGAGTCCGGGCCGCTGCGCGTATGCATCTGCGGCCAGACGGCGAACGCCGGGGCGATCCGCCGCTTTTCCGACTGGATGGCAGCCGAACGGGCCAGCACGGTCCAGACCCTGGATGCGGCGGAAAATCCTGGCGGCGTGTGCGATGTGGTTTACGTCGGGCAGCTCGAACCGGGCGACATCGCACCCCTGATCCGCCAGATTACGGGAAAGCCCATTCTGAGCATCGGGGAAGGCGCGGATTTCTGCTCGGTCGGGGGCATGTTCTGCCTTGACGCCACCCGCATTTCGGGCGGCACGGCGCGTTTTTCCGTCAATCTCGATGCGGTCGGCCGCAGCGGGCTGCGGATCAACCCCCAGGTGCTGCGGCTTTCGCGCCAGCTGCAAAGGGACTGAGCAATGACCCTGCCGCGAACCACGCTGCTGGCCGCCCTGCACCGGACGCATTTCCGCTCCACCACGCTGGCCCTGGCCGTCGCCGGGGGCCTGCTGGTCGTCATCACGTTCGTCACCCTGCGCACGCAGGTCAACGAAAACCTGAGCCTTGTAGCCCGCACCATCGCCTACGCCAGCGAGGCTGCGGTGATGTTTGCCGATGCGGCCACCGCGCAGGAAATCCTCACGCAGATTGCGGAACGCGAGCATCTGGCCGAGGCTGTCATTGTCACCGCGGATGGCGGCAGTCTCGCCAGGCATGAACGCCCTCCAGAAGGCACGGCCGACCTCCTTGGCAGGGCGCTCGGCAGACTGATTTTTCCTGAGCAGACCGTCACTGAAATCCACCGCGAACAGCGCGTTCTCGGGCGCGTCATGCTGCGCGGCGAAGGCACCGTGTTCGCCGGATTTTTCCTCAGGGCGGTGATCGCCGGACTGATCAGCTTCGGCGTCGCGGTGATTGCCGCCAGGAGACTGGCCATGAAGATGGAGCGGCGCATCGTGGCGCAGCTGGACGCGCTGGCCTCGCTCGCTCACGCGGCCAACCTGAACAAGGATTTCGAGCGCCTGCTGCCAGCATTCAACGTCGTTGAATTCGACCAGCTCGGCAAGGACTTCAACGCCCTGCTTGGCGAAATCCAGGCCCGCAATGCCGAACTGCTCGCCCGCCAGTCGAACCTGGAGCAGGCCAACGCCTCACTCTCGCACCTTGCCCTGCACGACAGCCTGACCGGGCTGGCCAACCGGCTGTTCTACAACGACCGTCTCGAACATGCTCTTGCGGATGCCCGTCTGACCGGTTCCCGCATCGGTGTGATCTATCTGGACTGCGATTATTTCAAGGAAATCAACGACCGGCTGGGCCACGCAGCAGGCGATGAACTGCTGGTGGACCTTGGGCGCCGCATCCGGGGCGCGATCCGGGACAGCGATCTGGTCGCCCGCATCGGCGGCGACGAATTCTCCGTGCTGCTGGCCTCCCTGCGCGATACTGCCGACGCCATCCGCGTAGCGGGGAAAATCATCAACGCAATGAAAGAGCCGATCCTGCTCAAAGACGAACACATCGTACCCACCGTCAGCATCGGCATCGCCATTTTTCCGGACCACGGACAGAACGCCGGATCCCTGCTCCTTGCCGCCGACCACGCCATGTACCAGGCCAAGCACAGCGGGCGCAACTGCTACCGGATCTATACCCCAGCCATAAATTCAATGACAAAGGAAAATACATGAAACCTTCTCCTGCCCTGCTGTGGCGCCGTGTTGTTGCCGGATTTTTCATCGCGTGCCTGCTTGCCGCCTGCCAGACGCCTCCGCCGCCCGCCCCCGCGGCCCGCGGCCTGACCGAAGCCCAGATTGCGGCGCTGGTGAAGCTGGGGTTTATCCGGGCCGATGACGGCCGCTCACTGAATTTCGATGGCCGCATCCTTTTCAATACCAACACGGGAATGCTGACCCAGCCATCCATTGAAGTGCTTCACCAGATCACTGATGTGCTGAAATCCGCCGGTGTCGAATACCTGCGCGTGGAAGGCCATACCGACAATGTCGGCTCAGCGTCCGTCAACCAGGCCCTGTCGCTGAAACGCGCTGAAACCGTCGCGCGCGAACTGGCGGAAATGGGCTTTCCCTATTCGAATATTTCCGTGATTGGCCTCGCCGACACACGGCCGATCGCCGACAACAGCACCGAGCAGGGACGGCTCCAGAACCGCCGTGCGGCGATCATTATCTCAACGGAGTGATACGCGCCCAGGCCGCGTGAGCGTTACGGCTCCCGCGGCCCCCCGGCTGCCCTGCGGTGACCGTCCACCCGCAGGGAGAGCCGCGAGAAGACACTTCCAGCCCGGGCGCAGAAACCGGGGGGCTTGCCCGGCCTTTATATCCGGCAAATTTTCTCTATGGTAACGATTCTCATCACACAATCCCCCGTCCCGGTTTAAACTGCCGGGCTGGACGGCAAACCACGCTTTTCCCGCTGCCGTTTTTCATTTCCCGGCCCGGAGAATTTTCATGACGCTCAAGGAACTGGCCATAGGCGACCGCGCCAGGGTGACCGGCTTTACCGAGGGTGGCAAGGCCTACCGCCGCAAGCTGCTGTCCATGGGGCTGACCCCAGGCGCGGAACTGAGCGTGACGCGGGTCGCGCCGATGGGCGATCCGGTCGAAATCCGCGTGCGCGGCTTTGCCCTGTCGCTGCGCAGGGATGAAGCCGACGCCCTGACGGTGGAGAAACTGTAATGAGCACGAAATACACCATCGCGCTGGTCGGCAATCCGAACTGCGGCAAAACGACGCTGTTCAACGCCCTCACCGGCTCGCGCCAGCGGGTCGGCAACTGGCCGGGCGTGACGGTCGAGAAAAAAAGCGGGGAATACCGTCTCGACGGCACGCTGTTCGAAGTGGTGGACCTGCCCGGCACCTATTCCCTCGACGTGGCCGACCGCGAAGTTTCGCTCGACGAACAGGTGGCGCGCGATTACGTGCATACCGGCGAAGCGTCGCTGGTGGTAAACATCGTCGACGCCGCCAATCTCGAACGCAACCTCTACCTCACCAGCCAGCTTGCCGAAATGCGCGTGCCGCTGCTCGTGGTGCTCAACATGGTGGATGTGGCTGAAAGCCGGGGCGTCAGGGTCGACGCCGACGCGCTGTCGCGGCAGCTTGGCTGCCCGGTAACGCCGGTAGTCGCTTCCGAAGGGCGCGGCATCGCGGAACTGAAAACGGCGATCCGCGCAGCGGTCAAAGCCCCGCGTCCGGCCAGCGCGGACATCACCTACGATGCCGGGCTGGAAAGCGCCATTGCCGCGCTTACGCCGCATCTGGCCGCGGCGGCGGATGCGCACGCCACGTCGCCGCGCTGGCTCGCGGTGCGCCTGCTCGAAGGCGACGATCTCGCCCGCGCCGCCGCCGGCGCTCCGCTGGCCGCGCAGGCCGCGGAACTGGCGCGGGAGCTGGGCGACGATCTCGACATCATGGTGGCTGACGCGCGCTACAGCCTCGCCAACCGTATCGCGGGCGCAGCCGCGACGGTAAGCGGCCGCGCCAGCCGCGACCTTACCGACCGCATCGACCGCGTGGTGCTCAACCGCGCCCTGGGCATCCCCATCTTTCTCGCCATGATGTACCTGATGTTCATGTTCACCATCAGGATCGGCGGCGCGTTCATCGACTTTTTCGACCAGTTCGCCAGCGCGCTCTTCGTTGACGGCTTCGGCGCGCTGCTCGACGGCCTCGGCGCGCCCGAATGGCTCACCGTGCTGCTCGCCAAAGGCATCGGCGGCGGCCTGCAGACGGTGGCGACCTTCATCCCGGTTATCGGCTTTCTCTACATCTTCCTGTCGATCCTGGAAGATTCCGGCTACATGGCGCGCGCCGCCTTCGTGATGGACCGCTTCATGCGCTGGGTGGGCCTGCCGGGCAAAAGTTTTGTGCCCCTCATCGTCGGCTTCGGCTGCAACGTGCCCGCCATCATGGCCACCCGCACGCTGGAGCAGCGCCGCGACCGGCTGATGACCATCGCCATGGCGCCGTTCATGTCCTGCGGCGCGCGCCTGCCGGTCTATGTGCTGTTCGCCGCCGCCTTTTTTCCCGAGGGCGCGCAGAACGCGGTTTTCGGGCTTTACCTCATCGGTATCGCCGTGGCCGTGGCAACCGGGCTGGTGCTGAAGAACACCCTGCTCAAGGGCGAGGCGACGCCGTTCATCATGGAACTGCCTCCCTATCACCTGCCCACCCTCAGGGGCGTGCTGTTCCACACCTGGGAACGGCTTAAAGGCTTCATTTTCCGCGCCGGGCGCGTCATCGTGCCGATGGTGCTGGTGCTCAATGTCCTTAACGCCGTGGGCACCGACGGCAGCTATGGCAACGAGGACAGCGAGCGCTCGGTGCTCGCCGCCACCGGCCGCGCCCTTGCGCCCGCCTTCTCGCCCATGGGGCTGGACGCGGAAAACTGGCCTGCGGCGGTGGGCATTTTTACCGGCGTGCTGGCCAAGGAAGCCGTCGTCGGCACGCTGAACGCGGCCTACACCGCGCTCGCCGAAAACGAATCCGGACAGGCGGCTGAAGAAGAACCGTTCAGCCTGGGGGCCGCCGTTGGCGCCGCCTTCGCCACCATCCCGGAAAACCTGGCCGAAGCGCTGGGCGCCTGGGCGGACCCGCTGGGCCTCACCGTCGACGAAGAGGCCACCACCGCCGAAGCGCAGCATGTTTCCACCGGCACCTTCAGCGCGATGGCGAGCCGCTTCGACGGCGCGGCCGGCGCCTTCGCCTATCTGCTCTTCATCCTGCTGTACTTCCCCTGCACCGCGGCCACCGCCGCGATCCACCAGGAATCCGGCATGCGCTGGGCCGCCTTCGTCGCCGCCTGGACCACCGGTCTGGGCTACGGCCTCGCCACCCTCTACTACCAGGCCGCCACCTGGGCCGCCCATCCGGCCTCGTCGTCGGCATGGATCGCGGCCGTCGTATCCGCCTTCGTTCTTGCCCTCGCGCTGCTGCGGCGCATGGGGCAGCGGGATGCGGCGCGCGCCCTGCCGCTGCCGCAGCAGGCCTGACTCAACGGACAGAGAGGGGAGCAGCATGATCCTGTCACGCCTCAGTGAATACCTGCGCGCGCGCGGACGCGCGAGCCTTGCCGACATGGCCAGCGGCATCGACGCCGCCCCCGAAGCGGTGGAAAACATGCTCGCCGCGCTGGAACGCAAGGGCCGCGTGCGACGCCTGCCCATGGGTTCAGGCTGCGGGCAGAGTTGCGGAAAATGCGATCCCTCCAGCCTCGTGCTGTACGAGTGGGCCACCCCGGGGGCCGTCCAGGATCCGGCGCGCGCGCCGTAGCGCCGGGCCGCGCATGCATACCCCGGCCACCCTGCTGCTGATTGGCATCCACCGGGAAGAACTTGCTTTCGGCCGCTTCGTCGCCGATGCGCTGGATGCGCGGGATGCTGCGGTGCTGGCGATTCCGGAAGGGCTTTCCGGACGGCGTCCCCGTCCGGATCAATGCTTTCAGTACGCCACCCTGCACCGCGCGCTCTATCTGCAGCTGCTGCCGCGCCTGACCGGGCATTACCGCCTGCTGATCGACCTGCACACCGGCAGCGATGACGCCGGCCCCTGCGCCGACGTGTTCTGCGCCAACGCCGGCCTGCGCGGCACGCTCGCGGCCGACGCCTCCATCGCCAGTCTGCCGCGGGCCAGCCGCGCGCCGCGCATCGTTTCCCTCGGCGCGGATACCGCCGAGCCGCATGCGCGCACCGTCATCCCGCCTGAAATCTGGAACAATCCCGCGTTCTGCTACCTTGGTCTCGAACTCTACCTGCCCGCCGGAACGGAGCGCTGCCACGACGCCCGCGAACTGGCCTGCCGCCTGATCAGGGCCGCCGCCCGCTGGGCGGAAACCGCCGGTGCTGCAAACGGCCCGCCAGCACCGCAGTCCCTTTTCCACTGACCAGACCGCGCCGCCTCAGCGCAGCAGATGCCGCCGGTGCACCCCAATATGAACCGCCAGACAGGCGACGAACATCCCGCCCGTCACCACATGCCAGCGCTTCGCGCCCGCGGCGGCGAACACCAGCGATGCCCCCAGGCTGCCGAGCATGCCCGCCTTGGCGTAACGGTTGATCCGCACGCGCGACGAACGCCTGCCCGCCGGGCGCGGGGCGGCGAGTTCCGCATCGGTCGCGGCATCCACCGCATGCTCCATGGCTTCAATATCGGCGCCCACCACATCGTAATAAAGCACGATGCTGCCCGCGCCCGCATTGGGCTGCACGGACCGCACCCCACCAAGCGCCCCCAGCGCCGCCGCCAGCCGCGCCAGCCGCGCCGGGTTGCGCAGCGCGGCATCACGCACCCGGATGCGCCCGGGCAGGGTGGAAACGATACGGCTCATCGCAGCGTACTCCCCGTTTCCCGTCCGGCATCGCACGGAAAAGAACGTATAGGGTCTGGGTACCGCTCGCTGACAGGGTTCAGGAGTATTGGCATGGCGGTTCCATCTGGAAAATGCACGGGGAAAAGGGGAACGGGCTTCGCATCAGAGGCTTGATCCTGCGGCAGGCCGGGGAGGAGGGTGATTTCAGGCTGGCAATTTTACGTGCAAACATCTGGCTCCTGAATTCCGTTGTCCGGGAATTATGGGCATTACCCCGGCAATCCAGCCGCCTCACCGGGCAATATCCGGGTTTCCGGACGCCTTCAACGGATGCAGGCCCGCGCGGTACAGCGGCCCGGAGCCAGCAGCGCAACCGCTACCGCAGGCGCACCGGCAGGCAGAAAATCCAGGATAACGCCCGTTCCCGCTCAGCCGATCATTCCGGCGCCGACAGTATCGTTGGTACTTTCGTCGATGATGATGAAAGCGCCGGTGGCGCGATTGTCGGCGTAGCGGTCTGCCGCGATGGGCTGGGCCAGCTTCAGCGTCAGACTGGCGATGTCGTTCATCGCCAGTGCCGTCGTTGTCTCGCGTTCCAGAGTATTGACGTCGAGACGGTGGTCGATCTTCACGACCTTGGCCTTGACCTCGCGGGTGGCGTGGCGCACGAGGTAGGTGCGCGCCGTCGACAGCGGCGTCTCCGCCAGCCAGCACACGGTGGCGTCGATCTGTTTGACAGGCTGCGCCGCTTCGTCGGTTTTGACGATCGTGTCGCCGCGTGAAATATCGATCTCATCCTCCAGCAGCAGCGTCACCGATTGTTCGTGAATCGCGCGGTGCAGTTTGACGCCGCCAAGCTCGATCGCCTTGATCCGGCTCGCAGCACCCGAGGGCAGCACGGTGACGGCGTCACCGACGGCGATTTCACCCGATTCGACCCGGCCCATGAAACCGCGGTAGTCGTGCAGCGCCGGGTTGGCCGAATCCTGCGGGCGGCAGACGTACTGCACCGGAAAGCGGAAATTCTCGGCCCGCTCGGTATGGGCGGCGGGGGCCGATTCGAGGATTTCGAGCAGCGTCGGGCCGTCGTACCAGCCGAGCGCATCGCCACGTTCGACGATCATGTCGCCAGCCAGCGCCGAGATCGGGATGAAACGCACGTCCCGAATACCCAGTTTTTCGGCGAAAGAAAGGTAGTCGGCACGGATACGCTCGAACACGCCGCGATCATAATCAACCAGATCCATTTTGTTTACCGCCACCACCAGGTGCGGAATGCCGACCAGACTGGCGATCCAGGAGTGGCGCCGGGTCTGGGTGAGCACGCCCTTGCGCGCATCGACCAGGATGATGGCGAGGTTGGCGGTGGATGCGGCGGTGACCATGTTGCGGGTGTACTGCTCGTGCCCCGGCGCGTCGGCGATGATGTACTTTCGTCGGCCGGTGGAGAAGTAGCGGTAGGCCACGTCGATGGTGATGCCTTGTTCGCGTTCGGCTTGCAGGCCGTCGGTGAGCAGCGACAGATCGACCGCGCTCAGGCCGCGCCGGGCCGAGGTTTTTTCGATGGCGTTGAGCGTGTCGGCGAGAATGGCCTTGGTATCGAACAACAGACGGCCGATCAGCGTGCTTTTGCCGTCATCCACACTGC
>JAVBTY010000111.1:0-7845 GCA_031555955.1 Rhodocyclaceae bacterium | reverse complement strand
GGCCAGCGCAGGCTGGAGAGCACCGGGGCGGGCAGGCTCTTGATGGACAGGCGGCGGTTGGCGTCGCCGAGATCGACGCTGTCCGGTCGCGCCTGCTCGGCGCTTGGCGTGACGGAGAGGATCGGCGCCAGCACGGAATTGGGCCGGTAGGTGGCCAGGCCCTTGAGGCCGGCCTTCCACGCGGTGAGGTAGAGATCCTCGAAATCGGCGTAGGGGTAGTCCTCGGGAACATTGACCGTCTTCGAGATCGAAGTGTCGATGTAGGGCGCGACCGCGGCAACCATGTCCTTGTGCGCCTGGGCGGAAATTTCCAGCGCGGTGACGAAGCTCGGCGGCAGCTTGTCCACGTTGCCGCCCATATGCCGGTACAGGCGCCAGGCATAGTCTTCGACCGCGTATTCCTTGAACGTGCCATCGGCCATGCGCTTGCGCCGGGTGTAGGTGTAGGAGAACGGTGGCTCAATGCCGTTGGAGGCGTTGTCGGCGAAGGCGAGCGAGATCGTGCCGGTGGGCGCGATGGAGAGCAGGTGGGAATTGCGCAGGCCGTGCTTGCGGATCTTGTCCTTGATATCGGCGGGCAGGCGCGAGGCGAAGTTGCCGCCGGAAAGGTACAGATCGGCGTTGAACAGCGGGAAGGCGCCGCGTTCGCGCGCCAGTTCCACCGACGCCAGATAGGCACGGTTGCGCATGTACTCCGAAATCTTGCGTGCCACCTCGCGCGCCTCGGTGGTGTCGTAGCGCTGGCCGAGCATGATCAGCGCGTCGCCCAGGCCGGTGAAGCCGAGGCCGACGCGGCGCTTCGATTGCGCCTCGTTGCGCTGTTGTTCGAGTGGCCAGTGGGTGACGTCGAGCACGTTGTCGAGCATGCGGATGGCGATGTCGACGATCTTGCCGAAGGCGGGGTAGTCGAACTCGGCGCCGTCGGAGAACGGCTTCCTGACGAAAGGCGTCAGGTTGATCGAACCCAGGTCGCAGCAGCCATACGGCGGCAACGGCTGTTCGGCGCAGGGGTTGGTGGCCTCGATAGTCTCGCAGTAGTGCAGGTTGTTGTCCTGGTTCATGCGGTCGAGGAACAGAATGCCCGGCTCGGCGTGGTCGTAGGTCGAGCGCATGACCTGTTCCCACAGCGCCTGCGCGCTCGCCTTGCGGTACACCCACAGGCCGTCGTCACGCTGGT
The DNA here is from genome assembly GCA_031555955.1 of Rhodocyclaceae bacterium. Lineage (GTDB taxonomy): Bacteria > Pseudomonadota > Gammaproteobacteria > Burkholderiales > Rhodocyclaceae > Azoarcus. Next base: position 6,668 of record JAVBTY010000111.1, on the reverse strand, counting down.
ACGCGCCGGCGGATTTCAGTTCGTCGATGGGTTCGGCCTTGTGCGCCAGTTCTACGTCACCGCCGGCTTCCACCGCCTTCATGAATGCGTCGGTGACGCCGACGGAAATGTTGAAGTTGCTCAGATCGCCGTGATCCTTGGCGTGGATGAATTCCTCGATGTCCGGGTGGTCGCAGCGCAGCACGCCCATCTGCGCGCCACGGCGCGCACCGGCCGATTCCACTGTTTCGCACGAGCGGTCGAACACGCGCATGTAGGACACCGGGCCGGAGGCGTTCGACAGCGTGCCCTTGACCAGCGCGCCCTTGGGGCGGATGGAGGAAAAGTCGTAACCGACGCCGCCGCCGCGGCGCATCGTTTCCGCTGCCTGGGCCAGTGCGGTGTAGATGCCGGGGCGGCCGTCCACCGCCTCGGTCACGGAATCGCCGACCGGCTGCACGAAGCAGTTGATCAGCGTCGCGGCCAGTGCGGTGCCGGCGGCGCTGTTGATGCGCCCGGCGGGCACGAAACCCGTTTCCTGCGCTTCCAGGAACTTCGCTTCCCAGTGCGCGCGTTTGTCTTCCGCCTCGACCGCGGCCAGCGCGCGGGCAACCCGCTGGCGCACCGCATGCACGTTGCGTTCGTCACCCTTGGCGTATTTCTCGATCAGAACCTCGCCGGAAATTTCCTGCGCTTCGAGTGTGCTGGCATCGTGCCTGGTTTGGCTTTTGGCGGTCGTGCTCATGGTTTTTACATCCTGTTGGCTAGACGTGAACAGGCTTGCGCCCCGGGAGTTCCTGAAGATACAAGTGCAATAAAAACAACAGACTTCAACAACATATTGTATGTTTTTTTTCTAATGCTACTACATATAGTAGCAAAACTCCTGGCCAGGCTCCAGCCGACAGGGCTGTTTATCCGGTTGAAGCCATTTCCATCCGGCTCAATACAAAAGCACCCGTTACCACCGGCTTCCCGACACATCCCCAGGAATCCCTGATCTATTCATAGCCAATATCAGTCCGTACGTTTTCGAGGCTACCCCAAGGCCATCAGAACTGAGCAGGGGCCAGAGTTCACCGGCAAGGTGCCTGGCCAGTGCCCTGCCAGCCGCTGAAGAATGTCTTTGACGGTACAGCCTCAACAGGGATTTTTACTATAGCTCCGGCCCTCATTAAGTTTGATTTTCACGCTTATAAGCGCATGTTTTTCATACACAAAATATGCGGAAAAGCACTACACAATGCGGGCCGGATCAATAAAGCACCCCCGGCGCTAAAACAGGGGCGCCTCAAGCATTTTTACGATATGCAGGGGCGTAGACCGGTATCGACTGGCGTTATCTTGCCACCCTGGCTTACCAGGCGTCGTGGTGCACGGGTGTCCGCAGGCTGTGTGCCGGTAGAAACCGCCGACCGCCTCGGCGTTACAGACCGGCTGGATGCGTGGCAGAGCATTCTGGGCGGCGCCCGCTATTTTTCCCTGCGGAAAGAGCAGCTACCGGACGATATTCCCGATCCCGATCCCGATCCCGACTGGATGGCAACCGCTGCCTATAACCTTGCCATGGGACACATGAACGGGGCGCGGACGATCGCCCGCAGCATGGGGCGCGACAATACCTCGTGGTGGGGCATGAAATCAGTGCTGCCCCTGCTGTCGCACCCGGAATACGCCGCGCGGCTGAAACCGGGCGCGGCGCGCGGCGGTGAGGCGGTAATCATGGCCGAGAACATAGGCAACTATTTTGACATCCTCGCTCGTCTCGAACCGTCGTATGCCCCTCCGCAACGCCGTGCCTTGTGCCGGGTCGGCAGGACTGACCGCCGTGAGGCGGGGTTGCATGCGGGTTTTAGCGCGCTGCTTCAAGCACCCCGATGCCGCCCATGTATGGCTGCAACGCTTTGGGGATGGCGACAGAGCCATCTTCGCGCTGGAAGTTTTCCAGCACCGCGACGAGGGTGCGCCCCACCGCCAGACCGGAACCGTTGAGGGTGTGCACCAGCTCGTTCTTGCCCTGGGCGTTCTTGAACCGGGTCTGCATGCGGCGCGCCTGGAAAGACTCGCAGTTGGAGCAGCTGGAAATTTCCCGGTAGGTGTTCTGCGCGGGGAGCCACACCTCAAGGTCGTAGGTTTTCGTCGCGGAAAAACCCATATCGCCGGTGCACAGGGTGATCACGCGGTACGGCAGTTCCAGTTTCTGCAGGATCGCTTCGGCGTGGCCGACCATCTCTTCCAGCGCGACGTAGCTTTTTTCCGGATGGACGATCTGCACCATCTCCACCTTGTCAAACTGATGCTGGCGGATCATGCCCCGCGTATCGCGCCCGGCGCTGCCCGCCTCGGAGCGGAAACACGGGCTGTGGGCCGTCATTTTCAGAGGCAGCGCATCGGCTGCCAGCACCTGTTCACGCACGCTGTTGGTGAGCGAAATTTCGGAGGTGGAAATCAGATACTGTTCAGCGGATGTCTCGTCGCCGCCGCGCAGCACCCAGAACATGTCGTCCCTGAACTTGGGGAGCTGCCCGGTCCCTTCCAGCGCCTCGCGGTTGACGATGTAGGGCGTGTAGCACTCGGTATAGCCATGCTCGCGGGTCTGCACGTCGAGCATGAACTGCGCGAGCGCGCGATGCAGCCGTGCAACGGGGCCGCGCAGAAAGCAGAAGCGCGCGCCGGAAAGTTTTGCTCCGGTATCGAAATCCAGCCCCAGCGGCGCGCCGATATCCACATGATCCTTCACCGCAAAGCCGAAGTCGTGCGGCGTACCCCAGCGGCGCACCTCAACGTTGCCGCTTTCGTCTTCACCTGCGGGAACACTCTCGTGCGGCAGATTCGGCAGGCCCGCGCAAAAGGCGCTCAGTTTTTCCAGAAGCAGCGGCAGCGCCTGTTCGCAGGCTTTCAGCCCGTCGCCAAGCCGACCGACTTCCGCCATCACTTCAGTCACATCCTCGCCCTTGTGCTTGCGCATGCCGATTTCTCTGGAGAGCGCATTGCGCTGCGCCTGCAGCTCCTGCGTGCGCACCTGCAGCGCTTTGCGTTCTTCCTCCAGGGCGAGAAAGGCTGCCGTATCAAGCCGCATGCCGCGCAGGGCAAGCCGTGTGGCAACCATGTCGATCTGCCCGCGAAGAAGCTGGATGTCAATCATGTTCTTTCCCGATACATTTAAATTCAAAACAATAGCAGCATGAATTAAAGCAGGTTTTTATATTTGCCGGGTAACGGCATGATATGGATGCAATTCCCGGAAAGCGTGAGTTATTCCGCAGCGCACAAAATCATTAATAAAATCAATCAATTGCGCAAACGCGAGGAATATTTTTTCCTTGCTATTCCCGCGCATGGGCGTACCCTCTCCGAAGGGCTGCCATTCCCATCGGGGTCAATCCACTGGAGGGCCTGAGTATGCTATCCATTCGCGACTGCCTGGACTACTGCGACCTGACCGAGGACGAGATTTCCCTGATTGCCGAACATGAAGGCATTCCGGATGTCGCCGCCGCCCAGGTGGCCTGCGGACTGGTTCAGACTCCGGAAGGGGTTCTTCTGCTCACCGGCTACATGCTTGATCTTGTCGAACGCGCCGCCCGGCGCGGCCAGCCTGAAAAAGCGGAGCGGGCGCGGCGGCTGTGCGAACAGTTCATGGCGGACCACCCTCTGCCACGCGGCAACCTGCGCCACTGAACATCCGGCGGCGGCGTAAGCCCTGGTTGGCTTTGTTGCACCAATCATCTGATGGTTTGGTATCCCTTTACCCTGACGGATTTATGACGTAGCTGCCGTGACAGGCGTGCCAGACCGGGAGAGGCGGTTGAGCAATGCAGCCCGTATCTTCAACCGCTCGGGGTGCCTGTCGCGGATCGTGCGCCGTATCGTGGCCAGCCACCTCTGGATGAACAGATCGATGGCTTTGCGCACCGTCGGGAAGATCAGACCCGCCAGCGTCACGAATAGTGTTTTGGCGACCGGCTGAATCCGCCCGGCATGTCTCGATTCGCTACAGCAAACACCTGGTCGGGACAGGCGCTGGGCCTTCAGTGGCCGCCACGGGCGACGGCCATGACGACGCGTTTGCCGAAACCATCACCGGCCTGTAAAGCCGGAGTGATTCACCGCCGCGTGCGCCAGAAAACCAGGATGCCGTTGAACTGGCCTCGCTCGAATGGATAGCTTCGTTCAATCATCACTGGCTGCCCGAACCGGTCGGTTATGTCCCGCCCGCCGAAGCGGAAACCATCTGCTGCCGCAGTCTGAACAAGTTGGCAGGCGGCGCCTGACTCAAACAGAATGGCTTCCACAAAATCCGGGGATTTACCAAAACATGGCGGGATGGCTTTCTTGCAGGAAGGAAGCCATGCAGCTCTGACACCTACAGCAACACCCTCTCGATACCGCCATTGTTCGCGCGGTCGACGTAATCCGGCATCCAGTTCTCGCCGAGCAGATGGCGGGCGAGTTCGACGACGATGTAGTCCGGCTCGATACCGCCGGCATCGTTGGCGTAGCGCGACAGGCCCTGCAGACAGGATGGGCAGGAGGTGAGGAGTTTCACCGGCCCGCTGGCGCCGTTGCCGAAGGCGGCGACGCCTTTCTCGATTTCTTCCTGCTTGCGGAAGCGCACCTGGGTGGAGATATCGGGGCGGGAGACGGCCAGCGTGCCGGATTCGCCGCAGCAACGGTCGCTCAGGTCGACCCGCGTGCCCATCAGCTCGTTCGCCACCTTGATGCCGGCGTGGACCTTCATCGGTGTGTGGCAGGGTTCGTGGTACATGTACCGCGCGCCTTGCACGCCGTCGAGCCTGACGCCCTTTTCCATCAGGTATTCGTGGATGTCGAGCAGCCGGCAGCCGGGAAAGATGCGGTCGAACTCGTACTTCTGCAGCTGGTCCATGCACGTGCCGCAGGACACGATCACCGTCTTGATGTCGAGGTAGTTGAGCGTGTTGGCGACGCGGTGGAACAGCACCCGGTTGTCGGTGGTGATCTTCTGCCCTTTGTCATCCTCCCCGGCGGAGGTTTGCGGATAGCCGCAGCACAGGTAGCCGGGCGGCAGCACGGTTTGCACGCCGGTGTGGTAAAGCATGGCCTGGGTGGCGAGGCCGACCTGGCTGAACAGGCGCTCCGAACCGCAGCCGGGGAAGTAGAACACCGCGTCGGAATCGGGCGTGACCTTTTGCGGGTCGCGGATGACAGGGATGACCTTGTCATCCTCGATGTCGAGCAGCGCGCGCGAGGTGCGCTTCGGCAACTTGCCCGGCATCGGCTTGTTGATGAGGTGGATGACCTGCGCCCTGAGCGGCGGCTTGCCCAGTGTGGCGGGCGGGGTCCGGGTCTGCTGCTGGATCAGGCCGAGTGTTTTGCCCAGGCGGTGCCCCAGGCGCTGGGCCTTGTAGCCCCATTCGATCATGCCGGTACGGATGAGCTTGATCGTGGCCGGGTCCTTGATGGTAAGGAAAGCCATCGCTGCGGCCTTGCCGGGGTTGAACGATTTCTTGCCCAGTTTTCTGAGCAGGTTGCGCATCTTGATCGAGACGTCGCCGAAATCGATATCCACCGGGCAGGGCTTTTCGCACTTGTGGCACACGGTGCAATGGTCAGCCACGTCTTCGAACTCGGCCCAGTGGGCGAGCGAGATGCCGCGCCGGGTCTGTTCTTCGTACAGCAGCGCCTCGATCAGCAGCGAGGTGGAAAGAATCTTGTTGCGCGGGCTGTACAGCAGGTTCGCGCGCGGCACATGGGTGGAACACACGGGCTTGCACTTGCCACAGCGCAGGCAGTCCTTGATGTCGCGGGCGATGTCGCTGATTTCGGTATGTTCCATGATGAGCGATTCGTGGCCCATCAGGTTGAAGCTCGGCGTGTAGGCGTTGTCCAGGTTGCCGCCGCGCATCAGCTTGCCGCGGTTGAAGCGCCCCTCGGGATCGATCTTCTGCTTGTAGGCCCAGAACTGGGCCATCTCGGCGTCGGTAAGGTAATCGAGCTTGGTGATGCCGATACCGTGCTCGCCGGAAATGACGCCGTCGAGCGAGCGCGCCAGCGCCATGATGCGGTCGACCGCGCGGTTGGCGGTCTGCAGCATCTCGTAGTGGTCGGAGTTGACCGGCAGATTGGTATGCACGTTGCCGTCGCCCGCGTGCATGTGCAGCGCGACGAAGACGCGCCCGCGCAGCACCTCGCGGTGGATTTCCTCGAAGCGCGCAAGAACCGGCCCGAAGACCGCGCCGTCGAAAATCTCGTCCAGGCGGGCCTTGATCTCGGTTTTCCACGATACGCGGATGGAGTAATCCTGCAGGCGGTGGAACAGGCGCGGAGCGGCCGCGCGGTTGGACAGTTCACCGGCCTGCACGCCGAATTCGGCAAAACGGGCTTCCGCCTCGGGCAATGGCAGATCGAGGCTGTCGAGCAGCCATTGCCAGCGCTGGCGCACGGTATCGATGTAATCGAGCGCGGCGTCGCGGCGGTCGCCGATGAGTATGTCCTGGCCGAGGTTGGCGTCGCCCTGGTCGAGCGGCAGAGTGCCGCGCACGAATCCGGCGAGCGCGTCGCACAGGTCGATCTTGTTGCGCACCGACAGTTCGATGTTGATGCGCTCGATCCCGTCGCAGTAATCGCCCATGCGCGGCAGCGGAATCACCACGTCCTCGTTGATCTTGAACGCGTTGGTGTGGCGCGAGATCGCCGCGGTGCGGGAA
>JAVBTY010000086.1:0-4661 GCA_031555955.1 Rhodocyclaceae bacterium | reverse complement strand
GTACAGCGACGCGTTGTCCGCCACTAGTTTGTAGTCGAAGGCCGACGGACAATGCCGCGAAGCGCGGCCGAGCAGATCTTCGCGCACGATGACGAGCGTAAGCCCGGAAGGGCCGACGTTCTTCTGCGCCCCGCCGAACATCAGGCCGTATTTGGACACATCCATCGGCCGCGACAGGATGTGCGAGGACACGTCCGCCACCACCGGCACATCGCCACGGCCGATCTGCGCCAGATCGGGTTCGAACGGGAATTCGACACCGCTCATGGTTTCGTTGGTGCAGGCGAAGACATAGGCCGGATCGGCGGACAACCGCCATTCGCCCAACGGCGGCACGGGGGTGTAGCCGCTGGCCTCGGACGTGGCGGCGATATGCACCTCGCCGTACTTGCGCGCTTCCTTGGCTGATTTGATCGACCAACCGCCAGTGACCACATAGTCGGCGGTGCTCTTGTCGCCCAGCAGATTGAGCGGGATGACCGCATTTTCGGCAATCGCCCCGCCCTGCATGAACAGGATGCGGTAATGGGCCGGCACCGCGAGCAGTTCGCGCAGATCCGCCTCGGCGGCCTCGGCGATGGAAACGAACTCCTTGCCGCGATGGCTCATCTCCATCACGCTCATGCCGGTGCCGTGCCAATCGAGCATTTCCTCCGCCGCCTGGCGCAGCACCTCCTCGGGCAGCGCCGCCGGGCCGGGGCTGAAATTCCATACGCGGCTCATTCTTCGCCTCCTTCTTCCCCGTCTGCCGACTCATCTTCCGACGTGTCGTCCTCAACCGACTCGGCGACTTTCTCGATGCCGGCGAGGAAGGCGCCTTCGTCGAGATTGATCAGCGTCACGCCCTGCGTCGCGCGGCCCAGTTCGCGGATCGATTCCACCTTGGTGCGGATCAGCACGGCGCCGGTGGAGATCAGCATGATCTCGTCGGTGGGGTCGACCAGCACGGCGCCGACAAGTTTGCCGTTACGGTCGGAAGTCTGGATCGCGATCATGCCCTTGGTGCCACGGCCGTGGCGCGTGTATTCCGCCACCGGCGTGCGCTTGCCGTAGCCGTTCTCGGTCGCGGTGAGCACCGACTGGGTTTCACCCCTTGCGACGAGCATGGCGATTACGTTCTGCCCATCCTCCAGTGTCATGCCGCGCACGCCACGCGCCTCGCGCCCCATCGGACGCACGTCGCTTTCGGCAAAGCGCACCGCCTTGCCCGCGTCGGAGAACAGCATCACATCGCATTCACCGTCGGTGATGGCGACACCGATGAGGTGGTCGCCATCGTCCAGGTTGACCGCGATGATCCCGGCCTTGCGCGGATTGGCGAACGCGGTGAGCGCGGTCTTCTTCACCGTGCCCCCGGAGGTCGCCATGAAGACGAAGTGATTGTCGTCAAAGGCCTGCACCGGCAGCACGGCGGTGATCTTCTCACCCTCGACGAGCGGGAACAGGTTGATGATCGGCTTGCCGCGCCCGTTGCGCGCGCCTTCCGGCGCCTCGTAGACCTTCAGCCAGTAAGCCCGTCCCCGGCTGGAGAAGCACAGGATGGTGTCGTGGGTGTTGGCGACGAAAAGATGATCGATGAAATCCTCGTCCTTCATCGACGTCGCCTGCTTGCCCCGCCCGCCGCGACGCTGGGCACGATAGTCGGCGAGCGGCTGGCGCTTGAAGTAGCCGGTGTGAGACAGGGTAACGACCATGTCTTCCGGCGTGATGAGATCCTCGATGTTGATCTCGGCGGTATTCATCACCAGTTCGGAACGGCGCGGATCGCCGAATTGATTGCGGATCGCCGACAGCTCATCGACGATGATCGCGGTGATGCGCGCCGGTGTGGCGAGAATGTCGAGCAGATCGGCGATCACCTCCATGATCTCGCGATATTCGGCAACGATCTTGTCCTGCTCCAGCCCGGTCAGGCGCTGCAGGCGCAGCTCCAGGATGGCCTGCGCCTGCATGTCGGACAAGCGGTAGCCTTGAGCGGACAGGCCCAGGCTGGCATCCAGCCCCTCCGGCCGGTAGAGGTCGGCCATGCCGCGGGCGAGCATTTCTCCGACCAGCCCGGAACGCCAGGTGCGTTCCATCAGCCCGCGTTTGGCGTCAGCCGGCGTGGGGGCTGCCTTGATCAGGGCGATGATCTCGTCCACATTCGACAGCGCCACCGCCAGCCCTTCGAGAATGTGCCCGCGGTCGCGCGCCTTTTTCAGCTCGAAAATGGTGCGGCGGGTCACGACCTCGCGCCGGTGCTCAAGGAAGCACACCAGCATCTGCTTCAGGTTCAGCAGGCGCGGCTTGCCGTCGACCAGCGCCACCATGTTCATGCCGAAGGTGTCCTGCAGCTGCGTGTGCTTGAACAGGTGGTTCAGCACGACCTCGGGCATTTCGCCGCGCTTGAGCTCGACGACCACGCGCATGCCGGATTTGTCCGACTCGTCGCGGATCTCGCTGATGCCCTCGACCTTCTTGTCGTTAACCAGCTCGGCGATGCGCTCAAGCAGGGTGCGCTTGTTCACCTGGTACGGCAGCTCGTCGACGATGATCGCCTGGCGGTCGCCCTTGCCGATGTCCTCGAAATGGGTGCGCGCGCGCATCACCACGCGCCCGCGTCCGGTCCGGTAGCCCTCGTGCACGCCGGAAACGCCGTAAATCAGGCCAGCGGTGGGAAAGTCCGGCGCCTTGACGATATCGATCAGTTCGTCGATGCCGGTTTCCGGCGCTTCGAGCAGCTTCAGGCAGGCCTCGACCACCTCGCCCAGGTTGTGCGGCGGAATATTGGTCGCCATGCCGACCGCGATACCGGACGAACCGTTAATCAGCAGGTTCGGGATACGCGCCGGCAGGATCAGCGGCTCCTTTTCCGAACCGTCGTAGTTCGGGCCGAAATCCACCGTTTCCCTGTCGATGTCGGCCAGCAGTTCGTGGCCGATACGCGCCATGCGGATTTCGGTATAACGCATCGCCGCCGCGTTGTCGCCATCCACCGAGCCGAAATTGCCCTGGCCGTCGACGAGCATGTAGCGCAGGGAAAAATGCTGCGCCATGCGCACGATGGTGTCGTACACCGCCGTATCGCCGTGCGGATGGTATTTACCGATCACATCGCCGACGATACGGGCCGACTTCTTGTACGCCCGGTTCCAGTCGTTCGACAGTTCGTGCATGGCGAACAGCACGCGCCGATGCACCGGTTTGAGTCCGTCGCGCGCATCGGGCAGCGCCCGTCCCACGATCACGCTCATGGCGTAATCGAGATAGGAGTGGCGCATCTCCTCTTCGAGGCTGATCGGCAGCGTTTCCTTGGCGAACTGGTCCATGCTGTGCAGCGGTCAAATCCGCGTCAATCAAAACGGTAGATGTTAGCATGCGCGGCTATTCCCCGGCCCCGCGCGGCGTCCGCCACGCGGAGCCGGGCTGGAAAGCCTGCCCGCAGGCTTGAAACCGCGTGCGCAGCCCCCAGATAGCGCCCGGCAAGAATGAATACGTAGTTTGCAATTTTCATGGAGTGCGCCATGCAGGACCCAACCCAGACGCAGCCCTTTCCCGAAGAACCCGGTCTGGATGAGCAGCCGGAAACTCTGGGGGATTTCGTGCCATCCGACGAGACGATCGCGCCAGACATCATGCCCAGCCTGCAGGAAACGCTGCGCCAGGCCGAACTGAAGGCGGCGGAACATTACGACGCGTGGCTGCGCGCCAAGGCCGAAGGCGAAAACATCCGCCGCCGCGCGCAGGAAGACATCGCCAAGGCGGCCAAATTCGCCGCGGAGAAATTCGCCGCCGCGCTGCTGCCGGTAAAAGACAGTCTGGAAGCCGCGCTCGCCACGGAAAACCAGAGCGCGGAGAAAATCCGCGAAGGCGTCGAGCTGACGCTGAAGCAGCTCGTCGCAGCGTTCGACGATACGAAACTGGCGGAAGAAAATCCGCTCGGGCAGAAGTTCGACCCCAACAGACACCACGCCATCAGCATGGTGGAAGCCGACGCGGAGCCAAACACCGTCGTCACCGTGCTGCAGAAAGGCTATCTGCTGCATGAGCGCGTCATCCGCCCCGCGCTGGTCATGGTGGCGAAATCCAGAGAGGCATAAGACAGCGCGGGAACGGATCTGGCGATGCCTGCTTGAAAATTGCCGCGCGCGCCCCATATCCGATCCTGACCGGACCGGCAGCCGCCCCAGGCGGACGGCCCCAGCGAATACCGAAACTGTAAAAGGAACAACCATGGGCAAAATCATCGGCATCGACCTCGGCACCACCAACAGCTGTGTTTCCGTGATGGAAAGCGGCAAACCGAAGGTCATCGAAAACTCCGAAGGCGGACGCACCACGCCTTCCGTCGTCGCCTACGCGGAAGACGGCGAGGTTCTCACCGGCGCGCCCGCCAGACGCCAGGCCGTCACCAACGCCCGGAACACGCTGTTCGCGGTGAAGCGCCTGATCGGCCGCCGCTTCGAGGAAAAAGAAGTCCAGAAGGACATCGACCTGATGCCCTACTCCATCAGCCGCGCCGACAACGGCGACGCCTGGGTGGAAGTGCGCGGCAAGAAGATCGCGCCGCCGCAGGTTTCCGCCGAAGTGCTGCGCAAGATGAAGAAAACCGCCGAGGATTACCTGGGCGAGGAAGTCACCGAAGCGGTCATCACCGTGCCGGCCTACTTCAACGACAGCCA
>JAVBTY010000043.1:0-7705 GCA_031555955.1 Rhodocyclaceae bacterium | reverse complement strand
CGACTGGCACCGCTACAAGGCACGAAACCTCGTCGAGCGATTCTTCAATCGCCTCAAGCAGTTCCGCCGTATCGCAACCCGATACGACAAACTTGCCAATCGATTCAACGCCTTCCTGCATCTCGCTGGTGCCTATATCTGGCTACTGTGAACACGCCCTAGTGTTTCTGCCGGTGGCGGGCTGCGTGGTGTCTGCAGCCGTTCGGACCGGTCTGAAAAGGCGGTTATACAGAGAGAAGGGTTTTGAGATAGTGGCCCGTGTGGCTGGCGGGGTGGCGGGCAAGCTCTTCCGGCGTGCCGCTGCAGAGGATGGCGCCGCCGCCTTCGCCGCCTTCCGGACCGAGGTCGATGACCCAGTCCGCCGTCTTGATAACGTCGAGGTTGTGTTCAATGACGACGACGGTGTTGCCGTGATCGCGCAGGCGGTGCAGAACTTTCAGCAGCAGCTCGATATCGTGGAAATGCAGGCCGGTCGTCGGTTCATCAAGCACATAGAGGGTACGGCCGGTATCGCGTTTTGAGAGCTCCAGGGCCAGCTTGACGCGCTGCGCTTCGCCGCCGGAAAGGGTGGTTGCACTTTGTCCCAGGCGGACGTAGCCGAGGCCGACATCCAGTAGCGTTTCCAGTTTGCGCGCCACGACGGGTACGGCATCGAAAAAATCCAGCGACTGTTCAACCGTCATCGCCAGCACATCGAAGATGGTTTTGCCCTTGTAGCGGATTTCCAGCGTTTCACGGTTGTAGCGTTTGCCGTGGCAGCTGTCGCAGGGGACATACATGTCGGGCAGGAAGTGCATTTCTACTTTTATCAGGCCATCGCCCTGGCAGGCCTCGCAGCGCCCCCCTTTGACGTTGAAGGAAAAACGCCCTGCGCCGTAGCCGCGGGCGCGCGCTTCTGGAACGCCTGCGAACAGTTCGCGGATCGGGGTCAGCAGGCCGGTGTAAGTGGCGGGGTTGGAACGCGGTGTGCGGCCGATGGGCGCCTGGTCCACGTTGATGATTTTGTCGAACAGATCAAGCCCGTCGATGCCATCGTAAGGGGCTGGTTCGGCGACAGCGCCGTACAGATGGCGGGCGACGATGGCGGTAAGGGTGTCGTTGATCAGCGTTGATTTTCCCGAGCCGGAAACGCCGGTGACGCAGGTGAACAGGCCGACGGGCAGGTTCAGCGCGACATTGCGCAGATTGTTGCCGCGCGCGCCGGTGAGCCGCAGCATGCGTTCCGGATCAGGCGCGCGGCGCGCGCCGGGAAGCCCGATCCGGCGCTGCCCGCCAAGATACTGGCCGGTCAGGGATTGTGCACTGGCGATGATTTCGTCCGGACGTCCGCGCGCGACGATTTCCCCGCCATGCTCGCCGGCTCCCGGCCCCATGTCGACCACATAATCGGCGGCGCGGATGGCGTCTTCGTCATGTTCGACCACGATCACGGTGTTGCCCAGATCGCGCAGCCGGGCAAGCGTGCCGAGCAGGCGGTTGTTGTCGCGCTGGTGCAGGCCGATGGAGGGCTCATCCAGTACGTACATGACGCCGGTGAGGCTGGAGCCGATCTGGCTGGCAAGGCGGATGCGCTGCGCCTCGCCGCCGGAAAGCGTGTCGGCGGAACGGTCGAGGCGCAGGTAATTGAGGCCGACGTCGATGAGAAACCCAAGGCGGCCGGAAATTTCCCGGATGATTTTGTCCGCGATCTGCGCACGATGTCCGGTGAGGCGTAACTCATCGAAAAAAACGCGGCATTCATCCAGGGGCAGGCGGTTGATTTCGGGCAGCGCCCGCCCGCCGATGCGTACGTGGCGGGCTTCGCTGCGCAGGCGTGCGCCGTTGCAGCCGGGGCAGGGGCGCGCGGTGCGGTATTTCCCCAGTTCTTCACGCACGGCGGGGGAGTCGGTTTCCCGGTAACGTCGCTCGAGATTGTTAAGAATACCTTCGAACGGATGGGCCTTTTCCACAATCCGGCCACTATCCGCCTGATAGCGGAAGGCGATTTTCGTTTCACCGGATCCGTGCAGGATGATCTCCTGAATTTCGCGCGGAAGCTCTCCGAAAGGCGCTTCTATGGAGAAGCCGTAGTGAGCCGCGAGACTGGCGAGCATCTGGAAGTAGAACTGGTTGCGCCGGTCCCAGCCGCGGATCGCGCCCGCCGCGAGTGATAGCCCGGGCTGGGTGATGACGCGCGCGGGGTCGAAAAAATCAATGGCGCCCAGACCGTCGCATTTTGGGCAGGCGCCAGCCGGATTGTTGAAGGAAAAAAGGCGCGGCTCCAGCTCTGCGAGGGCGAAGCTGCATGCCGGGCAGGCGAAGCGGGCGGAAAACAGATGCTCGCGGCCAGTGTCCATTTCCAGCGCAACGGCGCGTCCATCGCCATGGGTCAGCGCGGTTTCGAAGGATTCGGCAAGCCGGTTGCGCAGATCGCCGCGGACCTTGACGCGGTCGATAACGACCTCGATGGTATGGCGGCGGTTTTTTTCCAGCGCGGGCAGGCTGTCCAGTTCCAGCACCGCTCCATCGACGCGCACGCGCACGAAGCCCTGGGCGCGCAGTTCGGCGAACAGGTCATGCTGCTCGCCCTTGCGGCCGGCGATGACCGGGGCGAGGATCATCAGCCGGGTGTCTTCGGGCAGGGCGAGGATGTGGTCGACCATCTGCGCCACGCTCTGCGCTTCGAGCGGGTGCGCCGGGTGGCCCGGGCAATGGGGCGTGCCGGCGCGGGCGTAGAGCAGGCGCAGGTAGTCGTGGATTTCAGTGACGGTGCCGACTGTCGAGCGTGGGTTGTGGCTGGTCGCTTTCTGTTCGATCGAGATCGCGGGGGAGAGACCTTCGATTGAATCCACATCCGGCTTTTCCATCAGCTGGAGAAACTGCCGGGCGTAGGCGGATAGCGATTCGACATAGCGGCGCTGCCCCTCTGCATACAGCGTATCGAAGGCCAGCGAGGATTTGCCCGAACCGGACAGGCCGGTGATGACCGTGAGCCGGTTACGCGGCAGATTCAGGTCAATGTTCTTCAGGTTGTGGGTGCGGGCGCCGCGAATGCGGATTTCATCCATGGGCGGGAAAGGGGCAGAGGCAATACAAAACTATAAAAGAGATAGCTCGCCGGGGCCATGCTAAAATGTCACCCAGTTTTCTTTCCGGCTTCATGCATGTCTTCTTCCGCGCACGACTCCATGACGTCTGCCGAGCGTAGGGCTGGCGTCAGTCTGGCATCGATTTTCGCGCTGCGCATGCTGGGGCTGTTCCTGATTCTGCCCGTTTTTTCGGCGCACGCTCATACCATTCCCGGTGGTGACAGCCAGATGCTGGTGGGTCTGGCGATCGGGGCTTATGGTCTGACCCAGGCCTGCCTGCAGATCGCCTACGGCGCGGTGTCAGACCGTTTTGGCCGTAAGCCAGTGATTGTGTCGGGGCTCCTGCTGTTTGTTGCCGGTAGCGTGGTGGCGGCGCTGGCCGACAGTATTTACGGCATTATCGCCGGGCGGGTGCTGCAGGGCGCGGGCGCGATTTCCGCCGCGGTTACCGCGCTGGCCGCGGACCTGACGCGCGACCAGCACCGCACCAAGGTGATGGCGATGATCGGATCCAGCATTGGCCTGGTGTTTGCCGGATCGATGGTGGCCGCGCCCCTGCTGTACGCGGTGATCGGCATGAGCGGGCTGTTCTGGCTTACGGCGCTGCTGGCCGTTGCGGCGATAGGGGTGCTGCTGTGGGTGGTTCCGGCTGCGCCGCCGGTGCCGCGCGCGATGGGTGGGCGCTTCATCGACATTCTGCGCGACGGGCAGCTGATGCGGCTCAATTTCGGCGTGTTCGCGCTGCATCTTATCCAGACCACGATGTGGGTGACGGTACCCGCCGCGCTGGTTTCCGCTGGCGGTCTGCCGCTGGCCGAGCACTGGAAAATTTATTTGCCGGCGGTTGTACTGTCCTTTTTTGCCATGGTTCCGGCGATTATCGTTGCCGAAAAGCGTGGGCGCATGAAGCCGGTTTTCAATGGCGCGGTGCTGTTGCTGGCGCTGGTCCAGTTTGGTATTTACATGTCCGGCGGTACCCTGGGCGGTCTCGGTGTATGGCTGACGCTGTTTTTCGTCGCCTTCAATATTCTGGAGGCGACCCAGCCATCGTGGATATCACGGATTGCGCCAGCGCATGCAAAAGGTACCGTTCTGGGTGTATATAACACCCTGCAGTCGGTGGGGCTGTTCCTGGGCGGTTTGCTGGGAGGCTGGCTGGCCCAGCATCATGGCGGCGGCGCGGTGAGTATCGCCTGCGGACTGCTTGCCCTGGTGTGGCTCGCCCTGGCTGCGACGATGGCGCCGCTTCCGGTTCGTGCCACGCCTGCGCCGGGAAAAGGGTAAAAATATGCTGCGGACTGTTTTTGATGGCGGTCCGCATATCGGAATCGAAGGAGAACCGGATGGCATCCGTCAATAAAGTCATCCTGGTCGGCAATCTTGGCGCTGACCCGGAAAACCGCTTCGCCCCCTCGGGCGATGCGATCTGCAATATCCGTCTGGCGACCACGGAAAACTGGCGCGACAAGGCGACCGGTGAGCGCCGCGAGGCGACCGAATGGCACCGGGTGGTGTTTTTCGGCAAGCTGGCAGAAATCGCCGGGCAGTACCTGAAGAAAGGCAGCCAGGTGTACATCGAAGGCAGCCTGCGCACGCGCAAGTGGCAGGACCAGAGCGGGCAGGATCGCTATACGACCGAGATTCGCGGGGATGAAATGAAAATGCTCGGGCGCCGGGAAGGCGCTGGCGAGGCGCCGGTGCGTGGCGGCGATGGCGGCAGTTACGATGCGCCGCCGTCCCGGCCGCAGACGCAGCAGGCTGCGCCCCGCGCTTCTTCTCCCGCAGCAGGGGGCGGCGGTGGCTTCGGCGATTTTGACGATGATATTCCGTTCTGATTCACCGTCAGGCCGGAGAGGGGAGTTGTTCGCCATGCCTGCGCCGGATCGTTCAGGATGTTTCTGGCATGATGAGCACCAGACAGGGCACGCTGTTTCGTTGGCGGCCCTGCGCGGGTGAAAGGTATTTCTTCTCATGAAAGTCCTGTGCGTCGGAAATATCCGGAATGACATCGAGTTGCCACGGTGCGGCGCGCACGAAGGCGTGTGCGATTGCCGTATCGATTTCACGGATAGCGTTTCTGATGGCATCCAGCGGCTTTCAGAGCACGGTGATTATGATGCCGTTGTTTCCGATCTTGTTCTGGCGGACGGTAGCGGGCTGGATCTTCTCGCCTGGGTCAGGGATCGCGGGCTGCCGCTGGCGTTCGTCATGCTCGTTTCTCCGGATGACCAGGATGCGGCAATGGCGGCGCTCAGAAGCGGCGCGGATGATTATCTGGTCAAGGACGAGGGGTATCCCGGCCGTTTGCCCCATACGCTGAAATCCGCCACCGCGCGTGCGCGCACCGATCTGGCCAACCGCAGCCAGCCGGTGCGGGTGCTTTATGCCGACGGCGACCGCGCGGATATCGATCTGACTTATCGGCATCTGGCCCAGAGCGCGCCGAATCTGCGTATCGACTGTGTCGTGAGTGCGGCAGAGGTCCTGGCGCGGCTGCCGTCGCGGATGGAGGACGCCAGCGGTTACGATGTGGTGCTGCTGGATTATCTTCTGCCGGGAATGAACGGGTTCGATGTCACGAAAACGTTGCGGGAAGTGCGTGGGCTGGATATTCCCATTGTCATTGTTACGGACCAGAGCAGCGGAGAAATTGCCGCGCAGGCCCTGCGGCTGGGTGTTTCCGCCTGCCTCGTAAAGCATGACAGTTACCTGTACGAACTGCCCCTTGTTATTGGAAAGGTTTTTCGCGAAACAGAACTCGCCCGCGAGCGGGCCGCGCTGCGGGCGACGTCCGAGCGTCTGAACGATATTTTCACTTCCAGCCCGTCGGTCAATTATGTGCTGGAGCAGCGCGAGGGCGGCTGGGCGCTTTCATGGATCAGCGACAATCTGCCGCGCCTTACCGGGTACCCGGTCGAAACCGCCCTGCAGCCGGGCTGGTGGGAAGCCTGCCTGCATCCTGATGACAGAGACCGTATCGCAGTTGATCTGGAGGCATTCGGGAACAGCGGGCGTGTGGCGTGCGAATACCGTTTCCCCCATCGCGACGGGGCGATGCTGTGGCTGCGGGATGAGCGTTGCCTGAGTGGCGATGGCAGAACGAAGGCGCAGCGGATCATCGGCGTATGGAGCGACGTAACCGAGCAGCGTTCGGCAACGGAAATGCTGCGGCTCAACGCGGCGGTTATCGGAAGCACGCATGATGGCGTAGCGATTACCGATCTGAAGGGCAATCTCGTTTTCGTCAATCAGGCATTCACCAAGATAACCGGTTATGCCCGTGAGGAAGTCATTGGCAAGAATCCGCGGGTTCTGCAGTCTGGCCGCCACCAGCGCGATTTTTACCAGACCATGTGGGCGTCGCTTACCGGTACGGGTTACTGGCAGGGAGAAATATGGAACCGCCGCCGCAGCGGCGAGGTTTATCCGGAATGGATGCGGCTGAACGCCGTCCGCAATGAATCGGGCGAGCTGACGCATTACGTGGGCGTTTTCACCGATATCAGCAAGCTCAAGCAGACGGAAGCGCGGCTGGATCATCTGGCCCACCATGATCCGCTGACCGATCTTCCCAACCGGCTGCTGGTGCTTGCGCGCCTCGAACATGCCCTGGATGTCGCGCAACGGCGCAAATGCCGGGTGGCGGTGCTGTTTCTCGATCTCGACCGCTTCAAAACCATTAATGACAGTCTCGGGCATTCGGTTGGCGATGAACTCCTCCATGCCGTCGCCGGACGGCTGCGTTACCGGTTGCGCGAGGAAGATACCCTGGGCCGTCTGGGGGGCGATGAATTCATGGTGCTGCTGGAGCAGATCCAGGAGCCCAGCGATGCCGCCATCGTGGCCCAGAGCCTGGTCGATGCGCTGGCCGATCCGTTCCGGCTCTCGTCCGGATATGAAATTTTCATTCACGCCAGTATCGGAATCAGCCTGTATCCGGACGACGGCAAGGATTTCATGGAGCTGGTGCGTAATGCCGATGCTGCCATGTACCGGGCCAAAATCCAGGGGAATACCTACGGTTTTTATACCGAGGATCTGACCCGGCATGCAAGTCGGCGGCTCGATCTTGAAACACGGCTGCGGCGGGCGCTGGCGCAGGATGAATTCGTCCTTTACTACCAGCCGGTGCTTTCCGTGTCCGATGGCCGCCTGCTGGGTGCGGAGGCATTGATCCGGTGGCGCACGGCGGAGGGGGAAATGATATCTCCCGCGGATTTCATCCCTATCGCCGAAGAAAATGGTCTGATCGTGCCTATTGGCGACTGGGTGCTGCGTGAGGCCTGCCGCCAGACGCGGCAGTGGCTCGACGCGGGCTATGCCTTTGGCGCAATGGCGGTAAACCTGTCTGTGCACCAGTTTCTTCGCCAGAATATCCTCGATTTCCTGCATCAGCTGCTTGTGGAAACGGGCTTGCCGGCGGGGCGGCTTGAACTGGAAATTACCGAGAGCCATCTGATGGAGCAGGGTGAAAAGGTCACGAAAATGTTCGATGACCTCAAGCGGCTCAGCATGCAGGTGGCGATTGATGATTTCGGTACGGGCTATTCAAGCCTTGCCTATCTCAAGCGTTTCTCCATCGATAAACTCAAGATCGACCGCAGCTTCGTCAAGGATCTGGCGGGTGACCGTAACGA
>JAVBTY010000001.1:0-22448 GCA_031555955.1 Rhodocyclaceae bacterium | reverse complement strand
CGGTCGAGCGTGGCGCCGATCTGGCGGCCGTCGGTAAAGGCCACGGCGGCGGGACCATCCCACGGCTCCATCATCGCCGCGTGATATTCGTAGAAGGCGCGGCGGCGCTCATCCATCTGCGTGTGCGACTCCCATGCCTCGGGAATCATCATCATCATCGCGTGGGCGAGCGAATAGCCGCTCATCACCAGCAATTCGAGCGCATTGTCGAACGAGGCGGAATCGGACTGGCCGGGATAGATCAGCGGCCAGATCTTTTGCAGATCGTCGCCGAGTACCGGCGAATGCACGCCTTTCTCGCGCGCGCGCATCCAGTTGTAATTGCCGCGCAACGTGTTGATTTCACCGTTGTGGGCGATATAGCGGAACGGATGCGCCAGGTTCCACCTGGGGAAGGTATTGGTGGAAAAACGCTGGTGCACCAGCGCAAGCGCCGACACCGCGCGCGGATCGACCAGATCCAGGTAATACTCACCGACCTGCGTAGCGAGCAACAACCCCTTGTAATTGACCGTGCGAGCAGACATCGAGACGACGTAATACTCCTGCCCGTGCTTGAGATCGAGTTCGTTGATGGCGTTGGCGGCGCGGCGGCGAACCACGTAGAGCTTGCGCTCCAGCGCCTCCGTCACCATGATGTTCGGACCGCAGCCGATGAAGAACTGGTATATCACCGGCTCGGTCGCCTTCACCGCCGGTGACATCGGCATGGCGCTGTTCACCGGCACTTCGCGCCAGCCGAGCACGATCAGGCCTTCGGAGCGTGCGGCGCGCTCCATCTCCTCCTCGCAGGCGAGGCGGGACGCGCGCTCTTTCGGCATGAACGCCATGCCGACGCCGTAATCGCCGGGTGGCGGAAGGATTACCCCCTGTTTTGCCATTTCCTCGCGATACAGCGCATCGGGAATCTGGATCAGGATACCGGCGCCGTCGCCCTGCAGCGGGTCCGCGCCAACCGCGCCCCGATGGTCCAGATTCCTGAGAATCTCAAGGCCGCGCAGGATAATGTCGTGGTCCTTGCGCCCCCTGATATGCGCAATGAAACCCACGCCACAGGCATCGTGCTCGTTGGCCGGGTCGTACAGTCCCTGCTTCTGGGGGAAATCCATCTCGCTGTTCCTTCCGGTGACATATGCGCCATCCCGCTTGCCGGCGCGGTTCAGGAAACGCGGCCCAGGCAGCGCCGCACGCTTTCAGCATCTGCGGGCGGGTTCGCGGGCACACCAAAAGAGCCGGGCGCGGGGCGCTCCGGCTCTCTGGACAACCGGGCGGAGGCGCGCGGCCGCAACAAGCTCTTCAGACGGATGGACAAATATACGCGCGCAAAAATTCCGGCTCAAGAAATTTTTTTGCAGTGCAGCAAAAATTTCAGTAAATTTCGCCGACGGCGCAAAGGCGGCGATGTTCCTTCATCGCGTAGCGGTCGGTCATCCCGGCGATGTAGTCGGCGATGGCGCGCGCCTTGTCCGCGCGCGCGCGCTCCTGGTGCTGCGGCGGCAGCAGGCGCGGGTCGGCCATGAAGGCGTCGAACAGATCCGCGATGATGCGCCGCGCCTTGTCCGTCATGCGCAGCACCTGATAGTGCCGGTAAAGGTTTTCGGCAAGAAACCGCTTCAGTTCCCGCAGCCGGGGCAGCAGTTCTTCCGAATAGCCCACCAGCCGCGGCGCGGCGCGCACGTCCGCCAGGCTTTGCACACCGGCGGCGGCGATGCTGGCCCGCGTCCGGGAAACCAGATCCAGCGCCATCGTATTGATCATGCGCCGCAGGGTTTCGTTGATGAGCCTGCGCCCGGCAAGGCCGGGCCACTGCGCCTCCACCTCGCGCCGGTGGGCGGCGAACACGGCAACCTCATCCAGCTGTTCAAGCGAGATCAGGCCGGAACGAAGGCCGTCGTCGACATCGTGGTTGTTGTAGGCGATTTCATCGGCGAGGTTGGTGAGCTGGGCTTCCAGCGAGGGCTGGCCGCCATCGAGAAAACGCCGCCCGAGCACGCCGAGCCGTTCAGCATTGGCGCGGGAGCAGTGCTTCAGGATGCCTTCGCGCGTTTCGTACATCAGGTTCAGCCCGTCGAAAGCCGCGTAGCGGTCTTCGAGCAGGTCGACGGTGCGCAGGGATTGCAGGTTGTGCTCGAAACCGCCGTGCTCCTTCATGCAGGCATTGAGCGCATCCTGCCCGGCATGGCCGAACGGGGTGTGACCAAGGTCGTGCGCCAGCGCAATCGCCTCGGCCAGATCTTCGTTGAGCGCGAGCGCGCGGGCCATGCTGCGTGTGAGCTGGGCCACTTCAAGACTATGGGTGAGACGGGTGCGGAAAAGATCGCCTTCGTGATTGACGAACACCTGCGTCTTGTATTCGAGGCGGCGGAAGGCGGTGGAATGCACGATACGGTCGCGGTCGCGCTGGAATTCCCCGCGCGATGCAGGCGGCGGTTCAGCGTGAATCCGCCCGCCCGCGCTGGATTCCGTAACGGCATACGGGGCCAGCCCGGCGCTCACCGGCTGCGCGCTCCGATTGCGGCGGAAATGGCGGAAACCGGCGCATCGCCATGCATCACCGCCTCTCCAATGGCCTTGAGCAACACCAGACGCATGCGGCCCGCCTCCACTTTTTTATCGTGCGCCATCAGCTCCAGATAACGCGGCGCACCCAGCGCCGGACCCTGCACTGGCAGGCCGACGCGCTGGAACAGGGCTTCGATCCGCTGCACGGCGGCGCTATCCAGCCAGCCCAGCTCCCGGGAAAGCTCCGCTGCCATCATCGCTCCCGCCGCCACCGCCTCGCCGTGGAGCCACTGCCCGTGCCCCAATCCGGTTTCGATCGCATGGCCGAACGTATGGCCGAGATTGAGCAGGGCCCGCTCTCCCTGTTCGGTTTCATCCGCGGCAACCACTTCCGCCTTGCTGGCGCAGCTGCGCGCGATGGCGAAGGCCAGCGCCTCCGGTTCACGGGCGAGCAGCCGTTCCAGGCTGCTTTCCAGCCAGGCGAAAAATTCCGCGTCGCGAATGAGACCGTACTTGATCACTTCCGCCAGCCCCGCGCGCAGTTCGCGCGGCGGCAGGGTATCCAGCGTGGCGGTATCGGCCAGCACCAGCCTCGGCTGGTAGAAAGCGCCGATCATGTTTTTTCCCAGCGGGTGATTGATCGCTGTTTTACCGCCGATGGAAGAATCCACCTGGGCCAGCAGCGTGGTCGGAATCTGGATGAACTGCATGCCGCGCTGATACGTTGCCGCGGCAAATCCGCCCATATCCCCAATCACTCCGCCGCCAAGAGCCACCAGCGTGGTCGAACGCTCGCAATGCCCGGTCAGGAGTGCATCAAAAATGCGGTTGAGCGTTGCCCAGTCCTTGTGCGCCTCCCCGTCGGGCAGCACGATCTCCGTTACCCGCACACCCCGCTCTTCCAGGCCACGGCGCACACCGGCAAGGTAAAGTGGTGCGACGACATCGTTGGTCACAATCGCCACACGCGGGGTTTTCAGATGCGCGCATAGCAGCTCCGGCTGCGCAAGCAGGCCGGGGCCGATGTGAATCGGGTATGAACGCGCACCCAGGGCAACTGTCAGTGTATGCATGGCGATTTACGCAGCGAGAGCAGCGCCTTTTCAATCTGGCGTACGGTTCCGCCCGGATTGCCGCGGCCGCCATCGACAATGATGTCCGCTACTTCCCGGTACAGCGGATCGCGCGCGGCGTGCAGTTCCCGGATGCGCGCCTGGGGGTTGTCAACGCGCAGCAGCGGGCGGTTGCGGTCGAGGCGGGTCCGCTCCCACAGGATCTGCGGCGGTACGTTCAGGTAGATGACAATACCCCGCTGCGCCAGCAGGGCGCGGTTGTCCGGATCAAGCACCACGCCGCCGCCGGTGGCGATGATCACATCACTTTCACGGGTCAGTTCGTCAAGCACCTGCGATTCGCGGCGGCGGAAACCCGCTTCGCCTTCAATATCGAAAATTGTGGGAATAGTGACGCCGGTCCGCGCCACGATTTCGTGATCGCAATCAACAAAGCGGATACCCCGGCGCCTGGCCAGCTCACGCCCGATCGTCGTCTTTCCGGCACCCATCATGCCTATCAGTATCAAGCAGCTCACACAGGTTTCGCTGGCAGTTCATCAAAAATCCGGGGCGGTTGTCCATGGAAGGACAACCGCCCCGGATTGTAGCAGCCCAACGGGCGCACCTAGCGCATGGTCAATGCGTCAGCCATGATGCGCGGGGTGATGAATACCAGCAGCTCCCGACGCTTGGAATTACGAGAGGTGGTGCGGAACAGGTGCCCGATTACAGGCAGATCCCCAAGAAGCGGAACCTGCGTCACAGTATTCGCTTCATCTTCTTCATAAACGCCACCGATAACCACCGTGCCGCCGTTTTCGACCAGCACCTCGCTCTTGACGTTTTTAGTGCTGATTGCCGGAGTGGCATACCCTGGAATTGCCTCGGGCCGGTCTTTGTTAACCTGGACCTGAAGCTGGATCCGGCCGTCAGGCGTAATCTGCGGTTTGACCTTGAGGGACAGGACCGCCTTTTTGAATGAAACGCTGGCGGCGCCCGAACTGGTGGCTTCCGCATAGGGAATTTCCGTTCCCTGCTCAATCACCGCCTCAACCTGATTGGCTGTCATCACCCTCGGGCTGGAAACGATCCGGCCACGGCCATCGGATTCCAGCGCTGACAGTTCAAGATTGAGAAAGCGCGTCCAGCCGCTGTTGAAAAGAGTCAGGTTGAGATTGCCAAAACCAACTGGCAGGAACCCCACACCGCTCCGCGCCGACTCTCCCACCAGACGACGGATGCCGTTAACGCCCGCACTGCTGTCGGTATCGATAACGATCTTGTCATCGGTCGGATCGAGAGGCGTACCGCCATCATCATTCTTGTAGGAAACGAATTCGGAAGATCCGAATCCGACCTGAGCACCATTTCCAAGGGCCTTGTTCTTCAGATCGCCATAGCCAAGGCGTACTCCGAGATCCCGGGCAAAGTCCTTGTTGGCCTCAACGATCCGCGCTTCAATCAGCACCTGGCGTGGCGCAACGTCGATCTCGCCAATCAGCTTGCGCAATGACAGCAGGCGGGCCGCGACATCCGTCACAAAAATCTTGTTGCTGCGGTCATCAACCACGACACTGCCGCGCTTGGACAGCATCGTCTGATCCTTGTTTTTGAGGAAATCATTGATTTCCTTGGCTTTGTGATAGTTGATCTGGAAGCTCTCCGTTTCAAGCGGTTCCAGATCGCCGATCTGCGCCTTCGCCTCCAGCTGCAGTTTCTCGCGGATCGCCAGTTCCTCACCCGGGGCAATCCAGATAACGTTGCCGTTCTTGCGCATGTCCAGTCCCTTCGCCTGCAGGATGATATCCAGAGCCTGGTCCCACGGCACATCCTTCAGCCGGAGAGTGAGGCTGCCCTGCACGGAATCGGACGTGATGATATTGAAATTGGTGAAATCGGCGATCACCTGCAAAACCGACCGGACATCGATGTTCTGGAAATTAAGCGACAGCTTTTCACCCAGGAACTGCCCGCGCTGAACAAGCTTGTTCGGGTCTTCAACCACCCGCTTCACTTCCAGGACAAACAGGGTATCGCTCTGGTAGGCGTTATGTTCCCATTTGCCATGTGGCGTAACGGTAAGGCGGGCGCTGTCGCCCTCCTGCTGCGTCAGCATTGATGTTACCGGTGTCGCGAAGTCGGTAACATCGGCCCGGCGGCGCAGATGTTCAGGCAGGGAAGCTCCGCCAAAATCGACCACAAGGTTTCCTCCCTGCTGGCGAATATTAATTGCCGTGTCCGGATTCGACAGCTGGACAACGACACGGCCCTCCCCGTCTTTTCCGCGCCGGAATGTCACATCGCGGATGCTTCTTTTATCAGCGGCCTGTTCTGGACTGGCAGCATCAGAAAAAATCTGGCCTGCACCAGACGAAGGCTGCGCGATGCCAGCCTGGTTCAGGGCAATGACAACCGTGCGTCCATCGAGCTGGATGTCGTACGGAACCATCCTGACAAGGTTGAGAACAACCCTTGTCCGGTCGCCCGCCTGAACGGCGTTGGCCGTGCGCAGGTCCCCCTGGGCAACGGTCTGCACGCCGCGGTCAAGGCCGTTGGCTGTTTGCGGAAAATCAAGAACGATCCGGGCGGGACTGGCGACAGCAAAACTGGCCGGGGCAGCCGCCAACGCATCCCGCATCGTCAGGCGAACGTAGACGGTTCCGTCCCGTTCGGCCGCCTCGAAATTTTCAAGCCTGTTGGGAGTCTGCCCAGCCACAGCTGGTCCGGCAGCCTCCTGTGCTGAAACAGACCCTGCCGATGCAAAAACAGCCGCAAAAACAGCCATCAGAAATCTGATCAATCCGGTTTTCATTTCCTGCTCCCCTGCTGTTCCTGCAGCAACAGTGTACTAATACGATCAACCCAGTCGCCATCCTCGTTTTCAACCAGTTCCCTGAGCGTCACTTCCGATTCGCTGATGGAGGTAATGACACCAAAATTCTGGCCCATATGGTTTCCAGCCTTGACCCTGTGAAGACTTTTGTCCGCCAGAATCAGGGCGTGTGATGACGTTCCTTTTATCAGCGCCCCAACCATTTTCAGCGATTCAAGCGGATAAGCCTCAAGCGGTTCGGGTGCCCGGGTACGATCCGGCTCATTGTCCTTTTTCCCTTTGCGCGTGGGCTCAATCCGGCCCGGCTGGAACGGATCTACATATTCTGCTGATGTGTATTCAACGGCGGGTAACGGCTTGATTTCAGGCAGCGGAACAACCGGCCTGCTGCGCATTTCACTTGCCTGCGCCTCCATCCATGCCTGAATATTTTCTTCATCACTCGCACAGCCAGGCAGGATCAGGGCAAAGCCCAAAAATAATGGCCAGCCTTTCATCGCTTGCCTCCTTTGACTGCTTTGGCTGCTTTCTGTTTTTGCGCCAGTTCATCTTCATCAAGATAACGGTATGTGACTGCCTTGGCCTCAAATTTCAGTTTCCCCCCCGGAACGCCGTCCATCTTGACATTATTCAGGGTAACAATACGGGGCATTTTCGCGACATCGCTGACAAATTCACCGAAATCGTGATAACTGCCAACAACGCGGATATCAATAGGCATTTCCGCGTAAAAATCCTTGATGACATCACTGCCGGGTTTGAACAGGTCGAACTGCAGTCCGCGACCAAGTCCTGCCTGGTTGATATCCGACAGCAGGGAGTCCATCTCCGCGCGGTTGGGAAGCTGCTTGAGCAACGCGCCAAACTGCCGGTCGATTTCCGCCAGTTGCCGTCTGTATTCGTCGATATTGATCGCCTGCTCTTTTTTTCCCCGCCAGTCTTCGCGCAGACTGCGCTCTTCCGCCTCACGCTGGAGCAGTGTTCTGGCCTGATCCCGCCAGTCAAACCACCAGAAAGCCGCCACGGTCACCACCAGCAGAGCGGCAAATACCGCTATCCGCGGCGCGAGCGGCCACATCCCTGGATCGTTCGGGTCCACCCTGAAGTCCTGCGCCAACCGCTGCAAGTCCATGCCGCCAAGGCTGGAGCGCACGTTTTTCCCTTTCATTTCTGCGCCCCTTTTTTCTCTTTCCCCTCATCCGCAGCTGGCTGGGTACGCATCACATTGAGATTGAATTCACTTACAGAGCGGTTGTTTAACGCCGCCGCCTTTGCCTCGACAAGCCTCGCCTGAGAAAAAAAGGCCGACTCCCCGAGATTGCGCATCAGATGGGATACCCGGGCATTGGACTGCGCATACCCGACAAGACTTGCACTATTTCCGTTCTGGGTGACCGATTTGAGATAAACGCCTTCAGGCATTTTTTGTGCAAGTTCATTCAGCATGACAACCGCCTGCGCCCGGTCCGTCTGCAATGCCTCGATAACCTGTTTGCGCGCAAGCAGGTCGCTGATCTGTTCCCGCAATTTCTGTATTTCAGCAATTTCCTTGTCAAGCTTTGATATTTCCGTTTTGAAAAAACTGTTTTTCCGGTTTTGCCGCTCTATGTATCCAGAATAAACCGTATGGACAAGCATCCCGATAACAACGCCTGCCGCGATCATCAATCCGGAAAAAATGTAAAACTGCTGACGCCGCTCACGGCGCGCCTGCTCACGGTGAGGAAGAAGATTGATCCGGATCATGCGTCAAACCTCCGCAGCGCAAGGCCGCATGCAACCATCAACGAGGGCGCGTCGGCTTCAAGGCTTTTAAGGCGGATTTTCGGGGACAGCCTCATGCCTGAAAAGGGGTTCGCGGTAATGGTATCAACCTGGGTTCGCCCCTGCACCACTTCCGTCAGGCCGGGTATCACGGCGCACCCTCCCGCCAGAACGATGCAGTCAACCTCGTTATACTGGGTGGAGGTGAAAAAAAACTGCAGCGCCCGGGATATTTCAAGCGCAATGTTATCCATGAACGGTCGCTGGAGCTCCTGGACGTACCCCTCGGGGAGACTACCGCTGCGCTTGGCCGCCTCTGCATCATCAAAACTCATTCCGTACTGGCGGGCGATATCCTGGGTCAGCTGATGACCGCCAAAAACCTGCTCCCGCGCATAAACCTGCTGCCCGTCCCGCAGAACAGAAATTCTCATGGCATTGGCGCCGATGTCGATAAGAGCGATAATCCGCTTCGCACCGGGCAGTTTTCCCCGGACCAGCCCGAATGCAGAGGCTGTCGCCAGAGATTCGACATCAAGCACCGTCGTTTTAAGCCCGGCGGCCTGGGCCACGGCGATCCGGTCTTCCACCTTGTCCTTGCGCGATGCCGCGATCAGCACCTCGACCTCTCCCGCCCCTCCCGGCGCCGGGCCGGTGACCTGGAAATCGAGATTCACCTCATCCAGCGGGAACGGGATGTACTGGTTCGCCTCGGACTCCACATGCATTTCCATTTCCTGCTCCCGCAGGCCGTCAGGAAGGATGATTTTCTTGGTGATGACCGACGACGCGGGCAGCGCCAGCGCCACATTCCTGACGCCAGAGCCAAAACGGCGCAAGGCCCGTTTCACGCCTTCGCTGACGGCCTCCAGGTTGGCGACGTTGCCATCTGTCACGGCGTCGCGCGGCAGCGGCTCAATCACATAGCGCTCAACCTGGTAATGCCCCTTGCCGCCGTCACTCAGCTCCAGCATCTTTATTGATGAAGATGAGATATCCAGCCCCGCAAGCTGCCGCGCCCGTGATCCAAACATGGAAAATTCAATCACAAGGAAAATCCTTAAATTTCTTCATGTTAGGGAGTTTTTCTAAACCATTCCGTAAAATGCTAGCAACAACATGGGATAGTGTAAAGCAATTTGCATCATTTTCCCGCACAAGATCGCCATGCAGCCCCTCCCCTGTACTCTTATAATGCGCGCTGCTCCTGAACCGGGACTGCGAATGCGCTGGATCCTTTACCCGCTTGTCACCCTCACTGCACTGGCCGTTCTGGGTATCGCCACGCTGGCCGCCATGGCGCTGCTTGCCTGGCCAAGACTGCCCCCGCTCGGCTCGTTGACCGACTACCGGCCGCGCATCCCGCTGCGGGTATACACCTCCGACGGTTACCTTCTGGGCGAGTTCGGCGAGGAGCGCCGCACCGTTGTCCATATCGACCAGGTTCCACCTGTCCTCAGGCAGGCCATCCTGGCCGCCGAGGATGAGCGTTTCTACGAACATCCCGGTATCGACATCATCGGCATCATGCGCGCCGCGCTTGCAAACGTTACCAGCGGCGGGCGCGGACAGGGCGCGTCAACGATCACGATGCAGGTCGCGCGCAATTTTTTTCTGTCACGGGAAAAATCCTACAACCGCAAGCTCTACGAAATACTGCTAGCGCTAAAAATCGAACAGAACCTGTCGAAGGACCAGATTCTCGAGCTCTACATAAACCAGATTTATCTTGGGCAGCGCGCCTACGGCTTTTCCGCGGCTGCGCGTACCTATTTCGACAAGCCCCTCGACGCTATCACCCTTGCTGAAGCAGCCATGCTGGCGGGCTTGCCCAAGTCGCCCTCAACCAGGAACCCCATTGCAAACCCCACCCAGGCGGCTGCGCGCCAGCAATATGTATTGCGGCGCATGGTAGAGGCCGGATTCATTGATGAGGCCAGCGCGCACAGCGCCTCTCCCGCCCCCGTCATACGCGGCAGCCGCCAGGTGTCCAGCGATGCCGAAATCATCCGTGGCGATTACGTTGCTGAAATGGCCCGCCAGATCGCTGTCGAACAGGCGGGCGAGGAGGCCTACCAGTCGGGTCTGCGCATCACCACCACCATCACCCGGGCCGACCAGGAGGCCGCCTACGCCGCGCTGCGCCGTGGCGTCATGGATTACGACCGGCGCCACGGCTACCGCGGCCCGGAGCGTTATGTGGAACTGCCTTCGGAAAACAGTAACGGCGCGCTGGACGATCTGCTCGCCGACGCCCCTGATTCGGATGATCTGCTCGCCGCTATCGTCACCGCGGCCTCCCCCAAAAACGTCCGCGTGTACCGCTACGGCAATACGATTGACATCGCTGGCGACGGGCTGCGTTTCGCCGCGCCCATGCTGGGCGACAAGGCTCCGCAGTCCCGCCGCATCCGCCGCGGCGCCATCGTCCGCATCCGTGAAAATGGCAACAGTGGCTGGGAAATCGTGCAGCTGCCCGAGGCGCAGGCTGCGCTTGTTTCAATGGACCCCGGCACGGGCGCAGTGCGCGCCCTGGTGGGCGGTTTTGATTTCAGCCGCAACAAGTTCAACCACGTCACCCAGGCCCAGCGCCAGCCGGGATCAAGTTTCAAGCCCTTTATTTACTCCGCGGCGCTGGAGCGCGGCTACGGCCCCGGTAGCCTGGTCGAGGACGAGCCGCTCTATTTCCCGCCGGGCGTCACCGGAAGCCAGGCCTGGGAGCCCAAAAATTACGACGGCAAATTCGATGGTGTCATGTCACTGCGCGATGCGCTTGCCCGCTCCAAAAACATGGTTTCGATCCGCCTGCTGCAATCCATTTCACCCACCTATGCCCAGGATTACATCGGCCGTTTTGGTTTCGATTCCAGCCGCCATCCACCCTATCTGACGATGGCGCTCGGCGCCGGTTCGGTCACGCCCTGGGAAATGGCCACCGCCTATGCGATATTCGCCAATGGCGGCTACCGGGTCGAACCCTATGTAGTCAAGGAAATCCACGACAGCACCGGCCGCCTGATCGCCAGATTCGACCCTCCCGTCGCCGGTGAAAGCGCCCCACGCGTCATTGACCCGCGCAATGCCTGGCTGATGGATTCAATGCTTCAGGACGTTGTCCGCCGCGGCACCGCCACGCGCGCGCGCAGCCTCAAACGCAACGATCTCGCGGGCAAAACCGGCACCACCAACGACTATCTCGACGCCTGGTTCTGCGGCTACAACCCCAACCTGGTTGCGATTTCGTGGGTCGGTTTTTCCCAGCCCAAAAATCTGGGCCGGGGAGAAACCGGCGGTGCGGCGGCGCTGCCTATCTGGGTCAACTACATGCGGACCGCCCTGCAGGGTGCCCCCGAAACCAGCCGTGAACAGCCGCGGGGACTCATCCAGGCCGCCAGCGCCTACGGCGCACGGGAAGATTTCATGTACGAAGAAAACCGCCCGCAGGAGCTGCTCCCGATGCCGGACTGGCCCCACAGCGGGCAGGCGGCGCATGCGCCAGGGCCGTCCGCGCCCGCCACGGAGGCGCCCGAAGAGGCCATTCCTCCCGCTCCGCCCGCGCCTGGCGCACCGGCTCCAGTTGTCGACCGCGTCCCCACCCCCGTGCGGCGCTGACCGTTTTCAGCGTCCCGTCAGAATCACGGCTGTGCCCACCTGTTCGCTGACCAGCGCGGACAGGCAGGTGTACAGCTCCGCCCCATCGCGGGCAGCGATCCAGCGTCCGTCGCTTTCGGGCCGGAAATGAAATCCGCCTGCCCGCGCCGCCACCCAGATTTCGCGTGCGGCGCTGTGGCGGTTGATAACCATCTGGCTGCCATCGGCGAATCCGATCTCAAGCATGCCCCCCGCTCCGGGTTCGACATCCAGATCAGCCCCGCACCCCTCCAGAGCGGCTTCAATGCGGGCAAGTTCCGCTTCAGCCAGCGTATTGAATTCGGACTCTTCCATACCAGTTCCTTCTGATAGCATTCCGGCTTTTACCCGGCGGACAACCATGCGCACGATGTTTTTTCCTGCGGTGCTGGCCTGCGCCACGCTTGTTTCGGCCTGCGGCATCAAAGGGCCGCTTTACGACCCGCATACGCAGCCCCCGCATATTTCGTCCGTTCCTACCGG
This sequence comes from Rhodocyclaceae bacterium, assembly GCA_031555955.1. Taxonomy (GTDB): domain Bacteria; phylum Pseudomonadota; class Gammaproteobacteria; order Burkholderiales; family Rhodocyclaceae; genus Azoarcus. Next base: position 10,181 of record JAVBTY010000001.1, on the reverse strand, counting down.
AAAAACTGCGGAGGGCGATCATAACAAACCCGTTCTTCTCGCCAGACTTGCAGAATGAATCCCGTTTTCCCCATGCCGACACTGCGTGCCACCGGTAACGGCGAACTGTGCCTTGAAGAAGCCAGCCTGCGCGCCATCGCAGAATGCTTCGGCACCCCGGCTTATGTCTATTCCCGCTCCGCCCTCATCGCGGCCTACGAAGCCTGGCGCGCGGCGCTGGCGGGACGCCGGGCGCTGGTGTGCTATGCGGTAAAGGGCAATTCAACGCTTGGCGTGCTCTCGGTGTTCGCCCGCCTCGGCGCCGGGTTCGACATCGTCTCGGGCGGCGAGCTGTCGCGGGTGATCGCCGCTGGCGGCGATCCCGGCCGGGTGGTTTTTTCCGGCGTTGGCAAGTCCCGCGCGGAAATCCGTTATGCGCTCGAACAGGGCATCCGCTGCTTCAACATCGAATCAGCCTCCGAGCTCGACCGGATCGACGAGATCGCCGGTGCGCTGGGCAAACGCGCGCCGGTTGCCTTCCGCGTCAATCCGGACGTTGACCCGAAAACCCACCCCTACATTTCCACCGGGCTCAAAAACAACAAGTTTGGCGTCGCCTTTGACGAAGCCCCCGCTCTGTACCGCGCCGCCGCCGCCCGGCCAAACTTGGCAGTGCGCGGCATCGCCTGCCATATCGGATCCCAGCTGCTCGACCGCGCCCCAATCACGGAAGCCGCTGAAAAAGTACTGGGGCTGGTGGAACAGCTCGCCGCCGAAGGTATCGCGCTGGATCACATCGACCTTGGCGGCGGCCTCGGCATCCGTTACCGCGATGAGACACCGCCGCCAGTAGCCGATTACCTCGCCCCGGTGCTGCGCCTGTTCGCCGGACGGCCAGAAGAACTCTGCTTCGAGCCCGGCCGTTCGCTCACGGGCAACGCCGGTCTGCTGCTTACCCGGGTCGAATATCTGAAGCATGGCGCGGAAAAAAATTTTGCCATCGTCGATGCGGCCATGAACGACCTCATCCGCCCCGCGCTCTATGACGCCTGGCACGACGTTGCCGCCGTAGCGCCCCGCTCTGGAACGCCGCAGCGCTACGACATCGTCGGCCCGGTATGCGAGAGCGGTGATTTTCTCGCCCGCAGCCGTGATTTCGCCCTGGCCGAAGGAGACCTGCTTGCTATTCTGTCCGCAGGCGCATACGGCATGGCGATGAGCTCCAACTACAACACCCGCGCCCGCGCCGCCGAAATCATGGTGGACGGGGGGCAGGTCCATCTCATCCGCAGGCGTGAAACGGCCGAAGATCTGTACGCGCTGGAGCACTGCCCGCCCGGCGGCTGATCTGCCAGCAAACAGCCTTGGGGTTTCAGCCCAGCAGCAGGGCGTCGTCGGTGATTTTTTCGCCGCGGGTGTGTTCGAACATCCGGAGCAGGTCGGAGACATCCAGGCCTGCACGTTCTTCTCCGGCAACATCAAGCACAACCTGGCCCTGGTGCAGCATTACCGTGCGGGAGCCGTAATCCAGCGCCTGGCGCATGCTGTGCGTCACCATCATCGCAGTCAGACTGTTGTCCGCGATGATCCGCGCCGTCAGTTCCAGCACGAAGGCGGCGGTTTTGGGATCAAGCGCGGCGGTGTGCTCATCCAGCAGCAGGATGCGGGAAGGCTGCAGCGCAGCCATCAGCAGGCTGACCGCCTGCCGCTGCCCGCCGGAAAGCAGGCCGATGCGGTCGGTCAGCCGCTGCTCAAGGCCGAGGTTGAGAATCGCCAGTTTCTCCCGGAACAGCTCGCGGTTATCGCGGTCAAGCGCGGCACGGAATCCACGCGGACGACCGCGCGCCATGGCCAGCGCCATGTTCTCCTCGATGGTAAGCGCTTCGCAGGTACCCGCCATCGGGTCCTGAAACACCCGGGCCACCAGACCGGCGCGCTGCCACGCCTGCCGCCCGGTCACCTCGACGCCATCAATATCGATACGCCCCCTGTCGACCCGCAGGTCGCCGGAAATGGCGTTGAGGAGCGTCGATTTTCCCGCGCCGTTGGAGCCGATCACCGACACGAACTGTCCGGTCGGAATTTCCAGGCTGAGCCCGCGCAGCACCGGATTTTCGATGGGCGTGCCCGGATTGAAAGTTACGTGCAGATCATGCGCGCGCAGCATCTCAGCCCCCCGTCCCGCCGCGCGGCCGCAACGCCCGTTTGATAACAGGCAGCACCAGAACGAAGGTCACGAGCGATGCCGCCACCAGATTGAGATCCTGCGACTTGAGCCCGATGAAATCGCTGTTAAGCGCCAGCGCGATGAAAAACCGGTAGAGAACCGCACCGGCGATCACCGCGAAGGTCATGAGAACCAGCCGGCGGGCCGGCAGGATATTTTCTCCGATGATCACCGCCGCCAGACCGATGACAATGGTGCCGATCCCCATTGAAATATCCGCCCCCCCCTGGCTTTGCGCAAACAGCGCGCCCGCCAGGGCCACCAGTGCGTTGGACAGCGCAAGCGCAGCCAGCGTGGCCGCGCCGGTCGCCACGCCCTGGGCGCGGGCCATGCGTTGATTGGCGCCGGTAGCGCGCATTGCCAATCCGATTTCGGAAGAAAAAAACCTGTCGAGCAGCAACTTCACTACCATCACGATCACAAGCAGAACCAGCGGGCGCTCGATGTAATCGGGCAGAAGCGCTGGCAGCAGCGTCGAAAAAACGGTGGGCTCGTTAATCAGCGGCACATTGGGCCTGCCCATGATGCGCAGGTTGATGGAATACAGCCCGGTCATGAGCAGAATGCCCGCAAGCAGGTCCATGATGCGCAGCCGCACGTTGAACCAGCCGGTAAGCAGGCCCGCCGCCGCGCCTGCAAGGATGGCCGCGCCGGTGGCGGCAAAAGGATTGACGCCTGCGGAAATCATGGTTGCGGCCACTGCACCGCCAAGAGGGAAACTGCCATCGACCGTCAGATCCGGAAAATTCAGGATCCGGAACGAGATCAGCACGCCAAGCGCGACCAGCCCGAAGACAAGGCCAATTTCCAGCGCGCCCATAAACGAATACCAGGTCATTGCGCCTTCTTTTTAGTCCAGGGTCTGTCCGGCCCGCATGCGGGCGGTTTTTCGTTGCGCGGAGCGGGACGTAGCGCTGCTCCGCGCATCCATCGAAGCTTTATTCAATGATGGTTTTCGCCGCCTTGACCAGTTCGGGAGAAAGCCTGACCCCCTGTCTTGCCGCCGCGCCCGTGTTGACGAACAGCTCCAGCGTTTCACTTGTTTCCGGATCAATCACGCCCGGTTTTTCTCCTTTAAGAATACGCGCCACCATTCTGCCTGTCTGACGCCCGATATCGGTGTAATTGACGCCCAGCGCGGCAATCGCTCCACGCTTGACGCTGTCGGTATCCGCGGCGATCAGGGGAATTTTCGAATCGTTGGCAACCTTGACGAGCGCCTCGTAAGCCGACACGACATTGTTGTCGGTATTGGTGTAAATCACATCAACCTTGCCCGCGAGGCTGCGCGCTGCCGCGCCCACATCGATACTGCGCGGCGCACCGGCCTCAACCAGCGTCATTCCCGCGGCAGGCAGCGCCGCCCTGAGCTGTTCGACCACCACCATGGAGTTGGCCTCACCCGGATTGAAAACCATCCCTACCCGTTTCACATTGGGCACTACTTTCCTGATCAGCTCGATCTGTTTTTCCAGCATCAGCATGTCTGAAACGCCCGTAACGTTGCCGCCGGACGCTTTCCAGCCCTTCACCAGCTGCGCGGCAACCGGATCGCTCACCGCAGAGAACACAATGGGAATATCCCTGGTGGCCGCCAGCACCGCCTGGGCCGAAGGCGTTGCGATGGCGACAATGGCGTCCGGCCTGTCGCCCACGAATTTCCGCGCGATCTGTGCCGCCGTGCCCGTATTGCCCTGGGCGCTCTGATAGATCCATTTGAGGTTTTTTCCGGACTCGAATCCCTCCGCCAGCAACCCTTCCTTGACGCCATCCCGGACGGAATCCAGTGCGGGATGCTCAACAATGGCCGTCACGGCGACAAACCTGTCCGCCAGCACGGGGGGGGCAAACGCCGCCGCCATGGAGAGCAGCATTCCGAGGCATCGCGCTTTCCACGCTTTTTTTCTTTCCGGACTGTTCTGCTGCATGTCGCATATCTCCTTTGTTTCTGGCGAGGACGAAAATCTCAACTTCGTGGCTATTATCAATCAGCGCAGCGGCCAAAACCGCAAAAACACTGCCTGTCAGCCGGGAAAAACCTTTCTCGTGCAAATGTGGGCCCGGCAGCGCCCGGGAGGATAGCGCACCCGCCTGATTCAGGCATCCAGGACCACGCATCCCCCCGCATCAGCGAAAACCCTGCACGCTACGCATCAGACCCGGATGCGGGACGCGTAATCCCCGCCCGGGATCAGGGGCCGTGCCCGGATGCCCCGCTCCCGTGCGGCAGAGAACAGGCCCGCGGGGGACTCCGTCCGGCACGGCCGCCGCCGCTGGCGCACCGGCGCCACCCCGGCCCTCATCGCATAAAACTGGCGCACAGGATGCTGCCAGCAGCTACACTTGCCGCTGGCGGTATCGCCGCCAAAGGTGATGGACTGCCCATTCTGGTGAATCCATCGTATGCAAAGTGCTAAACGGTATGTTACTAACTGCCTTGAAGTCCGTGACGGTGCTAGAATCCGCCGCGCAAAACCAGATTCCCACTCTAATCAGACTCGTAGAGGAAAAGCATGAACAAAGGTGAATTCGTCGAAGCCCTGGCCGATCGTCTGGATGTATCCCGTGCGCAAGCCGATCGTGCTTTGTCCGCCGTGCTCGATATCGTCTCCGAACAGCTCGCAAAAGGCGAAAAAGTCGCTTTCACCGGCTTCGGATCCTTCGAGGTATCCAAGCGCGCGGCCCGCACTGGTCGCAATCCGCAAACGGGCGCCACGATCAAGATCGCCGCGTCCAGTGTGCCGAAATTCAGCGCCGGTGCAACGCTGAAAGCCAGCGTAAACGGCAAATAATCCAAAAAGTTTCGCTGTATTCATCACCCGGCGGCCCGGCGCCTGATGGCGGCGGGCCGTTTTTTTCGCCGCGCCAGAACAGCTGCCCATGAATTTCCGGCTGCGGGGTTTTCATCCGCACCGCCTGTCCAGATACCCCGGGGATACATCATGAAACGCCTGCTTGTCCTGTTCTGCACCTTTCTCACTACACTCGGCCTGCCCGGTTGTGATTATTTCAATGCGCGCGACCTCACTCCGGGTGTTTCCACCGCGGATGAAGTACGCATCCGCTTTGGGCCGCCGCAGGCGGAATGGCGTAACGACGACGGCTCGGTTACCTGGGAATATTCGCGCCAGCCCGAGGGCGCGGAGTGCTACATGATCACCATCGGTCCGGACCGGGTTTTGCGTTCGCTCGAACAGGTGCTGAACGAAGCTGTGCTGGCGCGTGTCCAACCCGGCATGGAGGGTGATCAGGTACAGCGGCTGATCGGACGTCCGGCTTCGCGCCAGCGCTTCGAGCTGAAACACGAAACCGTGTGGGAATGGCTCATCGACCGCGGAAGTCACACGGGCGAACTGCTTTATTTCACGGCCACTTTCGACGATTCCGGACGTGTGACCGCTACCGGCCGCTATACCAGGCACCGCAACGGCTAAACCTCAGACAGGGGGCTGTGTCATGCAGGTTCCCGCCCGGCTTTCATTACTGCCCGCAATATTCATGGCGGCAGCCCTGTTTGCGGGGTGCGCGCAGTGGCCCGCGCGCCCCTATGCCACCGAGGCTGAAACCATCGCCGCGCAAGGCGAGCCCTCCCGGCGCTGGATCAATGCCGATGGCACAGCCGTGCTGGAATACTCCACCCAGCCCGAGGGCGTTCGCTGCATGATGGTGACGGTGGATGCCACCGGCCATGTGCTGGGGCAGGAAGATGCGTTGACGCCCGCCGGGCTTGCGCGCGTACAGCCGGGCATGACGCAGGAAGAAGTCTCCCGCCTGCTCGGCAGCCATCGCTCAGTCCAGTATTTTCCGCTGTCGGGGGAAGAGGTGTGGGACTGGAACATCGCCAATACCGGCCCGGGCATTGCAACACGTTTCAATGTCCATTTTGTCGCTGGCAAGGTTGCGCGCACCAGCCAGACCTATGTCCATATCCTGCACAGATGAGCTGATACGAGGCCGTTTCCATGATGCAACGCCCGCTCTGTTTCCCCTCTGTAAGTTACCGCCCAGACCCGTTACTGCCGTTACTGTTCGCCCTGCTGGTCACGTTTCTGCTCGGCGGCTGCGCCGCGTTTGCGCCGCCGCGCCCCTACACCACGGCGGACGAGGCCATCGCAGGGCACGGCCAGCCATCCCGCCAGTGGGATAACGGCGACGGCACCCGCACGCTCGAATTTTCAACCCAGCCCAACGGCTATACCTGCCTGATGCTGCGGGTGGACGCAGGCGGTATCGTGCTGCGCCAGTGGGATGCGCTGGCCGCGGAAAACCTGGCGCGGGTGAGCCCCGGCATGGGCCGGGAGCAGGTCGACCGCCTGCTGGGCCAGCACCGCTCGGTGCAGACGTTCAGCAACTCCGGCGAAGAGGTGTGGGACTGGAACATTTACAGCGACGGTCCGGGCATTGCGACGCGCTTCAACGTCCATTTCATAGGCGGCAAGGTCGTGCGCACCAGCCAGAGTTACGTCTACCCCGAGTGGGAAGGCTCGTTTGGCCCTTACTGGGGCTATCCGGTCTACCCTTATCCGATGCGCGGGCCGTACGGCCCGTTCCCGGGCCGCTACTGGTATTACTGGTAGCGGCTGCCGGAAGGTTCGAGGATTATTCTTCCCCGGCCACGCCGCGCGCCGCCTGGATTTCCACCGCGCGCAGGCGGGCGGCGAGCTTGTCGAGCACGCCGTTGACGAAGCGGTGGCCGTCCGTGCCGCCGTAGCGTTTGGCCAGTTCAATCGCCTCGTTGATGACAACCCGGTAAGGCGTTTCGATGCTGCTCCTGAGTTCATGCGCGGCGAGCAGCAGCACGGCATGTTCCACGGGCGACAGCTCGCCAACGGGGCGGTGAATGAAAGGCGCAAACTCTTCCCGCAACGCTTCCGCATCGCCAGTCACGCCACGCAGCAGCGCCGTGAAAAGCTCGCGGTCGACCTTGTCGAAGCCGTCTGTTTCGGTTTCGATGTGCGCCTCGACCACCGCCGGTGAATTCCCCGACAGCAGCCACTGGTAAATGCCCTGCAGCGCCAGTTCGCGGGCGCGGCGGCGCGCCATCCGGTGGCTGCCTCCCATTACAGCGCCCTCAGAAGATTGGCGAGCTCAACCGCCGCGCGGGCGCAGTCCGCGCCTTTTTCCTGCACACGCACGAGCGCCTGATCATCGTCCTCGGTCGTCAGCACGCCGTTGGCGACCGGCAGGCCGTTATCCAGAGCGATGCGGGTAATGCCGGACGCCATTTCGTTCGAAACCAGCTCAAAGTGGTAGGTTTCGCCGCGGATCACCGCCCCAAGGGCAATGAGCGCATCAAACCGGCCGCCACGCGCCATTTTCTGCAGCACCAGCGGAATTTCCAGCGCGCCGGGCACGGTGGCGATGCGGATCCGCGCGGGTTCGACGCCAAGGCGCTGCAGTTCGTCGATGCAGGCGCGCAGCAGCCCTTCGCAGACATCCTGGTTGAAGCGGCTCATAACGATGCCGATGCGCAGATTTTGTCCGGCCAGATCGGGCTCCACTCTGGCGATGTGGTCGTAACAGGGCATATCGTTCTCTGCGGGTAAGGATGAGAAAAATCAGCGCGGGTCAGCGAAACCGGTAATTTCCAGACCAAAACCGGCCATGCTGGGAATCTTGCGCGGGCTGGAAAGCAGCCGCATCTTGCCCACGCCGAGGGCTTTCAGAATCTGCGCGCCAACGCCGAACAGCCGCGGGTCCCACTTCTGCGGACGTCCGTCGCGGCTGCCGGTCAGGCTGGCCAGCAGTTCGCGGCCCGATTGCGGGCGGTAAAGCAGGACGATGACGCCCGCTTCGGCCCCGGCGATGGCCTGCATCGCGCTGTCGACCGGAAAACTGTGGTGGGTGCTGTCCGGCGCGAGAAAATCAACGACGGAAATCGGCTCGTGCACCCGCACCAGCGTTTCGCGCGCGGCTTCGATCACGCCGTGAGTCAGCGCGAAATGGATCGCACCCGAGGTTTTGTCCTCAAACGCGGACAGGCGCAGACGCCCGTGCGCGGTTTCAACCTCTTTTTCGGCCACGCATTCGACCAGACGCTCCGTGGCGGCGCGGTATTCGATCAGGTCGCGGATAGCGCCGATCCTGATGCCGTGCGCGCGGCCGAATTCGACCAGGTCCGGCAGCCGCGCCATGCTGCCGTCTTCCTTGAGGATTTCGCAGATTACCGCCGCCGGCTCCAGCCCGGCCAGCTGCGCCAGATCGCAGCCCGCCTCGGTATGGCCGGCGCGGATCAGCACGCCGCCCTTCTGCGCGGTGAGCGGGAAAATATGCCCCGGCATCACGATATCCTCGGGCCGGGCGTGGCGCGCCACCGCCGTCTTGATCGTGTGCGCCCGGTCGTGTGCGGAAATGCCGGTGCTCACCCCGCTGGCCGCCTCGATCGACGCGGTGAAGGCCGTACCGTGCGGCGTACGGTTGTTGCGCACCATCTGCTCCAGCCCAAGCTGCTGGCAGCGCTCCTCGGTCAGCGCCAGACACACCAGGCCACGGCAGTGCGTGACCATGAAATTGATCGTTTCAGGAGTGACGAATTCCGCGGCGAGCACCACGTCGCCTTCGTTTTCGCGATCCTCCTCGTCGACCAGAATGACCATCCGCCTGGCGCGAACGTCGGCAACGATGTCAGCAATAGGGGCCAGTGCGCTCATGTCTGCTCCTCGCGCCACGCCAGCATGCGCTCGACGTAGCGGGCGATAAGATCGATTTCCAGATTAACCCGGCTGCCCGGGCTCAGCCGCTTCAGCGTGGTCGCCGCGACGGTGTGCGGGATCAGGTTGACCGTAAACTCCGCGCCCTCGACGCGGTTCACCGTCAGGCTCACGCCATCGACCGTGACCGAGCCCTTTTTCGCGATGTAGCCGGCGATAGCGGCAGGCGCGCGAATCACCAGCGTGTGGCTTTCGCCCGCCGGGGTGAATTCCAGCACCTCGCCAACACCGTCAACGTGGCCGGTGACGAGATGGCCGCCCAGCCGGTCCGCCAGGCGCAACGCCTTTTCCAGATTCACCTCAACGCCCGCGCGGTCCAGCCCGGTGGTGCAGCTGAGCGTTTCGCGCGACACATCGAACCGCACCCGCTGCCCCTCGCGCGCAATCACAGTCAGGCATACGCCGCTGTTGGCGATGCTGTCCCCGATAAGCACATCGGCCAGATCAAGCCCGCCCGCATCCACGGTCAGACGCACGCCGTCAGCAAGCGGCTCAATCTGTTCAATACGGCCGCAGGCGGCCACGATGCCGGAAAACATGGGACGCCGCCGAAAAAAGGAAAGGCGGAATTGTAGGCGAAAAGATCATTGAAAAGCGGCGGGTGAAAAATGAAGCCGCGCGCGATAAATGCTGCCGTTGACGCACGACAGATGCCTGTCCCGGCGCTTGCGCCCCGCGAAGCATCATTGCGCGGACAGAAAACCGGGAGAAAAAAGGGCCGGGGTTTTTACCGGCTCCTTTTTGTGCCTTGCGTGACGGGTTACCCGGTACGGATGAGCAGTTCGCCGGAAAGCGCCTTCCCCGGCTGGCTGCTGCCTACGGTGCAACGGATGTTCACCGGCTGCACGCCAGCCCGGCAAAGGCTGCGCACATCTCAGCTCAGGGATGTCATTCCCCGGGATCAGCATGCGGCTCCTGATGGAACCTGCGAGAGCAGCGCGCCGATCGTATTGACCTGCTCAAAGCCAACATTGCCCCCCATAACCTTCGGGACCCCAGTATGGCGAATCGAAGTAAAAGAGCGCGCGGATAGTCGTAGCGGGTTACGCATACTTATCCGGAAACGATGGCACGCTGAACTGATTCCGATCAAAAGGCTTCTGGCTGTCGGCGGGAAGAAAAATGGCCGGTGCCGGTGAACGGCGCATCGGCCTGCCGTTCCCAGCCGGGCCTTCCAGAGCGCTCAGTCCGCCTGCTGCGCGCTTTCTTCCTGCTGCTGCAGGCGCCACATCTGGGCGTAGGCGCCGTCGCGGGCGAGCAGGGTG
>JAVBTY010000038.1:0-45658 GCA_031555955.1 Rhodocyclaceae bacterium | reverse complement strand
GGTTCCGGCGGCAAGCCGCCATAACGTTTTATAAACCCGGAAGTGCCTGCGCCCCGGTTTCCCGGAGTGCGGGTTTTTACGCAGGTTCCGTTTGACGCATGGTATTTCCTTCCACATCTCCCGCTGACGCCACATCCGGTGAAGCGGAGTCCCTTTCTGTCCCCGATATTGCCGCTCGCCCCCCGCTCGACAGCGGCCTTGCCTGCCTCGTGCTCATGGCCCGGCTGCATGGGGTCGCGGCCGATCCGGACCAGCTTGCGCACGAGTTCGCCGTGGCCGGCAAGCCTTTTTCCACCCAGGACATCCTGCTTGCCTCGCGTTCGCTGCAATTGCAGGCCAAGGTGGTCAAGGTGGACGGCGAGCGGCTGAACAAGACGCCGTTGCCGGCCATTGCGGTCGGACGCGGTGCGGACGGCGAGGTGGAGTTCTTCCTGCTCGCCCGCGCAGACGGCGAGCAAGTGCTGATCCAGTCGCCCGTCACCGGGCGGCCCGAAACGCTGACGCTCACCGCGCTGCGCGAGCGCTGGACGGGGGAGCTGATCCTTTTCACGTCCCGCGCGTCGCTGGCCGGCGAGATGGCCCGTTTCGACTTCACGTGGTTCATTCCGGCCATCATCAAGTACCGCAAGCTGCTCGGCGAGGTCTTGCTCGTTTCTTTTGCGTTGCAGTTCTTCGCGCTGATTACGCCGCTGTTCTTCCAGGTGGTGATGGACAAGGTGCTGGTGCATCGCGGCTTCACGACGCTGGATGTGATTGCCATCGGGCTGACCGTGGTCGTTCTGTTCGAGGTCGTGCTCGGCGCATTGCGCACCTATGTTTTTGCGCACACCACGAGCCGCATCGACGTCGAACTGGGCGCGCGGCTGTTCCGCCATCTGCTCGCGTTGCCGCTGGCGTACTTCCAGGCCCGGCGCGTGGGCGATTCGGTGGCGCGGGTGCGCGAACTGGAGAACATCCGATCTTTCCTGACCGGCAACGCGGTTACGCTGGTGCTGGATCTGTTCTTTTCGGTGGTGTTCATCGCGGTGATGTTCTTCTACAGCGGGTGGCTGACGCTGATCGTGGTGATTTCGCTGCCGTGCTACGCGCTGCTGTCGGCCGCCTTCACGCCGGTGCTGCGCGCGCGTTTGCATGAGAAATTCAACCGTGGCGCGGAAAACCAGGCTTTCCTGGTGGAGACGATCAGCGGTATCGATACGGTCAAGTCGATGGCCGTGGAACCGCACTGGACGCGCAAGTGGGATAACCAGCTTGCCGCCTATGTGTCGGCCGGTTTCCGCACCGCCACCATCGGCACGCTGGCCAACGGCGGCGTTACGCTCATCTCCAAGCTCGTTACGGTGGCGACGATGTATGTAGGCGCGCGGCTCGTCATCGACGGGCGGCTCACAGTCGGCCAGTTGATCGCCTTCAACATGCTCGCGGGGCAGGTGGCGCAGCCGGTGATGCGTCTGGCGCAACTGTGGACCGATTTCCAGCAGACGGGCATTTCGATCCAGCGACTGGGCGACATTCTCAACACCCGCACCGAGGTCGCCGGCGCCAAGAGCGCGCTGCCGTCGCTTGCGGGGCGCGTGGCGCTCGATGGGGTGAGCTTTCGCTACCGCCCGGACGGCCCCGAGATCCTCAAGAACATCTCGCTCGACATCGCCTCCGGCGAAATCATCGGCCTGGTGGGGCGCTCCGGCTCGGGCAAGAGCACGCTGACCAAGCTTGTGCAGCGCCTATACGTTCCCGAACGCGGACGCGTGCTCGTCGATGGCATGGATCTGGCGCTGGCCGACGCGAATTCATTGCGCCGCCAGATCGGCGTGGTGTTGCAGGAAAACGTGCTGTTCAACCGTTCGGTGCGCGACAACATCGCGCTGGCCGATCCCGGCGCGCCGCTCGAATCGGTGATGCGCGCAGCCAGGCTCGCGGGTGCGCACGAGTTCATCCTCGAACTGCCGGAAGGCTACGACACCATGGTGGGCGAACACGGCTCCACGCTCTCGGGCGGGCAGCGCCAGCGCATCGCGATTGCCCGCGCGCTGATGACCGACCCGCGCATTCTGATCTTCGACGAGGCGACCAGCGCGCTCGACTACGAAAGCGAACGGATCATCCAGAACAATATGCAGGCCATCTGCCAGAACCGTACCGTCATCATCATCGCGCACCGGCTGTCGGCGGTACGCAACGCGCATCGCATCATCGTGCTCGACCGCGGACAGATCGTCGAGGCCGGCAGCCACGCCGAACTGCTGCGCCACGAGGCGGGGCACTACTCGCGGCTGCACCGGCTGCAACAGGGGTAAGACGATGAACGCGCCCTCACACCCGCACCTGCCCAAACCACGCCTGCGCCTGCAAGCCACGGGCGACCTGCTGCGCCGCTATGGCGCGGTCTTTCGCCACGCGTGGCGGCAGCGCAAGCAAATGACGCCGCCACCGCGACTACCGCACGAGGCGCAGTTTCTGCCCGCCGCGCTCGCGTTGCAGGAAACGCCGCTGTCGCCCGCGCCGCGCGCGGCGATGTGGTTGATCGTCGTCTTCGCCGTGCTTGCGCTGTTGTGGGCGATCTTCGGGCGCATGGACGTGGTGGCCACCGCGCAGGGCAAGGTGGTGCCGAACGACCGCACGAAGACGATCCAGCCTTTCGATACGTCCACGGTACAAGCCATTCACGTTACCGACGGACAGGTGGTCAAGGCCGGCGACGTGCTGATCGAGCTGGACGCGACGATGGAGCAGGCCGACCAGGAGCGGATACGCAGCGATCTGGCCGCCGCCCGGCTGCAGATGGCGCGAGGCCGGGCGCTGCTGACCGCGCTCGATGGGCGCGCGGCGCCGCTTGCACGCCCCGAAGGCGCGGGGGATGCGGCTTTCGCCGAATCGCAGCGCCTGTTGGCCGGGCAGTTGGACGAGTACGGCGCGCGGCGCGACCGCATCGAAGCGGAGGTCGCCCGCCGCGAGGCCGAGCAGCGTTCGACGCGGGAACTGGTACGCAAGCTGGAGCAGACGGTGCCGATCGCGCAGCAGCGCGCGCGCGATTTCAAGAATCTGGCCGATCGCAATTTCGTCTCCCAGCACGGTTACCTGGAACGCGAACAGGCGCGCATCGAGCAGGAGGCCGATCTGGCGAACCAGCGCGGCCGGGTGGAGGAGATCGAGGCCGCGCTGCGCGAGGCGCGCGGGCAGCGCGCCGAACTGACGGCGGAGACGCGACGCATCGCCCAGGACAGCATTACCGACGGCCAGCAAAAGGCCGCCGCGCTGGAACAGGAGTTGCTGAAGGCCGATTCGCGCGGCCGGTTGATGCGGCTGACTTCCCCGGTCGATGGCACGGTGCAGCAACTGGCGGTGCATACCGTCGGCGGCGTGGTCACCGAGGCGCAGCCGGTGATGGTGATCGTGCCGCGCGACAATCCGCTGGAGGTCGAAGCCTTCATCGAGAACAAGGATATCGGTTTCGTGCGCGCGGACCAGGATGCCGAGGTGAAGATCGAAACCTTCCAATACACCAAGTACGGCACGATTCCGGCCAAGGTCGTGTCGGTGTCGCACGATGCGATCAACGACGAGAAGCGCGGCCTGATCTATTCGGTGCGGGTGAAGATGTCGCGCTCGACGATCGACGTGGGCGGCAACGAAGTCGCACTCGGACCGGGCATGGCGGTGACCGTGGAGATCAAGACCGATCAGCGGCGCGTGATCGAGTATTTCCTCTCACCACTGATGCAGCACACCTCCGAGAGCCTGAGGGAGCGGTGAAGGGCTTCTGTACCAGGGTTATTTCGTGCGAATACTTGTCATCCATCAGAACTTTCCCGGCCAGTTCCGCCACCTCTGCGCACATCTGGCTACACGTGGCGACGTCCAGCTGCGCGCCATCGGGCGCAGCACGGCGCCGGGAATGCCCGGTGTCAAACATCTTCGCTACGACCTGCACCGCAAACCGGGCAAAGAAGTTCACCACTACGTCGCGGGGTTCGAACATGCCGTGCTCTACGGGCAGGCGGTTGCCCGTCTGCTACAGCAACTGAAACGTGAAGGCTTCGTGCCCGATGTGGTGATCGCACACCCAGGATGGGGGGAAGCACTGTTCGTGAAAGACGTTTTCCCGGCTGCCCGCCTGATCAGTTTCTGCGAATATTTCTACCATCAGGACGGTGCGGACGCAGGCTTCGATCCGCTTGCACCGCTTCAGTTTGATGATCGCGCCCGGATCACGGCCCGCAATGCGCTGCATCTGCTGAATCTGGAACTTTGCGATACAGGCGTTTCCCCCACCGCCTGGCAGAGGCAGCTTCATCCTGCCGCATATCGTCACAAGATCCATCAGATCCACGAAGGCATCAATACAGAACTTCTTGCTCGGCAAACCGAAGCGGTTCTCGACCTTCCAGACGGAACACAACTGCGCAGCGGCGGGGAAACCATCACTTACGTGGCGCGCAATCTGGAACCCTACCGCGGTTTTCCCACCCTGATGCGCGCCCTGCCAGCAATTCTTGATGCGCGCCCGGATGCGCGTGTGGTGATTGTTGGCGGCGACGGGATCAGTTACGGAAAAAAACCGCAGGATGCGGCCAACTGGCGGGAAAAGATGCTCGCAGAAATGCCTTTGCGGGAAACGCTGTCTGGACGTATCTTTTTTCTGGGAAGGGTGCCCTATCCGGTGTTCTGCAAACTGCTACAGGTATCGGCGACGCACATCTACCTGACCTATCCGTTCGTGCTGTCGTGGTCGATGCTCGAAGCAATGGCGTCAGGCTGCCTCGTGATCGGCTCGGCAACCGCACCGGTCAAGGAGGTGATCGAACATGGGCGCAATGGCATCCTGGTCGACTTTTTCGACCCTGCCGCGCTCGCGGAAGCAGTCTGCGATGCCCTTGCGTTTCCAGAGAGGTACAGGGCTCTACGCGCCGCTGCAACCGAAACCGTGCGCCAGAAATACAGCCTGCGGCAAGGGCTGGAAGGGTATCTGGATCTGCTCGGGTTGCCGCCACCACGGGAGTAGGTGGGGCCAGGCGCGTACCGCGTGGCTGCGTGGTCGATCAGCTCTGTGATCTGGGTACATCCGATACGCCCTTGCCGCTACGAATCCTTCGTCACGCCTTGCCCAACGGTAATGTGCTCGTGCTTATCACAAACGTGCCCGATACTGCGATTACGGTTGCGCAGTTTGCCCAGCTGTATCGTGGGCGCTGGCGCATCGAGGCGTGTTTCAAACTCATCAAGGCCCGCCTGCAGGTGGAGAACTGGGGTGGGGCGCTGCCGCACACCGTAGAGCAAGACTTCTACGCTTCGCTCGTGCGCATGAACTGCGCGGCGGCCCTGGCATTGGAGGCCGATCCTGGCCATGCCCGCCTGTATCCGCCCGAGCCCGGGGACAAGAGCTGGCGGCGCTCGCTCAACTGCACACGGGTGATCAAGACTCTTCGCCATGCCTTGCCACGATTGTTGTTGCGCATCGGCCCTGACGGCCTGCTCGACAAGCTGCTGGCACGACTACGCAGGCCCGGCAGCCAGGAACTCACGCGCGCCAATCGCCAGACGCCACGGCCGCGCCATGATCGCGTCCGCACTGCCGGATTTCACTTCGCATATAAAAACGCTTAACTTAATGGCATTGGCACTAAGCCGGGGATGCCAGTTTCAGACGCGGACGCCGCCGTCTTCTGTCCGTCCGTACGGCAAGCGCCCTCCGCGCCCCGCCGCTTGCACTACAATCGCGCTTTTTCTGTATCCCAGCGGCCGGAACAAACATTTTTCCCGTACCGGGCGGATAACGACACCGATCCATCATGCCCCACCGAATTCTCCGGGTTGCCGAAAACGGCATGCTCGACGCCTACGAAGCCCAACTGCGCGCCCGCGGCTTCAGATCCGACCCCGCGCAGCGCGCGGCGGTCCAGCGCCTGCAGCAGCTTTACGGCGAACTGCTCCACTTCAAGGCCGCGCGCCGCACCCGGCTGCACCGCGTGTTCGTGCGGCCGCCGATGCCGCGCAGCGTTTACTTCTGGGGCGGCGTCGGGCGGGGAAAAAGCTTCCTGATGGACTGCTTTTACGAATCGGTGCCCTATAAACGCAAACGCCGGGTGCACTTTCACGCCTTCATGCAGGAAGTGCAGAACGATCTCAAGGATCACAACCACGAGCCCGACCCGCTGCAGAAGGTTGCCGAGCGGATCGCGCGGCAGACGCGCCTGCTGTGTTTCGACGAATTCCACGTATCGGATATCGCGGACGCGATGATTCTGGGGCGCCTGCTGGAAGCGCTGTTCGCGCGCGGGGTCGTTTTCGTCATGACCTCGAACTATCCGCCCGACGGCCTCTACCCGAACGGGCTGATGCGGGTGAATTTTCTGCCCACGATCGAAATGATCAAGCGGCGCTTCGACGTTTCCGAGCTGGACCACGGCACCGATTACCGGCTGCGCACGCTGGAAAACATGGACATGTACCTGACGCCCGCCGATGCGGAAAGCGAACGCCAGATGCAGGAAGATTTCCGCCGCCTCGCCGCGGGCGCGGGCGACAGCGGTGAAATCGAAGTGCTGGGGCGCAGGCTGCCCGTGCTCCGCCGCGCGCCGGGCGTGATCTGGTTCGATTTCCCCACCCTGTGCGGCGGGGCGAGATCACAGAACGATTACCTTGAAATCGCCCGCGAATATCACACCGTGCTGCTTTCCGGGGTTCCCCGGATGCTGGCGGGCAACGCATCGGAAGCGCGCCGCTTCACCTGGCTGATCGACGTGCTGTACGACCACCGGGTAAAACTGGTGATGAGCGCCGAAGCCGCGGCCCACGATCTGTACACCGAGGGCCACAACGCCCATGAATTCGTCCGCACCGTCAGCCGCCTGATGGAAATGCGCACCCGCGATTACCTTGCCGAGGCGCACCGGGTGGAATAAACGGCCCCGCAGGGGGCAACGGATTTTTTCAGACAGACCCGGCGGCCCCGGTTCGCGCGTTAGCGGGCCGCCTTGCAGGGATTTTTCACTCCAGCCGGAAGCGTCCGACGGCTTTTTGCATGTCGCCGGCGACATTGCTGAGCATCTGTGCGGAACGGGCCGCACCTGCGGTAATGGTGCGCGCCTTTTCGGCTTCGGAAGCGATTTCTTCAAGGCCCTTGGCGACCACGGAGGACGCGGTGGTCTGCTCATGCAGGGCATGATCGACGTCGCTGACGAGCTCAGAAACCCTGCGCGCGATCTCCTGCAGCGAAGCGATGGTTTCGCCTGCATGCCGGGCGTGATCGACGCTGTTGCTGGCGGCGCTCACCCCTTCCCCGATGCTGCTGACAACCTGGCGGGTCGAATCCTGGATGGCGGCAACCATGGTCGTGATCTCGCCCGTGGACTGGGAGGTACGCTCGGACAGCTTGCGTACTTCGTCGGCGACGACGGCAAAACCGCGCCCATGCTCGCCTGCGCGCGCAGCCTCGATGGCGGCATTGAGCGCCAGCAGGTTGGTCTGTTCGGCAATGTCCCTGATGACCTGGACAATATTGGAAATTTTCTCCGATTCCGCCTGCAGCCCGGCGATACGCTCCGATGCGCCCGTGACAACGGTGGACACGCGGTTGATTTCCTCCACGAGCCGGGTCACTGTTTCCCGCCCTTCGCGCGCCTGCCGGTCAGAATCGCTGGCAAGGCGGCTGGCGTCGCCGGTATTTTCGGCAACGTGGGAGATGGATACCGTCAGCTCTTCCACGCTGGCGGCAATCGAGGCGGCCGCCGAACTTGCCATGCTGATGTTCTGCTCCATCAGCTCCAGCCCATTGCTGAGCTCCTGGGCGGATGTCCGGATTTCGTCAGAATCCTTGCGGGTCTGGCTGATGGTGGCATGCAGCGCGGCCCGCATATCCCGGGTTGCGCCCACGAGCAGGCCAACCTCATCCCTGTCGGCAGGCGGCAGGGAACTGTCGGCAAGATTGCCGTCGGCGATGCTGGCAGCCGCGCTGACGACCTGTGAAAGCCGTGTGCCGATGAGGCGCGAAAAAATAATGGCGCAACCGAAAGCCGCCAGGGTGCCGACAACAAGCGCCACGATGGCGACTGTTTTGGCTTCGGCGACAGCCGCGCCGCTGGCAGCGCTGGCCTTGTCGGAATTACTCTGGTTATAGGCTACAAGCGCCTTGATGGCATCACGGACAGCGCCCGCCGCGGGGGTCCATTCCCTGTCCGGCAGTGTGGCGATAGCGTCTGTATCCCCCGCCTTGACCTGCCCGATACCCTTCCGGACTGCTTCGCGATAATTCGTAATGGCGGCGCCAATGGCATTGTGCAGACGTTTTTCCTCATCGTCGCTGACGTATGCCTGATACGCCTCGAATGTTTTCACCAGCCCGCCGTCCAGTTCAGCAAGGGATTTTTCCACTTCATCACGTTTCGTCCCGCTGCTGGCAAGCAGATATTCAAGCCCGCGGATGCGGTAGCGCAGGCGGAAATCGTTGATTTCGGCGCCTTGCTGGATCGAAGGCAGCCAGTTATCCGCAATATCCCTGGAGTAAGCTTCGATACGCCCGATCTGGACGTAGCAGACAATGATCGCGGCAACAAAAATGCCTCCTGACACGAGGCCGTTCAAAACCAGTTTTCCACGCAGGCTGAGGTTGTTAAACCAGCGCATGATGGTGAACTCCTTTCTCTGGAAATCTGAATCGCTGCACCGTCGACAATCGCGGCGGGGACATATGGGAACTTAACGGCAGCGCCCAGGAAAAACTGAAGCAGAAAACGCAGGCCACCAGAACGGAGGATCCCGCGCACCGGCGGCGCTCAGTCTTTCCCGTCCGCCTCCAGGCGGATCGATACCGAATTGATGCAGTAACGCAGGCCAGTGGGCGCGGGGCCGTCCTCAAACACATGACCCAGATGGGCGCCGCACTGGCGGCACAGCACTTCGGTGCGGTGCATGCCGTGGCTGGAGTCAGCGGCGGTTTCAAGGTTTTCCGCCCCGGCGGCGCTCCAGAAGCTGGGCCAGCCGCAGCCGGCGTCGAATTTGTGTCCGGAATGGAACAGCGGCGCGGCGCAGCAGCGGCAGAGGTAACTACCCTCTTTCCAGCAGTTCCAGTACTCCCCGCTAAAAGGACGTTCCGTGCCCTTTTCGCGCGTTACATGGTACTGCCCGGGCTCCAGACGGGCGCGCCATTCATCGGCGGATTTTTCGACCCTGCGTTTCATCATGCCCTCCGTGGCGTGCGGCGGCGCCGGGCGGTTTCCCGTTCGCCACCTGTTTCCGGGACCGCGGACGGGTCACGCGGGGAACAGCGGACACTCAGTGCAGGTGGCGCGGCGTCTGGATGTGTTCGTTTTCCGGCATTTCGGCATGGACCGCCTCCCCTTCCGGAGAGGGGTACATCGGCGCACCGCAGTCATCGCAGTATTCGAACGGGAAACGGTGTTCAAGGTTCACGATGTCCGCTACGCCGCAATCGCGCAGCACCTCTTCGATCTGCGCGGGGCCGTCGGCCTCTTCATCTTCCGCGCCAAGCAGGGGCCAGACCACGCCATGCACCACCTCATCCTGGCCGTGCTGCGTGAAGCCGACGCGGTATTCCCCGACGTCGCTATCCTGGTCCTGGAACGGGGCGATCACCGCGCGCAGGCTGGCCGCGGGTATTTCCAGCGTGGCGCCGAGCCAGGCAACCGAGGCGCGCACGGCGTAAGGGCGGCTGTCCTTGTCGGCGGCGCGGCAGGCGGCGAAATAGGCTTCCGGCAAAACAACGTCGAGCGTACAGCCGGGCAGCAGCGGCCCCAGACATGCCCCCCCCTGGCTGCGCCACTGCGCCAGCGCCTGTTCGCGGCTGCCGTCCGGTTCCTGCCAGCGGAACAGCGCCTGCCCCCGGGGAACGGCTACCGCCGCGAGCAGGTAGCGGGTATCGGACAGGAATTGGGCCGTTTCCGGCATGCCTTCGGTTTCGATATGGATGTCGCTGTTGTTCAGCGCGGCCTTTCCGATGGCGCTGGCGAAGGCGGCGGTGTCGCAATAGCCCTGCGGAAGCTGGTCCATGCTGAAAAGGAAATCGGCCAGCGCCAGGCTGGTATCGCTGGCGAAAACGTGCGCCTGCAGATGAACGCGCAGATTGGCCAGCGCAGCGGAAGGAATCGCGGCGGCCGGAATGCGGTAGCGCGACCACGCGAGCACCGGCGCCGCGATGAGCAGGATGTCGTGATCGGCCGAGAGGGCGGGCGCGCTTTCGGCGCGTGATTCAATGAAATCGGCCAGTTCGTCGTAAGCGCGGGCGTTGGCGTCGTAGAGATGGTCCAGCGCGGCGTTGAGCGCGTCTTCCGCCTCTTCTTCAAGCAGCTGGTCCACCGCGGCGGCCAGATGCTGCTCCCAGTAGCGGTCTTCGGTCCGGCAGCTCGATTCCGCCAGGCCAGCGGCCAGCCAGGAAAGTTTTCCGGTAAGACGGCCAAGACCGCCGCGGCGCTTCAGGCGCGTTCTTTTCATTTCATGTTCCGTTGAACGCCAATGCCGCGCAACACATGTCCGCGGCAGGCGGGAAAGCCGCATTTTAGCCCAAGGGACCCGTTCAGGCCGTTCCGGCGCGAATCAGTACGAAGGCCGCTCCAGGCGGATGGTCTGGAGGATGGTGGCGGAAATTTCCTCGATGGATTTGGTGGTCGAGTCGAGCCAGCGGATGTTTTCGCGGCGCATCAGCTTCTGCGCCGCCTCGATCTCGTAGCGGCAGTTTTCGAGCAGGGCGTAGCGGCTGTTGGGGCGGCGTTCCTGGCGGATCTGCGCCAGCCGCTCCGGCGCAATGGTGAGCCCAAACAGTTTGCCGCGGTAGCGGTGCAGTTCGCCCGGCAGCCTGTTGCGCTCGAAATCCTCCGGGATCAGCGGATAGTTGGCGGCCTTGACGCCGAACTGCACCGCCAGATAGAGGCTGGCCGGCGTTTTTCCGGAGCGCGAAACGCCAACCAGAATCACGTCGGCCTCGGCCAGCTCGTTACCGCCGGAAACCCCATCGTCATGAGCAATGGCGAAATTGATCGCCTCCATGCGGTTTTTGTAATCCGTGCTGTCGGCCACGCCATGAAAACGCCCGATGGCATGGGCCGAATGCTCGCCCAGTTCGGCTTCGAGCGGTCCGATGAAATGTTCGAAAAAATCGAAAAACAGCGCATCGGCCTTGTGCAGCGCGGCCACCGTTTCGGGGTTGACCAGCGTACTGAATACGATCGGGCGCGCGCCATCGTTCATCATGGCTTCGCGGATGCGGCTGGCGCAGTCGATCGCCTTGTCGAGATCATCGACGAAGGGGATGCGCACCTGGCGGATGCGGGACTGCGGGAACTGGGCCAGCAGGCTGTGCCCCAGCGTTTCGGCCGTGATTCCCGTGCCGTCCGAAATAAAAAACACGCTGCGTATCGGGGTATCGCTCATATCACCCTGTCTGTAAACAGAAAGCGGAAACGGCCCGGATGCCGCCCGCGGGCATCAGGGTACCCCGCCTGTCACACTGCGGGAAACACAAAATTCGTTAGAATCGACGCCTGCTCCCTTTACCGGCTTATAAAGGTTATTCATGACCCGCTACGTTCTTCCCTTTACCGAATTGCGCATGTCCGACGTGGACAAGGTCGGCGGCAAGAACGCCTCCCTTGGCGAAATGATCAGCCAGCTTCCGTCCAGCGTGCGCGTGCCGGGCGGTTTTGCGACCACCGCGGATGCTTACCGCGACTTCCTTGCCCACAATGGCCTGGCCGCGCGCATAGACGCCGCGCTCGGGAACCTCGACGTGGATGACGTGGATGCGCTGGTGAAAACCGGCGCGCAGATCCGCCAGTGGATCATCGACACGCCGTTTCCGCCCAGGCTGGAAGACGAGATCAGGACGGCCTACGAACAGATTTCCGCCGACGGCGAAGGCAGTTTCGCCGTGCGTTCTTCCGCCACGGCGGAGGATCTGCCGGACGCCTCCTTCGCCGGCCAGCAGGAGACGTTCCTCAACATTCACGGCTACGCCAACATCCTGCATGCGATGAAGGAGGTGTTCGCGTCGCTGTACAACGACCGCGCCATCGCCTACCGCGTGCACAAGAATTTCGCCCATTCCGGCGTTGCCCTGTCGGCCGGTGTGCAACGCATGGTGCGCTCGGACAGCGGCGCTTCCGGCGTGATGTTCACCATCGACACCGAATCCGGCTTCAGCGATGTTGTTTTTGTTACCGCCTCCTGGGGCCTGGGTGAAACCGTGGTGCAGGGCGCGGTGAACCCGGACGAGTTCTACGTACATAAACCCACGCTGGCCCTGGGCAAACCGGCGGTAGTCCGGCGCAACCTCGGCTCAAAGCTCATCAAGATGGTATTCACGGAACAGGCGGTCGCGGGCAGATCCGTACGCACCGTCGATGTGCCGGAAACAGACCGGAACCGCTTTTCGCTCAGCGACGAGGATGTGCTCGAACTGGCGCGCTACGCGGTCATCATTGAACAGCACTACGGCCGCCCGATGGACATCGAATGGGGCAAGGACGGCATCGACGGCAGGCTCTACATCCTGCAGGCCCGTCCAGAAACGGTGAAAAGCCAGTCGCATGGGCTGGTGATGGAGAAATACCGCCTCAAGCAGTACGGCAAGGCGCTGACGCATGGCCGCGCGATCGGGCAGAAAATCGGCGCGGGCGTGGTGCGCGTGGTCGCCGATGCGTCGGAAATGAACCGCGTGCGCGCGGGCGACATCCTCGTCACCGACATGACCGACCCGAACTGGGAACCGGTGATGAAACGCGCCAGCGCCATCGTCACCAACCGGGGGGGCCGTACCTGCCACGCCGCGATCATCGCCCGCGAACTGGGCATTCCCGCCATCGTCGGCTGCGGCAACGCCACCGAGGTGCTGGAAGAAGGCGACTCCGTCACCGTGTCGTGCGCCGAGGGCGACACCGGCTACGTATATCGCGGCCGACTCGATTTCGAGGTGGTGACGACCGACATGGGCAATCTGCCGGAGATCCCGGTGAAGATCATGATGAACGTCGGCAATCCCGAGCTGGCCTTCGAGTTCGCGCAGATTCCGAACGGCGGCGTCGGACTCGCGCGGCTGGAGTTCGTCATCAACAACATGATCGGCATCCACCCCAAGGCCATTCTGGATCTGTCGCAGGTACCGGCCGGGCTGCGTGAGGAAATCATGCGCCGCTCGCGCGGCTATGCCACGCCGAAGCAGTTCTTCATCGAAAAACTGGTCGAAGGCGTGGCCACGATCGCCGCTGCCTTCTACCCCAAACCCGTGATTGTGCGCCTGTCGGATTTCAAGTCGAACGAATACCGCAAGCTTCTCGGTGGCGAAATCTACGAGCCGGAAGAAGAAAACCCGATGCTCGGTTTCCGCGGCGCTTCACGCTACATCGCCCACAGTTTCCGCGACTGTTTCGAGCTGGAATGCGTGGCGATGAAAAAAGTGCGCAACGAACTGGGGCTGACCAACGTGGAGCTCATGGTGCCGTTCGTGCGCAACCTCGAAGAGGCCGCCGGCGTCGCCGGTCTGCTCGCGGAGCATGGTCTGAAGCGCGGCGTGAACGGACTCAGGCTCATCATGATGTGCGAGATCCCCTCGAATGCGCTGCTGGCCGAGGAATTCCTGGAATATTTCGACGGTTTTTCCATCGGCTCCAACGATCTGACCCAGCTCACGCTCGGCCTGGACCGCGATTCCGGCCTGGTGGCGCACGCATTCGACGAACGCGATCCAGCGGTAAAACAGCTGCTGTCGCTGGCGATCCAGAGCGCGAACCGCCTGGGCAAGTACGTAGGCATCTGCGGCCAGGGGCCGTCAGATCACGCCGATCTGGCGGAATGGCTGATGGATGAAGGCATCCAGACCCTGTCCCTTAATCCGGATACGGTCGTAGACACCTGGCTGCGTCTTGCAACGCACAAAAAACAGTAATCTTCATAAAAACATGGGGATGCCGCCGCCAAAAACCCGATAACCGGGGGCTGGCGCGGCGGCGGCGGCCCTCATCTGTGACAGAAGTGTTACACTTCCGCGACTTTTTGCCCGGCCCGGTGGGCCGGGAAGCAGGATTTTACGGCCCGGGCATGTCCGCCGCGGCCAGCGTGGTGTATCCATTTTTTCGCGCCCGTCCGCAATCACAGGCGCGGAACGAACCGGAGGACGGGGATGGCCTGGGTCATTCTGTCGCCCGGGAAGCTCACACAATCGAAAGTCCGCACGCTCAGTATGCGCACGGTACTCGTGATCTTCTCGGCATCCTTATTCATCGTCGCCGCAGCGGCATTCACCCTCGGGGCCGGTATCGCCCGTAATGAACCGCAGCCGCACAGCCTGTCCGCCACGGGGTCGCTCGGCCTGAAATTCGGGCAGCCGGAGCGGCGCGTGCTGATCGACCGCGTAGGCGAACTGTCCGGCAGACTCGTACGGCTGGAAAGCGAAGCAGGCGCGCTGGCGAAGCGCATCGGCGTGCTGCAGGAGTTCGAAGACCTGCAGCAAAGCGTCAGGGAATCCGTGCAGCCAGGCCGCTTTGAAGGCGCCCGTCCGGCCACTCCGGCGGGTGGCCCCATGATTCCGCCCCTGGGCGCAAGCCTTGCAGGCCGCATGACGCCGCCAGCCAGCGATCACGGCATCGGACTGACCAGCCTCGAACAGGATCTTGAGCGCCTTGATATCGCGCTGAATGTGATCGCGCGCGCGGCCGACGAACGCAACCTGCAGGTCATGACCTTTCCCAGCCGCACCCCGGTGCCGGGCGTTGCGCGCAACTCGGGTTTCGGCAACCGGGTCGACCCCTTCAACCGTCAGGCCGCCTTTCACAGCGGGCTTGATTTTTCCGCTCCTTCGGGCACCCCGATCAATGCCAGCGCGGGCGGCCAGGTTATCTACGCGGGTTACCGGGTCGATTACGGTTACACCGTTGAAATCGATCACGGCAACGATCTCGTCACCCGTTACGCTCACTGCTCCCGCCTTCTGGTTGAAACGGGAGAAGTCGTCACTCCCGGGCAGCGTATTGCGCTCATCGGCTCCACCGGCCGTTCCACCGGGCCCCATCTGCATTTCGAGGTCATCAAGGATGGGCGTTATTCCGATCCAGAGCTTTATCTCGCCAGCCACTGACCCCGCTGGACTCTGATGCGTTTTTTCCGGCGTTCACACACCCGTTCGCTGACTGCCGTCTCTCTTGAGCTGGCGGTCCGCCGACGGCACAGGCTGTTCCTGGCGATCGGAATCGTGCTGCTGGGGGGCTCCCTGCTGGCGTTCGCGGGATTCCGTTACCTTGAGGCCCAGCGGGCACTGACCCTGCAACGAGAAACACTTGAAAAGGAAAACCTGCGCCTGCGCGAAGACAGTGAGCGCGCCCGGCTCGCCCTTGAGGTCGAAAAAGCCACCCGGGACGGGCTTGAAAAGCAGATTTCGGAACTTAACGAACAGTTCAACCGGCTCAAGAGCGAGCTGGAATTTTTCAGGTCACAGAAAAACGGACGCCGCTAGCCGGCGCAGCCGTTTTCATCATCTACCGGGAGGCGTCATGTTTGGCGGTGGAAAACAGCGCAAGCAAAACAGATCGATCGAAATAACCAAGCTTTCGAGTCTCATCGCCGATAACGTCCAGATTTTTGGGGATGTCGTCTTTTCCGGCGGCCTGCGGGTAGATGGCTGCATCGAGGGCAATATTTCCAACAAGGAAGACGCCAGCGGCCTGCTCGTTCTCAGCGAAAAAGGCAGCATCAGGGGCCGGGTGACGACTTACGATGCCGTTATCAACGGCACGATAATCGGCGATCTGATAGTCGAACACTTTCTTGAACTTCAGGCGAACGCCCGTATTTCCGGCAACATCAGCTACCGGCAGTTGCAGATGGAATGCGGCGCGATTATCGAAGGAAAGATTGACCGGATCGCCGATGAGGCATCGCTGGAAGAAAAACAGCGGGACGATGGCAATGTCACCAGTATTGCCGCGACACAGCCGCATGCGGTGAACGGATAGCACGGACAGGGCCGCCCTCGCCTTTCATGGGCTGACGGTGCCCTCTTCCCCTGATGGCGCGAGCCGCCGCGGCAACGGCTGGAACGTGATAGCACCGTAAGCAGGCAGGCCGCCGCAGGTGGCGACCGGCACCTCTCCTTCGACAAGGGGACGCAGGTAGCGCAGCGCTTCGGCTGTTACGTGCAGACCATCCGCGCGGATGAACGCCTCCGGAACGCGGCGCTCCAGATCGGCGACGGACGCCGCCTCAACCGGAACGATATCCCAGCGGTAAGGATCATCGGAGAGGCGGCGGATGGCCGGCATGAATCCATCAAGCCCCGCCAGCGCATAATCGACCGCCGCCCGGCCAACCGCTTCCGCATGCGCCAGATCCACCGCCGAACGCCAGTGGCCCGCGGCGCGCTGGAGATAGTCGGGAATCGCCCAGTGGCACTGGTAACCTGTATGCGCCCGGATCAGCCGCGCGATATACAGGCCCGCGCCGCCGTACTGGACATGGCCATCCGCGCCCTGATGCTGCTCCAGAACCGGCCCGCCACCTGCGCGGTGAATGCCCTCCGCCACGGTAATGGCGCAATACCCCAGGCGATCCACCGTGGAGCGGACACGGTCGAGCAGCGTGTCTTCGTCGAATGGGGCCTCGGGCAGCAGCGCGATATGCGGCGGCATGTCCTCACCGCTCGCAGCCAGCGCGGTGGCGGCCGCGAGCCAGCCCGTGTTGCGGCCCATGACTTCCATGACGAACACGCGGCCCCGGCGACCAGACATCGCGGCCAGGTCAAGACCCGCTTCCAGCATCGACGTGGCAAGATATTTCGCCGCCGATGCGAATCCGGGGGAACAGTCGGCCCCTTCAATGTCGTTATCCACGGTTTTGGGCACGCCGATGCAGCACAGCGGGTAGCCGCGCTCACGCGCTGCCCCGGCCAGTCTGGCGACGACCATCATCGAACCATTACCGCCGTTGTAAAGAAAAGCGCCGATACGGTGCGCGGAAAAAACATCGAACAGCCGGTCATACTGCCCGGGACTGGCCTGCGGTGTATCGAGAGTAAAGCGGCAGGAGCCGAAAGCTCCGCCCGGCGCCATGGCCAGACGGTCGAGCCCGCTCTCCGTCAGCGCCGCGGTATCGACCAGATCCTCGGACAGCACGCCGGTAATGCCATGACGGGCGGCAAAGATACCGCTGATCTGCGGCTTCATCCGCGCGGCGCGGATAACCGCCGCGGCTGTGGCGTTAATGACGGCGGTCACGCCGCCCGCCTGGGCATAAAGGAGGTTGCCGTACTGCATTGCAGAAGATGTCCGGTGAACTTGCGAATAAAAACGCGGCCAGCGCATGCTGCGCCAGCCGCGTCGTTCTACCGCCAGCAGCCGTAACGCTGCCTTTTACTTTAGCGCGTCGAGAACCCGGCCCGTAATGTCATCCACCGCTCCCTGTCCGGAAATTTTCCGCACCTTCGGCGCACCGGACACGCCCGACGCCGCCCAGCGGGTGTAGTAATCCACCAGGGGTTTGGTCTGGGAGTGGTAAACCTCAAGGCGCTTGCGCACGGTTTCTTCCCGGTCGTCGTCGCGCTGGATCAGGTCCTCACCGGTCACATCGTCCTTTCCCGCCACCTTCGGCGGGTTGTATCTGACGTGATAAGTGCGGCCCGAGGCGGCATGCACCCGCCGCCCGCTCATGCGTTCGATGATTTCGCTGTCCGGCACGTCGATTTCAAGCACGAAGTCGATCGCCACCGCGGCATCCTTCATGGCGTCGGCCTGCGGGATCGTGCGCGGGAAGCCGTCGAACATGTACCCGTCGCGGCAGTCATCCTCGCGCAGGCGGTCACTGACCAGACCGATGATGATGCCATCGGAGACAAGGCCGCCCGCATCCATGATCTTTTTCGCCTCAACGCCCAGCGGCGTACCGGCCTTGACCGCCGCGCGCAGCATGTCGCCGGTGGATATCTGCGGAATGCCGAATTTTTCCTTGATGAAGGCCGCCTGCGTGCCCTTGCCCGCGCCCGGCGGTCCCAACAGAATCAGTTTCATCGCTTCCTCCCTCATGTGTAATGCGCCCCGCTTGACGGGCCGTCTTCGGTGAATCGGAACAGGCTGAAATCCAGGCATCAGGCTGGTTTCAGCCGGGCAGAGAAAAATTTTCTTTAACCGGTTTCCCTGGCGGAAAACAGCGCGCGCACCCGCTCCAGATCTTCAGCGGTATCCACCCCTGCGGGCGGCGCGCCATCCAGGGTCAGCACACGGATACCGTAACCGTGCCACAGCGCGCGCAACTGTTCCAGCGCTTCCCACTGTTCGATTGGGGACGGCGCAAGCGCGGCATATCCGCGAAGGAAACCGGCACGGTAAGCATACAGGCCAACATGGCGCAGCACGGGCAGCCCCAACGGCAGCCGGGGAGGCCGTTCCCACGGCCATTCCCGCATCCGCTCCTGCGTCCACTCGTCGCGCGCCCAGGGAATCGGGGCGCGGGAAAAATACATCGCGCGTCCGCGAACATCGCACACAACCTTGACCACGTTTGGATTGAATGCATCGGTGGCATCGTGCAGCGCATGGGCCGCCGTGGCGATCGCGGCTTCCGGATCGCCCGCCAGCGCGTCCGCTACCGCGGAGATAACGGCCGGATCGATCAGCGGCTCGTCGCCCTGGACGTTAACAACGATGTCGTCATCCGCCCAGCCCAGACAGGCAGCAACCTCGGCCAGGCGGTCCGTGCCGCTGGGATGATCGGGCCGCGTCATCAGGACCCGCCCGCCCGCGCCCTCAACCGCCGCGAACACCCGCGCATCGTCGGTGGCGACCCATGTTTCCGCCGCGCCCGCCTGCTGCGCCCGCGCCAGCACACGCAGAATCATCGGCTGCCCGGCGATATCCGCCAACGGTTTGCCGGGCAGCCGGGTGGAGGCGTAACGCGCCGGAATGACGATGCGGAAAGCGTTCATGGCGGACGTCAACGCAATGCGTCGACCTCTTCCGCGGCCAGCGCGCGCGCCTCGTCGTCGAGCATTACCGGAATGCCGTCGCGCACCGGATACGCCAGGCGGTCGGCCTTGCACACAAGCTCCTGCCTGTCCCTGAGGTAGTCGAGCGGCCCCTTGCACAGCGGGCATACAAGAATCTCAAGCAGTCTGGCGTCCATCGTTCAGCTTCTCCAGGATCCGTTCGATAGCGCCTGGCCCTATCCGGGCGCGCACGGGGAATTCCCATGCGTCGTCAGGCGCGAAAGCGGCGCATTTTACCGCATCCTTGCTCGTCATCAGCTTCGGTTCGCCAGGCGCGAACGCAAGATCGGAAGCGGTATAGGCGTGGTGGTCGGGAAAAGCGTGCGGCACAACCTCCAGCCCCATCGCCGCCAGCATTCCGAAGAAGCGTTCCGGCCGACCGATACCCGCCACCGCATGCACGCGCTGGCCGCGCAGGGCATCCGCCTCGCAGCTTACAGCCGGATGCCGCAGCGAGTAAAAATGTGATCCGGCAAGCGTCATCGGAAAAACCGGAACATTGCCAGACGCCGGTATTCCAGCCATATCTCCGTGCGCGATCACCAGATCGACCGTGCGCAGCCGCGCCAGCGGTTCCCGCAGCGGGCCGGCGGGCAGCAGCCAGCGGTTGCCGAGCACGGCTGCATCGACCACCGCGATTTCAATGTCGCGCCCAAGACGGTAATGCTGCATGCCATCGTCGGCGATCAGAACATTGCACTCAGGATGACGGCGCAGCAGTTCCACCGCCGCGCCGGGGCGGTCACGTCCAATGACAACGGGGCAGCCCGTCAGGCGCGCCAGCAGCACCGGCTCGTCGCCATACCGGGCCGGATCGCCATCCGGCGGCACAAGGGCGGCTGCGCCGGAGCTGCTTCCACCGTATCCCCTGCTGACGATGCCAGGCGTGTAACCCGCGGCTTTCAGATGCCCGGCGAGCCACTCGGCCACGGGTGTTTTACCGCTTCCGCCGACAGCGATATTGCCAACGATGATGACCGGCGCTGGCAGCCGTTTTGTGAAGAAAAGCCCCTTGCGGTAGCAAAACCGCCGCGCCCCGGCAAGCAGGCCGAAGAACCACGATACCGGCAGCAACACTATTGCGGAGAACCCGCGCCGGAACCAGAAAGCGGGCGCTTTCGCCGCCATGCCCGACGTTACTGCGCCGGGGCCTGAACCGCAAAGGTGATATGCGGCAGTCCGGCGCGCTGGGCGGCCTGCATGACGTCGACAACGCGCTGGTGAGCGGCTTTCGCATCCGCATTAATGATCACCACGGGTTCACTGCCGCCAGCCGGGGATGCCTTGCCGAGCGCAGCCGCGATCGCGTCAATGTCCTGGCCTCCGACAGGAAGCTGGTTGACCATCACATCACCCAATGCGGTGACGGTAACGGCTATTTCATTGACCGTTGTTTCCGCCTCATCCGATTCCCCGGTGGGCAGACTGATTTCCAGCCCCGAAAATTTCGAAAACGATGTCGTCAGCATCAGGAAAATAACGATTACGAGCATGACGTCGATCAACGGAATCAGATTGATCTCCGGTTCCTCGCGGCGGCTGTGGCGGCGAAACCTCATTTCTGGCCGTCCTTCAGGCCCGGCGCTCGCCGTGGGCCACCTCGACCAGCTTGATGGCCTGCTGCTCCATGGCGACGACAAAATCATCGATCAGGCGGCGGAAATGACGCCAGAAAATCATCGAAGGAATCGCGATGACCAGCCCCATCCCGGTAGCGTAAAGCGCGGTTGCGATGCCCTGCGCCAGCTGCACCGGGTTTGTTCCGCTGGTTCCCTGGGAGGCAAAAATTTCAATCATGCCGACCACGGTGCCGAACAGCCCCAGCAGAGGGCTGATCGCGGCAATTGTCCCCAGCGTGGTCAGGAAACGTTCGAGTTCGTGCATGACCGCCTGCCCGGCTTCCTCGATCGACTCTTTCATGATCTCCCGCGAACTGCTGATATTGCGCAGGCCCGCGGCCAGCACCCTGCCCAGCGGGGAGTGACTGTCGACACGCTCGACCATGTCCCGGGAAATGCCTCCCTTGCGGAAATCAGCCAGCACATTATCAAGAAGCCCGGCGGGAACCACCCTGGAACGGCGCAGGGACACGGAGCGCTCGATAATCAGCGCCACAGCAATGACGGATGTCAGCAAAAGCGGCCATATCGGCCAGCCAACCTCCCTGATGATTGAAAACACGCGCGTCGGCTCCGGACAGCAAAGGCAGAACTCTAGCGCTACACCCGAACGACGGCAAGCACCTTCAGGCCGCTGTCATCAATGCGGCGACAAATCCACAAATCCTGTGGATAACTTTGTGGGTTTCTTCGGGATGGCATGCCAAACCCCTTCTCCAGCGGGAAAGTTCTTGCCACGATGAAATTTTGTGCAAAATTTATTCATTTAAAAACATGTAGTTATAAAACACCCCCTGTCCCTTCAATGGGTTGCGCAACATACTTGACGAACATTCCGGATTGTGGATTTCGCTACAATCCGGGCATGCAAAATAATTTTCCTCCGTTTTCTCCTTCCTGCTCCCGGCCAGATGCGGCGCTGACCGTTTCCTCCCTCAACCGTCTGGTTCGTGAAATACTTGAAACGGGCATGCCTCCTGTTCTGGTCACAGGAGAAATCTCCAACCTTATCCGCGCCGCTTCAGGGCACCTGTATTTCACCCTGAAAGATGAGCAGGCCCAGATCCGCTGCACCATGTGGCGCAATCGCGCGCAGATACTGCCGCTTCGCCCCGAAAGCGGCATGCGGGTGGAAGTGCGGGCGCAGGTGACTCTTTATGAGCAGCGCGGCGACTATCAGCTCAACATTGAAACCTTGCGCCCCGCCGGCGTCGGCAGCCTGTATGAGGCCTTCAGCCGCCTGCGGGAAAAGCTTGCCGCCGAGGGGCTTTTCGATCCCGACCGCCGCCGCCCGCTGCCCGTTTATCCGCGCGGCGTCGGCATCGTCACCTCACCATCGGCCGCGGCGCTGCGCGATGTTCTGGTTACACTGCACCGCCGCGCGCCACACCTGCCGGTTATCCTTTATCCAAGCCAGGTGCAGGGCGCGGAGGCGCCTGCCCAGCTCGTCCAGGCGCTGTGGCAGGCCAGCCAGCGCAGCGCGGCCGACGGCGTGGATCTGATCCTGCTGGTGCGCGGCGGCGGGGGCATTGAAGATCTCCAGGCTTTCAACGACGAGGCGCTTGCCAGAGCCATTCGCGCCTGCCCGGTTCCGGTCGTTGCTGGTATCGGGCACGAAACGGATTTCACCATCGCCGATTTCGCCGCCGATCTGCGCACGCCCACACCCACCGCGGCGGCGGAACTGGCGAGCACCGGCTTCGCTGCCGCCCGCACCCGCCTTGCCGCGCTTGCAGCCGCTCTCGGGCACGCAATGTGGCGCTATCCGGAAACCCTGGCCCAGCGGCTCGACCGCAGCGCCTTGCGGTTGCTTCATCCCCGCCAGCGTCTGCAGTACGCGGCGCGCGATATCAGCGCGCTTGCCCGGCGGCTCCAAACGGCTGCCAGCCGTCTGCCTGACCCGCAGCATGCCCGGCTGGAACGGCTCGCCCTGCGTCTGCGCGCGTGCCAGCCGGTACTTCCGCGCGAACATTGCCGCCTGCTTGCCGGACGCCTGGCGCACGCCGGGCATAACCTGCTGCAACGTCGGCAGGAGCGGCTCGACGCATTCTCCGCCCACCTCCAGCATCTCGCCCCGCAGGCCGTTCTTGCGCGCGGCTACAGCATCACGCGCGACGCTGCGGGCAACATCCTGCATTCAGCCCGGACGGTACAACACGGCGACATGGTGGCAATCCAGCTTGCCGATGGTGATCTGACGGCCCAAATCACTCATGCCAGCCCGCCCGCCCCCGGCATCCGGCGTAAAAAATAGCGGGGAACCATCCAGCCCCGGATGCAGGCCAGCTACAGGCTTTCCCGCAGCAGGTTCCACAAACGGACAGATACGCTTAACATCGGTGACATTCCGGATTGCCGTTATATCTTGATCCAGATTAAAGTTTTCCAGACCCAAACCCCCGCACACACAGGAGACACGCATGGAACATTCATTGCCCCCGCTGCCCTATGCCAAAGACGCGCTTGTTCCGCACATTTCCGCGGAAACCATCGAGTTTCACTACGGCAAGCACCATCAAGCCTACGCCACCAACCTGAACAACCTGATCAAGGGCACCGAATACGAGAATCTTGATCTCGAAGCGATCATCAGAAAAGCACCGGCAGGCGGTGTTTTCAACAATGCGGCCCAGATCTGGAATCACACTTTCTTCTGGAACAGCATGAAACCCCATGGCGGCGGCGAACCTGGCGGCGCGCTGGCGAATGCGATCAAGGCGAAGTGGGGTTCGTTTGATGAGTTCAAAAAAGTCTTTACCGCCTCTGCAACGGGTAATTTCGGCTCTGGCTGGACCTGGCTGGTGAAAAAGGCTGATGGATCAGTAGATATCGTCAACACCTCCGGAGCCGGCTGTCCCCTCACCACCTCCGATACGCCGCTGCTGACGATCGACGTCTGGGAGCACGCCTACTACATCGACTATCGCAACCGTCGCCCGGACTTTATCGCCACCTTCCTGGGCAGCCTTGCTAACTGGGACTTCGCAGCGAAAAATTTCGCCTGACCGCTGGCGTATCCGCATCACACGGAACAAATGGCCGCTCCGGCGGCCGTTTGTTCCGTGATATTTTCTGCCCGTCCTCACATACCCGATACCGCCATGAACCCGGTGCTTCAGATCCGTGAATACGGCCAGCAGATCTGGCTGGACAACCTTTCCAGAACCCTGCTCAACGACGGCCACCTGGCCCGTTACATTGCCGAAGACGGCATTGCCGGAGTCACCACCAACCCGGCAATCTTTCACAAAGCCATTGCCGATGGCCGCTATTACGAAGCGGATCTGGCCCGGCTCCGGAAAGAACCCCTCAGCGCGGAACAGCGTTATGAACAGCTGGTGATTCCCGATGTGCGGCGCGCCTGCGACCTGTTTTCACCGCTGTACCGCAGCAGCAGCGGCGCGGCCGGTTATGTCAGTCTGGAAGTCTCGCCCGCGCTGGCCGACGACACCGCCGGTACTGTCGCGGCGGGACTCAGGCTGGCCGCGGAAGTCGACCGCCCCAATCTTCTGATCAAAATACCGGCAACCGGGGCTGGGCTCGAAGCAATCGAACTCCTGACCGCCCTAGGCATCAGCATCAACGTTACGCTGCTGTTCTCGCTGGCCCACGCCGATGCCGTCGCAATGGCCTACATCCGGGGGCTGGAACGTCTTACGGCTGCGGGCGGGCAGCCAGGTTCAGTCATGTCCGTAGCCAGTCTGTTTCTCTCCCGCGTCGATACGCTGATTGATCGCCACCTGGAAGAAACCGGCGGCGCAACCCTCGCCCTGCGCGGCAAAACCGCCATCGCCCTTGCCCGGCTTGCCTGGCAGCGCTACCGCGAACGTTTTCACGGCGAATCTTTTGCGGCTCTGCGTCATCTGGGCGCGCGCCCACAATTCATGCTGTGGGCCAGCACAGGCACAAAAAATCCCGCCTACGGCGACCTGCATTATGTTGAACCGCTGATTGGCGCCGAAACCATCAATACGCTGCCGGACGTAACTCTCGACGCACTGCGCGATCATGGCCACGTTGCCGCGACGCTTGAGTGTGATATCGATGCCGCCCAGGCGCAGTACGCCGCGCTCCGGCGTTTCGGCATAGATCCCGATGCGACAGGCGAACACCTGCAAAAAGAAGGGCTGCAACTGTTCGAACAGGCTTTTTCCCGCCTGCTCGAACTCACCGCATAGGCACCCGGTTTCATCACGGTTACGGAGCGATGCGGGAAAAGAAAAGGGCCCCAAGGCCCCTTTTCTTATGCAGCGGACTTTCAGTCGGATCAGGCCGCGGCTGGCGCCGGTGTGTTACGAAGCAGCACGGAACGCGTTACGCCGGGCTGTTCCCCAACGTTGCCGAGCAGTTCTTTCATGTCGAGAATGAGCACGATCTGTCCGTTCGATAGCGTCGTTACGCCAGCAACCCCTTTCGGCCGGAAGTCGTCCAGGGATTTGATCACCGCATCCTCACGGCCAGCGAAGCTGTCTATAGCCAGGATGAAGGAAAGCTCCGCCATCTGCATAAGAACGCCGAATCCCGGGTTGCGCCCCTGAGGCCAGCCGAGCATTCCTGCCAGAGGCAGGATCGGCAGCACTTCGCCACGCACGACCATCGTGGCGCGCCCTCCCACCTCCTGCACCTCTTTCGGATCGATCGGCAATATTTCCCGCACCATCGACAGCGGCACCGCGAAAGGCTGGTTTTCCAGGCGCACCAGCAGCACCGGCAAAATCGCCAGGGTCAGCGGCAGGTTGATGATAAAAGACGTTCCCTTGCCCTGCTGCGAGCGGGTTTCAATGGAACCGTTCAGCTTCTGGATATTGGTGCGGACCACATCCATGCCAACGCCGCGCCCGGAAACATCGGAGACCTGGTCCGCGGTTGAAAAGCCCGGAAGAAACACCAGGTTGTAGCTCTGGCGTTCATCCATGGTATTGAATTCTTCGTCGGTGATAAGCCCTTTCTCCAGGGCCTTTGTCCGCAGCCGCTCGGCATTCATGCCGCGGCCATCATCGGCGATCATGATGACGATGTGATCGCCTTCCTGGCGGGCCTCCAGACGAACAATAGATTTCGCCGGTTTTCCGCTCGCCGTCCGCTCAGTCGCCTCCTCAACGCCATGATCGACCGCATTGCGGATAAGGTGGATGATCGGATCGGAAAGGTCTTCGATCATCGTTTTGTCAATTTCCGTTTCTTCTCCGGACAGAACCAGTTCGACATCCTTGCCAAGATTGCGCGCCAGATCGCGGGCAATACGCGGGTATTTCTGGAACAGCCGTCCGATAGGCTGCATGCGGGTCTTCATGACCGCGTTCTGCAGATCGGAAACGAGCAGATCAAGCTGGCTTACCGCAAGATCAAGCGCATGAAGGGTTTCCGTATCATTGCGCCCGCTGAGAATATCTCCCCGCAACGCGGTAAGGCGGTTTTTCGTCAGGCCGATTTCACCGGAAAGATTCAGCACCTGGTCCAGCCGGACCGTGTCGACGCGGATGGAGTTGTCACGCTGCCGCTCGCCCTCGCGCCGCCCAGAAGGCGCGGCCGATCCCGGTTTATCCGTATTCCGGCGCCCTATTGCGGCCTCTACCACCTGTTCGGATGTCTTATCCACCGGCACGGGCGGCTGCTCCAGAACGGGGGCTGGCTGCGGCGACTGCCCGGATACCGGTACCGGCAGACCCGTTACCGCGTTATAAAGCTGGTTCCAGTCAGGTTCGCTGGCTCCACCGGCTATTGCTGCCGGTTTCTGGTTCTGCACGGGAGGCGCGGTTTCACTGCCGGGCGCAACTGCGGCGTGCGCGGGAGCCTGCCCGGCAATCGTCGCCTTCAGGTCAGCAATCAGCCCCGGATCAGCCGCGGGAGGCTGGGAACCGCTCTCAAGAAAGCCAAACATCTCGCGTACTCCCGCGGTCGCGGCGAGAATAACGTCCATCGTGCCCTGCGTTACCGGAAGCTCGCCGTTGCGCAGCTTGTCGAACAGATTTTCAGTCAGGTGGCACAGGGTGACGAGTTCTGTGGCATTCAGAAAGCCAGCGCCCCCCTTGATGGTGTGAAACCCACGGAAAATGTCATTGAGCAGACCAAGATCCTCTGGGGAACGCTCAAGATCAACAAGCTTGTTATCAACCCCAGAAAGTAAATCCCCGGCCTCAATCAGGAAGTCCTGCATCAGGTCTTCCATTCCGGCAAAATCGCTCATGACTCAAACTC
Organism: Rhodocyclaceae bacterium; assembly: GCA_031555955.1. GTDB lineage: Bacteria > Pseudomonadota > Gammaproteobacteria > Burkholderiales > Rhodocyclaceae > Azoarcus. The sequence goes on along the minus strand of JAVBTY010000038.1, from coordinate 18,868 downwards.
CTGCTCTTTACGTTCAGGAACGGCCGCTGCCCGTTCCGGATATTTAGCCGCCTGCGAGGTCAGAACCCAAGACTTTCGAGCAGATCATCCACCTGCCCCTGCGTTGTAACGACATCGTCCCGCCCTTCACTGCTTATTACAGGGCCGTTCATCAGGCTGTTCTGGGCGTCCGCACGCTTCTCTTTGGGCGCGGCTTCAAGCAGCACCTGGAGCAGCTGGGTTTCCAGAGTCTGCGCCATCTCGACAACTTTCTTGATAACCTGCCCGGTCAGATCCTGAAAATCCTGCGCCATCATGATTTCCAGCAGCTGGGCATTGGTCTGGCGGGTACTATCGACGACCACACCAAGGAAATTACGGGTTTCAGAGGCAAGAACCCTGAATTCATCCATCGAGAGATTGCTGGAAAACAGGCGATCCCATTTTTCGCGAAGAGCCCCTGCTTCAGTCCCGACGTTATCCTGGATAGGCTGGGCTATTTCCGTGGCATTAAGCACACGGCTTGCGGCCTGCTCAGTCATCTGCGCAATGTAGGTCAGCCGCTGCCGTGCGTCGGGAATGCTTCCGGCCGCCTCTTGCAGGGCGCCGCCATCAACCCCCAGCTGACGCAGCGCATCGTGAACCTGTCTTGTCATCTGCCCGATTCTGGTAAAAACGACTTCCGGACTTCCATCCCCGGCTTCCGGAGCGGAGACTCCCGCTGCAGGCGCGGCCACGGCTTCTTCAGGCCCTGAGAATTCAACGGCAACACTATCAAACAATGCCTGCAGATCATCGTTATCGCCCGTTTCATCAACCGCAGCTGGCGGCTTTGGCGGTTCATTTTCGGCATGCGGCGGCGCGGTCTCCGGCGCGGCAATACTGTCGAACAGGGCCTGCAGGTCGTTCGAATCGCCTGATTCGTCAAATTTCATTTTCTTCACCATTCCCGGGCTCCAACCCTGATTTCACCCATTCATTCAGGCGACAGTGCTTTTGCCGAATTTCTCAAAAATTTTTTCCAGCTTTTCCGACATCGTCGCCGCGGTGAAAGGCTTCACGATATAGCCGCTGGCGCCAGCCTGGGCGGCGGCGATGATGTTTTCCTTTTTTGCCTCCGCTGTAATCATCAGGACAGGGAGGTGTTTCAGATGCGCCGTCTGGCGAATCGTCTGCAGCAGAGTCAGCCCGTCCATATTGGGCATGTTCCAGTCGGTAACGACGAAATCGAACTGTGCGGCATTCAGCTTCTGCAATGCCACCACGCCATCCTCGGCTTCATCAACATTGGTGAAACCAAGCTCTTTCAGCAGATTGCGGACTATCCGCCGCATGGTTGAAAAATCATCAACAACCAGAAACTTCGTTTTGGGGTCGGCCATATTCGTGATCTCCTGTTTCTCTGGCGACGGCTTATCCTTGCCGCGCCCTCTGCAGCAAGGGGCGCAGGGTTTCGGCAAGCGCGTCAGCATCGAATTTTGCCACGTAAGAATCGACTCCAACCCGTTTTCCCATCGCCCGGTTGGCTTCGGACGACAGGGATGAGTGCATCAGGACCGGAATGCCGTCGAAACGCGCATCACTCTTGATGTTGCGCGTCAACACATAGCCATCCATTTCGGGCATTTCCGCATCCACCATGATGAGATCGACCTCATCCCTGACGCTGCGGCCCATCTGCTGTGCGTGGCTGGCCATCCCCTCAAGACGGGTCCAGGCTTCAAGACCGTTCTGCGCCTGCTTGTGATGCACTCCAAGCTTGTCAAGAACCTCGGCAATCTTGCGCCGCGCCACCGCCGAGTCATCAACAAAAAACACGCTCACATCCTGCCCGTTGCTGATCGGGGCAATACTGCCCACCACTGCCTCTCCAAATGTATTGGCAAGAATCGTTTCAACATCAAGAATGGAAACCAGTTTTCCATCTGCCAGTTCGGTAATGGCTGTAATAAATCCATGCACGGAGCTTGAAACATTGTCTGGCGTGCGCACCTTGTCCCACTGGACGCGAATAATCCTGTCTACCTCATGAACGAGAAATCCCAGTGTCCGTTTGCTGTACTCGGTCACCATCATTGAGGCGCCAAGCCCATCGGATGGCTGGTGCAGGCCGAGTATTTTTGCCAGGGATAAAACAGGAATGACATTGCCTCTGAGAGAAATCAGGCCTTCCACGCCCACGGGCATATTTGGAGCCCTGGTAATAAACGGGGTTGCCGAAACCTCGCGTACCTTGAATACGTTGATGCCGAATATTTCGCTGGTGCCAAGGTTGAACAGCAGGATTTCCATCCGGTTCGAACCAGCCAGCATCGTGCGGCCATCAACCGTATCCAGCAGCGCATTGTCGCTGTCATTACTATTTTGATTCAGGTTCAGCATGACCCTTTCCTCATGTTTCTCTAGGCGGAATCGCCGTCTCGCCTGAGCAGGCGGCGCACCGTTTCTGCAAGGCGCTGGGGTTCAAATTTCGGAATGTACTCGTCTACGCCAACTGACTTGCCTAGCTGCTGGTTTGACATCCCCGAAAGAGAGGAATGCATCAGCACGGGCACCCCCTCGAAACGCAGATCGGTTTTGATGTTTTTCGTCAGGATATAACCGTCCATTTCCGGCATTTCAACGTCGGTCAGCACCATGCCAACCATATCCTTTACCTTCCGGCCGGTACTGCTGGCGAGGGCGGCGATTTTCAGCAGCTCCTCCCAGGCCTGGCGGCCATTGACGGAACTGACGTAACGGACCCCCAGCGCCTCCAGCGTCTGTGAGATCTGTCGACGCGCCACGGACGAATCATCGGCAAAAAACACGGTAAGCCCCGCGGAATCTTTCATCGGCTCAATGTTCTTGAACACCATGGCGTTGTCGTAATGGGTTGTTTCGGACAACACCTTTTCCACATCCAGCATCATTACCAGCCGGTTTCCCTGCAGTTCCGTCACCGCGGTCACCAGTCCGCCAAGATTGGCCGTCAGCATATCGGGCGGCACACGCATCTGGGACCAGTCCAGACGCAGGATAGTATCGACTGCCTCGACCAGGAATCCCTGGGTATGGCCGTTGTATTCAGTCACGATCATGATTTCGCGCGGCGTTCCCGTGCCGATGCCAACGTACTTGGCAAGATCTATCACCGGCACCAGGACACCGCGAAGGCTGACCATTCCCTCTACCGAGGATGGCATTTCCGGCGCAGCCGTGATGCCGGGCGTCCGCATGACCTCACGAACCTTGAAGACATTGATGCCAAAGGTTTCACGGCGCCCGGTGCGTTGATCGACGCCAAGCGTAAACAGCAGGATTTCGAGCTTGTTCGTACCCGCAAGCCGGGTCCGGGCATCGATGTTCTTCAGTAAATCGGACATTTCATTCTCCGCATGGGGCGGTTTCTCCCACCCGTCCGGCACAACCGCCGATGGTATGGAAAGGTTATCGACAGGGCTGGCGAAGACTTAAGGGGTCTTGCGCGGACACTCTCGACATTTTTCATCTTCCACTGCTTTCCCTGGTAAATCACCCGGCGCGGATCAGGCGCTGCAGCACGCGTCCCGGGATGTCATGCAGTGCGACAACCTCGGATGCGGCTCCCAGCAGAACAGCTTCGCGCGGCATACCATATACAACACAGCTGTTTTCATCCTGTGCAATCGTCCACGCTCCGGCCTTGTGCATCTCCAGCAGTCCGGCAGCGCCGTCCTTGCCCATGCCGGTAAGCAGCACTCCAATCGTTGCCTTGGCCGCGAGCAGGGCAACTGAATGAAACAGCACATCCACGGACGGACGATGACGGTTTACAGGCTCGGAGCGCGACAGTTCACACCTGTACCCGACGCCCGCTTTCTGCAGGGAAAGATGTGAATGCCCTGGCGCCAGATAGGCGGTTCCAGGCCTGACCGGCTCCCCCGTTTCAGCCTCTTTCACTCGCATCGCACACAAACCGTCCAGTCTGCGCGCAAACGACCCGGTGAATTTCTCCGGCATATGCTGGACGATCAGAACCGGCGGCATGTCTGCCGGAAAACCAAGCAAAACTTCCTTGATGGCTTCTGTTCCACCCGTTGAAGCCCCGATGACGACAAAACGCCCCTCTCCGGCACGGGCCAGCTGTGATGAAACCATTCCTGCCGACATGGCAAGCATTCAGCGCACCGCAGAGTCCGCGCGCCGGTACACCGTGCGTCCACAGGAGCGGAACAGATCTGCCGCATAGCCAAAACTTTCAGAATGTCCGACGAACAGCTGCCCCTCCATGCGCAGAAGCGGCATAAAACGCTTCAAAATTCCGTGCTGGGTGGGTTTATCGAAATAAATCATGACATTGCGGCAAAAAATCGCATCCAGCGGCCCTTGCACCGGCCATATGCTATCCAGCAGGTTGATACGGCGAAAAGTGACCAGCCGACGAAGTTCCGGTTTCACTTTCACCGCTCCGGATGCCCTGTCACTATCAAAAAAACGGCGCAACCGCTCAGGCGACAGCCGCTCGACACGGTCCTGACGATATTCACCGCTCTCCCCCTGCGCCAGAACAGAGGTATCGATATCCGTTGCAATGATCTGTACGGGAGGACTGGAACTGTCGAAAACCTCACAGGCGGTTATGGCAAGTGAGTACGGCTCCTCTCCCGTCGAAGCAGCGCAGCACCATATTTTGATAGTGCGTTTTTCCGAAACCCGCTTCATCTGTTCGGCAAGAATGTCAAAATGATGCGCTTCGCGGAAGAAGGAAGTGAGGTTTGTCGTTAATGAATTGACAAAAACCTCCCATTCCGCCCGGTCACGGCTCAAACGGCCCAGATATTGGGCAAACGAGCGGTCGCCACACGCCCGCAACCGGCGCGCAAGGCGGCTATAGACCATATCGTGCTTGACAGGAGACAGCACAATCCCCGCGTGGCTATGGATCAGTTTGCGTATCTGGTCAAAATCGGCATTGGTAAACTCAAACTCCCGCCCACGGCCCACGTCAGCAGAAACCGTGGGTATTACCGTGGCAGGAAAAGGAGGGGAAGCCAGTGCTCCTGCCTTGTGTATAGCAGAAAGGTTCGAGTGAAGCGGTGGACGCCTTGAGTCGCCGGACGTCATTTCCAGATCTCCTCACATTGATTTTAAACGCTACAGCAACAGGCTATCTGGCCCCATCTGCCGCCTGACCGGTCTGACGTGATGAAGAAGAAAACGATCCTGCGCTCCCTGATCCACCCCCTTCTTTCCCATCCTGCACCGGCTGTCTTTCAACGGCACCCTGCAGGGTGGAGGCATCCAGCGGCCACCCTGCCTCAGCCTCAATCATGGACCCCTCGCCGCGAACCGTTTCCTCTGCCCGCCTGTTAAGTACGAGAATAGTGATCCGCCTGTTTGCGGGATCAAGCACATTTTCCCTGTTCAGGGGCACGGTGTCGGACAAACCAACCACGCGCACCACTTTACCCATCTCAAGCCCCCCTGCGATCAGTTCGCGCCGTGCCGCATTCGCCCGGTTAGCCGACAGCTCCCAGTTGGAAAACCCCCGCTCACCTCCAGCATAGCGGGCAGCATCGGTATGCCCGGAAATGCTTATCCGGTGATTGACGTCATTGAGCAATAACCCGATGTTGCGTAGCAGCTGCCTGGCGTAAGGGTGCAGCTCCGAACTCGCCGAGTTGAACATCGGCCGGTTTTGCTCATCCACAAGCTGGATAAGCAATCCTTCAGTCGTGATGCTCATCAGGATCTGGTTTTTAAGCTGGCGCAGCAGCGGATCAGCCTCTATGACAACCTCGATCCGTCCTTTCAGGTCGAGCAGCCGGGTACGTTCCCGCCGTTTTTCAATATCTTCCGCCGCAACTTCTGCCGCCTGGGTGCGGCCTTTGGCAGCATCCAGGCTAATGGTGCGCTGTGTTTCCGTATCGCCCCGCTTGACCTGTCCAAGCGAACGGGTCAAATCCTCCCCGCCCCCCTTGACGACACTTGAACTGTCTCCAGACCCCTCCCCTCCCTGCATTGCCAGCTTGAGAGGATTCTGGAAATAGTCTGAAATACCCTCAAGATCACCTTGCGCAGTAGATCCAAGCAACCACATGAGCAGAAAAAAAGCCATCATCGCGGTAACGAAATCAGCATAAGCGATTTTCCACGCCCCGCCATGGGCGCCTCCGCCGCCTTTTTTGATGCGTTTAACAACAATGAACTGCTGGGAGTCGTCGCTCACACCTTACCTCGTACTCATATACCCGCCGACGCACAGGAGCAAGGCACGTTACGGCATCATGCAACGCATCAGCCCTTACGGTTCTTGAGTTCCTGCTCAAGCTCGGCAAACCCGGGCCTCTCGGTTGAATACAGCACCTTGCGGCCAAACTCCACTGCGACCTGAGGAGCGTATCCATTCATGCTTGCCAGCAGCACAGCCTTGATGCACTGGTAAACTTTGCCTCCCTCCTCCACTTTTTGCTCCAGCTGGGAGGCAATCGGCGCGACAAAGCCGTAGGAAAGCAGGATGCCAAGAAAGGTGCCAACCAACGCACCGCCAATCATTTTGCCAAGCACCGCTGGCGGCTGCCCTACCGAGCCCATAACGTTCACAACGCCCATAACTGCAACCACAATACCGAAAGCGGGCAAACCATCGGCCACCTTGGCGACGATATGCGGCGCCTGGTGCGCTTCAACATGGTGAGTGTCGATTTCCATATCCATCAGGCTTTCGATCTCAAAGGCATTGAGATTGCCGCCGACCATCATGCGCAGATAGTCTGTCAGAAACTCCACGGCATGGTGGTCTGCCGTCACACTGGGATACTTGGAAAAAATCGGACTGGAGTCAGGGTTTTCAACATCGCTTTCGATCGACATCAGCCCTTCCTTGCGCACTTTCGCAAGAACTTCATAGAGCATGGAAAGCAGGTCAACATACATCGCCCTGGTGTAAGGAGACCCCTTGAGCGCCTGCGGCAAGGCCCCCAGCGTCGCCTTGATCGCCTTGCCCCCGTTTCCCGCTACAAAGCCGCCAATCATCAGGCCGACAATCGCCAGATACTCCATGGGAACCCACAGGGCGGCAAGGCTGCCGTGTACCGCGTACGTGCCCAGCGATGCTGCAAGAATGATGACGTAGCCAATAATGAGAAACACCGGTAACTCCACAAAATCGCCAGCCCTGCCGCCGGACCATGCCTGATTTTAACGCCCTCTGCGGCGGGAACTTGAATTTTGCCGAAAACAAAATGGGCTGCCCCCTGCTCAAGGGCAGCCCATCCGGCGGCGATCGGCAGGCCGTAGCCGCTCGGCGGAGTCAGGCCATCGCCTTACGCGGCTTCACAGCGCGCCTGATCTTGCCGGCGCGGGAAGGAATATGACACAGACCGCACACGAAACCGGCTGTTGGATCATAGGCATGCGCAACATACCGGCCTTCACAGCTGCCGCACGGAGCAAGCTGCAGCAGATCGGCATCGAAAAAACGGACCAGAGTCCATGCCCGGGTCAGGCTCAGCACGGGCTCAATCTGTTCGGCTTCAATGTAATCCAGATACAGGTGATAGGACCTGATGATTGCGTCCAGTCCGCGGACCGCAGTCTGTTCCCTGAAAAACCGGTGAAAACCCATGAAGAGCGAGGAATGGATATTTGGCTGCCAGGTCATGAACCAGTCGGTTGAAAACGGCAGCATGCCCTTGGGTGGAGACACGCCGCGGACTTCCTTGTAAATCCTGAGCAGTTTTTCGCGGCTCAGGCGCGTCTCGACCTCCAGCATCTGCATGCGGGCGCCCAGTTGCACCATTTCAACCGCCCGGCGAATGTCCGCCGCCTCATCAATGATCCGCTTGTTTTTCATCTTTCTGTTTCCTTCAAACCACCTCCCCCGGCAGCCTTTCCCGCCGCGATAATCGCGGCATGCAGGCTGGCTGCGGCAGGATCCCGCCCCTCGCCCGCCATCAGGCGCGCAAGCTGGGCATCGTTAAAGCGGAAACGGGGCACCAGTGTCTGGCTGCCTGCCATTTTCACTATTCTGGCCGGGGACAGGCCTTCCAGAAACCCGGCAAGCTCAGCGTCTATGCCAAGCCGGAACATCGCCGTTTCCCGGTCACTGCGCAACATCTGCTGGGCAAGCATCAGGTAGGCAGTATTCAGTTCGCGTATTTCAGCCTGAAAATCGTGACGTTCCACGATTTTATTCCCCTCTTTCAGGTACAAACAGTTTCAACTTAAAGTAATTTATGAGCATCCGCAAGCTAAAAAGCCGTAAACCCTTCCGCTGAACATGAAAAACGTCTTTTATGCAGGCTGAACCGCCCCGGGTTTCGCGTAAGCAGCGCATCTTTGCGATCGGTCACATCGGCAGGTGTAAACTATGCCATGGGGCAAGCCTTGGGTATCGACCGCGATGTGACGCTTGATGCCCAAGACTTTCGCCGCATCGTAGCCCTTCCCCCGGGCGCTATCGGTGTTCCTGACGCCCTACGCGTCGACGATCAGGAAGCGCGTCGAGAATTTGCGCCCCTGTCTGGCACGGGCCGCGTCAACCACATTTTTTAAAGCCCGCTCCAGAACGCTCAAACCGTCTGGACCAGGTTCGCTCCACCTGGCGAAACAGGCATGGACCATTCGCCATTTGGGAAATTCGCTCGGCAGCATTCGCCACTGGCAGCCACTTTTGAGCAGATACAGTACGGCACAGAAAACTTCATATAAATCAACCGTCCGCAGCTTCGTCTGCTTGCGTACGCTTTCCAGTACAGCCTGATCTGTTCGAACGATTCTCTGCTGATGTCGCTGAGGTAGCGCTTTCTCGTGCCCGGTCTACGACATTCACATGATCGTGAATGGGTCCTCATGGCCGGGCGGACAGGATCTCCGCCCGCAGCCGCTCCGGCAGCGGGCAGGATTTCCCGGTCCGCGTATCCATCCACACCATTTTCGCCGAGCCCGTGGCGTACAGGCGCTCGTCGCCTTCAACGTAAAGTTCGTACCACGACATGATGCTGCTGCGCCCGGGTTCATCGAGATACATCTTCACCAGCACGGTTGCGGGGTAATTGACCGGCGCCAGAAAAGTGCATTCCGCGCTGATGATGACCATGCCTTCCGGCACGTCGGGACCGACGCGAAATCCCATGTTTTCCAGCCACTCGACCCGGGTCTGCTCGAAATAGCGGAAGTAGACCGTGTTGTTGACGTGTCCGTAAAAATCCATGTCTCCCCAGCGGACAGGGATCCTTGTGCTCATCGTGTATGCGCGTCCTGTCTCCACAGTATCGGTACTCTCTACGGGTTATTGGTTATAGGTGCGGACTAATGTAGCATACGGCGGGATATGCCCCGAACCTCCCGCAACGAACGCAAAAGCGTTCATATCCATCGCCTTTCGCAAATCGCGCGCATTGCACCGGCGGTCCCGCGGGATACCGGGCAGACGTAGCTCAAAAACAGAAAGCCGAAAGAAAGGGAGAGAACAGGATGGAACGCGAATCCATGGAGTTTGATGTTCTGGTTGTCGGCGGCGGCCCGGCGGGTCTGGCGGCGGCGATCCGGATCAGGGAGCTGGCCGCGGAGCGGAACGTAGATCTGTCCGTATGTCTGATTGAAAAGGGCGCTGAAATCGGCGCCCATATTCTTTCTGGCGCGGTCATGGACCCGCAGGCCTTCACCGAGCTGTTTCCGGACTGGAAGGAACGCGGCGCGCCGCTGAGCACCGCCGTGACCGAAGACCGGGTGATATTCCTCAATGAAACCGGCGGACACCGGATTCCCAACAACCTGCTGCCGGACTGTTTCCTGAATCACGGCAATTACATCGTCCGTCTGGGCAACGTCGTCAAATGGATGGGCGAGCAGGCCGAAGCGCTGGGCGTGGAAATTTACCCCGGCTTCGCCGGAGCCGAAATCCTGTACGACGAAAACGGTTCGGTAAAAGGCGTGGCCACAGGCGACATGGGGCTTACCCGCGATGGCGCGCCCGGCCCGCACCACCAGCCGGGCATGGAACTGCATGCGAAATACACGCTGTTCGCCGAAGGCTGCCGCGGCCACCTCGGCAAACAGCTGGAAGCAAAATTCAACCTGCGCGACGGCGCGGACCCGCAAACCTATGGCATCGGCCTGAAAGAACTGTGGGAAGTGCCGGTGGAGCGCCACCGCCCCGGCCTCGTCGTCCATACCGCGGGCTGGCCCATGCCGGCGGACACCTACGGCGGCGGCTTTGCCTACCACCTCGAAAACAATCTTGTTTCGGTGGGCTACGTCGTCGGCCTGAATTACCGCAATCCGTACATGTCGCCGTTCGAGGAATTCCAGCGCTACAAGACACATCCGGAAATCCGCCAGTTTCTCGAAGGCGGCAAACGCCTGGCCTACGGCGCGCGCGCCATCGCGGCGGGTGGCCTGCAGAGCCAGCCCCGGCTGATTTTCCCGGGCGGCGCGCTGATCGGCGACGACGCGGGCTTTCTCAACGCCGCCCGCATCAAGGGCAGCCATGCCGCGATCAAGTCCGGCATGCTCGCCGCCGATGCCGCGTTCGAGGCCGTCTCCGCCAGCCGCCAGCGCGACGCGCTCACCGCCTTCCCCGCCGCTTTCCGCACCTCCTGGCTGTACACGGAACTGCACAAAACGCGCAACTTCAAGCCCTACATGAAACGGGGTTTGTGGCTGGGCTCGCTGCTGTTCGGCATGGACCAGAAGCTGTTCGGCGGCAAGGTGCCCTGGACGCTGCACAACAGCGCGGATCACGTCATGCTCGACCCGGCCGCGAACAGCACAAGGATCGAATATCCAAAACCCGATGGCGTGCTGACGTTCGACCGCCTCTCCTCGGTATTCCTCTCCAACACCAACCACGAGGAAGACCAGCCCTGTCACCTGCGGCTGAAGGATGCATCCATCCCGGTTTCCGTCAACCTCGCCCGCTACGACGCGCCGGAACAGCGCTACTGCCCTGCGGGCGTCTATGAAATCGTGCGCGATGGAGAAGACGGCGCGCCACGCCTGCAGATCAACGCGCAGAACTGTGTGCACTGCAAGACCTGCGACATCAAGGACCCGACCCAGAACATCGACTGGATGGTGCCGCAGGGCGGCGAAGGGCCGATCTACCAGGGAATGTAAGCACACCAAAACCGCGCCCGCCGCAATACTGGCGGCAGCCACGAAAAGGGGGCAGTCCGCAAGAACCGCCCCCCTTTGTTTCATCCCTTCGTTACGGTTTCAGTCCAGCGTGACCCGCGCCTGCAGCCAGAACACCCGGCCCGGTTCGTTGATCCGGGTTTCACCCGGAGGCGCGTAACCCGGCACCATGGCGCCGCCTTTCGACAGATGTTCTGCGTAGGTCCGGTCGAACAGATTGTCGATACCGGCGCTGACCAGCACGCCTTTCTTCGGACGCCAGCCCGCATTGACCGAAAACACCGCGAATCCTGGCGTGCGGCCAATATCCTGCCCGTTCGCCACGATGTTGCCGGAGCCAATGTCATAACGGTTCTGGTCCGCCACAAGGCGCAGCAGGTTTCCGAACGAGAAGACGCCATCGTCGTATTCCAGCGCTAAACGCACTTCCAGCGGCGGCTGCTGGGCCAGCGGAACATCGTCCGTGTCGTTCTCGCCGCGCACCCACGCCAGCGTGCCCGTGGCTTTCCAGTTGCGCGCAAGGCGGCGGGCCAGATCGAGTTCCGCGCCAAACACCGTGGCATCGACGTTGCGCACCCGCACCGGCGCAGTCCATTTCATCAGGACGTAGTCGTTAACCTTGCCGTAGAAGGCCGAAACGGCGGTGCTCCAGTCGGCGTCCGACCAGTTCAGGCCGACATCAAGCTGCGTCGTTTTTTCAGGATCGACGCTCATGAAGGCGCTGCTCAGGGTGTTTTCGTCGAAACGGATGCGCTCCCAGAAATCGGGGAAACGCTCGACGTGGCCGATACCGGCATACCAGATTCCGGCGCCGGCATCGAAAGCTCCTTCGTAGCGGGCGAAACCGCTGTTGAGCGTGGCGCGGTCCTTGTCGCCCCGGGTCGGATTGGGGCAGACGCCGGAAGCGCAGGGGCGCTCGTCCTTGGCGGAATGCTGATCCACCCGCAGCCCGGCCACGGTGCGGCTGCCGTCCTGATAGCGGTAGCTGGCCTCGCCGAACACGCCGTACTGTTCGAAGCGCACATCTTCCGTATAAGGCAGGCTATGGAGCACGCCTTCAGCCTCGTCCGCGCTGGCGCGTCCGCTGGCGCTGCGGCCACGGTGAATATCCCGCTTGGTATCCGCGCCAACGGTAAGCCGCAACGGCTCGCTCAGCGCCAGGGTGACGCCCGCGCGCGCGCCGGTGGTGAAGCGGTCCGGGTTCGACACGGCGAAACCGTTCGGCTTCGGCTGGTCACGCAGGCTGTAGTTATCCATGACGTGATCGATATGGTTGTAATAGGCCTGCGCCCATACCTTTTCGACCACCGGCGACAGGTTGCGCCGTTCGAATTTCAGCCCGAAATTATCACGGGCAAACTTCGATCCATCCATGCCGCGATCGGCGTAGGCGGCCTCGCCATCGCTGCGCGCCGCGGAAAGTTCGAGCGAAGTCCATTCATCCGGCGTCCACGCCAGCGCCGCGTTCGTACTCCAGCGGGTGTAGCGCGAATGGATTTTCGTGCCGTCGCCATCTTCGTAGTCGTCCGAATGGCCGCGGGTGGCCCCTGCACGCACCTGCACTTCCGGCGTGCCGCCGCGGATATCGGCAATCTGGTCGTTACGGCCAAAGCTGCCGCCGATCAGGCTTGCATCCAGCATCCAGCCGCTTGCCTCGAAACGGCGCAGATCGCGCTCGAACAGCACCGCGCCCGCCGACGTGCCCGCGCCGTAAATAACATTCTGCGGCCCTTTCACGACGGTAACGCGGTCATAGGCGGCGGGGTACACATACGCGGTAGGCGGGTCCATGCGCCCACCGCAGCCGCCGTAGATTTCCTGCCCATCGAGAAAGATACCCAGGCGCGAGCCGGACATGCCGCGCAGCAGCGGATCGCCATCGGTGCCGCCTTTGCGGATCACCGAGAAGCCGGGAATGCTTTTGAGAAAATCCGCGCCATCATTGGCCGGTATCGGCTGGCGTGGCGCTTTCGGATCGGTGACGATCGTCAGCGGCTCAACCATCGCTGGCGCGGTAATCACGACGCTATCCAGCAGATGCTCGCCCGAATCCTGCGCCTGTTCAGCGGCCAGCGCGGGAAGCGCGAAAAAAAGCGCCAGCGCCAGGGGGCTGCGGCGAAAAGGAATGGAGTTCATACTATTAAGTCCCTGATTTTTTAAATATTTATTCATGCCCGCGCTGGTCGGCATAATCCGGCGCAGCAAGGCGCGGGCGCAGGCCTCCACGCCCCGCCGCCTGCGGCGGGCAATGGAAGTCCCGGCGGTAAAAGGGCTGGCGCGGCCAGCCTGCGGCTCAGTGGCCGTGCTTCATCGGCATGCCGGCAGGCGCGCCCAGCGGACGGACCGGCGCGGTCACATCCAGCGTCTGCCGCGAGCCGTCGCGGTTTTCGACGGTCAGGGTCAGCGGCGCAGTTTCCCCATCCTTCAGCTGCGTTTTCAGGTTGAACAGCATGACGTGATACCCGCCCGGCTTCAGCTCGACGGTTTTACCGGCGGGCAGGTCGAGGCCAGCGACCGGGCTCATTTTCATGACGCCGCTGTCCATAACCATCTCATGGATTTCCGCCGTTCCGGCCACGGACGATTCAACCGCGACAAGGCGGGCATCCACATCCGAGGTCAGCCGCATGAAGGCGCCAGAGGCCTTCTGCTGCGGCACAGTGGCGCGGACCCATGGTTCAGCCACCGTGGTTTCAGCAACGGCGGCAAACGGAACAAGCGTGGCAAGGGAAATCAGGAGAAGCTTTTTCATGGTGGTCGGTAATCAGGTAGAAAGCGGCTCGCGGGGGAACGCCCCCCCGAAACGGAGCCGTGAAAAGGATGGCGGAAAAACAGCCGGGAGCGCGGCCCGGCCAACGAAGCAGGCGTCAGCCCGCCTGTGGCGGCGCGCGGGGCCGCGCTGTGGCCCAGGCATGAAGCGGGCGGGCGGCGGGCAGGAACGATACGGGTAAAACCCCTGGCTGCGCGGGAAGCGCGAAAGACGGCAGCACCGCTGGCGGCAGACCCGCAGCCTGGGAATGGCCGCAGCACCAGGGGCAATGCCCGGACGTTGCCGCTGCCTCCCCGCCCGATGCCGGATCGCCCGCATGGGCGATGAAATCCCGCGCCTGCGCGGCGTCGAGTTCGATCCAGTGGTTGCCGCTGGCGGAGCAGATCTCAAGACGCCAGATTCCGCCGCTGCCCTGCCCGCCCGCGCCCGCCGCCTGGCCGACCGACGGGAGCAGCACGCCGGAGAGCATCGCGAAAAGCGCGATCCAGGCAAAAAGGCGCTGGCGGAAACGGTTCATCGGGCGTTATGGCGCAGTACGGAAAGAGGGCTCAAAAAGGGGACGGAAAACAGTGGGCGGATTCTAGCAGCCATCCTGCCTCCCAGGCTTGATTCCAGTCAGAAAGCGGGAGCGGCTTCCCTGTCCTCAGCTTTCGCATGCGCGGGCAGCAGGCTGGCGAAAATTTCGGGCAGATGCAGCGTCGCCAGCGTCCGCTGGGTAAACAGATAGCGCCCATCGACGACGAAGCCCAGCTCTTCCCACGGCACCGCGTCGTTGAGCAGTTCGACCGCGCGCCCGACATCCACACCTTCCGTTTTCGAAAACAACGCCAGCACGGAACCATCATAGGCTTCGCACGCATGGGTGAAGAACGGGCGTGGCTGGCGGGTTTTGCCGTTGACGTAGATGCGCTCCACTCCCGGCGCGACGTGGTAGCCGCGCCCCCACTTCCACCAGTTACGCTCGTCGAAGTCCCGCACGCGCCGCGCCAGCAATCTGTCCTTGTACGGCTCCAGATGCGGATGAAGGACGTCATAGAACATGCGCCGGGTCTTTCCGGTCGCAACGGTTTGCGAACAGACGAATTCGAGATTGCCTTCCGGGTGGGTGAACACCGTATCGGCCCCGGATACGGCGCCGACGCGCACGTCGAACAGCGACGCGAGCGGCACGGTGAGATGCGCGTGGGTGAAGGCGAGCTGGCCGCCGATATGCACCATTTCGCGCTCGTCCCAATCGGCGTCGCCGATACGCCGGTAGCGGGTCCGGCGCGAGAAGTCGCCACGCACGAAACGAAAGATCGCGCAGTTGGGCACCGCACCGGAGAAAATCCGTGTGTCACCGGTCTCGATCCAGTGCGTGATCGTACCCTGCCCGAACAGCCAGTCGTTGAGCCTGGCCGCGGCGGTCAGCTTGATGAATTCGCGCGGCGTGATGAAGATCAGTTCGCCGCCGTCGTTCAAATGGCGGACGCTTTTCTCGATGAAAAACAGGAACAGATTGGAACGGGCATCGAACAGCGACGAGTCGAACAGCGACCGCGTTGCCGGCGCGATGTCCTGGTAGCGCACATAAGGCGGATTGCCGATGACGGTGTCGAAACGCTCGGTGAGCGGCCAGGCGAAAAAATCCACCACCCTGGCGCCCGGCGGCGCCACGCGCGGATCGACCTCAAGCGCGGTACAGCCGGAAATCCGCCGCGAAAACGCGCCCTCTCCAGCGGAGGGTTCGAGCACACGCCCCCGATTGGCACGCAGCGCCAGCATCGTGGATACGACGTCGCCCGGCGTGAATACCTGACCAAGCGTGGCTACGTCGAGCGCCGCATTCATGCCGAAGCGCTCCGCGGCCCTAGACCCTGTATGCCCGCGTAACGTGGCCCACGAGCCACGGCGACAGCTTGCCCCCGAAGCGGCAGGCCATCGCGCCGCTCACCCCAGCCACCTGCGCGCGTTGCGGAACATCCGCATCCATGGCGAGGCATCGGGGCTGCGCTCGACCAGCCATTGCGGCGCCCATGACATCTGCAGCGTGCGCGCGGTACGTTCCGGGTGCGGCATCATGATGTTGAAACGGCCATCGGCGGTGGTGAAGCCGGTGACGCCTTGCGGCGAGCCGTTGGGGTTCTTCGGGTAGGTTTCGGCAGGCTGGCCGTGATTGTCGATATAGCGCAAGGCAACCAACGCGCGAGCGCGGTCGGCTTCGGTGGCAAATACCGCCCTGCCCTCGCCGTGACTGACGACGATGGGCATGCGGCTGCCGGCCATGTCGGCGAGCAGGATGGACGGGCTTTCCTGCACCTCGGCCATGACGAAGCGGGCTTCGAACTGGTCGCTGCGATTGCGCTGGAAGGTTGGCCAGGCATCGGCGCCGGGAATGATCGGCGCCAGATGGGCCATCATCTGGCAGCCGTTGCATACGCCGAGGGCAAAGGTGTCGCCACGACCGAAGAAAGCCTCGAACTCGGTGCGAAGCGCCGGATTGAACAGGATGGACTTGGCCCAACCCTGGCCGGCGCCGAGCACGTCACCGTAGGAGAAGCCGCCGCAGGCGGCAAACCCGTGGAAGCGCGCGAGATCATGCCGGCCGGCCTGCAGATCGGACATGTGCACGTCCACCGGATCGAAACCGGCACGCTCGAACGCGGCCGCCATCTCGAACTGGGAATTGACCCCTTGCTCGCGCAATATCGCGACCCGAGGCCGTGCGCCGGCAGCGATGAAAGGCGCGGCGATGTCCTCGGCGACATCGAAGGCGAGACTGACCGACAAGCCGGGATCGGCGGCATCGGCCAAGCCATCGAACTCTTCCCGTGCCGCGTCGGCATCGTCGCGCAACAAGGCAATGCGGTGGCTGGTTTCGGCCCAGGCCTGCAGCAATTCGGTGCGCGAGGCGGCCAGCACCAGCTTGGCGCTGCGCCAGAAGCGAATTTCGTCCTTGTCGTTCGGTTCGCCGATGAAATGGTAGGCAAGCTTTGCTTCACGCAACAGTTCAGCGACCGTCGCCCGATCGGCGCGGCGGATCTGGATCACCGCGCCCAGTTCCTCGGCGAACAGGCCGCGAATCAGATGATCGTCGAAACGGCCCTTGAGCGTGTCCGGCTTTTTCTCCAGGCCGTCCACGTCGTTCATGTACGGGTCGTAGCACACGGTGTCGAGCACCAGCGACAAGCCGCAGCGCGACGCGAAGGCCATTTCGCACAGCGCGGCGAACAGGCCGCCGTCGGAGCGGTCGTGGTAGGCCAGGATCAAACCTTCGCGGCGCAAACGCTGAACGGTGGCGAAAAAGGCCGCGAGCCGGGCCGGATCGACGTCGGGCGCATGCTCGCCGACCGAGTTGTGCACCTGGGCGAATACCGAACCGCCAAGGCGGTTGGCGCCGCCACCGAGGTCGATCAGCAGCAGTTCGGTATCGATATCCGTCGACAACCGGAGCTGCGGCGTCAGCGTGCCGCGCACGTCCTCCACTGGCGCAAAGGCGGTCACGATCAGCGACAGCGGCGCGACGACCTGTTTAGCCTCGCCCACGCCGTTCTCGTCAACCTCGTTCCACGCCGTGCGCATCGACAGCGAATCCTTCCCCACCGGAATCGACAGGCCGGCATCGATGCAGAAGCGCGACACGGCGTCGACGGTATCGAACAGCCTCGCATCCTCGCCGCGATAGCCGGCCGCGGCCATCCAGTTGGCGGAAAGTTTGACCTGCCCGATATCCGCGATGTCGGCGGCGGCGATATTGGTGATGGATTCGCCCACCGCCATGCGGGCGGAGGCCGGCGCATCCAGGCAAGCCACCGGCGTGCGTTCGCCGATGGCGAAGGCTTCGCCAAGCACACCGTGGAAACTCGTCGCGGTAACGGCGACGTCGGCCACCGGCATTTGCCACGGGCCGACCATCTGGTCACGCGCGGTGAGACCACCGACCGAACGGTCGCCGATGGTGATGAGAAAAGACTTGCTCGCCACCGTGGGGTTGCGCAGCACGCGCAGCGCGGCATCCTTCAGATCCAGCCCGGTGATGTCGAACGGCGGCAGATGCACGGCGCGGCGGAAAACGTTGCGCGTCATCTTCGGCGGCTTGCCGAGCAGCACCTGCATTTCCATGTCGACCGGGCAGTTGGAGAAATGGCGGTCGGTCACGGTCAGGCGCCCGTCGGCCGTCGCCTCGCCGAGCACGGCGAAGGGGCAGCGTTCGCGTTCGCAGATGGCGCGGAACAGCGCGAGGCTTTCCGGCGCGATGGCGAGCACGTAACGCTCCTGCGATTCGTTGCTCCAGATTTCGCGCGGGCTCATGCCCGGCTCCTCGATATGGACCTCGCGCAGTTCGAAACGCGCACCGAGCCCTGCGGAGTCGGCGAGTTCCGGCATCGCGTTCGACAACCCGCCGGCGCCGACGTCGTGACTCGACAGGATGGGGTTGGCCTCACCACGTTGCCAACAGGCATCGATGACCTCCTGGCAACGCCGCTGAATTTCCGGATTGCCACGCTGCACCGAAGCGAAATCGAGATCGGCGGTATTGGTGCCAGTTGCCATCGACGAGGCGGCACCGCCACCGAGCCCGATCAGCATGCCAGGCCCGCCGAGCTGGATCATCAGCGTACCGGGCGCGAAACTGATCTTGTGCGCCTGTTGCGCCTGGATGTTGCCCAATCCGCCGGCGATCATGATCGGCTTGTGGTAGCCGCGCACCTCACCCTCCACCGCCTGCTCGAAGCTGCGGAAATACCCGGCGAGGTTGGGCCGGCCGAATTCGTTGTTGAAGGCGGCCGCGCCGAGCGGGCCTTCGATCATGATGTCGAGCGCCGAGGCGATGCGTTCCGGCTTGCCGTAACTCCGTTCCCAAGGCTGGTCGAAACCGGGAATGTTGAGATTGGAAACCGAGAAACCGGCCAGTCCCGCCTTCGGCCGCGAACCGCGCCCGGTCGCGCCCTCGTCGCGGATCTCGCCACCGGCGCCGGTCGAAGCGCCGGGGAAGGGCGAAATCGCGGTCGGGTGGTTGTGCGTCTCGACCTTGGCGAG
>JAVBTY010000064.1:0-9840 GCA_031555955.1 Rhodocyclaceae bacterium | reverse complement strand
CCAGTGCCGTGGCCTGGGCATGGCGGTGGAAGTGTGGGACGACGCGGGCCGCCCGCTGCGCGGCGAAAAGGGCGAACTGGTGTGTACCAGGCCGTTCCCCGTGATGCCGGTCGGGTTCTGGAACGATGCCGACGGGGCGAAGTACCGCGCCGCATACTTCGAGCGCTTCGACAACGTCTGGTGCCACGGCGATTTCTGCGAGATCACCGCGCATGGCGGCGTGGTGATCTATGGCCGTTCGGACGCGACGCTGAACCCTGGCGGCGTGCGCATCGGCACGGCGGAAATCTACCGCCAGGTGGAAAAGCTGGAGGAAGTGGTTGAGGCGCTGGTGATCGGCCAGGACTGGCCGCCGCAGAATCCCAACGACGTGCGCGTGGTGCTGTTCGTCAAGTTGCGTGAAGGGCGTCAGCTCGACGACGCGCTCGTCGACCGGATCAAAAAAATGATCCGCGACAACACGACGCCGCGCCACGTGCCGGCCAAGGTGTTGCAGGTCATGGACATTCCGCGCACGAAGAGCGGCAAGATCGTCGAACTGGCGGTGCGCAACGTGGTGCATGCGCGGGCGGTGAAAAACCTGGAGGCGCTCGCCAACCCCGAGGCGCTCGAATATTTCCGCGATCGCGGTGAACTGGGCGAGTAACGCCGGGCAAATGAAAATGGATAAACAGGGCGCTGGCGGATTTTCCGCCGCTGGTGCGGGAGAGCGGACATGCTGATGAAACGGGAATCCTCGGTACTGCTGATTGTTGATGTGCAGGAACGTCTGGCGCCAGCCATCCACGAGAGTGAAAAGGTAGTCGCCAATGTTGTCTGGCTGGCCCAGGTGGCCGAGCGTATCGGCGTGCCGGTGGTGGTGACGGAGCATTTCCCCGACAAGATCGGCGCAACGGTGGAGGCGGTAAAAGCGGCCACCGCAGGCGCACGCGTGGTGAGCAAGCGCTGCTTTTCCGCAGAGGCGGACGGCTGCCTGCGCGATACCGGGGTGGCGCGCCAGCGGCAGATTATCGTCTGCGGCACCGAAGCGCATGTCTGCGTGCTGCAGACCGTGCTTGATCTGCGCTGGGCGGGCAAGGAAGTGTTCGTAGTCGCCGAGGCGTCGGGCTCACGCGCGCCGTCCGACCGTGAGCTGGCTTTCGCCCGTATGCGCGGACATGGCATCGAGGTCGTGTCGCGTGAAATGGTCGCCTTCGAATGGCTGGAGCGCGGCGGTACCGACCTGTTCCGGGGCGTGAGCCGCGATTTCATCCGCTGAACATCCGCTGAATCCGCCCGTGTGATGCCGGACGCCACGGGCGGCGTCGCTGCGCCAACGCGGATGGAATAACGGGTGAGGGCGGATGAGGGCGGACGGGCGGCGCGCGGCGGCTTCCGGGAGCGGGCGCTGTTCGGTTATCATCGCGCTTTCCCGCAGTACAGTTCCCATGACCAAATACGTATTCGTTACCGGCGGTGTCGTGTCCTCCCTGGGCAAGGGCATCGCGGCGGCCTCCCTCGGGGCCATTCTGGAATCCCGCGGCATCAGGGTGACCCACCTCAAGCTGGACCCTTACATCAACGTCGATCCGGGCACGATGAGCCCGTTCCAGCACGGCGAGGTGTTCGTCACCGAGGACGGCGCG
This sequence comes from Rhodocyclaceae bacterium, assembly GCA_031555955.1. Lineage (GTDB taxonomy): Bacteria > Pseudomonadota > Gammaproteobacteria > Burkholderiales > Rhodocyclaceae > Azoarcus. The sequence continues at coordinate 8,215 of JAVBTY010000064.1, read as the reverse complement.
GAAACCGACCTTGATCTGGGCCATTACGAGCGTTTCACCAGCGCCAGGATGAGCCGCCTCAACAACTTCACCACCGGCCAGATTTACGAGGCGGTGATCAAGAAAGAGCGGCGCGGCGAATATCTCGGCAAAACGGTGCAGGTGATTCCGCACATCACTGACGAGATCAAGGCTTACGTCAAGCGCGGCGCGGAAGGCGCGGACGTGGCCATCGTCGAGGTCGGCGGCACGGTGGGCGACATCGAATCGCTACCCTTCCTGGAAGCGATCCGGCAGATGGGGATCGAGGAAGGGCGCAACGCCACCTGTTTCATTCACCTTACGCTGCTGCCCTACATCCCGACCGCGGGCGAGCTGAAAACCAAGCCGACGCAGCATTCGGTGAAGGAGCTGCGCGAAATCGGCATCCAGCCGGACATCCTGCTATGCCGCGCCGACCGCACCGTGCCCGCGGACGAACGGCGCAAGATCGCGCTGTTCTGCAACGTGATGCCGGAAGCGGTGATCGAGTGCCTCGACGCCGATTCCATCTACAAGATTCCCGGCATGCTGCACGACCAGATGCTGGACGAAATCGTCTGCCACAAGCTTGGCATCCTCGCCCGCGCGGCCGATCTGTCGACGTGGGAGCACCTGATCCGCGCGCTGGAAAATCCGAAACACACGGTCGATATCGCCTTCGTCGGCAAATACGTCGACCTCACCGAATCGTACAAATCGCTGATCGAAGCGCTGAACCACGCCGGGATGCACACCGGGAGCAAGGTGAACATCCACTACCTCGATTCCGAGGAGATCGAGCGCGATGGCTGTGCGGCGCTGGAGCGGATGGACGCCATTCTGGTGCCCGGCGGCTTCGGGCGGCGCGGCACCGAAGGCAAGATCGCCGCCATCCGCTACGCGCGCGAGCGCAAGGTGCCGTATCTCGGCATCTGCCTTGGCATGCAGCTTGCCGTGGTCGAGTTCGCCCGCGACGTTGCAGGCATGGCGCAGGCGCATTCCACCGAGTTCGAACCGGCGACGCCATTCCCGGTGATCGCGCTGATTACCGAATGGCAGGACCGCTCCGGCAAGCTCGAAAAACGCACCGAAGAATCCGATCTCGGCGGCACCATGCGGCTTGGCGGGCAAGTCTGCGGGCTGGCCGAAGGTTCGCTCGCGCGCAAGGTCTATGGCGCGGAACAGGTCGTGGAGCGCCACCGCCACCGCTACGAAGTCAACAACACCCTGCTTTCCGCCCTTGAAGACAAAGGGCTGACCGTGTCGGGCCGCGCGCCTGGAACCGGTCTGTGCGAAATGATCGAACTGCCGGTGGATGTTCATCCCTGGTTCGTCGGCTGCCAGTTCCACCCCGAATTCACGTCCAGTCCGCGCAAGGGGCATCCGCTGTTTACCGAGTACGTACGCGCGGCCCTGGCCCGGCGCGTGGAAACGTGCAAGGAGCCGACATGAAGCTGTGCGGTTTCGACGTCGGCCTCGACCGGCCTTTTTTCCTCATCGCCGGGCCGTGCGTGATCGAATCGCGCCAGATGGCCTTCGATACCGCGTCGGCGCTGAAGGAAATCTGCGCCGAACTGGCGATTCCCTTCATCTACAAATCTTCCTACGACAAGGCCAACCGCAGTTCCGGCCAGTCTTTTCGCGGCCTGGGTATGGAGAAAGGGCTGGAAATTCTCGCAGACGTGCGAGAGACGCTCGGCGTGCCGGTGCTGACAGACGTGCATGCGATCGACGAGGTCGCCGCCGTTGCCGCCGCCGTGGATGTGCTGCAGACACCGGCCTTTCTGTGCCGTCAGACCGATTTCATCCAGGCCGTTGCCGCTTCGGGCAAGCCGGTCAACATCAAGAAGGGCCAGTTTCTCGCGCCCGGCGACATGCGTCATGTCGTCGCCAAGGCAAGGGAAGCCAACGGCGGCGCGGATATCATCATGGTGTGCGAGCGTGGCGCTTCGTTCGGCTACAACAATCTGGTATCGGACATGCGCAGCCTGGCGATCCTGCGCGAGACGGGCTGCCCGGTGGTGTTCGACGCCACGCACTCGGTGCAGCTGCCCGGCGGGCAGGGGACCGTTTCCGGCGGGCAGCGCGAATTCGTGCCAGTGCTGGCGCGCGCGGCGGTGGCGGCCGGTGTCGCCGGTCTGTTCATGGAGACGCACCCGACGCCCGAAACGGCGCTGTCTGACGGCCCCAACGCGTGGCCGCTGCCGAAAATGCGGTCGCTGCTGAAAACGCTGAAGGAGATCGACGCGCTGGTGAAGGCGGATGGTTTTCTGGAAAGCGCGGGGAGCGCCGGGTGAGCGGGGCGGCGGCTCCGGCCTACCTCGTGGTGGATGGGCGCGTGTCCGATCCGGCAGGCTTCGCCCGTTACCGTGACCTTGCCACCGTGGCGGTGGCGAAATATGGCGGCAGTTATCTTGTCCGCGGCGGCGCGACTGAAACGCTGGAGGGAGACTGGTCGCCGCAGCGGCTGACCATTGTTGCGTTTCCTTCGATGGGAATAGCACGCCGTTTTTATGATTCGCCTGAATATCGCACCGCCCGCGCAGCAAGGGCTGACGCGGCGGAATTTGACATGCTGCTGGCCGAAGGGCTGCCGCCCGCACCGGCTGGCGGAACAGCCTGAAAATCTGGATCCATAACTGAAACAGGAATAGTCATGAGTGCAATCGTTGATGTGATCGCCCGCGAAATTCTCGATTCCCGCGGTAATCCCACCGTCGAAGCCGACGTGCTGCTCGAATCCGGCGTCATGGGCCGCGCGGCGGTGCCGTCCGGAGCGTCCACCGGCTCGCGCGAAGCCATCGAACTGCGCGATGGCGAACCCGCCCGCTATCTTGGCAAAGGCGTGCTGCGCGCGGTGGAGAATGTGAATACCGAAATCTCCGAAAGCATCATCGGGCTGGATGCCGAGGAACAGGCTTTTATCGACCAGACCCTGATCGAACTCGACGGCACCGAAAACAAATCCCGCCTTGGCGCCAACGCCACGCTGGCGGTGTCGATGGCGGTCGCCAGGGCAGCGGCGGAGGAGGCCGGGTTACCGCTGTACCGCTATTTCGGCGGTTCCGGGCCGATGTCGATGCCGGTGCCGATGATGAACGTCATCAACGGCGGCGAGCACGCCAACAACAGCCTGGACATTCAGGAATGCATGATCATGCCGGTGAGCATGACCAGTTTCCGCGAAGCGCTGCGTTGCGGCGCCGAGATCTTCCACCACTTGAAGAAGATCACGGACAAGAAAGGCTATCCGACCACGGTCGGTGATGAAGGTGGGTTCGCCCCCAACGTGTCCGGCACCGAGGAAGCGCTGAACCTGATCCAGGATGCGATCTCCGCCGCCGGTTACGTGCCGGGCCGCGACGTGCTGCTGGCGCTCGACTGCGCTTCGAGCGAGTTCTACAAAAACGGCCAGTACGTGCTTGCCGGTGAAGGGCTGACGCTGTCCGCTGAAGGCTTTGCCGATTATCTGGCGACGCTGGCGGACAAATTCCCCATTGTCTCCATCGAGGACGGCATGGCCGAGGGTGACTGGGCAGGCTGGAAGACGCTGACCGACAAGCTGGGCAAGAAAGTGCAGCTGGTGGGTGACGACCTGTTCGTCACCAATACCCGCATCCTCGAACAGGGTATCGAACAGGGCGTGGCCAACTCGATCCTGATCAAGATCAACCAGATCGGCACGTTGTCCGAGACTTTCGCCGCCGTTGAAATGGCCAAGCGCGCCGGGTACACGGCGGTGATTTCCCACCGCTCGGGCGAAACCGAAGATTCCACCATCGCCGACATCGCGGTGGGCCTGAATGCGATGCAGATCAAGACCGGCTCGCTGTCGCGCTCCGACCGTATCGCCAAATACAACCAGCTGCTGCGCATCGAGGAAGATCTCGGCAATACCGCGCGCTATCCCGGCACGCGCGCTTTCTACAACCTGCGCACGCGCTGAGTCCGGACTGGCGGCGGATATCTGGCGGATCGCCCGCCGGTCTTCCGCCACTGTACCCCGATGTTTCCATATTCTGCCGCCCCCTGATGCGCTGGCCTGTAATCATCCTCACCCTGCTGGTCGTCGCGCTTCAGTACCCGCTTTGGGTGGGGAAGGGCGGCTGGCTGCGGGTATGGGAGGTGGACAGCCAGCTGCAGGCGCGGCGCGCGGAAAACTACCGCCTCGAACAGCGCAACGCCAGTCTTGAGGCTGAGGTGCGTGACCTCAAATCGGGCAGCGACGCGATTGAGGAGCGGGCCCGCTTCGAACTGGGGCTGATCCGCCAGGACGAGGTTTTCGTCCAGATGCCGCAGAAAAACTGAGATGTGAGGCTGCACCGGTTTTCGTACCAATCTTATTGATCCGGCCCGCATTGTGTAGTGCTTTTCCGCATATTTTGTGTATGAAAAACATGCGCTTATAAGCGTGAAAATCAAACTTAATGAGGGCCGGAGCTATAAGCCATGCGCTTTCAGGAAGGTTTGCCAGTCATGGCTGCTGTACTGGCATCCCTGATCAGAGTGGACGATCACGGGCGCTGTGGGGCTTCGCCGCCATACCGCCATCAGCAAGGCACTGATCGCCAGCTCGCTATCGATCCGAGAGCGCATCGACCACCCGATTACCTGACGCGAGAACAGATCCAGTACCACCGCCAGATACAGCCAGCCTTCGTGGGTTCGGATATAGGTGATATCTGTCACCCAAACCTGATTGGGTGCTTCGACATCGAATTTCTGTTCCAGCTGATTTTCGGCCACAACTGCTGGCTTGCCGTAGCGGCCGGCCCGACGACGGTAGCCCACCTGTGCCCGTAGCCCTTCTTGCCTCATCAGACGGTAAACCCGATGTTTGCCGCAACGCTCGCCCAGATCGCGCAGGTCATGCGTAATCTTGCGATAGCCATAGATGCCACCGCTCTCCAGCCAGGATTGCCTGATCAGAGCCAGAAAGCGCCGGACGGCTTCCTCGGTGTCGTGGTCAATGCGGTTGAACTGCGCCATGCCTTTCATCCTTGTCGAAACTTACCAGGATGATATGCAATCAGGCCGTATTCTGCGAATACGTGGGTAGCGCCGAAGTGCTGCACATGGCATTGAAAGAGGAGGATGTCGGGGACGCGTCATTCAGGCGCAGCAGGCGGCCAGCCGCCTCCAGAACGATTCTGGCCGTACGCGTGTTGCTGCTCACCCTGGCGGTGGCGGCTTTCGCGAGCCATGCGCTGTTCCTTTGCGTTTATCCGCGCTGACTGCACGGGTGACTTCAGGCTGCGCCCGGTCTGAACGCTCCTGCTCCGGCGGCTGAGATACTGACTCGCATTCGGCCTTGAGAATGTCAACCAGACGTCCGCCGCGCCGGTAAGAAATGCCGAGGTGGCGCAGCAGCCAGGAGATCGACAGGGGTTTGTCACTCTCCCGGGCCATTTCGCGCAGGATCGGGAGCATGGGATCGTCGAGGGTGCCTTCCCGTTCATCAACAGTTTCCGCCGCCAGGCGAGATCGCCCCCCGCGGCTGCCTATCAGGGACAGCACGCACTGCTGGCGGACCGTATGCATCATCTGCTGCAGAACGGCCTGATCGTGAAGCGTCATGCCGGCCGACGCGCCGAGCCGCCCCAGGTCTGCTTCCAGACCGTGATTGAGCAGCTCGAACACGACCGACGCCACAATGTCGTAAGCATCATCGTTCTTCAGGGGAAGCCTGACCGGGGCCGCGAAAGGGTTCGGCGGGCTGTGTCGTCTGAGAGTTTCGGGCATACGGGCCTCCTGTTCCGGATGTGACGCCATGACATGTTCACGGCATCCTTGTCCGTCTCTGAAGGCAGGAATGCGTGGGTTCTGGCGTAACCGTCAGGTGATCCATTGCGCGGCAGCAGCGCCGCGGGCGGCGGGGAAGAAATGACTCATGCTTCGCCGTCTGGGCGTGTAAACCAGAACCGCCGGAATTTCCGCCGGAAACCGTTCTTCCTCCGGTTTCACGTGTATGTCTTCGCTGCTCAGCCCGCCAGCCTCGGCTTATTCGCGTCGCTGTTGGAAATCAGCTTTTTTCCGTCACCTGGCGATGCCCAGAAACACCGCCAGACAACGCTCAACTTCCACCAGTGCATCCGCATCGATGCGACCGAAAACTGGCCCGATCTTTTCGCGATTCACCGTCATCGCCTTGTCCACCATTACTTGCGAAGGCTTCTGCAAACCGTTCCGGGCGCTCGGCCGCACCGTGACGCGAAGCAGGGGCGCGGTCACAAGCGCGCTGGTGATGGGTAATACCGTAACGCTCGTGTGCTCGCCAAACAGATCGGCCTGAATCACCAGGGCGGGCCCTGGCTTGTCAAAATCGCCTTGCAGGGCAACGGTCTGGTTTGTAATCCCCCGCTTGCCTCTTTCATCGTTGCTGCGTTATTTTTGGATTGCGCAATCCAAAAACAGGACTATGAAAACCCGCCCGGACGAACGTTCCCCGGAAACCCCCGCCACGGCCAGTGCTTCAAACCCGACCCTGCAGGCTTACGCCGAACTGGAAGGCGCGTTCGATCACTACAACGCCCGGCTGTTCGATGGGCGCCTGCCGCACTGCCTCATCACGATGCAGCGCGAGAAGCGCACCTACGGTTATTTCTCTTCACGCCGGTTCGCGCATCGCACCGGCAGGGAGATGACGGACGAAATCGCCATCAACCCGTCCTACTTCGGCGTTGTGCCTCTGCTGGAGATTTTGCAGACGCTGGTGCACGAGATGGCCCATGCCTGGCAGTTTCACTTCGGCGATCCGGGACGGCGTGGTTATCACAACAGGGAATGGGCCGACAAAATGGAGGCGATCGGGCTGATGCCGTCGAGCACTGGCAGACCTGGCGGCGCACGGACCGGCGAGAAGATCGCGGACTACGCGATCGAGGATGGTCCCTTCATGCGAGCCACGGCCGGGTTGCTGGAGACGGGGTTTCAGGTGTCGTGGCTCGATCGCTTTCCGCCCGTGCATCCTCAAACATTTTCCGGTCCCGGCGCTGGTGCCGGTGGAAGCAGTGGGCAGCGTCCTCCGCCGGCGGCGCTCCAGGCCGCGACTGACGCCGATGGCAAACCGCTCGGATTCACTGGCGAGTTGGCTGCGTTACTGGTCACCCCGACGCCCGGTAACCGCAGCAATCGGGTGAAATACCGTTGCCCCGAGTGCGAGGCACAGGTGTGGGGCAAACCGGGCTTACGCCTGTTGTGCGGCGGGAAGGCGTGCCATGCGGCTGAATTTGATTCTGTTGAGTGACGGCACGAAAAATTTATTGGTTTGGGCGTTGGAGGATCTGGGGACGCACAAGTAAAAACGCTATCAGTGTAAGGTATTCTTGCATTACCATGTAAAACATCAACCTGAATTGCGAGGACAAACCGCCATGACCACATTGACCGTTACCGCACGGGGACAAGTGACATTTCGGAAGGACGTACTGCAACACCTCGGCATCAGGCCAGGCGACAAGATCGAGCTGGACTTGCTGCCAGATGGTCGGGGCATGCTCAAGGCGGCACGGCCCGCAGGGACGATAGCCAGCTTTGTCGGCCTGCTCGCGGGCAGAACGCAGAAGGTTGCCACCATCGAAGAAATCAACGAGGCGGCAGCGCAAGGCTGGGCAGGTAAGCAATGAAGGTCGCAGTCGATACCAACGTCCTTGTGCGTGCGGTTGTGCGTGACGATCCTGCACAAGCGGACGTTGCCGCCGCAGTCTTGACCGACTCCGAGTTGATCGCGGTCGCGTTGCCGTGCCTATGCGAATTTGTTTGGGTGCTGCTGCGTGTCTATGGCTTTCAGCAAGCCGACGCGGCCAGCGCAATCCGGGCACTACTGGCCGCCGCGAATGTGGCAGTGAACCGGCCTGCCGTGGAGGCTGGCTTGCTGATGCTCGACGCGGGCGGAGACTTTGCCGATGGCGTCATTGCCTACGAAGGCAATTGGCTTGGCGGGGAAACCTTCGTTTCCTTCGATAAGAAGGCGGTGGCACTTCTCACGACGCAAAGGCAATCAACGCGCCTTTTATGACGGACAGGAAAGCTTGGCTACATTGCAGCAACTGTAGGCGTACTTGTTGTTTGTATCTTTATAGATCCGGCCCTCAAATAGATTGAAATTATGTTCATCTGATGCGATGCTTGTGCGATGGAAATCGATGACGCGAGAAAGCTCAGTGCGCCTGAGCAGCACGAGAGACGCCGGCAGGTGATTCGCGCATACAAACGC